>NZ_CP005083.1:2157428-2854904 GCF_001563265.1 Sphingobium sp. TKS | reverse complement strand
AGCACGTCCAGGCTCGCCAGCGCCGACACGCTGTCGTTGCGCGCCGATTCGAGCGCGCTCAACGCCGTCTGCGCCGCCACCCAGGCCTCGCTGGAAACCGCCGATCCGGAAGCCGCCCGCGTCGCCCTGTCCGCCGCGGGCCAGGCCTTGTCGAAAGCCGATCCGCCCGTCTGAGCCTGCGCCGTCAGCCGCTCCACATTCTGGACCAGCTCCGGTTCCGGCGCGACCGGCGAGGGTTGGGGCGCCGCCTCGGCAATGGGCGCACCCTCGATCGCCCGCTTGGCGAGTGAGGGATAGCCCTGAAAGGTGCTGGCGCAACCGGACAGGAACAGGGCCAGGGATGGAAGCAGCCGACGCAGGTTCATGAAACGCATCTAGGATGGCGTTGGCGCGGAGGCAAGCTTAGCGCGGAAGCGATGCGGCTTCGCGGGCGAGCGCCTCGATCTTCATCGGATCGACCGGCCCCTTGGGCACGACCCAACTGCCGCCGACGCATTTGATGAAGGGCTCGGCCAGCCATTTCGGCGCGCTTTCCGCCGTGATCCCGCCGGTCGGGCAGAAACGCGCCGTGTGCAAGGGCGCCGCCAGAGCCTTGAGCGCAGGCAAACCGCCCGAAGTTTCCGCCGGAAAGAATTTGAAATGCGAAAGGCCCATATCCAGCCCGCGCATGATGTCGCCCGCCGTCGCGGTGCCGGGCAGGAAGGGAATCCCCGCCGCAATCGCCGCCTTGCCCAATGGTTCGGTGAGACCGGGACTGACGATGAAGCGCGCCCCCGCCTCCATCGCGGCATCGAGTTGCGCGGGATTGAGCACGGTCCCCGCACCCACCACCGCGCCCTCGACCTTCGCCATTTCCCGGATCACATCCAGAGCAGCCGGCGTCCGCAACGTCACTTCCAGCGCGGGTAGCCCGCCCTTCACCAGCGCCTGCGCAATCGGCAACGCATCCTCGACCCGATCGATCACCAGCACCGGGATCACCGGCGCCAGTTCCATCACCTGTTCCACGCTCAAGGACATTATTTCTTCTCCCGAAAGGCCGCGGCGGCGCCGTACAGCCCGATTTCGTCATGCAATGCGAGGCGGATCGGCACGGATTTCATCAGGCTCTCGAACCGTCCCTTGGCGGTGAAGCGCTGATGAAACCCGCTCTGCGGCAGCAATCCGCGCATCCGCTGCGTCAGCCCGCCCGCCAGCACCACCGCATGCGGCCCCTGCGCCAGCGCCAAGTCACCCGCGACCGATCCATAGGACATGCAGAAACGGTCGAACGCCGCCCGCGCAAATTCGTCCGTGCCATCAATGGCCGCCTGCCAAAGCTCGGCATCTTCCATCAACACGACCCGATCATGGCCGATGGTCGCCATTGCCTTGTAGATATTGTTGAGGCCCGGCCCCGACACGATCCGCTCGGTCGACACGCGCAGGAATTTGTCCCGCAGATAGGCGAGGATCTTCTCCTCCAGCGGATCGAGCGGCGCGAAGTCCAGATGCCCGCCCTCGGTGGCGATGACATGCGGCTGCCCATCGTCGAAGGCGATCATCGCGACGCCCAGCCCTGTGCCCGGCCCCAATATCGTCACCCCGCCGTCACGCGGAAAGGGCTTGTCCTCCCCGAACAGCAGCGGCAGATTTTCCTGCGGCAGACGCGCCACGGCATGGGCCACCGCCTCGAAATCATTGACCAGCCGCAAATGTTTGAGGCCCAATTCCTCGTCCAGCGTATAGGGCCGGATCACCCAGGCGCTGTTGGTCAGCTTGATGACCTCGCGCCCGATGGCGGTGGCGAAGGCGATTGAGGCGGAGGTGGGCAGATCACCCCCTTCATCCTCGACGAATGCGGCCCAGCAGGCCTGAAGGCTGGGATAATCCGCAACCTTATATTTGCGCACCTTGCCGAGCGTCGGCACACCCCGCGCATCCAGCTTTGCGCGGGCGAAACGGGCGTTGGTGCCGCCGATATCGGCTGCGATGATTTCGGTCATATTTGGTACCTTGGGTATATAGATACGTCATTCCCGCGAAGGCGGGGATCCATCTCCTGCCATTGTCCCAACTGCTAAGTCGGGAGATGGATTCCCGCCTTCGCGGGAATGACCAAAATGGGGTACAACCACTGCGTCACAGTTCGGTCTCCATCGCCGCGAGAATGGGCGAGGCGCCGCTTTCCGCTAGGTCGCTATGATGGCGGAACAGAGCGAACAACTCGCGGCCGGTGTCATAGGGAGCAGGGGGGGGCGTTGGAACCTCCCGCACGTCCCACTCCGCCGCGTCGACCAGCGCCGTGATCTCTCCCGTCTCCGCGCAGACCCGGACGACATCGCCATCGCGCAGCTTGCCGATGGGACCACCGCCCAAAGCCTCGGGCGAGAGGTGAATCGCCGCGGGCACCTTGCCCGACGCGCCCGACATGCGCCCGTCCGTGACCAGCGCCACGCGGAACCCCCGATCCTGCAACACGCCCAGCGCCGGGGTCAGCTTGTGCAATTCCGGCATTCCGTTGGCACGCGGCCCCTGGAACCGCACCACGACGACGACATCGCGCTCCAGCTCGCCCGCCTTGAAGGCGCGCAGCACATCGTCCTGATCGTGGAACACCGCCGCTGGCGCCTCTATGGTCCAGCGTTCCTTGTCGACCGCGCTTACCTTTATGACGCAGCGCCCCAGATTGCCGGAGAGCAGTTTCATCCCCCCATCCGGGCTGAACGGATCGGACACGGGACGCAGGATCGCCCGATCCCGCGATTCCGGCACATCCTTCCAGACCAGCGCGTCATTTTCCAGCACCGGCTCCTGCCCATAATCGGCCAGCCCCCGGCGCGCCACGGTCGGAATATCGCCATGCAGCAAGCCGTTGCCCAGCAATTCCCGGATCACATAGCTCACGCCACCCGCCGCATGGAAATTGTTCACATCGCCCGAACCGTTGGGATAGACCCGCGCCAGCAGCGGCACGACATCGGAAATCTCCGCGAAATCAGTCCAGTCGATATGGATTCCCGCCGCCCGCGCAATGGCGGGCAGGTGGATGGCATGGTTGGTCGACCCGCCGGTCGCCATCAGGCCGATGATGGCGTTGACGATCGCCTTCTCATCGACGCAATGCCCCAAAGGCCGATAGTCATCGCCGTTCCAGCCGATGCGTGAAAGCTGGTGCACCGCCGCCCGCGTCAGTTCTTGCCGCAACTTCGTGCCCGGATGGACGAAGGAGGCGGCGGGCATGTGCAGCCCCATCATCTCCATCATCATCTGGTTGCTGTTGGCCGTGCCGTAGAAGGTGCAGGTGCCCGCGCCATGATAGCTGGCGCTCTCCGATTCCAGCAGTTCCTGCCTGCCCACCTTGCCCTCGGCATAGAGCTGGCGGATGCGCACCTTCTCCTTGTTGGCAAGGCCCGAAGGCATCGGCCCGGCGGGGATCAGGATGGTCGGCAGATGCCCGAAACGCAGCGCGCCGATCAGCAGCCCCGGCACGATCTTGTCGCAAATGCCCAGCAGCAGCGCGCCCTCGAACATCGCGTGGGACAGCGAAACCGCCGTCGACAAGGCAATGGTGTCGCGGGAAAAAAGCGACAGGTCCATGCCCGCCTGACCCTGGGTCACGCCGTCGCACATCGCCGGTACGCCGCCCGCGACCTGCGCGGTGCAGCCGACCTCGCGCGCCGCCAGCTTGACCTGCTCGGGATAGCGGCCATAGGGCTGATGGGCCGAAAGCATGTCGTTATAGGCCGTGACGATGCCGAAATTCATCGCCGCGCCGGTGCGGATGACAGCCTTGTCTTCGCCGCTCGCGGCAAAGCCATGGGCAAGGTTCCCGCACGAAAGCTGATCGCGGTTGGTCCCCGCGTCCCGCCCGCGCTCGATCAGGCTTAGATATTTGAGACGCGAAGCGGCGCTGCGCTTCACGATGCGTTCGGTGACCTTGGCGATCACCGGATGAAGATCAGTCATTCCAGCTTGCTCCGTCACGTTCGATAAGGGCAATGGCTGAGGACGGCCCCCAGTTCCCTGAAGAATAGGGCGAAGGCTTCACGCCCGCCTGTTTCCACCCCTCGATGATCGAATCGATCCAGGTCCATTGAGCTTCGACCTCGTCGCGGCGCACGAACAGAGTAGCGTCGCCCGCCAGCAGATCGAGGATCAGCCGCTCATAGGCGATGCGGCGGCGCTGCCCGGCAAAGGCGGCGGTCAGCGACACGTCCAGCGTCACCTCCTCCAGATGCACGTCGCGCTCCAGCCCCGGCCTTTTGCTCATGATGAGCAGGCGGATAAATTCTTCCGGTTGCAGGCGGATGATGAGCGTATTCGGCTCCAGCCCCGACCCGCCATTCCGCCCGAAGATCGAATGGCGGACCGGCTTGAATTGGATCAAAATCTCCGACTGGCGCGCGGGCAGCCGCTTGCCGGTCCGTAGGTAGAAGGGCACGCCCTGCCAGCGCCAATTGTCGATATAGGCTTTCAGCGCCACGAAGGTTTCGGTTTCGGACGGCTTGCCCAGTTCGTCGGCATAGCCGGTCACGATCTGCCCGCCGACCGCACCCGGCGTATATTGGCCGCGCACGCTATGCGTCTTCACGGTCTCCGCCGTCATTGGGCGGAGCGAACGCAGCGCCTTGACCTTCTCGTCGCGCACGGCGGTCGGGTCCATCCGCGCGGGCGGCTCCATCGCGATGATCGACAGGATCTGGAGGACGTGGTTCTGCACCATGTCGCGCAGCGCGCCCACGCCGTCATAATAGGATACGCGGCCTTCCAGGCCCACCGTCTCGCCCACCGTGATCTGCACATGATCGATGGCGGTCGCGTTCCACAGCGGCTCGAACATCACATTGCCGAAACGCAGGGCCAGCAGATTCTGGACCGTTTCCTTGCCCAGATAATGGTCGACGCGGAAAATCTGGCCCTCCGCGAACAGGGCGCCGATGCCGTCATTCACTTCTTTGGAAGATGCCAGATCTTTCCCGATCGGCTTTTCCATGGCGATTCGCGTCTTGGGCGTGATCAGGCCCGCTTCGGCCAGCCCCTGCGCGGTGGGGGCGAAGAGGGAAGGGGGCGTCGAAAGATAGACGGACACGCCCTTGTCGAGTCGGCCATCCAGCCGCTCCGCCAGCGCCTTGAACTGCGTGGCATTGCCCGCCTCGACCGGCTGATAGACGATGATGTCGCACAGCCGCTCGGCCATGTCGGCATCATAGCGGTCGGCGGCGAGGAATTTTCGCAAGGCCTTGTCGATATCGGCGCGGAATTGCTCGTCGGTGAATTCGGATCGGCCTGAAGCGATAATCAGGAAATCTTGCGGAAGCAGGCCATCGGCCAGCAGATTGTAGAGCGAGGGAAAGATCATCCTGTGGGCCAGATCGCCGGTGGCGCCGAACAACAGAAACGTGGCAGACGGTTCGGTCAAAGGTTGTCCCTTTTCCGCTTGAGCGATTTCCAAGAGGGCGGATGCCCGCTGGCCGGAAATCGCGGTGACAAAGAACCGGACAGGCCGGTCCAATGCAATTGGGCCGGTTGTCCGATGTTTTCAGGTCTGCACGATGCCGCCTTTATACCCTGCGGCGCTCGTTACGCAAGCAGGCTATCGCCGCGAGGTTCATCTCGCAACCGCGAGAAGATGAAACCGTTGATTTTTGGCTGGACGCTGGCCGCCGATTTTGCCATTGGCGCTCCACCCTAGCGTTTTCAAGGATGATGGAATCATCTTCTGGCTTAAGAAAACGCGGTAAAGGGCACGCGGGCGTGGTGAAACTGGTAGACGCGCCGGACTCAAAATCCGGTTCCGAAAGGAGTGTCGGTTCGATTCCGACCGCCCGCACCATATTTTTTAGGCCTCGGGCGCCGGCGCCGACATCCGTCGGCTTGGCTATCCTCGCATAAGCTCGGGCGGCCGTTCGGCCTTGCGAACCCTAAAGGGTTCGTTGTTTTGCGCACTGGCGAGCAAAAAGAGCCCGACAGCCGTGGCTGCCGGGCAGGTGAGCTTTCACAATGTAAAAGCTTCGGGTCGCGCCGCAGCGATTAACCGCAAATCATTATTATACCAGATAAATTTTCATTCTTATTGGGAATGGATCAATCTCTTGCCGCGCCCTGTGCATCGAACCAGGGAATCATGCGGGCAATGGCGTCCTCCACCCGATCGGTCGAAACGGCGAAGCTGAAACGGATGTGCCGATGCCCGTCGACCGGATCGAAATCGATCCCCGGCGCCGTCGCCACGCCGGTTTCGCGCAGCAATTTCTGGCAGAAGGACAGGCTGTCATTGGTCAGATGCCCGACATCCGCATAAATGTAGAAGGCACCATCCGGCGGCGCGATCTCCTTCAATCCCAGCGCGGGCAGGGCCGCCAGCAGCAGCTCCCGATTCCGCCGGTAGGTCGCGACATGCCGCTCCAGCTCATCGATGCAGTCAAAGGCTTTCAGACCCGCATGCTGCGCAAGGGAAGGCGGCGTCAGGAACAAATTGCCCATCCGCGCCCGCGCCGTGTCGATCAGCTCCGGTGGAAACACCACCCAGCCCAGCCGCCACCCGGCCATGGAAAAATATTTGGAAAAGCTGTTCACGATGACCGCGTCCGGCGCGAATTCCAGCATCGACCGCGCCGGCTCGCCGTAACTCAGGCCATGATAAATCTCGTCCGACACGATCCTGATGCCGCGTGCCCGGCAAACTTCCGCGATTCGCGCCATTTCCTCCGCCGGAATGATAGTCCCGGTGGGATTGGCCGGGCTGGCGATGATGGCCCCGTCGGGCGCCGGCTCCAAAGCCTCCAGCGCCGCCGCACTGATCTGATAGCGCTCCGCCGGCCCGCAATCGACCTCCAGCGGTTCCAGATAAAGCGCCTTCAGCGTGTTGCGATACGCCACATAGCCCGGCCGCGCCGTCGCCACCCTGGCACCCGGCGCGAACAGGCTGGTCAGCGCCAGCACCAGCCCCGGCGACGCGCCGCAGGTGAGCAATATCTGCTCCGCCTCCACCGCCACGCCATAGCGTTCGCGATAATGCAGCGCGATCCGTTCCTTCAGCGCCGGGCTTTCCCAATAGCCCATGGGGTCGCTGTCCAGCACGGCATGGGCCTCGGCAATGGCGGCGGACGGCGCCCCGGTCGAAGGCTGGCCGAACTCCATATGCAGGATGGATCGCCCCTCGGCCTCCAGCTTGTGCGCTTCCCGGCTGATGGCGATGGCGTGAAAAGGATCGATGTTGGCAACCATGCGCCGCCTCTTACCCGCCCCGCAACCTTGTCACAATCGCCGCGTTGGGAAAGACGTGAACGAAACCATCCTCGACGCGCTGCAATATTATGGCGCCGCCGCCGCCACCATCGCCGCCCTGATCGTATCGCTGAACCTGGGCCGCCGCATCACCGGCTGGGCGTTCGTGTTGTTCGTGACATCCTCGATCGCGCTGATCGGCTGGGGTTTCCTCGCCAAGGACAGCGAGGGCATAGGCTTTCAGAACATCGCGCTGCTTGCGATCAATCTGGTCGGCGTATGGCGCTATCTCTTCTCGAAACAGAAACCCCGCGATTGAAAACTCACTCCGAAATCCAGACCTCGACCGACACCGCATGCTGGCAAAGCGCCACCCGGATCGGCAGTTCCTCGACAGGCCCGTCCGCCAGCGCCCGATCATAAACCGCCTTCTTCGCCGCCCCGCCGATTTGCAGGAACACATGCCTGCTCGCCAGGATCGCCTTCGCACTCAGCGACATGCGCTGATGCGGCGCGGCAGGCGGCGTGACCGCCAGCGTCAAGGCTTCGGTCGAAAGCCCCTCGGCCAGTTCCTTCGCCGCCGGAAACAGCGAGGCGGTATGCCCATCCTCGCCCATACCCAGCAGCACGATGTCGAGCGGCCAGGGCAGGGCCGCAAAAGCCGCCTCGCATCCGGCCTGCCCGGCATAGGCGTCCGCCGCGTCATTCTTCATCGGCACGAAGCGCGCCGCCGCAGCCTTCCCCTGCAACAGCGTTTCGCGAACCAACCGCTCATTGCTGTCGGCATGGTCGGGCGCGACCCATCGCTCATCGACCAGCGTCACGATCACCTTGTCCCAATCGAGCGCCACGTCCGATAGCGCCTCCAGAACGGGCCTTGGCGATCGCCCGCCCGAAAGCGCGATCGTCGCCACGCCCCGCGCCGCGATGGCGTCGCCCAGGATCATGGCGATCCGCCGCGCCATGTCCGCCGCCGCCAGCGCGCCATCGACGAAAAGATGTTCGGTAGGCATGAGCGTTTAATTCCCTTCCGGAAGGGTGCAAATATCGATCCACCGCGCGCAGGTCAGTTCGGCCAGCCGCTCCGGCGTCAGTTCCACCGAAGTCGTCCGCGATCCCGCCGCCGGAAACACGGTGTCGAAATCGCGCAACGATACGTCGCAATAGATGGGCAGCGGCGCCGCCAATCCAAAGGGGCACACGCCGCCGACCGGATGGCCCGTCAATCCCTCGACCTCCTCCAGCCCCAGCATGCGCGGCTTGGCTCCCAGCGCGGCCTTGGCCTTGCCATTATGCAACCGCGCATCGCCCCGCGCCACCACCAGCGCGACCTCATCCCCTACACGCAGCGACAGGGTCTTGGCGATCCGGGCGGGAACCACGCCCAAAGCCTCCGCGGCCTCATTGACCGTGGCGGTGCTCACCCCCTGGTCGATGATGGCGACATCCGGCGCATGGGTGGAGAAAAAGGCCCGAACGGACTCCGCGCTCATTCGCCCCGAATCTCCGTCAGCTTGCGTTCCCAGGCGAGGGCGTGGGTCACGATCTGGTCCAGATCGGCATATTGCGGCTTCCAGGGAAATTCCCCCATGATCGCCCGATTGTCGGAGATCAGCGCATCCGGATCGCCCGCGCGCCGCCCTTCCATCCGCCGGTCGATCTTCAGGTTCGTCACCCGGTCCACCGCGTCCAGCACCTCCAGCACGGAAAAACCGCGGCCATAGCCGCAATTGAGCAGATAATTCTGCTCCGGCTTCGCCATCAGCGCCTCCAGCGCCAGTACATGGGCCGCCGCCAGATCGGTGACATGGATATAATCGCGCACGCCGGTTCCATCGGGCGTGTCGAAGTCGGCGCCGAACACCGAAACATGGCTCCGCTTGCCCAATGCGGCCTCGACCGCGACCTTGATCAGATGCGTCGCGCCCGCCGTCGACTGCCCGGTCCGCCCCGCCGGATCGGCGCCCGCCACGTTGAAATAACGCAGCGCGCAGAAATTCATCGCATGCGCCGCGCTCACGTCGCGCAGCATATATTCGGTCATCAGCTTCGACATGCCATAGGGATTGATCGGCCGCTGCGGCGTCGTTTCCTTGACCGGGCTTTCCTCCGGAATGCCATAGGTCGCCGCTGTCGAGGAAAAGATGAAATGCGGCACGCCGACCGTCACGACGCTCTCGATCAGGTCGCGGGTCTTGGCGCTGTTGTTATGATAATATTTCAGCGGATTCTCGACCGATTCCGGCACCACCACCGATCCGGCGAAATGCATGACGGCCTTCACCCCATGGTCGCGCAAAGTCTGCTGCACCAATGGCTGATCGGCAATATCGCCCTGAACGAACGCCACATCGTCCGGCACCGCCCAGCGAAAGCCCGTCACCAGATTGTCGATCACCACGACGCCATAGCCCGCATCCCGCAGCGCCAGAACGGCGTGGCTGCCAATATAGCCGGCCCCACCCGTCACCAGAACCGTCGGCTTTTCGCTCATATATTTCGCCCTGTCTGTCTTAGCTGCAACGTGCTCCTGCGAAGGCAGGAGTCCAGTCCCGCCGTCTGAACTGGGCTCCTGCCTTCGCAGGAGCACGTTATTCATTTTCGACAGGAGACCCTCAAAAAAAAGGCCTCCCCGGAAATGTTCGGGAAGGCCTAAACCACTAATCCAACGATTTACACCCCATTCATGCCGCGGCGCGGGACGAAACGGGGCGATAGAAAGTCGCGCCGCTCGCCGCCATGTCCTGCAACTGCACGGTCGGCGCGAAACGGTCGCCATGCGTTGCCGCCAGCCGCTCCAGCACGGCCACCACATGACCGATGCCGACCGTGTCCATATGGCTGAACGGCCCGCCGGTATAGGGCGCGAAGCCCCAGCCGAAGATCGCGCCGATATCGCCATCCTCCGGCGTCTCCAGCACGCCTTCCTCGAAGCATCGGGCGCATTCGACGAGCTGGCGATAAAGCAGCCGCTCCTTCACTTCCTCGACATCGGGCTGCACGGCGGCGCGGGGGAACATCTCCTCCAGCCCCGGCCACAGATGCTTCTTTCCGCCTTCGGGATAGTCGTACCAGCCCTTGGCGCTCTTGCGGCCAAGGCGTCCCAGTTCGATCATCTGCGCCATCACCGCGTCGGACGGCTGCGCGACATAGGCGTCGCCCAGTTCCTTCTGCGCGGCGACAACGATCTTGTGGCCCAGTTCGATGGACACCTCATCGCCTACGGCCAGCGGCCCCACCGGCATCCCCAATTGCCGCCCGGCATTTTCGATAAGTGCGGGGTTGATCCCCTCCGCCACCATCTCCACGCCTTCCTGCACATAGGTGCCGAAGCAGCGCGAGGTGTAGAAGCCACGCGAATCATTGACGACGATGGGCGTCTTCTTGATCTGGCTCACGAAATCCAGCGCCTTGGCGATCGCCGCAGGCCCGGTTTGCTTGCCGAGGATGATCTCGACCAGCGGCATTTTCTCGACCGGCGAGAAGAAGTGGATGCCGATGAAATTCTCCGGCTTGCTCCACGCCTTGGCGAGTTTGGTGATCGGCAAGGTGGAGGTGTTGGACCCGAAAATCTTGTCCGCGCCCAGCACTTCCTCGACCTTCTTGGTCACCTCCGCCTTGATCGCGACATCCTCGAACACCGCCTCGATTACGAAGTCCGCTCCAGCCAGCGCGGCATAGTCGGTCGTCGGCGTCACGCGGGCCAGCGTCTCCGCCATCTTCTCGGGCGTCATGCCCCGGCCCAGCCGCTTCTTCAGCACGTCCTCGACATGCGCCTTGCCCTTTTCGGCATAGGCCTGATCGCGGTCGAACAGAACGACCTCGATGCCCGCTTGCGCCGCCACGGTGGCGATGCCCGCGCCCATCATGCCCGCGCCCAGCATGGCGAGCTTCTTCGTCGGCGCCCTGGCCTCACCCTTGGGCCGCCGCGCACCGCGTTCCGCCGCCTGCTTGTTGACGAACAGGCTGCGGATCATGTTCGCCGCCTGTGGATCGGCGGCGACCTTGGCGAAATATTTGCTCTCGACCCGGATCGCCCGGTCGATGGGCAGGAAAGCGCCCTCATAGACCGCCGAGAGCAGCGCGATCGGCGCGTTCATGTTCCGCTGCGTCTGCTTGAGCGTCATCGGCAGCGCGCCCGCCATGGTCTGCACGAAGGCCGGATTGAACCCGCCCGCGCCACCGGGGAATTTGAAGCCCTTCTGGTCCCATGGTTGCACGGAGGCGGACGGATTGGCCTTCACCCACTCCCTAGCCTTCGCCACCGCAGTTCCCTGCGGCACCACCTCGTCCACGACCTTCATCATCGCAGCCTCAGCCGGGCGGAACAGCTTGCCCTGCAACATGTACATGAGCGACGCCTGCACGCCCATGATGCGCGGCAGACGCTGCGAACCGCCGCCGCCGGGGAACAGGCCGATCAGGATTTCGGGCAGGCCAAGCTGGGTCTTGGGGCTGTCGCCCACGATCCGCCGATGACAGGCCAGCGCCAGTTCGAACCCGCCGCCGACACAGGTGCCCTCAATGGCGCAGGCGACCGGCTTGCCGCAGGTTTCGAGCCTGCGGAACAACTGGTTCAGCACGAAAACCTTGTCGAATATTTCGGCGGGGGAGGGGTGCGCATTGTCCTTTTGGCCATTCTCGCTCACCAGCATGGAGCCGAAATATTTAAGGTCCATGCCCGCCATGAAGCCGCTGTCCTTGCCCGATGCAATGACCGCGCCCTTGATGGCGTCCTCGGAAGAAATGCGCGTGATCGCGGCGTCCAGATCGGCCAGGAAATCCGGGCCGATGACGTTCATCGACTGATCGGGCACGTCGATGGTCAGCGTGGCGACGCCGTCGGCGTCGATGTCGAAATTGATGGTCTGCATTTGAGGCAACCTTTCCTACCTCCGTACGTGCTGAGTAGGGGCTGAGCTTGTCGAAGACCCGTATCGAAGCATTGATCCTTCGATACGCCATTTCGACGGGCTCAATGGCTACTCAGGACGAACGGCTCCAATGTTCAAACGCGCTCGATGATGATGCCCGTGCCCATGCCCGCACCGACGCACAGGTTGATGAGCGCCGTGCCCTTGCCGGTGCGTTCCAGCTCATCCAGCGCCGTGCCCAGCACCATTGCCCCGGTCGCGCCCAGCGGATGGCCCATGGCGATCGCGCCGCCATTGACGTTGATCTTGCCATGATCGAGGTCCATCGCCTGCATGTAGCGCAGCACCACGCTGGCGAAGGCTTCGTTGAGTTCCCACAGGTCGATGTCGGACCTGCTCATGCCCGCCCGGTTCAGCAGCTTGCCCGCCACGAATTCCGGCCCGGTCAGCATGATCAGCGGCTCCGACCCGATGGAGGCCATGGCCTTGATCCGGGCGCGGGGCTTCAGCCCATATTTCTCGCCCATCTCCCGATTGCCGACCAACACTGCCGCAGCGCCGTCGACAATGCCGCTGCTGTTGCCGGCATGGTGGACGTGATTGACCTTTTCCAGTTCGGGATAGCGGAGGAGGGCGATGGTGTCGAAGCCCGGCATGTCCTCACCCAGCGCCGTGAAACTCGGCTTGAGCGCGGCCAGGGACTGCATCGTCGCATCCGGCCGCATATGCTCGTCATGGTCGAGGACGACCTGCCCGATGATATCCTTCACCGGCACGATCGATCTGGCGAAGCGCTTCTCATCCCAGGCGGCCTTGGCGCGCTTCTGGCTTTCCACGGCATAGGCGTCGACATCGTCGCGGCTGATGCCGAACTTGGTGGCGATCACGTCGGCGCCGATGCCCTGCGGCGCGAAATAGGTCTTGTAGGCGACCGCCGGGTCCATCGCCCAGGCGCCGCCGTCCGAGGCCATGGGCACCCGGCTCATCGACTCGACGCCGCCGCCGATGGCGAGACCGGCCTCACCCGAATAGACCTTCGCGGCGGCCATGTTCACGGCCTCCAGCCCCGAAGCGCAGAAACGGTTGACCTGCACGCCGGGCACGGTCTGCGCATAATCGGCGTTCAGCACCGCGACGCGCGCAATGTCGGCACCCTGTTCGCCCACCGGACTGACGCAGCCCAGGATCACGTCGTCGACATCGGCGGTGTCGATCTCCGTCCGGTCGCGCACCGCTTCCAGCATCTGCGTCGCCAGTTGGATAGGGGTGATCTCGTGCAGCGACCCGTCGGCCTTGCCCCGGCCCCGGGGCGTCCTGACGGCGTCGTAAATATAGGCTTCCATGGCTTTTCCTCTCTGGCCCGCCGCATGCGAGCGCCGGATACGCCCGCAAATGTATTTACGTTTACGTAAAGTGCAAGTCTCAATCGACAGTCCCGCCCGACCGTAACGTCAACTTCCAGAGTATGGGCAACTCACTACTTCATTCATGGATTCGCGCCATTTTCCGATTCGCTGATTTGACCCTCGGCCCCAATTGGGCTTCATGGCATTTCGTGTCTGAATCAGATTCCCCTCCGCCGCCATCGCCCCTGTCGATCCCGATCTTCCGGGCGATCTGGTGGGCCAGCCTTGCGTCCAACTTCGGCGGGCTGATCCAGTCGGTCGGCGCACAGTGGATGATGACCTCGCTCTCCGCCTCGCCCCAGATGATCGCGCTGGTTCCGGCAGCGACGACCCTGCCGATCATGCTGCTGTCGCTGTGGGCCGGGGCGGTGGCGGACAATAGCGACCGGCGGGTGGTGATGCTGCTCTGTCAGTTGTTCATGCTCACCGTCTCCGCCCTGCTGGCATTGTTCGCCTGGATGGGATGGGTGACGCCCTGGGCGTTGCTGGGCTTCACCTTTCTGATCGGCTGCGCCACGGCCATCAACGGACCAGCCTGGCAGGCTTCTGTGGGTGACATGGTCCCGCGAGCGGCCTTGCCCCATGCTGTTTCGCTCAATTCCATGGGCTTCAACATGGCCCGCAGCATCGGCCCGGCGCTGGGCGGCGTCATCGTGGCTGCCGCCGGCGCGGCGACCGCCTTTCTGGTCAATGCAGTCAGCTATATCGGCCTGGTCGCGGTGCTGGCCCGGTGGCGGCCCGAAAGCGTTCCCCAGCTTCTGCCGCGCGAACGCATGGGCGTCGCGATGCGGGCCGGGGTCCGCTATGTCACCATGTCCCCCAATATCCAGCTCGTTCTGCTGCGAAGCGCGGCCTTCGGCGTTGGCGCAAGCGCTGTTTCAGCGATGATGCCGCTGGTGGCGCGCGATATATTGGGCGGCGGAGCGCTGACTTTCGGGGCGCTCAGCGGCGCCTTCGGCATCGGCGCGGTGACGGGCGCGCTGTTGACGGGGCAATTGCGCCGCCGCTTTTCCGTCGAGGCCATGGTGCGCTGCGCCGCCATGGCGCTCGCGGTCGGCACGGCGCTGATGGCGATCAGCGACTGGCTGGTCGTGGCGTTGGCGGGGCTCCTGCTGGCTGGTGCGGGCTGGGTGATCGCGCTTTCGACCTTCAACGTTTCCGTTCAGATGTCGGCGCCGCGCTGGGTCGTGGCCCGCGCGGTCGCGATGTATCAGATGATCGCCTTTGGGGGCATGGCTGGTGGCGCCTGGCTGTTCGGCACATTGGCGGAGGACCATGGCGTCGTCGTCGCCCTCTATATTGCCGCGGCCGTCCAGTTCGTCTCAGCGCTCATCGGCTATGTGCGTCCGCTGTCGCAGGCGGGCGAGGAAAATCTCGACCTTCAGAATTTGTGGCGGGAGCCCGAGACGGCGGTTCCGATCGAGCCCCGCAGCGGGCCTGTGGTCGTCACCATAGAATATCGCATAGCCGCCGGATCGGTCGTTCCCTTCCTGACGGCGATGAGCGAGCGCCGCCGCATCCGCCGTCGTGACGGCGCCCATGGCTGGTCGCTGCTGCGCGATCTGGGCGATCCGGAATTATGGGTGGAGCGCTATCATGTGTCGACCTGGCTGGACTATGTCCGCCACAACAGCCGCCGGACCGTGGCCGACCGGGCGAACAGCGAAGCCATAAACGCGCTGCACCGCGGCCCCCATCCGCCGGTCGTCCATCGCATGGTGGAACGGCAGACCGGTTCGCTGCCGTTGGGACGCTCTGCCGACCCGCGCGAGATGGGCGATCCCATGACCGATCCGACTCGTTCCAGCTAATTTGCTATTCGGGCCGCCGCTCGGCCAGATCCTCCGGCGTGTCGATGTCCCGCAGGCAGGCGCCCATGGTTTCTATCTGCACGCCATGGCTGAGCAGCGCGCGGGCGCCCTGGTCCCCGCGCAGCGCCAGCAGTTCGGGGAAATGCTTCCGCCCGATAAAGGCCGGGGGCGAAGAGGAAAAACCGTCCGTGCTGGCGACGACGGACCGGATGTCCTCGGCCGCCAGGCAGATGCGGTTGTAATGCGTCTGCGGCACATCGGGCATGTCGGCCAGGCAGATCAATATGCCACGGCATTTCCGGATCGGCATGACATGTTCGACCGCCCGGATGATGCTGCCCGATATGCCGTCCTCCGGCCGGTCGTTGACCAGAATCGTGTAGCCGCGCCGCTCCAGCCTGCGATGCAGGACCGGCGCCTGGGCGATGGGCCGTACGACCGCCACCAGTTCGGCAAATATCATGGAGGCGATGGTTTCCAGCGCGTGGACAGCGACCGGCTTGCCCCGCCAGTCGGCCATCAGCTTGTCCTCCTCCCCGAAACGTGAGGAAGTGCCCGCTGCAAGGAGGACGGCGGCGATATGTTCGGTCCGCATGGTTCCCCTGTGGATGATGATAGCGACCCGGTTCATCCGGTTTGATATCCATGTGCCACCGCTATGTTGTCGTGTCCAGCAGGGCGAAGGGGCTGGCGTTCCTGCGAATCAGTCGCCATATGCCGCCAAGCAACTAAGGAGTGGTGCCGTCCATGGAATATGATCCCGATGCCGAAGCTGCGGGCGAGTCGGTCAAGATCCCGGTTCCGAAAGACGTTGCCGACGCGATCCGTACGCTGATTCGCTGGTCGGGCGACGATCCGGAGCGGGAAGGCCTGCTGGAAACGCCCGAACGCGTTGCGCGCGCGTGGAAGGAATATTGCCGCGGTTACGACGATGATCCGGCCTATCATCTCTCGCGTATCTTCCATGAGGTCGGCGGCTATGACGACGTCGTGCTGTTGAAGGACATCCCCTTCCAGTCGCATTGCGAACATCATATGGCGCCCATCGTCGGCGTCGCGCATATTGCCTATCTGCCCGGCCAATATGTCGTGGGCATATCGAAGCTGGCCCGCGTGCTGCACGCCTTCGCCCACCGCCTTCAGGTGCAGGAGCGGCTGACTTCGGAAGTCGCCAATTGCATCTGGGAAAATCTGAAGCCCGAAGGCGTGGCCGTGGTGATCGAAGCGACCCATGGCTGCATGACAGGACGGGGGGTGCGGACTCCCAATGTCGTCATGAAGACCAGCCGCATGCTCGGCGTCTTCCGCGAGGATGTGAAGAGCCGCGAAGAAGTGTTGAAGCTGATCGGCGCGTGAGCGAAGAGGAAGTCCCCGCCTATCGCCCCCTGGGGGGCACGAGGAAGCGCCCGGAGCAGGCCGGTGCGCGGCCTCTGGCGCAAAAGCGGCTTGCGCTGGTGACTGGTGGTCATCGGCGGCTGGGCGGCATCATCGCAGCCGCCTTTGCCCGGGCAGGCTATTCGCTGGCGATCCATGGCAGCCACGATACCCGGCTCGATTCCCATCTGGCGCTGACGCTGGAGGAGAATGCGACCGAATGGGACGGCTTCACCGTCGATTTCACCGATCCGGAGAGCGCGGAAGAACTGGTGGCCCTGGTTGCCGAGCGTTTCGGCCGTCCGCCCGATGTCCTTGTCAACAGCGCCGCGATCTTTGGGCAGGACCGGCTGGACAGCGTCAGCGCCGATGAATTGATGCGTCACTATGCCGTCAATTGCGCTGCGCCCACCTTGCTCACCAAGGCCTTTGCCACCATCCCGGCGGGTACGGGGGATCGGTGCATCATCAATATCCTCGACCAGCGGATCGACCATCCGCATGGCGACCAACTGGCCTATACGCTTTCGAAAATGGCGCTGGCGGGGCTGACGCGGCTGTCCGCCTCGACATTGGCGCCGCAGGTTCGGGTCAATGCCATCGCGCCCGGCCTCACCATCGCGACGCCCGATTATGATGATGGCCAGATGGAGCGGCTGGCCGAGATGATGCCGCTGGAGCGTCTGCCGCAAGCGGAGCAGATTGCCGAAGCCGTCCTGTATCTGGCCGGCGCCGACGCCGTTACCGGGCAGACGCTCTATATCGACGGAGGCGCGCATCTGCGCAGCTATGATAGGGACTTCATGCATCTGTGCCGGTAGGGGCTGCGAAGATGCGGCTTGCCGGGGCTGGTCAAGGGCCGTCGCGCTGCATAGAGCGGATCGCAAATGGTCGAATGAATGGAGACGGCAATGGCTTATGAAACGATCCTGGTGGAACAGCGCGACGCGGTGACGCTGGTCACGCTCAATCGTCCTCAGGCGCTGAACGCCTTGAACGGCCAAGTGCTCAAGGATCTGAGCGCGGCCTTCGCCGCCTATGACGCCGATCCGTCGCAACGCTGCCTGGTCCTCACCGGCAGCGAAAAGGCCTTTGCCGCCGGCGCCGACATCAAGGAAATGGTGGAAAAGGACGCGGCGGACTTCTTCCTGGAAGATTTCTTTTCCGGCTGGCAGAGCAACGTCGTCGCCACCCGCAAGCCGTGGATCGCGGCTGTCGCGGGCTTCGCGCTGGGCGGCGGGTGCGAGTTGGCGATGATGGCGGACTTCATTCTGGCCGCCGACACCGCGAAATTCGGGCAGCCTGAAATCAAGCTGGGCGTGGCGCCGGGCATGGGCGGATCGCAGCGGCTGACCCGCGCCGTCGGCAAGGCGAAGGCGATGGAAATGTGCCTGACCGGCCGCATGATGGGCGCCGAGGAAGCGGAAAGCGCTGGCCTGGTCGCGCGGATCGTCCCGGCGGCCGAGCTGCTGGACGATGCGCTCAAGACCGCTGCCGCCATTGCCGGAATGCCGCCCATGGCCGCGATGGTGAACAAGGAAATGGTCAATCTGGCGTTCGAAACCGGGCTGGCCCAGGGCATATTGACCGAACGCCGCCTGTTCCAGATCCTGACCGCGACCGAGGACAAGAAGGAAGGCATGGAAGCCTTCGTCGCCAAGCGTCCGGGAGTCTGGAAGGGGCGCTGAGATTAGGGGCGATCTACCTCAATTTGTAGGGGAAAGGTCGCCCGAAAAGAAAACCGTCATGCTGAAACAAGTTCAGCATGACGGTGGGGGAAGAGCGGAAAACCCTTACTTCCCCTCCAGCATCTCGATCATCAGCGAAAAGTCGCGTGCCGCTTCGCCTTGATTGGCGAGCAATTGATAAAGCGACTCCGCCGTATTGCCCATCGGCACGCTCGCGCCGACCGAAGCGGCAGCTTCGCTCGCCAGTTTCAGGTCTTTCAGCATCAGTCCCACGGCGAACCCGCCCTGATAGCCATTGTCCGAAGGGCTTTGCGGCCCGACGCCCGGCACCGGGCAATAGCTGGTCATCGACCAGCTCTGCCCTGACGATACGCTGGAAATATCGTAGAAGGTCTGCGGATCGAGGCCGAGCTTCTTCGCCATGGCGAAGGTCTCGCAGGTCGCCACCATGGTCGCGCCCAGCAGCATGTTGTTGCAGATCTTGGCGGCCTGCCCATTACCCGCGCCGCCGGCATGGATCACCGCCTTGCCCATGGCGGACAATATCGGCTTGGCCCGGCCGAAAGCCGGGTCCGTGCCGCCGACCATGAAGGTCAGCGTTCCGCCATTGGCGGCGGCGATGCCGCCTGAAACCGGCGCGTCGACCATCTCGAAGCCCTTGGCGGCGGCAGCCTCCTCAACACGGCGCGCCGTGGCGACATCGATGGTCGAGCAATCGAGGAACAGCGCATCCGCCTTGGCCGCAGCGAAGACCTCGCCCGAATAGACGCTCTCCACATGCTTGCCCGCGGGCAGCATGGTGACGACGGCATCGGCGCCCGCCACCGCTTCGGCCACATTTGCGCAGCGCGCGGCGCCTGCCTCGACGGCCTTGGCCAGAGCCTCTTCCGACAGGTCGAACGCCCGCACGGCAAAGCTGTTCTTCAGCAGGTTGGCGGCCATCCCGCCGCCCATATTGCCCAGGCCGATAAAGGCGATGGTCTGGCTCATTTCAGGCACTCCTCTAGAGCGATTTCAAGTCATATGGACCATCTGACGGCTCGGAAATCGCGGAAAACAAGCATCTTCAACCGCGCAATTCGGGCAGCGGCGTCCATTCCTTTTCGGGCGGCAGGGGCGCGAACAGGCTGTCCACCAGTTCGTCCGTCACATCCTCCGGCCGCGCCGGATTCCATCGTGGCGCATTGTCCTTGTCGAAGATCACCGCGCGCACGCCTTCGATGAAATCGGGGCGGCGGATGACATGATGGCCGATGCGATATTCGTTGCGCATATTGTCGGCAAAGTCGGTAGAGGCCGCGCCCTCCACCATTTGGCGCAGCGCCACCTTGATGGTCTGCGGCGATTTGGTGGCGAGGGTGGCAAGCTGCTCCCGCGCCCAGTCCGATCCGTCCGCCTCCAGCGCCGCCAATATCTCCTCAAACCGATCCGAGGCGAACAGGCGGTCGATCTGGTCCCGATGCGCTGCCACGGCAGAGGGGGGCGGTGCATCGGCCATTTCGTCCAATATCTCAGCCAGACCGTCCGGATCGGCAATGATCCGCGCCTTCACCGCCTCCAGCTTGTCAGAGGCCATATAATGGGTGGCGATGCCGATGGCGGCGCAATCCGCGCCCTTGATTCGCGCGCCTGTCGTCGCCAGCCACGCCCCGGTCCGCCCCGGCATGCGCGGCAGGAACCAGCCGCCGCCGACATCGGGAAACAGGCCGATGCCCGTTTCCGGCATGGCATAAGTGGTTCGCTCGGTCGCCACGCGGTAGCGCGCCGGGTCGGAAATGCCGACGCCCCCGCCCATGACGATGCCGTCGATGAAGGCGACGACCGGCTTTTCATAGACGAACAGCAGATGGTTCATCCGATATTCGATGAAGAAGAACTGCTCGGCTTCCGAACAATCCCCCTTGGCGCTGTTGGCGATCATGGCGATGTCGCCGCCCGCGCAGAAGCCGCGTCCCTCCGCATGATCCAGCATGATCGCCACAACGGCGTCATCCGTCCGCCACGCCAGCAACGCATCAATGATGGCGCTGCACATTTCGGTGGTCAGCGCATGGATCGCCTTGGGCCGGTTGAGCCGGATGCGCCCCACGCCATTGTCTATGGAAATCAGAACCTGATCAGTCATATCGCCTCCCGCGCTCATTGCCGCAGCATGTCGCGGGCGATGATCATGCGCATCACCTGATTGGTGCCTTCCAGGATCGAATGCACGCGCAAATCGCGCCAGAAGCGTTCGATCGGATAGTCCATCAGATAGCCGTAGCCGCCATGCAGTTGCAGCGCCCGGTCGACCACGGAGGAGCCGGTGTCGGTCGCCAGCCGCTTGGCCATGGCGGCGAAGCGCGTTTTGTCGGGCGCATTCTCCGTCACCTTGACCGCCGCCGCATAGAGCAGCGTGCGCGCCGCCTGCAATTCCGTCTCCATGTCCGCCAGCATGAACTGCGTGTTCTGGAAATCAGCGATGCTCTGGTCGAACTGCTTGCGATCCTTGGTGTAGGTCAGCGCCTCATCGATGCAACGCTGCGCCCCGCCTAGCGAACAGGCGCCGATATTGAGCCGCCCACCATCCAGCCCCATCATCGCGATGCGAAAGCCTTCGCCCTCGCCACCGACCAGATTTTCGACAGGCACCCGGACGCCGTCGAAATTGACCTGCGCCGTCGGCTGCGAATGCCAGCCGAGCTTGCGTTCCTGCGCGCCGAAGCTGACGCCCGCCATGTCCTTCTCGATGACAAGGCAACTAATGCCCTTCGGCCCTTCATCGCCGGTGCGGACCATGACGACGTAGATTTCATTCTCGCCGCCGCCGGAGATGAACTGCTTGGAGCCGGTGACGACATAATGGTCGCCGTCCCGGACCGCCCGCGTCTTGAGCGCAGCCGCATCCGATCCCGATCCCGCTTCGGTCAGGCAATAGCTGCCGATCCGCTCCATCGGCACCATGGATGGCAGATATTTGTCCTTCACCGCCTGGCTGCCGAAACGATCGATCATCCAGGCGGACATATTATGGATGGAGATGAAGGCGCTGGTCGATGGACAGCCATAGGCCATCGCCTCCATGATCAGCGCCGCCTCCAGCCGCCCAAGGCCGATGCCGCCCGCTTCCTCCGACACATAGATGCCGCCGAAGCCCAACTCCGCCGCCGCGCGGATGGTGTCGCGGGGGAAGATATGCTTTTCGTCCCACTCCGCCGCATAGGGCGTGATCGCATCGGCGGTGAACCGGCGCGCCATCTCCTGAATGGCCAACTGGTCCTCGGTGAGATCGAACTGGCTCACAAGCTCTCCTGCGACGTGCACTTTAAACTCTCCTCTAGATATAATGCGGAATTGCACGCAACAACGCAGTTCTGCATAGCATTGCAGCGATTTTGCAGTTTGGTGGGCAACGAATGTTCGATTGGGACGATCTCAGGGTCTTTCTGGCGGTGGCGCGCACGCGCAAGATCGCTCCGGCGGCGCGCGCGCTGGGCATCGATGCGACGACTATCGCCCGGCGGCTCGCCCGGCTGGAACGGACGCTGGGCCCCGAGCTGTTTGAGGTGGGGGCAGGGGAACGGACGCTGACCGCCCATGGCCAGGCGCTGCTCAGCCATGCCGAAAGCATCGAGAGTGCGGCTCTCGCGGCGATGGAGGAGGCGACCGGTCGGGAACATCATCTGAGCGGCCAGGTGCGGCTGTCGGTGGCCGAGGGCTTCGGGACCTGGGTGCTGGCGCCGGGCCTCTCCGATTTCAGCCGCCGCCATCCCGGCATCCGGCTGGACCTCATCACTGCCTCGGGCTTCCTCAACCCCTCGAAGCGGGAAGCCGACATGGCGGTCATGCTGGCGCGGCCGCAGCGGGGGCGGCTTTCGGTCCGGCGCATGGGCGACTATCGGTTGCACCTTTATGCGTCCCCCGCCTATCTGGAGGAGGCCGGCACCCCCCGCAGCACCGCCGAGCTGCGCGACCATGTGCTGGTGGGCTATGTGCCCGAATTCATCTTTTCGCCCGAACTCGACTATCTGGACGAGGTGGAGGCGGGGCTGGAAGCCAGCCTGCGCGCCACCAGCATCAATATGCAGCATCGCATGATCGCGGAAGGGGCGGGGATCGGCGTGCTGCCGGATTTCATCGCGGCAGGCGACACCACGCTGGTGCCGGTTATGGCCGATCAGGTGGAGATCATGCGCAGTTTCTGGCTCGTCACCCATGGCGACCTCAAGAAATTGCCCCGGATCGCGGCGGTCGCGCTGTGGTTGCAGGAACGTATCGAAACCTTGAAAGCGTGAGCGCCTTGCGCCAAATGGCCGAAAAGCGTTCCTAAAACCAATCGACGCCGCTTGTCCGGCCCGCTAAGGGAGTCTTCATGACACGCAAATGGTCGCATTTCGCTCATGCAGCATAAATCAAAGTGCAGCCGGGCGGTCGCCCTGCCTAATGGCGAGTTTCGCGCCCGGGCGACCGAATATCTGGATTTCCTGGCCGCCTGGGTGAAAAAGCCGCGCCAGACGGCTTCGGTCGTACCCAGCAGCCGCTATCTCGCCCGGCTGATGGTCGAGCATATCAATCCTGAAGATGGCCGCGTGATCGAACTGGGCGGCGGCACGGGTGTCTTCACCCGCGCTATCCTGGGCACCGGCCTGCCGTCCGATAAGCTGGAGGTGGTGGAGATCAACCCTGCCTTCGCGCGCGGATTGCGGCGTCATTTCCCCCATGTCTCGGTGCTCGAAACCCCCGCGCAGATCGTCTCCAGGGCGGCGGCGGGCGAGGAGGGGGAATATCAGGCGGTCATCAGCGGCCTGCCGCTGCTGGCCATGGACCGCCAGATGCATGCCGACATCCTGTCCGAAAGCTTCCGCATGCTTCGGCCAGGCGGGGTCTTCATTCAGTTCACCTATTCCCTGCGCCCGCCGGTCAGCCGGGAAATTCTGGATGCGCTGGCGCTGGATGTCGTCCGCGCCGGGCAGACCGTCCGCAACTTCCCGCCTGCCACGGTTTTCCGCTTTTTCCGCAAGAGCGAATAGCGCCGGTTGCGCTGCGCGGGCGGCACCCTATCTTTGCGCCTCAGCACAAGGGGGCACTGCCGCGCATGGCGTCCATCATTTCCGTTTCCGGCCTGACCAAAAGCTATGCTTCGGGTTTTCAGGCGCTCAAGGGCGTCGACCTGAAGATTGAGGAGGGCGAGATATTCGCGCTGCTCGGCCCGAACGGCGCTGGCAAGACCACCATGATCTCCATCATCTGCGGCAATGTCCGTCCCACGAGCGGCAGCGTCACCGTGGCCGGACATGACGTCATCCGCGATTATCGCGGGTCGCGATCGGCCATCGGGCTGGTGCCGCAGGAGCTTCATACCGACGCTTTCGAGCGGGTGATCGACACCGTCACCTTCTCCCGCGGCCTGTTCGGCAAGCCGCGCAACGACGCCTATATCGAGAAGATTCTGCGCGACCTGTCGCTGTGGGACAAACGCCACAGCAAGATACTGGAACTATCCGGCGGCATGAAGCGCCGCGTGATGATCGCCAAGGCGCTCTCCCACGAACCACGCGTTCTGTTCCTTGACGAGCCGACCGCGGGCGTCGATGTCGAACTGCGCCGCGACATGTGGAAGCTGATAGGGGAACTGCGCCAGACCGGCGTCACCATCATCCTTACCACCCATTATATCGAGGAAGCGGAGGAGATGGCCGACAGGGTCGGCGTCATCAACAAGGGCGAACTGGTGCTGGTCGAGGAAAAGACCGCGCTCATGAAGAAACTGGGCAAGAAGACGCTGACCATCGTGCTGGCCGAGCCGCTTGCCGAGGTTCCACCGGAGCTTGCCCAATGGCAGGTCGCGTTGAAGGCGGACGGTCATGAGATCGAATATGTGTTCGATACCCAGGCGGAGCGGACCGGCGTGTCGTCGCTGCTGCGCAAGCTGGGCGATCTCGGCATAGTCTATAAGGATCTCAATACCGAGCAGAGCAGCCTGGAGGACATCTTCGTTAGCCTGGTCCACCAGGAGAAGGTGGCATGAGCGGCTTCAATCCCCAGAGCGTAAGCCGTTTCAACCACCGCGCGATCTGGTCGATCTACAGCTTCGAACTGCATCGCTTCCGCCGCACGCTGCTGACCGGGCTGCTGGTGCCGGTGATCACCACCTCGCTCTATTTCGTGGTGTTCGGCGGCGCGATCGGCTCCCGCATGACGCAGATCGACGGGATTCCCTATGCGGCCTTCATCGTGCCGGGCCTCATCATGATGTCGATGTTCACCGAAAGCATCTTCAACGCCAGCTTCGGCATCTATATGCCGAAATTCACCGGCACCATCTATGAATTGCTGTCGGCCCCCGTTTCGGCAGTCGAAACGATCATCGCCTATGTCGGGGCGGCGGCGACCAAGTCGCTGATCGTCGGCACGATCATCTTCGTGACCGCGCATCTGTTCGTCGACATCCATGTCGCCCATCCGCTGGCGATGATGGCCTTCATGATGCTGATCGCTATCAGCTTCTGCCTGTTCGGTTTCATCCTGGGCATCTGGGCGCAGAGTTTCGAGCAGTTGCAGGTGATCCCGCTGCTGATCATCATGCCGATGACATTTTTGGGCGGCGCCTTCTATTCGATCCACATGCTGGCGGAGCCGTGGCGGACGATCACTTTGTTCAACCCGATCGTCTATCTGATCTCCGGCTTCCGCTGGACCTTTTTCGGGCGGGGCGATGTGGGGATAGAGTTCAGCCTGCTGTTCATCGCGGGGATGCTGGCGCTTTGCCTTGGCGTCATCGGCTGGATGTTCCGGACGGGCTACCGCCTCAAAAAATAGGCGCGTGCTAACTCAACCGGTCGATGGCTTCGGCGTCCAGGCCGCCGGGTATGACCATGATCGGGCAGGGCAGCTTGCCTGCGTCGGCGCCCGCGAAGTGGGAGACGAGAACGCCCGGATGACCGCTGGCGGCGGCGCCCAACACCAGCGCCGCGACATCGTCCATCTCCTCCAGCGTATGGCGCACGATCGTCACCGGATCGCCCTGGCGCACGGTGATGCTGGGGCGGATGCCGGACTCGTCGGTCAGCGTACCCGCCGCGCTCGTCACCAGCGCTTCGGCGCGTTGCAGGGCTTCATCCTCCATCGTCGCCTGCACGCCGCCCCATTGGACGAATTCGGCAGGCGGGATGAGGGCCAGGATGCGGACGGCGCCCGCCGTCTTGGCGGCGCGTCGGGCAGCGAAGCGGAGCGCGGTTTCCGCCTCGGGCGATTCGTCCACGACAACCAGATATGTCCGCATCTGTTGCGTCCTCATAGGGTAACGACCGTTTGGTCTTCATCGTCACGGGTTTGTGCTGAACCCATATGGTTAGCCATGAACCAGACTGGTGAAATGTGGCTGATTATCGGCCTGCACGCAAGGCTTGGCCTTGACCGTTCCGGCCAAAGCGCCGAAACGAACCTCATTGCCCCATGCCCGATAAAAATGAGAGGCCGTCCACCCATGAGCAAAACGATCCAGATGCCTGCCCTTTCCCCGACCATGGAAGAAGGGACGCTGGCGAAGTGGCTGGTGAAGGAGGGCGATACGGTTTCGTCCGGCGATCTGCTGGCCGAGATCGAGACCGACAAGGCGACGATGGAATTCGAAGCCGTCGATGAAGGCATCGTGGCGAAGATCCTGGTGGCCGAAGGGTCCGAAGGCGTGAAGGTCGGCACCGTGATCGCCATCATTGCCGAGGAAGGCGAGGATGTGTCGCAAGCCGCGAAGGGCGATGCCGCTCCCAAGGCGACGGCTGCGCCCAAGGCCGATCCCGTCCCCGCCAAGGCGGAGGCCGCCGCGCCTGCCCCTGCGGTCAAGGCCGATCCCGCGCCTGCCCAGGCCGTCGACAGCCGCGTGAAGGCCAGTCCGCTCGCCCGCCGTCTGGCGGAGGCGAAGGGTCTCGATCTCTCCGCTCTGGCGGGTTCCGGTCCCAATGGCCGTATCGTGAAGGCCGATCTTGAGGGCGCTGCGCCCTCTGCAAAGGCTGCTGTTCCGGCTCCCGCCACCGCGTCGGCCGTTGCCCCGGTGGTCGCCCCGGCAGCCGCGCAGGATTTCGGCATCCCGCACGAGGTCATCAAGCTCAGCGGCATGCGCAAGACGATTGCACGCCGCCTGACCGAATCCAAGCAGCAGGTGCCGCACATCTACCTGACCGTGGACGTTCAGCTCGACAAGCTGCTGAGGCTCCGTGGCGAACTCAACGCGGGTCTGGCATCGCGGGCCGTCAAGCTGTCGGTCAACGATCTGCTGATCAAGGCGTTGGGCGTCGCGCTGATCCAGGTGCCGGAGTGCAATGTGCAGTTCGCCGGCGACCAGATGCTGCAGTTCCAGCGCGCCGACATTTCGGTGGCCGTGTCGATCCCCGGCGGGCTGATCACGCCGATCATCACCGGCGCCGACAGCAAGGGCGTCGCCGCGATTTCGACCGCGATGAAGGATCTCGCCAGCCGCGCCAAGGACGGCAAGCTGAAGCCGGAGGAATATCAGGGCGGCACCGCGTCGCTTTCCAACATGGGCATGTTCGGCATCAAGCAGTTCGAAGCCGTCATCAACCCGCCGCAGGGCATGATCCTGGCCATCGGCGCGGGCGAGAAGCGGCCCTTCGTTATCGATGACTCCCTCCAGATCGCGACCGTCATGTCGGCCACCGGCAGCTTCGACCACCGCGCCATCGACGGCGCCGACGGAGCCCGCCTGATGCAGGTCTTCAAGGAGCTGGTCGAAAACCCGATCGGCATGCTGGCCTGATGGCTGGACAGGACGAGCAGCCGCCGGCGGACAGCCCGGCGGTGCGCGTCATCGCCATGCCTTCCGACACCAATCCCTATGGGGATATTTTCGGTGGCTGGCTGATGAGCCTGATGGACTCGGCGGCGGGTTCCGTCGCCGCCCGGCATAGCCATGGGCGCGCCGTGACGATCGCGGTGGAAGGCATGTCCTTCCTTCGTCCCGTCGTCGTGGGCGATGAAGTGTCGGTCTTCGCCAAGCTGGTTTCCGTCGGGCGGACGTCGATGAGCATTGCCGTCGAGGCCTGGCGGCGCGCGCGCCATGATGACCGGTCCTACCGCGTGACCAAGGCGACCTTCACCTTCGTGGCGATCGGAGAGGATCGCCAGCCCCGTTCCGTGCCGCCCTTCACCCCTCCGGCGGCGTGACATATTTCAAAGAAAAGCGAGTTTGATCATGGCTGAGAATTACGATGTCATCGTTCTGGGCTCCGGCCCCGGCGGCTATGTGGCCGCGATCCGCGCAGCCCAATTGGGTCTGAAGACCGCCATCGTTGAGCGCGAGAATCTGGGCGGTATCTGTCTGAACTGGGGCTGCATCCCGACCAAAGCGCTGCTGCGCTCGGCGGAAATCTTCCATTATATGCAGCATGCCAAGGATTATGGCCTGGCCGCCGAGAAGATCAGCGCCGATATCGAGGCGGTGGTGAAGCGTTCGCGCGGCGTGGCGAAGCAACTCAATCAGGGCGTCACGCATCTGATGAAGAAGAACAAGATCACCGTCCATATGGGTGACGGCAAGCTGGTCGCGAAAGGCAAGCTCAGCGTCACCAAGGACGGCAAGACCGAGGAACTGACGGCGAAGAACATCATCGTCGCCACCGGCGCCCGCGCCCGCGACCTGCCCTTCGCCCCGGCGGATGGCAAGCGGGTGTGGACCTATCGCCATGCCATGACCCCGCCGGAAATGCCTACCAAGCTGCTGGTCATCGGTTCGGGCGCGATCGGGATCGAGTTCGCCAGCTTCTATAATGATATGGGCGCGGATGTGACCGTGGTGGAGATGCTGGACCGCGCCGTGCCGGTCGAGGATGCCGATGTTTCCGCCTTCCTTGAAAAGGCGCTCAAGAAGCAGGGCATGACCATCATGACCGGCGCTGGCGTCGAGAAGCTGGAAGTCGGCGCGAACGGCGTCAAGGCCGCGATCAAGGGCAAGGACGGCAAGATCGTCAATGGCGAGTACAGCCATGTCATCGTCGCCATCGGCATCGTCCCCAATACCGAGAATATCGGACTGGAGACGCTGGGCGTGAAGACCGAGCGCGGCCATATCATCACCGATCCCGCCTGCAAGACCAATGTCGACGGCATCTGGGCCAT
The DNA here is from genome assembly GCF_001563265.1 of Sphingobium sp. TKS. Lineage (NCBI taxonomy): Bacteria > Pseudomonadati > Pseudomonadota > Alphaproteobacteria > Sphingomonadales > Sphingobiaceae > Sphingobium > Sphingobium sp. TKS. The sequence goes on along the minus strand of NZ_CP005083.1, from coordinate 2,826,432 downwards.
TGGCGATGTCACCGCGCCGCCATGGCTGGCGCACAAGGCGAGCCATGAGGGCGTGATCGCGGCCGAGGCGATTGCGGGCAAGCATCCCCACGCCATGGACGTGCGCAACATTCCGGGCTGCACCTATTGCCATCCGCAGATCGCGTCTGTGGGCCTGACCGAAGCCAAGGCCAAGGAAGCGGGCTATGAGGTGAAGGTCGGCATGTTCCCCTTCATCGGCAACGGCAAGGCGATCGCGTTGGGCGAGGCCGAGGGCTTCACCAAGACAGTGTTCGACGCAAAGACCGGCGAATTGCTGGGCGCGCATATGGTTGGCGCGGAAGTGACAGAGATGATTCAGGGTTTCACCGTCGGCAAGACGCTGGAGACGACCGAGGCGGAATTGATGCATACCGTCTTCCCGCATCCGACCATCTCGGAATCCATGCATGAAAGCGTGCTGGCCGCTTATGGGCGCGCGCTCCATATCTGATCGGCATTTGGGCGTCGTAAAAGGCGCGGGAGCTTTGGCTCTCGCGCTTTTTTGCGTTTTGGCGATTGCGCTGGTTCAGCGCCAGGGGATGTTGGACGGCCTGAATGTCACGCTGATGGGAATGGCGGGGCGGGCGCGGGACAGCGGCGCGGGCGCTCCCGTCACCGGGACCATGCAATTGGCGTCGGCAGTGGGCGGCACGGCGGGACGCTTTGCGCTATTGGGTGTGTGTTTCGTCGGTCTATGGGGCGATGCGCGGGGGCGCGCCTTCTGGCTGCTGTGGGTGGTCATCGGCGGGACGCTGCTCAATCTAGCGCTCAAGCAGGTCTTTGCGGCACCACGGCCCGATCTGCTGCGGCATCTCGACATCGTGCACGGCTATAGTTTCCCGAGCGGCCATGCGGCAGGAAACATGATCTTCTTCGGCGCGCTGGCGATGCTGGCCGGGCGGCGCTCCGCCTATGTCGGGGCGGCGCTGGCGGTTGCGCTGATCGGGACCAGCCGTGTCTGGCTGGGCGTGCATTGGCCGAGCGACGTGCTGGCCGGATGGATCGAGGGGTTGGGCTGGCTGGCGTTCTGCGTCGTCTGGCTACCAGCGCGGCGAGGGCAGGGTGAGGGCGCGGGTCAGGCTATGATGCGGCGGCATGCCGTCGGCGGTGAAGAAGCCATGGACCCAGAAGCTGTCGAACACGGTCGCGGCGGCGATTGACAGCAACAGCAGCGCCGATCCGGCGAACAGGGCGCGAGCGCCCCGGATTGGCTCCGCAGGCATGAAGGCCATCAAAGCCAGCGGCAGCAGGGGCAGGAAATAGCGGCCCTGCGTTCCCTGAATATAGTCGGCGTCGAGCGGGGTGCCGGTCAGATACATGGCGGTTTCGATCAGCAGCGCGACGCCCGCAACGATGACGAGCCACCAGAGCCTTTGACCAAACGAAAAGCGCATGCCCGATCCGCTGAGGATCGCCGCGCAGAGCATCGCCAGCGCCAGCGGATAGGCCAGCAACGGCAGCAGGATCGCGTTCCAGCCGAAACGGCCCACGATCTGGAGCGCATAGACAGGCGCGCGCTCGGTCATGCTGGTCGCGAGGATATGGAGATAGGCGAGGGGATCGCGAAGGATCACGGCCAATTGCTGGTCAAGCGGTGCGGTCATGACCGTCTCGCCAGTCTTGCGGGAGACGATATGATAGAGCGCCTGACTGCCCCCGGAAAACTTCATCCAGAGAAGAAAAGCCAGCGCGCCGACCGCCATCGCGGCAAGAATCGCCCAGGCGCGCAGATCGCGACGGCTTTCGGGCCAGCGCAATCCGGCGGCCATCAGCGGCAGATAGACGCCCTTTGCCAACGCCAGCAGCGGCGCCGTCAGATAGAGCGCGAGGCCGCGCTTGCCGGTCCATCCCATGAAGCCGACCCGCAGCGCCAGAGCGAGGCCGAGAAAGCCTGTTCCATTAATGACCGCATCGGGCGAGAGCGAACCATTTTGATAACAGAAAGTCGGCAGCAGCGCCGTGGCTAGCATGGCGTTGCGGCCGAAGGGAAGGACGCTGAGCGCCGCGCCGAGCATAGCCAGCGCGAAAATGGCATTGACCATCCGGCCGCCATAGAAGGCGCCGAGGCGTGGCAGGCCCAGCAGCCGGTCGCCAATCGCCAGGCCGGTCGCGCCGGGCAGGTAAAGCGTGGGCGCATAGTTCGCCACATTGGGAAAATCGGCAAAGCGGCGCCCGTCAGGCTGAGAAGCGCCGGCGTGCCAAGCCTCGTTCAGCATATCGCGATCGAACAGGCGGGGATTGGGCGAGACGCGGGTCGGAAAATGAACGTCGTGCAGGTCGATGGCGGCTCGGGGCAGCTCCGCCCCGATCATCGCGCCGCGTTGTTCGGTCAGGATGCCGCCCTCGGAAAGCAGCAGGGCTTTCATATAATGCTGATTTTCGTCGGGTGCCTGAAACGGCGGCGTGACGCAGGCGAAGAACAGGGTGGCGATGCAGATCAAGGCGTAGAGCCGCATTTCGAGGGCCGTCCACGGCATGTCGGCCGCGATCGGACGACCCGCCTGCATGAATGCCCGCCTTTCCTGCCGCATCGATAAACCTGCCCCGCCCTGCCGCGCCTTCGGGAAGTCGAGCTAGCGCCAAGCTCTTAATATTTCGCGCCCATCGGTTAAGGGTGTAATTGGCCAATAGGGGACTATCTGCTTCCGTCATTCCCGCGAAGGCGGGAATCCATCTCCCAACGTGGCGTCAAGCGGTTAGTTCAAGAGATCGATTCCCGCCTTCGCGGGAATGACGACTATGGTAAGGGCCGGAATCCACCCTATGCCGCCGGCATGCTCAGGCCGAACCTCAGTCTTTCCAACCGGCACCCCAAAATCACACGCCGTCTTCTATTTCCCGTTCCGCAGGCGGGTGGAGGCGCAGGCGGCTGACGCGGCGGCCGTCGCTGGCGAGGATTTCGAGTTTCCAGCCGCTTTCCTCATGCTCGATGATTTCGCCGGGTTCCGGAACCCTGCCTGCAATCACGAAGGCAAGTCCGCCCAGCGTGTCGACATCTTCCTCGATATCGGCCAGCTTTTCGTCGATTTCCTTGGCGACATCCTCCAACTCGGCGCGGGCATCGGCTTCCCAGATGCCGCCTTGCAGCGGGACCAGCATCGCCTCGGGCTCTTCGTCATGCTCGTCCTCGACCTCACCGACGATTTCCTCGACCAGATCCTCGAAGGTAAGCAGCCCCTCGGTGCCCGAATATTCGTCCAGCACGATGGCGAGATGGGTACGTTTGGCGCGCATCTCCGCGAGCAGGTCCAGCGCCCCCATGCTTTCAGGGACATAGAGCGGTTGGCGGATCAGCGGTTCCAGCGTATCGGGAACCGGCGCCTTGCCCGCCAGGATCGCGAAGGCGTCGCGGATGTGGATCATGCCGACAATGGTGTCCAGATTTTCGCGATAGACCGGGATACGGCTGTGCCCGGCCTCCGCGAATAATGCCGCAAGATCCGCGAAGCTCGCCTTTTCCTCGATGGCGATGATGTCCGCCCGGGGCACAGCCACGTCGTCGACCGTATGTTCGGAAAAATGAAGGAGGTTGCGGACCATCTGGCGCTCGATCGCGGAGAGGTCGCCCTTGGCAGGGGGGGAAGCGCCTTCCTCCTGCTCATCCTCATCATATTCGTCGAGCGCATCCTCCAACTCGCGGCGGAGGCTGTGGCTCTCTTCTTCACCGAAAAGCAGCGACTTCAGGCCGCTCCATAAACCGCCTTCGTGGCTACTACTGTCCGATTCCTTGGAACCGTTGCCGTCCTTCGGACTGCCTTCAGCCATTTTACTTCCTGTTCCCCTGTTTCAAAAATATGAATCTAACGATCCCCATAAGGATCGGAAATGCCCAGGCTGATCAGCGATTGCGTCTCCAACGCTTCCATCGCTTCGGCCTCGGCGTCCTCCATATGATCATATCCCAGCAAATGAAAAGTCCCATGAATGATGAGATGGGTCGCATGATCGGCAATAGAAATGCCTTTTTCCGCGGCTTCCGCCGCGCAGACGCCCTCCGCCAGCACGATATCGCCCAATATGACTTCGCCATCGTCGGTGTTGGCGGTGGCTTCCAGCAGGTCGGACTGCACCATCGGGAAGGACAGGACGTTGGTCGGCTTGTCCTTGTCCCGATAGGCGCGGTTGAGCTGGTGGACTTCCTCGTCGGTGGTGAGTTTGACCGCGACCTCATACAGCGCCTCGTCAGCAGCGAAGGCGGCATAGGGACTATGCGTGATCGCGGCGACCACCGCGCGTTGGGCGAGCAATTCCCAGTCGGTATCGGGCCAGCCCCGTTCGTGGAGGACGGCGACTTCAATCATTGTTCGAACTCCACGAACGGTAACATATTTCAGGCATCCGGCCCCTCATAGGCCTGGACGATGCGGCCGACGACCGGATGACGGACCACATCGGCAATGCCGAAGGGCACCACGGAGATGCCGTCCACCCCCTCCAGCCGCGTGACGGCATCGGCCAGGCCCGAAATGCCCGGTTGCGGCAGGTCGACCTGACGCGGATCGCCGCAGATGACCATGCGGCTGCCTTCACCGAAGCGGGTCAGGAACATCTTCATCTGGGCGATGGTCGTGTTCTGCGCTTCGTCGAGGACGATGAAGGCGTTGGCAAGGGTCCGGCCGCGCATGAAGGCGAGGGGAGCGATCTCGATCTCGCCCGATGCGATACGCCGTTCGACCTGCTCGGCGGGGAGCGTGTCGTAGAGCGCGTCGTAGATCGGGCGGAGATAGGGGTCGACCTTTTCCTTCATGTCGCCGGGGAGGAAGCCCAGCCGCTCGCCCGCCTCGACCGCGGGGCGAGAGAGGATCAGGCGGTCGACGCTGCCGGTGATGAGCTGGCTCACCGCCTGCGCGACGGCGAGATAGGTCTTGCCGGTGCCTGCCGGGCCAAGCGCGAAGATGATGTCGTTGCGGGTGAGCGCTTCCATATAGGTCACCTGTGTCGCGGAGCGCGGGACGATCGTCTTCTTGCGCGTGCGGATCATCACCTTGGGCGGTTCGGCCACGTCATGGCGGATGATGCCGTCCAGCGTCGGTTCGGCGGACATGGCGATGACCGCCTCGACCGCCCCGGCGTCGATTTCCTGCCCGGCGACGATGCGGTTATAGAGCCCGGTCATCACGTCGCGGGCGCGGGCGGCGGCTTCGGCCTCGCCCTCGATCTGGAGCTTGTTGCCGCGCGCCGCGATATAGACGCCCAGGCGGTTTTCGATGGCCACCAGATTCTGGTCATATTGCCCGAAGAGTGCGCCCAGCAGGTGCGGGCGGTCGAAAATGACTTCCAGCCGCGCGCGTTCAGCGACGTCGGTGCGGTGGTTCTGGTTCGGTTTCTTGGACATTCAGCAGCCTCCCTGTTCACCCGTCACACTCGCATGGGCGAGTATCCATCTCCTCCTCTTTGAGCCTGGCGGACAGGTTCGGAGATGGGTTCCCGTTGTCACGGGAACGACTGGTTTTAGGTTCAAGCGGCCTTCCTCCTGCTAGGTTCGCCGGCCAGACTGTTCGGGCCGGCACTGATGATATCGACTTCGACCATGTCCCCGATGCCAAGGTCGGGCGCGGTGACATGGACGGATTGGAGCCATGGCGTCTTGCCGATGAGTTGGCCGGGATGACGGCCCTTGCGCTCGAGCAAGATGTCAGTGCGGCGACCGACGGTGGCGGTGTTGAATTCGACCTGATGGCGGTTGATCGCGGCTTGCAGGCGGGCGAGGCGTTCGTCCATCACCTCCGCCGGGATCTGGCCGTCCATGTCGGCGGCGGGCGTGCCGGGGCGCGAACTATATTTGAAACTATAGCATTGCGCGTAGCGGACCTGTTCCACGATTTTCAGCGTGTCTTCGAACTCGGCGTCGGTCTCGCCGGGGAAGCCGACGATGAAATCGCCCGACAGCGCGATATCCGGGCGGGCTTCGCGGACCCGCTCGATGATGCGGAGATAGCTGTCGGCGCTGTGGCTGCGGTTCATGGCCTTCAGCACCCGGTCATTGCCCGACTGCACCGGCAGATGGAGGAAGGGCATCAGCTTGGGTTCGTCGCCATGGGCGGCGATCAGGCCGTCGCTCATGTCGTTGGGATGGCTGGTGGTGTAGCGGATGCGTTTGAGGGCGTCGATCTTCGCCAGTTCGCGGACCAGGCCGTCCATGCCCTGCATCCGGCCCTTGCCGTCCTCGCCGGTCCAGGCATTGACGTTCTGGCCGAGCAACGTGATCTCGCGCACGCCGCCGTCGACGAGTGCCATCGCCTCATCGAGGATCGCGGACCATGTGCGGCTGATTTCCGCGCCGCGCGTATAGGGCACGACACAATAGGTGCAGAATTTGTCGCAGCCTTCCATGATCGTCAGGAAGGCGGTGGGCCGTGCCTGTTTGGTCCGGGCGGGCAGGGCGCCGAATTTTGAGGCGAGCGGCATGTCGGTATCGACGGCCTGCTCGCCGCGACCGGCCTTGTCGATCAGGTCGGGCAGGTGATGGTAAGCCTGCGGGCCGACGACGATATCGACATTGCGGGCGCGGCGCTGAATCTCGCTGCCCTCCGCCTGGGCGACGCAGCCCGCGACCGCGATCATCGGGCGCGTGCCGTCCTCGCGGGTCAGGCGGCCGATGTCGGAATAGACCTTGTCCACCGCCTTTTCGCGGATGTGACAGGTGTTGAGGATGACGAGATCGGCCTCACTACCCTCGGTGGCTGCGGTCATGCCGCGCTCTCCCAGCATCTCGGCCATGCGCTCGCCATCATAGACGTTCATCTGGCAGCCGAAGGATTTGACGTGGAATGTCGTTGGAGTCTTTGGGGCGTCGTACCGATTCATGCGGTCCAGCTATACAAGGCGCGCGCCTTAAGTAAAAGGCGGCAGGTGCGTCGCGATGCTGGCGGCAATTCTTTCCCGTGTCATGGCCGCCAAAGCCTTGCGATCCGGGCAGATTGCCGGGTCGAAAGGCTCCAGAAAGCGCAAGGTGACGTCGAGCCGGCCCTTGCGTTCCAGCAATCTCTTGGCATTCGCGCCCGCCGGTTCGTTGCTGTGCCAGCTAATCTCGGCCGTTGCCGGGCCGTAGTCGATATGGACGGGCTGAATCCGCACCGAGCGCGGAGGCGGCAATAGGACCGCGAGCAGGGAGGGCTTGAACGGCAGCAGGCCAGTGCCGTCGCTGGTCGTGCCTTCGGGAAAGAGTGCGACCGGCTGGTGCCCGGCAAGTGCGGCGCGCAAGGCGTCGAGCTGCGATGAAAGCGCGCCGCGCCTGTTGCGGGCGACAAACAGCGTGTTGTTCTGGGCGGCCAGCCAGCCGATGAGCGGCCATCCGGCTATGCCGTCATGCGCGACGAAGGCCGATCCGGTCGCGCCGCCCAAGGCCAATATGTCGACCCAACTGACATGATTGGCGATGATGAAGCTGTCGCCGTGGAAGGGATGCCCCTCGATCCGCACGCGTGCGCCGACGGATCGTGCCGCCATTGCCAGAAAGCGCCGTGGCCAGGGCGAACGCCGCCCGGCGGCGCTCCACAGCAGATGGGGCAGAAGGCAGAGCAGCAGACTGGCGGCCAGCGCCCCGGTGCGCGTGATGCGGCGGAGTCTGCTCAAGCCGCCTCAGTTCTTGCGGTCGAGCGCGACGCCATAGAGTTCCATCCGGTGGTCGACCAGGCGGAAGCCCAGCTTTTCCGCGATCTGCTTTTGCAACTGCTCCAGTTCAGGATCGACAAATTCGATGACATTGCCGGTTTCGACATCGATCAGATGATCGTGGTGGGATTCAGGCGCCGCCTCATAACGGGCGCGGCCGTCACCGAAATCATGGCGATCCAATATGCCTGCTTCTTCGAACAGGCGAACGGTGCGGTAGACGGTGGCGATGGAAATGCCCGGATCGATCGCCGCGGATCGCCTGTGCAGCTCCTCGACATCCGGATGGTCGCTGGCGTCGCTCAGCACCTGGGCGATGACGCGGCGCTGTTCGGTGATGCGCAGACCCTTTTCGTGACAAAGGGCTTCGACGTCGATCTTGCGGTTCATGCAGGCTCACTTGGCTGAAATTTGCGTAAGTCGGGAGGGAACCTAGCGGCTTTTGTCCTAGTATAAAAGGGGCGCGCGGTTGGCGCACCCCTTTGCATGGGCTTTTGCCTGCGGTTCGCGGGCTTATTTCGCGGCGCGGGTCCGGCGGCGCTTGGTGCCCAGGCCGATCTTCTTCGCCAGGCTGCGGCGCTGTTCGGCATAGTTGGGCGCGACCATCGGATAATCGGCCGGCAGGCTCCACTTGGCGCGATAATCATCCGGCGTCATCTGATAATGAGTCATCAGGTGACGCTTCAGCATCTTGAGCTTCTTGCCGTCTTCCAGGCAGATGATGTAGTCGGGCTTGATCGACGAGCGGACCGACACCGCGGGTTCCGGCTTCACTTCCGGCACGGCGGCCGGCGTGGTGAGGCCCGAAAGCGCGGCATGTACATTCTGGATCAGGGTAGATACGTCAGAGACGGCGACGCTGTTGTTCGAGACATGGGCCGCGACAATATCCGACGTCAAAGTAATGAGCAATTCGCTCTGCGCTGATTCGATTTCCATTTCTTTTCCTTGCGAAGGCTATTGGTTATGCGACCCGCCCGGGGAAAATCATTTCAGGAGCGGCACGGGTCAGCTATACCGATGGTTTCTGTTTTGCAAGAGTGGATTTAAATCATCTAAGCATATCGATACGAAAGCTTAGCGCGTCATGAAGTTGTCCGTCATTGCCGCGATAGTAACCGGGACGACGGTGTACATATTCGAACCCGGCTTTTTCATATAGCCTTATTGCTGTATTGGACGCCCGAACTTCGAGATTCATCGATGTAATGCCCCGCTTGCGCGCTGTCCTGAGGCTGTCGAGCAAAAGAGCTTCCCCGATGCCCCGGCCGCGCCAGAGCGGGCTGACCGCCAGCAACAGCAGCTCGCATTCATCGAGTACTGACCGGACCAGCGCAAAACCCAGCGGCGCGGCGTCGATCCGGGCGATGGTAAGCCAGGTGCCCGGCATCGTCATCACGCCGGAAAGCTGGGGCAGAGTCCACGCTTCACCATAGGCCGGGTCGAATGCGCGGGCCATGACGTCCATGGCGTCGCTCATCGCGTTGCGCTCGCCCTGTTCATAGGTGTCGAGGGTCAGGCCGGGGATCATGGTGCTGTCCGTTCCGTCATTGGACGGGCGTCGGCATCGCGGCAATAAATGGGGGAGGGAGGGAGTGGGGGAAGCCCGGCGACCAGCGGATAGTCGGCGGCATCGGGATAGAGGCTGACCGCCGTGCCATGGCCTCGCGCCGTCACCAGGGCTTCGGCGCCCGTGCCGTACAGCAATGGATGGGTCAGTTGCTCCGCCAGTAGCGCGATCGGCGTGGAGGCTGGAGCGGTAAGCGGCGTGAGCCCGTCCGCGGAGAAGCTCTGCCAGAACAGCTCGCCATGGCCGCCGGTGATGGTCACGGTGATGGACTCGTTCTCATGTCCGACGCCCGCCTTGGCCGCGATCAGGCTCAGCGCGCCATAGCCGTGCAGCGGAATGCCCCAGGCCAGCGCCAGTGCGCGGGCGGCGGCGATGCCTATGCGAACGCCGGTGAAGCTGCCGGGACCGACATCGACAGCGATCGCATCGGCTTTCCCGCCGCCGGGCATGGCGGCGATGGCAGGCAGCAGCGCTTCGGCATGGCCCCGGCCAACGATTTCATGAAAATGGCCGATGGGGGCGCCGTCATCGAGCAGCGCCACGGACAGCGCTTGCGTCGCGGTGTCGATGACCAATATGCGCAAAGAAAACCCCTGTAGACCGCTCGCCCGATGCGACGCTTGGATCAGCGGTTAGTCGATCGGGATCGATTTGCCAATTGGCCGCGCCCGATCAGACGGCGCGAACCTCGGTCACTTCGGGGACATAATGTTTAAGCAATTGTTCGATGCCGTTTTTCAGCGTCGCGGTGGAGGAGGGGCAGCCCGAACAGGCGCCCTGCATCCTCAAATAAACGGTGCCCTTGTCGAAGCCGCGATAGATGATGTCGCCGCCGTCATTGGCCACGGCGGGGCGGACGCGGGTGTCGATCAGCTCACGAATCTGCGCGACGATTTCCGCGTCTTCGGGATCGTCGGCAAATTCCTCCTCTTCCGGCACGAAGATTTCGCCGGCCGAACCCGGTGTGAACAGCGGCATATTGGCCGAGAAATGTTCTAGCAGGGTGGCGAGGATGTCCGGCTTCACGTCGCTCCACTGCGAGCCTGGCGCGATGGTGACGGAAATGAAGTCGCCGCCGAAGAACACGCCCGTCACATCGCCCAGGCCAAAGAGCGCAGACGCCAGAGGAGAGGCTTCCGCTTCCTCCGGCGTGGCGAAATCGCGGGTGCCCATGCCCATGACCACGCGGCCAGGGATGAATTTGACGGTGGCCGGATTGGGCGTCGTTTCAGTCTCGATCAACATGCGCGTTATGTGGAGAGAAGACTGCGCAAGATCAAGCTTTCGTGCTAAATTGAATGCCGGAGCTTCGCTTGGCCCCGTCGATTGAGTCCCGTGTGAGATCGAAGGAGAGAGAAGATGAGCAATGAGGCCGACATCCGCCATCGTTTCTGGACAGAGCTTGCGCAAAGCCCGTTTGTAATGATGGGTCTGCAGGGGGCGCAGGACCATAGCATGCCGATGACGGCACAGCTCGATCCCGGCGCGAGCCATTGTTTCTGGTTCTACACGACGCGCGAGAACCGATTGGCGCAGGGCGGGCCGGCGATGGCGCAGTTCGTCGCCAAGGGGCATTTCCTGTTCGCCTGCATCGACGGCACGCTGGTCGAGGAGACGGACCCGGCGGTGATCGACCGCTATTGGACCCATGATGTTGTGAGCTGGTATCCTGGAGGACGGCAGGATCCGCACTTGCTGATGCTCCGCTTCGACCTGGGGCGCGCCGAAATCTGGCGTGCGGATATGTCGTTGGGTGGGATGTTCCGTCAGATGTTCGGCGGCGATGTGCGCGACGAGATGCGCAGCAAGCATGTGGAAGTGACGCTTTAGGCGGGCCTTCGCCGGCAAGTTAAATCGTCATCCCGGCGAACGCTGGGATGACGAACATATCTCCATCATTTTCGGTCACGTCACCACCAACGCCATCTACCGCTTGCTTTTCCCCGACATTCCCGCCATACGCGCTGCAGCGCAGCAGTTGGGCTTAATCGCCCTTTCAGCGATTGGCAGCGTGATCGCTCCGGCCGACAGGCATCGGGGCCGGCCAATGAAAGTCTGCGCCAAGCTTTGAGGCTTCCCTTTTCACGCGGGTCGTTTCGTAACCCGCCTTGCGTCCCGGCCATGCCGGAAGGCGCCGGGGCCGACTTGTGAGTTATCATCCATGCAATTTACCGACCTTGGCCTTGCCGAGCCGATCCTGAAGGCGCTCGCCGCCAAGAAATATGCTTTGCCCACCCCCATCCAGGCGCAGGCCATTCCCGTTTTGCTGAAGGGCAAGGATCTGTGCGGCATCGCGCAGACCGGCACCGGCAAGACGGCGGCCTTCGCGCTGCCGAGCCTTGACCATTTCGCCCGCAACCCCAAACCGACGCCGCTTCAGGGCTGCCGGATGCTGGTGCTTTCTCCCACGCGCGAACTGGCGGCGCAGATCGCGCAGAGCTTCCGCGACTATGGCCGTTTCATGAAGCTGTCGGTGGAGGTCGTGTTTGGCGGCGTGCCGATCAACAAGCAGATCCGCGCACTGGGCCGGGGCGTCGATATCGTCGTCGCGACGCCGGGCCGTCTGCTCGACCTGATCGACCAGCGGGCTTTCACCATCAAGGATACCGAGATTTTCGTCCTCGATGAAGCCGACCAGATGATGGACATGGGCTTCATCCATCCCTTGAAACGCATCGCCAAGCTGCTGCCCAAGGAACGGCAGAACCTCTTCTTCTCCGCCACCATGCCGGGTGAGATCGAGGCGCTGGCCGCGCAGTTCCTTCGCGATCCGGTAAAGGTCAGCGTCGCGCCGCAGTCGACCACGGCGGAGCGGGTCCGTCAGCAGGCGACCTTCGTCAATCAGATGGAGAAGCAGGCGTTGCTCAACCTGACGGTCAGGAGCGAGGATATCGACCGCGCGCTGATCTTCACGCGTACGAAACATGGCGCGGACCGCGTCGTGCGCTTTCTGGAAGGGGCGGGAATTCAGGCCGTCGCCATCCATGGCAACAAGAGCCAGGCGCAGCGGACCACCGCCTTGCAGGCTTTCCGCCATGGCCAAGTGAAGCTGTTGGTAGCAACCGACATCGCGGCACGTGGGATCGACGTTTCGGGCGTGTCCCATGTCATCAATTTCGAGCTGCCCAATGTGCCCGAGCAATATGTTCACCGCATCGGCCGCACGGCCCGCGCCGGGGCGGAAGGGATCGCGATCAGCTTCGTGGCGGACGACGAGCGGCCTTATCTGAAAGCGATCGAGCGGACGGCGAAGGTGAAGCTGGAGATCGTGCCTCTGCCGGAGAATTTCGTCGAGGCGGTGCGTAACATGCCCAAGGCGGCCCCGCCGCGCAAAGGCCGCGAGCAGACGCCGGAGCAGAAGGCCAAGCGCGCCGATGGTCAGCGCCGCTATCAGGACCAGCAGAAGCAGCCGCGCGGCAATGCCGAGCGGGCACACCGCCCCGATGGTGAAGCCGGCCAGCCCGCGAAGAAGAACTTCCGTCGCCGGCGCGGCGGCAGCGGCGTCGGCGCGCATAAGGGCGCGGTGCAGAGGACGGGCGGACGTTGAGATCATGAGCTTTGTGCTCCTGCGAAGGCAGGGGCCCAGTTCCGCCGTTTGATTGCGTTTCTACCGTTTGAACTGGGTTCCTGCCTTCGCAGGAACACGGTGCGCCTTGTTTCTGGCCTCCCACTCTTTGTCAGTGGTCATTCAGGAAAATCTCTTTAGGCTGCGCGGCCATGAGCTTTTCCTTCCGGCGCTCTGCCGCTTCGCTGTCCGTCCTTGCCTTGCTGCTTTCGGGAGTTTCCGCGCCTCTTGCCGCGAAAACGGACCCGGTTGCCAATCCCGCCGCGTCCGGATCGACCAAGGCGCAAGTCCGGCCATGGCTTTATGAAAACAGCGATGTGCCGATCGATCCGGCATGGCGTTTTGGGGAGCTGTCCAACGGTTTGCGCTATGCGATCCGACGCAACGGCGTGCCACCGGGGCAGGTCTCGGTCAGGCTGCGGATCGATGCCGGGTCGCTGATGGAGCAGCCCGATGAACTGGGTTACGCCCATTTCATGGAGCATCTGACTTTCCGCGGCTCCCGCCATGTGCCCGATGGTGAATCCAAGCGCATCTGGCAGCGGCTGGGCGTCACCTTCGGTAGCGACAGCAATGCGCAGACGACGCCCACCGGCACCACCTACGCTCTCGATCTGCCGCAGGCGACGCAGGCGAGTCTGGGGGAAAGCCTTAAGATCCTGTCCGGCATGATGGCCGATCCCAACATCGTGGAAAGCGCGGTCAATGCCGAGCGGGCGGTCGTCCTGGCGGAAAAGCGCGAGGGCGATGGGCCGCAAATGCGGATTTCCGATGCGACGCGAAGGCATTTCTTCGCTGGCCAGCCCTTGGCCGATCATAGCCCGATCGGCACCGTGGCGACGCTGAATGCGGTGACGGCGGCGAAGATGGAGGCTTTCCACCAGCGCTGGTATCGCCCTGAAAATGCCGTGATCTCAATCGCGGGCGACATCGACCCGGCCATGGCCGAGCAGTTGATCAAGGATAATTTCGCATCCTGGACCGTGCCGGGCAAGGGCGCGCCGTTGCCCGATTTCGGGGAGCCCGACGCCAAGGCGCCCGCGACCCGGGTGACGGTGGAACCCGGCGCGCCTACCGGCCTTACCATGGCCTGGTTGCGGCCATGGAAGCCGCGTGCGGACACCATCGTCTATAATCAGGACAAGCTGACCGACATGTTGGCCCTTCAGATCATCAGCCGTCGATTGGAGCAGGCTGCGCGCAGCGGCGGCAGCTTCCTGCAGGCGGGCGTGGATCAGCAGGATGTGAGCCGGTCGGTGGACGGCACTTTCGTCACCATCGTGCCCACCGGCGAAAATTGGGAGAAGGCGCTGGGCGATGTCCGCGCCATCATAGAAGACGCCAAGGCCGTTCCGCCCAGCCAGTTGGAAATCGACCGCGAATATGCGCAGATGGATACGGCGCTCGCCATCCAGGTCGAAAATGCCGATACCGAGGCGGGCGCCAAGCAGGCGAGCGATCTGGTGAGCGCGGTCGATATCCGCGAAACCACCGTCAGCCCGCAGGCGGCTCTGGACATCTTCCGTTCCGGCAAGTCGGGCATGACGCCGCAAAAGATATTGGATTCGACGCGGCGGCTCTTTTCGGCGGGCGTTTTCCGGGCGCATCTGATCACCGGGAAGGTGCAGCCGGGCGTCGATGCGAAGCTGGCCGCCGCCGTAGCGGCTCCGGTCAAGGCGGCGACCAATGCGCGCCTGAATGACAAGGTCGTGACCATGGCCGACCTGCCGAAACTGGGTGCGCCGGGCAAGGTCGTGTGTCGCACGCCGATCGGCCTGCCGGGGATGGAAAGCATCATCTTCTCCAATGGCGTGAAGCTCACCCTTTTCGCCAATGATGCGGAGACGGAGAAGGTGCGGATCAATGTCCGCTTCGGCCATGGCCAGCAGGCCTTTTCACCGACCAAAGCCGCGCCGGGCTGGGCCGCCGATTATGCGCTGGTCGCGAGCGGGATCGGAAAGCTAGGGCAGCGGGAGCTGGATGACCTCACCAATGGACGCCGCATGGGAATGGATTTTTCCATCGATGACGACGCCTTCGAATTGCAGGCGGTCACGCGACCGGCGGACTATAAGGATCAGCTTCAATTGTTCGCGACCAAGCTCGCCGCGCCCGGTTGGGATCCTGCGCCGATCGCGAGGGTGAAGACGGGTGCCGGGGTCGCCTATGATGCGATGGCGCGGGCGCCCGATTCCGTGCTGGCGCGCGATCTCAACTGGTTGCTGCATGACAAGGATGTGCGCTTCCGCACGCCCTCGCGGGCGGAGATCGATGGGCTGACGCCGCAGGCCTTCCGCGCGACATGGGAGCCGCTGTTGGCGTCGGGGCCGATCGAGGTCCAGATTTTCGGCCAGGTGAAGGCGGATGACGCCATCGCGGCTGTCGCTGCAACCTTCGGCGCTTTACCGCCACGGCCCGAAGTGCCGGTTCCGGCGGCGAACAAGATCATGCGCTTTCCCGCCCATGTCGAGGCGCCGGTGATCCTGCGGCACAAGGGCGATAAGGAACAGGCGGCGGCGGTGATGGCCTGGCCGACAGCAGGCGGCTTTGCGCTGACCAAAGAAGCGCGGCAACTGGAAATATTGACGCAGATCTTCAACGATCGGTTGTTCGACAAGCTGCGCTCGACCGAGGGGGCTGCCTATTCGCCCAGCGTTCAGAATAACTGGCCTTTTTCCTATGAAAGCGGCGGCTATATTTTGGTCACGAGCCAGGTGCGGCCCGATCGTGTCAACTATTTCTACGACGTGGTGAAGGATACGGCGGCCGATTTGGCTAGGAATCCGGTGAGCGAGGATGAATTGCAGCGGGCGGTGGCGCCGATGCGGCAATTGCTGATGCGCGCCGGGACGGGCAATGCCTTCTGGATGAACCAGATGGAGGGCGCGACCCATGATCCGCGCTATGTGCAGGCGATGCAGACCATGGCGCAGGATATGCTGACAGTCACGCCTGCCGATCTTCAGGCGTTGGCGGCCAAATATCTGGTGCCGGGCAAGAGCTGGTCGGCAGTGGTGCTGCCCGATGGCGTCGCCGCCCGATAGGGTGGGTGGCTCAGGCCGTGTCGTCCCCTGGCGGGCTTTCAAGCCGGCGCGCGGCCCGACTGTTCCAGCAACTGGCTGTATAGGCGCACATATTCCATGTGGATCGCTCGGATTTCAGGATTTCTGGAGCGGGCCGCCAGTCTGCGGTTGCGGTCAAGCCGAGCCTCGAAATAGCTGCGATCGAACGATGCGTTGATGCCCATTATCTGCCTCCCGGAACGATTTGGGAGCGAGAATGCTTCACAGCGGCAGATGGTTGCTGCATCGCACCCCAATCGTTGCTGCAACGCGACGGAAGGAGCGGAAGCTACGCCGGACCGATCAGTCCATGGCGCGGAGCGCGGCGACGATCATGAAGGCGGCACGCTTGGCGGTGCGTTCGGCGCTGATGTCGGGCGCCGACAGGCTGCGGTGGCCAAGGCCGAACAGGCAGGCCAGGATGATTTCCTCGGCGCTTTTCAGCGCTTCCCCGGACAGGTCGGGATTGGCGACGCAGGCGAAATCGCCCAATGACTTTCGCAAGCCCCTGCACATGTCGGTGATGGTGTCGCGGACCGGCGCATTGCGGAATGCTTCGGCCAATATGTCGAAGGACAGAGCCTCATGCGGATCGTCCATGACCTCCAGCAGCAGCAGTTCGAACGTCCGCTCGATGCTGATCTCCCCCGCGTCGAGGCGGGTTTGCAAGCTCGATATGATCGTTTCGCGTTCCTGCATGTCGCTTTTCACGATGGCTTCGATAATATCTTCCTTGCCCTTGAACAGGCGGTAGATCTGGCCCACGGAAACTTGGGCGGCGGTGGCCAGTTCGGCCATTGCGCTTTGGTGGAAACCGTTGGCGGCGAACAGATCGCGGGCCGCGTTCAATATGCGGTCTCGGGCAGTCCGTTCATGTTGCGGCGCAATCAAAAATCTTCATCCCGGCTTTTTTACTCTTGAACAAATTGTGGCAGGTTCCTACCTGCGGCGCAAGCGGAATGAACGTTCATTCCAGTGATCGGCTTTAGGGAAACGGAGCAGCGACCGATGCAAAAGGGGATATTTGTCGGACTGCTCGCTTGCGCATCGACCCTGGCGCTGGGCGGTTGCGGCCAGCAACAGCAGCCGGCGCCGCCGCCCCCCGCAGTCGGCATCGTTAACGTGACGGTCGAGGCCGCGCCCCTCGTGACCGAGCTTCCGGGTCGCATCGCAGCCATGGAAACCGCGGAAGTCAGACCACAGATTAATGGTGTCATCCGTCGCAGATTGTTTACCGAAGGCGCCTTGGTACAGGCGGGCCAACTGCTCTACGAGATCGAGGACGCCCCTTATCGTGCGGCTTTGGGACAGGCGCAGGGCGCGTTGGCGCGGTCGCAGGCATCGATCCGGGCCACGGGTTTGCAGGCGCAACGCTATAAGGAGCTGGTCGGCATCAACGCGGTCAGCCGGCAGGAGGCTGACAATGCCGCCGCCGCCGCCCAACAGGCACGCGCCGATGTCGCGGCACAGCGGGCTGCGGTGCAGGCCGCACAGGTGAACCAGGATTTCACGCGCATAAGGGCGCCGATTTCGGGGCGTATCGGCCGCTCCCTGTTCACGCCGGGTGCGCTGGTGCAGGCCGGGCAAGCCGACGCTCTGGCGACGATCCAGCGGACCGACATCGTCTATGTCGACGTGACCCAGTCGGCGGCGCAGATCATCGATCTCAAGCAGGCGATGCAGGCGGGTGGCGTCAGCGCGGCCGACGGGGCGCGGGTGCAGTTGCTGCTCCCCAATGGCAGCGTCTATCCGATCGAGGGGCGGCTGCAATTTTCCGAAGTGACGGTCGATCCCAGTTCGGGCGCGGTGACTTTGCGCGCGACCTTTGCCAATCCGGATGGGCTGTTGCTGCCGGGCATGTATGTCCGCGCCAAGCTGGTCGAGGGGCAGCGCACCAAGGCGATCTTGGCACCGCAGCAGGGCATCACCCGCGATGCGCGAGGCCGGGCGACGGCCATGGTCGTCGGGGCAGGCAACAAGGTCGAATTGCGTCAGGTCGAAACCGACCGGCCGGTGGGCGACAAATGGATCGTCACCAAGGGATTGAAGGCGGGTGACAGGCTGATCGTCGAGGGGCTGGTCAACCTGCGCCCCGGAACGGTCGTGAAGCCGGGCGCGCCGCAGCAGGTGACGGCTCCGCAGAAGCCAGCGAATTCCGGCGGAGCGAAGTAAGCGATGGCCCGCTATTTCATCGACAGGCCCATCTTCGCATGGGTCATCGCCATCGTCATCATGCTGGCCGGCGCGCTGGCGCTCCGGTCGCTGGCCGTGGCGCAGTTTCCGGCCATCGCGCCGCCCGCGGTGACGATTTCCACCACTTATCCCGGCGCCAACGCCCAAACGCTGGAAAGCACGACGACGCAGATCATCGAGCAGCAGCTCAAGGGCATCGACAATCTCCGCTATTTCTCCTCAAGCAGCGATTCCGCCGGCAATCTGACCATCACCCTGACTTTCGAGCAGGGCACCGACGCCGACATCGCGCAGGTCCAGGTGCAGAACAAGCTGGCCCAGGCGACGCCGCTGTTGCCGCAGGAAGTGCAGCAGCAGGGGTTGCGCGTCACCAAATCCACCTCGACCTTCCTGATGATCATGGCCGTCTATGCCGATGACGGCATTCACGACCAGCAGGATGCGGGCGATTTCGTCGCGTCGGCATTGCAGGATCCGGTCAGCCGGGTCAATGGCGTGGGCGACACGCAGTTGCTGGGCGCGCAATATGCGATGCGGGTCTGGCTCGACCCCTATAAGATGGCTAACCTGGGCGTCACCACGGGCGACGTCAAATCGGCCATCCGGGCGCAGAATGCGCAGGTTTCGGCTGGCCAGATCGGCGGCACGCCTTCGCCCAGGGGACAGGCGCTGAACGCCACCGTGACGGCGCAGTCGCGCCTGAAGACGCCCGAAGAGTTCCGCCAGATCAGACTGCGCAGCAACGGCGATGGGTCGGTCGTTCATCTGTCGGACGTCGCCCGGGTCGAACTGGGTGCGGAGAGCTACAGCTTCGGGGCGAAGTTCAACGGCCATCCGGCCGCCGGTTTCGGCGTCAGGCTGGCGCCCGGCGCCAACGCGCTCGATACCGTTGACGGCGTCAAGAGCCGCATCAACGAACTGTCCAAGACCTTCCCGAGCTGGGTCAAATATGACTTCCCGGTCGACAATTCGACCTTCGTGAGACTGTCGGTGGAGCAGGTGGTCCACACCTTGATCGAGGCGACCCTGCTCGTCTTCGTGGTGATGTTCCTGTTCCTGCAGAATTGGCGCGCCACGCTGATCCCGACCATTGCGGTGCCGGTGGTGCTGCTGGGGTCGCTGGCGATCCTCTATGCGGCGGGTTTCACCATCAATACGCTGACACTGTTCGGCATGGTGCTGGCGATCGGTCTGCTGGTCGACGACGCCATCGTCGTGGTCGAAAATGTCGAGCGCATCATCCAGGAAGAGGGACTCAGTCCGAAGGAAGCCGCGAAAAAATCGATGGACGAGATCAGCGGCGCGCTGATCGGCATCGGCCTGGTGCTGTCGGCGGTGTTCCTGCCGATGGCGTTTTTTGGCGGGTCGACCGGCGTGATCTTCCGTCAATTCTCCATCACCATCGTTTCCGCGATGGTGCTGTCGGTGCTGGTGGCCTTGATCCTGACTCCCGCGCTCTGCGCGACGATCCTGCGCCCCAAGGGGCATAGCCATATCTGGACGGGGCCTTTCGGCTCGCGCTTCGGCCGCTTCTTCGACTGGTTCAACCGGACCTTCGACCGCAATGTCGTGCGCTATGGCGTGGCGGTGGAAAAGGTCGAGCGCCGCTGGGGCCGGACGATGCTGGTCTATGGGCTGATCGTGGTCGGCATGGGACTGGTCTTCCTGCGCTTGCCGGGCGGTTTCCTGCCCGATGAGGATCAGGGGATCATCATCAACCAGGTCTCCCTGCCGACCGGATCGACGCTGGAGGAGACCGAGCGGACGCTGACCAAGGTGCGCGATCATTATTTGATCGACGAGAAGAAGAATGTCGCCGCCGTGTTCACCATTTCCGGCTTTGGTTTCGTGGGGCAGGGGCAGAATGTCGGCATCGTCTTCGCCCGCATGAAAGACTGGTCGGAGCGCAAGGGCGACGACAACAAGGTGTCCGCCATCGCGCTTCGCGCCAATGGCGCCTTCCGGAAGATTGCCGCCGGCATGGCGATCGCCTTCGTGCCGCCCGCCGTGCAGGAACTGGGCAACGCGACCGGCTTTGATTTCCAGCTCGTGGACCGGGCAGGCCTGGGCCATGAGAAGATGCTGGAGGCGCGCAACCAGTTGCTGGGCATGGCGATGACCGACAAGCGGCTGGCGCAGGTGCGGCCCAACGGCCTGGAGGATACGCCACAGCTCAAGCTGAACGTCGATCAGGCGGCGGCCGGGGCGCTGGGCATCGCCCAATCGGACGTCAACGACACGATCAGCACCGCGATGGGCAGCAGCTACGTCAACGACTTCATCGACCGCGACCGGGTGAAGCGCGTCTATGTGCAGGCCGATGCGCCCTTCCGCACCACGCCGGATTCGATCGGCGGACTGCATGTGCGGGGCAGTTCGGGCGTGATGGCGCCGATATCCTCCTTCGCAACCACCGAATGGACCCATGGTCCGGCCAAGCTGGAGCGGTTCAACGGCGTGCCGTCGATGCAGATCATGGGCGCGCCCGCGCCGGGCGTTTCAACCGGCGAGGCGATGAAGGCGATGGAGGAAATGGCGGCCAAGCTGCCGGCGGGCGTCGGCTATGAATGGAACGGCATTTCCTATGAGGAGCAGACCTCCGGCGGGCAGGCTCCGGCGCTGTACGCGCTGTCGATGCTGATCGTCTTCCTGTGCCTGGCCGCGCTTTATGAAAGCTGGTCGGTGCCGATCGCGGTCATGCTGGTGGTGCCGCTGGGCGTCTTCGGGGCGGTGGTCGCGGCAGCCTTGCTAGGTCTCAACAACGACATTTATTTGCAGGTCGGCCTGATCACGACCATCGGCGTATCGGCGAAAAATGCAATTCTGATCGTGGAATTTGCCGAGGAAAAGATGCGCGAAGGGCTGCCGCCTGCGCAGGCGGCGCTGGAGGCGGGCAAGCTGCGTCTGCGGCCGATCCTGATGACCAGCTTCGCCTTCGTCTTCGGCGTGCTGCCGCTGGCGGTGGCGAAGGGCGCGGGCGCTGGTGGCCAGAACGCCATTGGCTGGGCCGTGGTCGGCGGCATGTTGTCCGCGACGGTGCTCGCCATCTTCTTCGTGCCGGTCTTCTTTACCGTGGTGAAGCGGCTGTTCCGTGAACATCACGGAAGGGAAGAAGGCGAGCATGAGGGCAGCGCCGTGCCGGCGTCGCAGGAGGCGTGAGGATAATGAACAAGATCAAGCTCTTCCCGGCCGCTGCCCTGGCGCTGACGCTCGCCGCCTGCGACATGGCGCCAAAATATGTGCGGCCGACGCTGCCCGTGCCGGAAGCCAGCCCGCAGGGACCGTCTTATACCGTGACGGAGGGACAGGCGATCGCTCCGGCGGATACGGCGTGGAAGGATTTCTTTGTCGATCCGCGCCTGGCCCGGGTCATCGAAACGTCGCTCGCCAATAATCGCGACCTGCGCGTGGCGCTCGCCAATGTCGAGCAGGCGCGGGCGCAATATAGGGTGCAGCGGGCGGATATCTTTCCGACCCTTGGCGTCAATGGCAGCGCGACCTATCAGGATCAGCCCTTCGCCCAACAGGGCGTATCGGGGCGAACGGACATCTACAGCGCCTCGGTCGGCGTGTCGGCGTGGGAAATCGACCTGTTCGGGCGGATCCGCAATCTGGCCAAGGCGGGGCAGGAGCAATATTTTGCTTCGGTCGAGAACCGCAATGCCGCGCAGACCGCTCTGATCGCGGAAGTCGCGAATGCCTGGCTCAGCATGGCGGCGGATCAGGAGCGGCTGAAGATCGCCCGCGATCTGGAGAAGGCCTTTGGCCAGACTCTGGATCTCACAAAGGCGCGCTTTGCCAGGGGGATCGCGTCGGAACTGGAAGTGCGGCAGGCGCAGACCAGCTATGACCAGGCGCGTTCCGACATTGCCCAGACGACGACCCTGGTCGCGCAGGACCAGAATGCACTGAATCTGCTGGCCGGAGCGACTGTGCCAGCGGAGGATCTGCCGACGGCGATGCCGGATGGGGATGTTACACTGGCCAATCTGCCGGCGGACCTGCCTTCCACGGCTTTGCTGCGGCGGCCGGACATCATGGCGGCGGAGCATCAGCTATTGGCGGCCAATGCCAATATCGGTGCGGCGCGTGCGGCTTTCTTCCCGAAAATCTCGCTGACCGCGGCATTCGGGACGATGAGCCTTGGCCTTTCCAATCTGTTCAAGTCGGGCAGCGATTATTGGTCGGTGGCGCCTTCGGCCAGCCTGCCGATCTTCGATTTCGGGCGCAATCAGGGCAATTTGCGTTATGCGCGGGCAAGCTATGACGCGATGGTCGCGACCTATGAGAAGAGCGTGCAGACCGGCTTTCGTGAGGTTGCCGATGCGCTTGCCCGGCGGGGCACGATGACGGCGCAGATGGAGGCGCAGACGTCTTTGCGGGATTCGGCGCGGGTCGGTTATCGACTGTCGGAAGCGCGCTTCCGGGCGGGGGTCGATGGTTTCCTGACCACGCTGGATTCGCAGCGGACGCTCTACAATGCGGAGCAGAGCCTGCTGGCGACGCGGCTGACGCGGGCGACGAACATGGTCGAACTGTATCGCGCCATGGGCGGCGGCCTCAAATAAGCTCGCCCGCCGCTTTGATCGCAAGCGGCGGGAAGGCGCTCCGCCTATCATGTCCTATGCTTGCGCCATCAAATGGTGGAAAGGAGTGGACATGACCTACGCATATCGGATGATGGCCTCACCCGTCGGTGAACTGACGCTGGTGGCAAGCGGGACGGGGCTGGCGGCGGTCCTGTGGGAAAATGATGACCCGAAGCGCGTCAGGCTGGAGCCGCGGGTCGAGCGCGGCGATCACCCTCTGCTGGATAAGGCCGGGCAGCAGCTTGGCGAATATTTTGCCGGACAGCGGGAGGCATTCGATCTGCCGCTCGATTTCAACGGTACGGATTTCCAAAGATGTGTCTGGGCGGCTCTGCTGACCATCCCATTTGGCGAAACGCGCAGCTATGCTGATATTGCAAGCCAGATCGGCAAACCCTCCGCCTACCGGGCCGTGGGGTCTGCCAATGGCCGCAATCCGATTTCGATCATTGCGCCTTGTCACCGCGTGGTAGGGACGAATGGCGCGCTTACCGGCTTTGCGGGTGGCTTGAAGGCCAAGCAATATCTGCTTGGACTGGAAGGAAGAACATTCTGACGGCCATGCAAAAATGGTGCACCCAAGAGGATTCGAACCTCTGGCCTTTGCCTTCGGAGGGCAACGCTCTATCCAGCTGAGCTATGGGTGCGTGTTGCTGCTGTGAAGGGCCGCTTAGCAAAGCCCAATCGCTCACGCCAGCACCAAAATCGCCCCAGACCAAAGTTATTTCGCGAGTTTTCGCATCGGCTGGAATTCGCCAAGGCCGCAGCTCGCCCCCCGCTGCAATCCGCCAGCCTCGTAGAGCACGGTGATAATGTCCACCGAGCAAAGCTGAGACAGGCTGGTCTTGTAGAGGAAGCGCTTTTCGAAGCCCAGGCTGGGGCAGCTATAAGGCAGCGTGTTCCGATAGACCTTGTTGCCGTTCATGATGAAGTCGATCGTGCGGTCATCACGGACATTGGTGGAGCGGATCGACGTGATCTGGACGCAATCGACCGGCTTGCCGGCGGGAACGAGATTGTCGGGAGCGGTCTTGGCGAGGGTTGGGGCGGCGGCGCAGGCGAAAGCCATGGCCAGAGCCAGCCGGTGGGTGAGATGAGCGGACATGATGTCTCTCCTTGTGACTGCAGGAATGACGGCGCGCTAACGCTTCATCCGTTATTCCGCTCCTTTTAGCATCGTTCGGCTGAACCGCACGATAATCAGCTTGCCGTTCCGGGCGCTGGCGTCTTGGGTTTGAAGCGGCATAGATCGGCCACGATGCAGCGCCAGCATTCGGGCTTGCGTGCCTTGCACACATAGCGGCCGTGCAGGATCAGCCAGTGGTGGGCGTCGCGGCGGAAAGGGCCGGGAACGCGCTTTTCCAGCTTCAATTCCACCGCCAGCGGGGTTTTGCCCGGCGCCAGGCCGGTCCGGTTGCCAACGCGGAAGATATGGGTGTCGACCGCGAAAGTTTCCTGTCCGAAGGCGGTGTTGACGACGACATTGGCCGTCTTGCGTCCCACACCGGGCAGGGTGGTCAGAACGTCGCGGTCCTGCGGCACCTCTCCGCCGAAATCGCGGACCAATATCTCGGAAAGGGCGATGACATTCTTCGCCTTGGCGTTGAACAGGCCGATGGTCTTGATATGTGCTTTAAGCCCCTCTTCGCCCAGGTCCACCATCTGCTGCGGCGTTTGGACATCGCGAAACAGGGCGCGTGTCGCCTTGTTGACGCCGACGTCCGTAGCCTGTGCGGAGAGGACCACCGCGACCAGAAGCTGATAGTCATTGCCATATTCCAGCTCCGTGCGGGGCGCCGGATTGGCTTCAGCAAGGCGGCTGAAAAAGTCGAAGATCTGGTCCTTCTTCACGTTCAGAGGCCCAGAACGCCTTTCATGTCATAGCGGCCTATAGGCTGATCGATCAGCCATTGCGCACCCTTGACGGCGCCGCGCGCGAAGATGAGGCGGCTTTCGGCGCGATGGCCGATTTCGATCCGCTCGCCCTCGGTGGCGAGGATGACCTGATGGTCGCCCGCCACGGAGCCGCCGCGCAGGGCCGCGAAACCGATCGCGCCTTTGGCCCGGGCGCCAGTGATGCCGTCGCGGCCGCGCTCGCTATGGTCGGCCAGGGTGATGCCGCGTCCTCGCGCCGCCGCTTCGCCCAGCAGCAGGGCGGTGCCGGACGGGGCATCGACCTTGTGGCGGTGGTGCATTTCCACAATCTCTATGTCCCAATCGTCGCCCAGGCGCGCGGCTGCCTGCTCCACCAGCGCCGCCAGCAGGTTGACGCCGAGCGAGGTGTTGCCGGTCTGGAGCAGCGGAATTTGCCTTGCGGCGTCGTCGATCAGCGCATGATGCAAGGGTTCAAGCCCGGTGGTGCCGATCAGGACGGGCTTCTTCGCCGCGATGCAGGCGTCGAGATGGGCGGACAGGGCAGCGGGCACGGAAAAGTCGATCAGCACGTCACTCCGTTGCGCCAGCGCGAGGGGATCGGTGGTGATGGGGATACCGGGGGCAAGTTCCCCTTCGCCGCTGCGGTCGGTGCCTCCGGCGATTTTCAGCCCGGCTTCCTGGGCGATCTGCGCGATGGCGTGTCCCATGCGGCCTGCTGCTCCGAAAATCCCGATGCTCGTCATCACTGTCATTCCTTAAAATGTCGCGTGGCGGATGCCAGAATGGGCGGGCTCTGTCATCCCTTTGCTACGTCATCCCTTTGCTATTGGCCATCGCAATAGAAAATGGGCGGGAAGGAAAATCGTCGCGAGCGGCTCGCTCGATCGCTAAGCTCAGGGGATGGACGACATTCGCAATATCGTAATCCTGACCGGCGCAGGGATTTCGGCCGAGAGTGGCCTTGCAACCTTTCGCGGGCCGGACGGTCTGTGGGAGGGACATCGGGTCGAGGATGTGTGTACCCCCGAAGCTTTGGCGCGCAACGCCGCGCTGGTGCATCGCTTCTATGACGAGCGGCGGGCGAAGTTGGCGGAGGTCAGGCCCAATGCCGCGCATGAGGCGCTGGCGGCGCTGGATGCGCAATGGCCGGGGGAATTGCTGATCGTCACCCAGAATGTCGATGATCTGCATGAGCGGGCCGGGGCGAAGCGGCTGATCCACATGCATGGGGAGTTGCAGTCGGCGCTTTGCGCGGCCTGTGGGAAAGCGAAGCGCTGGATGGAAGCCTTGCCGCCGGCTTCGGTTTGCGATGGGTGCGGCGAACCGCGATTGCGGCCCGACATCGTGTTTTTTGGCGAAATGCCTTACGAGATGGACATGATCGATGAGGCGCTCCGGCGGGCCGATCTGTTCGTTTCGGTTGGAACCTCCGGCGCGGTCTATCCGGCGGCGGGGTTTGTGCAGACAGCGCGCCATGTAGGCGCGCGGACCTTGGAGCTGAATCTGGACCCGTCGGCAGGGAGCTTCTATTTCGAAGAAAGTCGCATGGGGCCGGCCAGTGATCTGGTGCCGGAATTGGTGCGGGAGTTGTTGGGTTAGTCCGGTCAGGAACTTGCAGCAAAATCCTCCCCACGCGTCTGCATAGGAAAGATTTTCCGCAATCTTATTCGCCGGCTGCGTTATCCGCCGGTTCCAGTTCATCCTTATAGAGCAGCATGACCGAGCCGTCCTGCCCGCCCACGACCCGGATCGGCAGGCTGAGTTGCAAGGCGGATAGGAATTCCTTGCTGTCGGTGATGCGGAAACGGCCGCCGATGCGGAGCGACGAGACACGGGTATCCCCGATCAGGATGGGCGCCGCGCGGTAGCGGTTGAATTCACTGGCCGCCTGTTCGATCGTTTCACCGTCCAGTTCGACCATCTGCTCGCGCCAGGCGGTGCGCTGGCCGATCAGGCGCGAGTCGAGATGGGTGAGCGAAACGCTGCGCGGCTGGATGACGGCGCCGCTGCCCGCGCTGACTTGCTGGGCCAGCTTGTTGCCCGAATGGACAGTGACAATTCCCTGCGTGACCGTCAGTTCGACCATGGAGGGGCGCAGGCGCACGTTGAAGGCGGTGCCGACAGCGCGGATGACGGCTGAACGGGCCTCCACGTCGAAGGGGCGCGAGCGGTCGTGCGCGACATCGAACGAGGCTTCGCCCTTGAGAATGCGGACTTTGCGGCCATGATCGGTGAAGCGGACCTCTGCGGCGCTGTCGCTGTTGAGGTGCAGGGTGGAGCCGTCATTGAGCGCGATGTCGCTGATCTGGCCGATCCGGGTTTCGTAATGATCCACGCCGCTGAAGGTGCGGACGGTGACGATCGCGGCGACGATGAACAGCATCACCGCGACGGCGGCGGCGATCATGATGTTGCGCGACAGGCGGCGCTGCTGTTCCTCGCTGACTATGGCTTCCAGCGGAGGCAGGTTGACCTCGGCGGCGGCACTCTTCAGGCGCTCGGCCGCTTCCCAGGCGGCTTCGGCCCGGGCGAACGCCACGGCATGGCGGGGGTCCGATTCGATCCAGCGGCAGAATTCGGCTTCGTCCTGCGCGCTGGGGTCGCAATTAAGCCTTGCCAGCAGGCGCGCGGCTTCCGCCTCGATCTTGTCCCTGCTTTCGTAGCCCGAATCTGGTCCCGACGCCCGCACGTTCGAAATCCGTTTCCTCACGTTCCGCCCAGGCCCGCATAACTATTGCGATCGCTTTGGCCAGATGTTTTTCAACAGTAGAAACGGATAGAGACATCTCCTCCGCTATTTCCAGCATCGATTTTTCGTGGATACGGCGAAGAATGAAGACCCGGCGGCATTGTGTCGGCAGCGAATCGACGATTGCTTCGACCTGGCGCAAAGCTTCGCGGGCGTGGAGCTGCGCTTCCACATTATTTTCGCCCTGCAGCAATTCCAGGTCGGCAATGGTTTCGAAACTGACCACCTTGTTGCGGCGGGCCGTGTCGATCACCAGATTGCGGGCGATCGTGAAGAGATACGCCCGGCCCGTGGTCACATTTTCCCAATTTTCAGTGGCATAGGCGCGGGCGAGAACCTCCGCGACCATGTCTTCCAGTTCCTGATTGGCAGGAAGTATCCGCCTGAGCCGCCCCCGGAGAGCAGCTTCCTGTGGCAGGATCACTGTCTTGAACCATTCCAGCTTAGCGCGAACCCTGTGCACGTTGACCCCCTTGATGTCAGCCGCGCCTCTCCCGATTTCATCTGTTTGTCATAGTTCAATCATGGATGCAGGAGCCTGTCCAGCGATTGCCGGCGCATTATTTCCCGTTTCTGTGGAAAACTGACTCTCTGTTGCCAAAATGCGTCGATCAGCCCGGCGGGATTTCCGGCGGGGCGCGATCGGGCTGATCGAAATCCGGTCCTTCGGGTATGATTTCCGGCGGTTCGCCGGCGGGCGTCTCTTCGGGCGTGGTGGGCGCGGGCGTTTCCGGCGGCGATTGCGGCTCGATGATGTCCGGTGGGGGGATGCCGTCGGGGGCGGGATCGGGTTGGGTAGCCATGGCTGTTTCTCCTTGATATGGGCTACGCGCAGGCTGGCGCGGGGTTCCCTTGGGAGTTATCCACCAGTTATCCACAGGCTTGGCCTCTGGGCCTTGCTTCGAGAGACTCTTTTCTCTATGCCGCGCCGACCGGCGACCGATGCGGGCGTGGCGAAATTGGTAGACGCGCCAGATTTAGGTTCTGGTATCGCAAGATGTGGGGGTTCGAGTCCCTTCGCCCGCACCAGTGCGCCAGGACGTGGAGCAGCGCCAAGCGCCAACGAAATTCAGCTTTAAGAAAGCGTTTGAGAGAAGAGATGCAGACTGTCGAGACGTTGAACGAGGGCCTGAAGCGCGCCTACACCGTGACCATCACGTCGAAGGACATCGACGCCCGTGTGGAAAAGGAAGTCGCCGCGATCGCGCCGCAGGTACGGATGCCGGGCTTCCGCCCTGGCAAGGTGCCCGCCAATCTCGTCAAGAAGATGCATGGCGAATCGCTGCAACGCGACGCGCTGAACAGCTCGATCCAGGACAGCATTCAAAAGCTGATCGCGGACAACAAGCTGCGTCCCGCGATGCAGCCCTCCGTCGAGCTGGATGAAACTTTCGAATTCGGCAAGGATGCGGAGATCAAGGTGGCGCTGGAAGTGCTGCCCGAAATCGCCGCGCCGAGCGTCGAAGGGTTGAAGCTGGAACGCCTGACCGTCGAAGTCGCTGACGAGCAGGTTGACGAAGCCGCGGGCCGCATCGCGACCCAGCAGGGCGCGCTGGAAGAGCATGCCGCTTCGCACAAGGCGAAGGACGGCGACACGCTGACCATCGATTTCGTCGGCAAGATCGACGGCGAAGCCTTTGAAGGCGGTTCGGCCGAAGACGTGAAGCTGAAGATCGGTTCGGGCCAGTTCATTCCGGGCTTCGAAGAGCAGCTTGCCGGAGTCAAGAAGGGCGATGAGAAGACCATCACCGTCACCTTCCCGGAAGATTATGGCGCCGCCCACCTCGCCGGCAAGGCCGCAACCTTCGACATCACCGTCAAGTCGATCCTGAACGCTGACAAGCCCAAGCTGGACGATGATTTCGCCAAGTCGCTGGGTCTGGAAGGTCTGGACAAGCTCAAGGAGCTGCTGAAGGGCCAGATTGAGCAGGAACATAACGGCCTGACCCGCACGCATATGAAGCGCAAGCTGCTCGACCAGCTCGCCGCTTCGCACGACTTCGACGTGCCGCCGAGCATGGTGGAAGCCGAATTCAACCAGATCTGGGCGCAGCTTCAACATGAAGCCGGCCATGAGGAAGATCCGGAAGCGGCTCTGGCCGAGATGGAAGCGGAGAAGGAAGATTATCGCGGCATCGCGGTGCGCCGCGTCCGCCTGGGCCTGCTGCTCTCGGAAATCGGCCAGGCCAATGGCGTTGTCGTCAACGATCAGGAAATGAACCGCCTGATCATGCAGGCTGCGCAGCAGTACAGCCCGCAGGACCGCGAGCGTTTCGTGCAATATGTCCGTCAGGATCCGATGGCCGCGGCTCAGCTCCGCGCCCCGCTCTATGAGGACAAGGTCGTCGACTTCCTGTTCGAAAAGGCGGAGATCACCGATCGAGCCGTCAGCCGTGAAGAGCTGGAAGCCGCGATCGAGGCCGAAGACGGCGATCTGAAGCCGCACGTCCATGGTCCGGGCTGTGGTCATGACCATGACCATGACGAAAAGCCCAAGGCGAAGAAGGCTGCTCCGAAGAAGAAGGCCGCTGAAGCTGAAGAGGCTCCGGCTGCTGAGGTGGCCGAAGAGGCTCCGGCCAAGAAGGCTCCGGCGAAGAAGGCTCCCGCCAAGCAGGACGAGGCCGTGGCTGAGGAAGCTCCTGCCGATGACAAGCCCAAGGCCAAGAAGGCTCCGGCCAAGAAGGCAGCCGCCAAGGCTTAATAAGGCCGCTTCGGTCTGAATGGATAAGCGCCCGGCTTCGCAAGGAAGTGCGGGCGCTTTTCATTTCTGCCGCGACATGGCAGATGAAATTTTAATCAAGCCCGTTCATGTCGACAGGGACGGGGCGGTAATAAGGTTTGCGTGTCGATGAAGGAATTTCCGGCAGTGGAAAGCGGGGAGGCGGTCGCAAGCCCACGGATAGCGGTCATCCTTCCCTGCTATAATGAGGCTGGCGCGATCGTTCAGACGGTGGAGGATTTTCGCCGCGCGTTGCCGACCGCTGAAATCTATGTCTTCGACAACAACAGCAGCGATGGGAGCCGCGAGCTTGCCGCCGGGGCAGGGGCTATCGTCCGCTGCGTGGCGCAGCAGGGCAAGGGCCATGTCGTCCGCCGCATGTTCGCGGATGTCGATGCGGACATCTATATCATGGCCGATGGTGATGCGACCTATGAGGCCGCCGCCGCGCCGCGGATGGTCGCGGCGATGCTGGAAGACAATCTCGACATGGTCGTCGGCTCGCGCAGGAGCGAGATCGAGGAAGCCTATCGCCGGGGCCATCGCTTTGGCAATTGGGCGCTGACCAGCCTGTTGAAGCAGCTTTTCGGACGCAGCTTCACCGACATTCTTTCGGGCTATCGCGTCTTTTCCCGGCGGTTCGTGAAAAGCTTCCCGGTTCTTTCCGCCGGTTTCGAGATCGAGACGGAAATCAGCGTCCATGCGCTGGAGCTCGCCATGCCTGTGGCGGAGGTGGTCACCGCCTATGGGGCGCGGCCGGAAGGGTCGGTCAGCAAGCTTTCCACCTATCGTGACGGGTGGCGCATCCTGCGCACGATCATCACGCTTTATCGCATCGAACGGCCGGTCCTCTTCTTTGGGATCATCGCTGCGCTGCTGGCCGCGACCGGGCTGATCCTGGCGGCTCCGCTGATCCTCACTTATATGAAGACGGGCCTTGTGCCGCGTTTCCCCACCGCCATATTGGTGACGGGCCTGATGATCCTTGCCACCTTGTCGGGCATGTGCGGCCTCATCCTCGATACCGTCGTGCGCGGCCGGCGGGAGGTGCGGCGGCTCGCCTATCTCGCCTTCAAGGCGCCATCCGATTTCGCCCGGCGCGACTGATTTCGCGCGGGGCATTTGCCCGATCTCACCTGCGTTTCACGCGACCCCTTGAACAGTCTGCATTTTGTCCCGATGTAGTGAACGGGCAAAAGCAATCACCCTGAAAGAGCAAAATGACCGAAATCATGTCCGATCCCATGGCCGCTCTGGTCCCCATCGTTATCGAACAGTCCAACCGGGGCGAGCGCAGCTTCGACATTTTTTCGCGCCTTCTGCGCGAACGGATCATCTTCGTCACCGGTCAGGTCGAGGATCATATGGCCTCGCTGATCGTGGCCCAGTTGCTGTTCCTTGAGTCGGAAAATCCGAAGAAGGACATCTGGATGTACATCAACTCGCCCGGCGGCGTGGTGACGTCCGGCATGGCGATCCACGATACGATGAAATATATCCGGCCGCAGGTGGGCACCGTCTGCATCGGTCAGGCCGCCTCCATGGGCAGCTTCCTGCTCGCCGCTGGCGAGCCGGGCAAGCGGATCGCGCTCAGCAACGCCCGGATCATGGTCCACCAGCCCTCGGGCGGCGCGCAGGGCATGGCGTCGGATATCGAGATTCAGGCCAAGGAAATCCTGCGAATCCGCAGCCGCCTGAATAATCTCTACGTGGAATATACCGGCCGTTCGCTGGAGGAAGTGGAACGGGCGATGGACCGCGATACCTTCCTGGAAGCAGAGGAAGCCAAGGCGTTCGGTCTGGTCGACGAAGTGTTTGACCGCCGCCCAGCCGCGGCGGACACGAGCGAAGGCTAAACCCGATGTTTACCGCCCGCGCCCTTTTCTCCCCTTGTGAAACGGGCGCGTCGCGGTCTAGGATGATCCTAGGACCAGAATATCCCTCGTCACAGGCGGCTGTTCGCCTGAAAGAGGGAAGAGAGATTGGCGAATGACTAAGCTTACGGGCTCCGATTCTAAAAGCACGCTTTACTGCTCCTTCTGCGGCAAGTCGCAGCATGAGGTGCGTAAGCTGATCGCGGGGCCGACCGTGTTCATCTGCGACGAGTGCGTGGAACTGTGCAACGACATCATCCGCGAGGAGACCAAGGGCGGTCTCGTCGGCAAGAAGGATGGCGGCGTGCCGACCCCGCAGGAAATCTGCGATGTGCTGGACGATTATGTGATCGGCCAGAACCGGGCAAAGCGCGTCCTGTCGGTC
The DNA here is from genome assembly GCF_001563265.1 of Sphingobium sp. TKS. Lineage (NCBI taxonomy): Bacteria > Pseudomonadati > Pseudomonadota > Alphaproteobacteria > Sphingomonadales > Sphingobiaceae > Sphingobium > Sphingobium sp. TKS. The sequence goes on along the minus strand of NZ_CP005083.1, from coordinate 2,794,216 downwards.
GCCGTCCACAACCATTACAAGCGCCTCAACCATGGCACCAAGCCGGGCGAGGTCGAGCTGGCCAAGTCGAACATCCTGCTGGTCGGGCCTACCGGTTGCGGCAAGACCCTGCTCGCGCAGACGCTGGCCAAGACGTTCGATGTGCCCTTCACCATGGCCGACGCCACGACGCTGACCGAAGCGGGCTATGTCGGTGAGGATGTCGAGAATATCATTCTCAAGCTGCTCCAGGCCTCCGACTATAATGTCGAGAAGGCGCAGCGCGGCATCGTCTATATCGACGAAATCGACAAGATCAGCCGCAAGGCGGAGAATCCCTCCATCACCCGCGACGTGTCGGGGGAGGGCGTTCAGCAGGCGCTGCTCAAGTTGATGGAAGGCACGACCGCTTCGGTTCCGCCCCAGGGTGGCCGCAAGCATCCGCAGCAGGAATTCCTGCAGGTCGACACGACCAACATCCTGTTCATCTGTGGCGGCGCGTTCGCAGGTCTGGAACGGATCATCGGTGACCGTCTGGAAGCCAAGTCGATCGGTTTCGGCGCCCATGTCGCGGCTCCTGAGGAACGCAAGACCGGCGAATTGCTGCGTCAGAGCGAGCCGGAGGATCTGCTGAAATTCGGCCTGATCCCCGAATTTGTCGGCCGTCTGCCGGTCATCGCGACGCTGGAGGATCTGGATGTGACCGCTCTGGTCAAGATCCTGATCGAACCGAAGAACGCGCTGGTGAAGCAATATCAGAAGCTGTTCGACATGGAGAATGTGGAACTCAGCTTCACCGACGACGCGCTGACCGCGATCGCCAAGAAGGCGATCGAGCGCAAGACCGGCGCGCGCGGGCTTCGCTCGATCCTGGAGGCGATCCTGCTCGACACTATGTTCGACCTGCCTTCGATGGAAGGCGTAGGCGAAGTGGTCGTCGACAAGGATGTGGTCGCGGGCAGCAAGGAACCGATTCGCGTGTTCAGCGAGAAGGACAAGCGGGCCGAAGACGCGGCCTGAATCCATCCTTTGACAGTTTGAAATTTGGGGTCGGCGGTGCTTCGCCGGCCCCTTTTTTATGCCTGTATCGCAACCGCACAAAAAATCCTGCTGCGTTGCAAAATTGCACCACTGTTAAACAGTGGCATCGCAATATAATTAAATTGTTTAATATCAATAATTTATATGAGTCATTTCAAGTCCCTCATGTCCCACTTGGTCTGGCTGAGGCGGCCGATGACTGATGGCTGTTATATTGTCGTAAAACTGTAATCAGAGCATCACAGGGCCGTCGCCATCGGCCGCCACAGGCGGCGCCAGCTCCACAGAGCAAAATAAAGCCGGCGCGACGCGCCAAACTTTAAAAGGGACAATGTTCAAATGAAACAGCTTCTTATGTGCAGCGCCGCGCTTGTCGCCGTGGCTGCACCAATCGCCGCGTTCGCGCAGTCGACGGGTTCGATTGACTTTGAGAATGAGATCATCGTGACGGGCGCGACTACCCCGAAGGGGCTCGCCGGCGTTGAACTGCCCGAAACGAGCAAGGCTCGTGGCGTTCTGAATCAGGAAGTCATTGAGCGCCAGATTCCGGGGCAATCGGTCAACGACATCATCAACCTGCTGCCCGGCGTCAGCTTTCAGAATAACGATCCCTTCGGTTCGGCCGGCGGCACCATGTATATCCGCGGCTTCGACAATACCCGCATTTCGCAGACGTTTGACGGCGTTCCGCTGAACGACTCCGGCGGCTATTCGATCTATTCCAGCCAGCAGCTCGATTCCGAACTGATCGAGCAGGTCAACGTCAATCTCGGCACGACCGATGTGGACAGCCCTACGGCAGCGGCGACGGGTTCGACGGTCAACTACCGCACCCGCAACCCCACCGACGATTTCAGCGTGAAGGTCGTTGGCTCGGCTGGCGATTTCTCCTTCTTCCGCATGTTCGGATCGATCGATACCGGCGTGTTCACGCCCTGGGGCACCAAGGCTTTCTTCGCAGCCAGCAAGGCGACCAACGACACCATCTTCAATAATCGCGGCGAGATCAGCAAACAGCAATATAATGCCAAAATCTATCAGCCGATCGGTGACAATGGCGATTTCATCGCCATCGCGGCGCATTATAACGAAGCCTATAATAACCGCTTCGGTTCGGTGACGTTCCGCAACGACGGCGTGGGCGCCGTGCCCAGCCGTTTTCCGAACAATCGCGACGAGCGCGACTATGTGATCCCCTATTGCACCACGCAGATGCCGGCGATCGCGGGCGTTGCGGATGCCGCGACGAGTTGCGGCTCGACCTTCGATGAGCGCGTCAACCCGTCGAAGACTGGCAATATCCGCATCAATTCCCGCTTCACGCTGGCGGACAATCTGATCCTGACGGTCGATCCGAGCTTCCAATATGTGCGTGCCAATGGCGGCGGTACGGCGACGGCGCGTGAAGGGTTCCGCGATATCAATCCGGGCAGCGGCGTGACCAATGCGGTCGGTTATCTCGGCGGCAGCCCCTATTTCGGCTATGACGTCAATGGCGACGGCGATCTGCTGGACTCGATCCGCGTGCTCGCACCCAGCGAAACCAACACCCGCCGCTATGGCCTGATCGCTTCGTTGCGCTATAATTTCTCCGAGGATCAGTCGGTCCGAATCGCGTACAGCCTTGATTATGCGCGGCATCGCCAGACCGGCGAGACCGAGTTCCTGCGTAATGACGGCCAGCCGCTGCACGCTTTCCCGGAAGAAGGAAATCCGCTCAAGGACGCGACGGGTTCGATCCTGCAGAAGCGCGATCGCTTCTCCAAGGCGATCCTCAATCAGCTCGCCGGCGAATATCGCGGCAAGTTCGACGCGCTGACGGTGACGGCTGGCGTGCGCGCACCTTTCTTCAAGCGCGACCTCAACAATTATTGCGCGACGTCGAGCGCCACCGGCTTTGTCGAATGCTTCGGCACGAACAGCGCGGGCGCGGCGCAATATGCGGCGCTCAACCCGACTATCCAGGGGCCGCAGCGCCGCGTCTTCAAATATAACAAGGTTTTGCCGAACATCGGCCTGACTTATGACGTGACCAATGCGCTGGGCGTGTTCGGCAATTATTCGAAGGGCTTGCAGGTTCCGGGCACGGACAATCTGTACAACAGCTTCTTCTTCGCACCCGACACGGCATCGGCCAAGCCGTCGCCCGAAACCACGGACAATTTCGACCTGGGCGTGCGCTACCGCAGCAGCAAGGTTCAGGCGCAGCTATCGCTCTGGTACACCATCTACCAGAACCGTCTGGCGTCGGCCTATGATCCGGAAACCGATCGCACGCTGTACCGCAATCTGGGCCGCGTCGACAAATATGGCATTGACGGCAGCGTTTCCTATCGCCCGATTCCGGAATTGGTCTTCTATGCCTTCGGTTCCTATCTGAAGTCGAAGATCAAGGATGACGTGTTGTACGGCGAATGCACCTCCGCCAACGTCTTGGCGGGCGTTGCGGGTTGTGCGGCTGCGGGTGATCCGATCTACGCCCAGACCAGCGGCAAGCGGGAATCGGGCGCGCCGGTCTACACCATCGGCGGTCGCGCGCAGGCGATCCTGGGTCCGGTCGAACTGGGCGTGCAGGTGAAGCGGACCGGTCCGCGCTACGTCAACGACCTCAACCGTCCGTTCACCCTGGGCGGCACCATCATCGGCGGCGTGGCCGTCAGCGGCGGCACGCAGGTCATGGATGCCAAGGCGCCTGCCTACACGCTGGTCGATCTGGATGCGCGTCTCAGCCTTGCGCCGCTGGGGATGGGCGACAAGACCTATTTGCAGCTCAATGTCAGCAATGTGTTCGACAAGCTTTATTATGGCGGCTTTGACGGGCGTCTCGATGCCGGCTTTGCCGCGGCCAGCAACCTGCCCTTCGTGCAGATCGGTTCGCCGCGCACCTTCATCGGTTCGGTGGTGTTCGGCTTCTAAGCGGCCATTTTCGTAACGGAAAAGAGAGGGCGCGGAGCGATCCGCGCCCTTTTCTTATTGGAGGCATCTGTCCAGGCCGTCGCGCTGGACGATGCCGATGCGGGCGGTGATGCTGTTGCCGTAGCGGCGGGTGAAGCCGTGCGGATCGATGGCCTCGCGCTTCTTGGGGAGGGGCAGGACGGCGGCGAGGCGGGCGGCTTCGGCGCGGGTCAGGCGCTGGGCGCCGTGGTGGAAATAGCGGATCGCGCCGGCCTGCGCGCCATAGGTGCCAATCCCGGTTTCCGCAACGTTGAGATAGACCTCCATGATCCGGCGCTTGCCCCAGATCGCTTCGATGAGGAGGGTGAACCAGGCTTCCAGCCCCTTGCGCAGAAAGCCGCCGCCCTGGAACAGAAAGACGTTCTTCGCCGTCTGCTGGCTGATGGTGGAGCCGCCCCGGATGCGGCCGCCGCTGGCGTTGTGGCGCATGGCCTGGGCGATGGCGACGGCGTCGAAACCGTGATGGCTGCAAAAGCGGCTGTCTTCGGCCGCGATGGCGGCGCGGGCCATGTTCGGGTCCATCTTGTCCAGGCTCATCCAGTCCTTGGTGATGCCATGGGGGTCGAACAGCATCGTCCATGTCACGGGCGGGGGGACGAAACGATAGATCACCACCATCAGCAGCGACAGGGCGACGAAACCGCCGAGAAGCTTGAGGGCGATACGCAGCCAGCGCGAACGGCGGTGAGGGGAGGCGGACTTTTTGGCGGTCATAGCGTCGTCGTAACGGGATCGCCGGGCGGTTCAAGCCCTGGCTTTTGGGCATGTGGGCGAGACGGGCGGCGGGATGGAGCGACGTGAAAGCGCCGGCTTCCTGAAGTGGAATGGGTGAGTGCATTTACTCCTTCACTTGCGCCCATCCCTGGCCCTCCGGCTTGCGGGGAGGGGAATAGCGGGGGATCAACGGTTATGTTTGCCCGATGATGCGAGGCTCGCGGACATAGGCAAATTCTCCTTCGCCCGTCCAGGCGCGTCCATCGGGAAAACGCAGCTCCAGCCCGGCCAGGTCGCGCTTGTCCGCCAACAGCATGTTGACCCCCATCAGCGTATTTCCGAACTTCGACGCCGCGCTGGCGGTCAGGTTGAAATGGGTCGTGGAACCGCAATTCTCGCAGAAGCGGATTTCCGCTGCCGGATCGGCCTTATCCTGTCTGCAATATCCCTTTGCCGGGCCATCGACGCTGACCTCCGACGGGTGGAAATAGCTCCAGCGGGCGCCGGTCTTGCTGCATAATGTGCAGTTGCATTCATTGATATATTCCGGTCGCTTGGCGAGTGTGACGCGGATTTGGCCGCAGAGGCAGGAAAGGTTCAGCATTTCAATCATGTATCAGCTCTGAAGTCCGCGCTCTATCCCTGACCGTTTTCAATTCTTATGCTTTGCCCATCCCAAAAAAGCCCCGGATCGCTCCGGGGCCATTTTTCTCAATGTGGACAGGATCAGGCAGTGGCAAGACGGGCGATCTTGCCCAGCTTGTCGCCCGCGATCCGCATCATCGCCTTTTGCAGCTTCTCGAAGGCACGGACCTCGATCTGGCGGACGCGTTCCCGCGACACGCCATAAACCTGGGAGAGTTCCTCCAGCGTCTTGGGCTCCTCGGCCAGGCGGCGTTCGGCCAGGATATGCTTCTCGCGGTCATTCAGGTCGTCCATCGCCTCGACCAGCATGTCGTGGCGCAGTTCGCTTTCCTGCCGGTCAGCGACGCGTTCGTCCTGCAACGGATCGGTGTCGGCCAGCCAATCCTGCCACTGGCCCTCGCCATCCTCGCGCATCGGCACGTTGAGCGACGTGTCGCCACCCATCGCCATGCGGCGGTTCATGGAGATGACGTCCTCTTTCGTGACGCCTAGATCGGTTGCGATCTTGGCCACGTCATCAGGATGCAGGTCGCCATCCTCGAACGCTTCGATATTGTTCTTCATCCGGCGCAGGTTAAAGAACAGCTTCTTCTGCGCTGCGGTGGTGCCCATCTTCACGAGGGACCAGGACCGCAGGATGAATTCCTGGATCGACGCGCGAATCCACCACATGGCGTAGGTCGCCAGGCGGAAACCGCGATCCGGCTCGAACTTCTTCACGCCCTGCATCAGGCCGATATTACCCTCGGAAATCAGCTCGCTGACCGGCAGCCCATAGCCGCGATAGCCCATGGCGATCTTCGCCACCAGGCGCAGATGCGACGTCACAAGCTGCGCAGCGGCCTCTGAGTCCGCATGCTCGGCATAGCGCTTCGCGAGCATATATTCCTGCTCGGGCGTCAGAATCGGAAATTTGCGGATTTCCGACAGATAGCGGTTGAGGCTGGCTTCACCGCCCAGCGCAGGAACCGCGGGGACATTGGTCTTTCCGGCCATGTCGTCACCTTTCCCTTTCATGCGCGGCGGAACCCAGAAGAGGCGTTCGAAGCGCCGTCGCAAACTTATCCAAATCTATACGTGAAGCTCGCTTAACAGTTCCTGCATATCGGCAGGGAGTTGGCTGTCGAAGCTGAGTGCCTCACCCGTTACCGGATGTATGAACCCAAGCCTTTTTGCGTGCAATGCCTGCCTTTTGAAACCCAGCGTTTCCAGTATCGATTTGAAACCTTTTCTTTCTCTACCGTAAACCGGATCCCCGATCAAGGGGTATCCCAGATGCGCCATATGGACGCGAACCTGGTGCGTGCGCCCGGTTCCCAGCCTGCATTCGACGAAAGCCGCGCCACGCAGCTTCTGCAACGTTCGGTAATGGGTAACGGCATGTTTGCCGCGTCCTTCCCGATGAACGGCCATTTTCTTTCGATCAGCGTCGGAACGGCCGATCCATGTATCCACCGTCCCGGATGCCGGATGAGGCACGCCATAGACGATGGCGGCGTAAAGCCGGTCGATGCTATGCGCCTGAAACTGCTGAGCGAGCCTTTCATGGGCACGGTCTGACTTGGCAACGACCAAAAGGCCGGAAGTATCCTTGTCGATGCGATGAACGATGCCGGGGCGGGCCACGCCGCCGATGCCGGAAAGCTGCCCCTGGCAATGGTGGAGCAGCGCATTGACCAAGGTGCCGTCCAGATTGCCTGCCGCGGGATGGACGACAAGGCCTGCGGGCTTGTCGATGACGATCAGGTCGACATCCTCATGGACGATGACGAGCGGAATGTCCTGCGCGATCGCTTCCGCCTCGACCGGAGGGGGGAGGGTGATGGCGAAGGCCTGGCCCGCCGCAACTTTCATGGAAGGGTTGGGGGAACGGCCGGAGGTCGTCACCTGGCCGTCGACAATCAGGCTTTTCAGCCGTTCGCGCGACAATATAGGCAGCAGGTCAGCCAGCGCCTTGTCCAGCCGCATGCCATCCTGCGCTTCACCAATCACTGCTTCTAAGATGGAAACCCCCAAATTCATTGCGTAGGAAAGTAGGAATGAAGGTCAGAATTTCAAGAGGCATATTGGAACAAATCATGTCCGAAGCGGCGGCTGACCCCCATGAGGTCTGCGGGCTGCTTCTGGGCGAGGCGGGGCGGATCGCGGAGAGCCGGCCCGCCGCCAATGTCGCGCCCGATCCGGCGCGGCATTTCGAGCTGGACCCGGCGGTGCTGATCGCGGCGCATCGGGCGGCGCGGGCGGGCGGGCCTCAGATATTGGGGCATTATCATTCGCATCCGGGCGGCGTGCCGGTTCCTTCGGCCACCGACGCGGCCTGCGCCGTGGCGGACGGCAGTTTGTGGTTGATCGTCGGGGGAGGCGTGACGCGGCTCTGGGTTTCGACGGGAAGGCAGGAAAATGCACGATTTGTTGAGGCTTCGCTCGATATCTTGTGAGCGAAAGGCGGCAGGCCGGGCTTGCATCATGCAACAGGGCAGCGCATTAGCCATTCATTCCCTTCCCGATTTTCTTTCCGGCGGCAGCGAAACTTCATGATCAATCCGACAGACAGCATCGAAACCGGCAGCATCGAATTTGCCAGCCTGCTCTGTTCGCGGCTGTGCCACGACCTTTTGAGCCCTGTCGGCGCGCTCAACAACGGGCTGGAGCTGATGGCGGATGAGACGGACCCGGAAATGCGGCAACGCTGCCTGGATCTGTTGGCGGACAGCGCCAAGACATCGGCCAACAAGCTCAAATTCTTCCGGTTGGCCTTCGGGTCGGCGGGCGGTTTCGGTGACGCCGTGCCGACGCATGAGGCGCGGGTGGCGATCGAGGGCATGTTCGCCGCTACGGGGCGGGTGAAGATCGGCTGGCTGGTCGAGGACGACATGCTCGACAAGCTGCCGGTGAAGGTGCTGCTGAACCTGGCATTGATTGCCGGGGATGCGCTGGTGCGGGGCGGGCAGCTCGACATCGGTGCGGAAAAGCGGCCGGGCGTCACGGAAATCGTCGTGCGGGCGGAAGGGCCAAGGCTGGTGCTCGATCCCGATCTGCGGGCGGCGCTGGCGGGAACCTTGCCGCCGGAAGGGCTGGCTTCGCGGACATCGGCGGCCTGGATGGTGAGGGCGCTGGTTACAAATGCCGGGGGTGAGATCGCCCTTTCGCCCGCTGGCGAGCCGGTGCTGTTGTTCGGCGCCTCTATTCCCGACGCGCGTTAAGCGGTCGCTTCCTTCACCAACAGGGCGATGAGATCGGCGGCGGGCAGGGCGCGAGCCAGGGGCGCTCCTTGGCCGGCCCATTGCGCGCCGAAGCCGCCTTCGCCCTTGGCTTTTGCTGCGGCGTTGAGGGCTTTTCCAGCATCATAGGCGATCGGATAGGCTGGGGGCTCCAGCCTTGCTTCGGCACCCCAGGCGGTGAAGCGATTGGCGAGGCAGCGGGCAGGGCGGCCCGATATGGCGCGGGTCATGATGGTGTGATGGGCTGCCGGGCTGGCGAGGGCGGTGCGATAGGCTTCATCGGCGCTGCTTTCCGGGCAGGCGATGAAGGCCGTGCCGAGTTGCGCGGCGACAGCGCCAAGGTTTAGCGCGGCGCCTATGCCCTGTCCGTCCATGATGCCGCCGGCGGCGATCACCGGCAGGCCGGACCGGGCGGCGAGCAGGCGGGTAAGGGCGAAAGTGCCGAGTTGATCGTCGGGCGCTTCGGGATCGAAGGTGCCGCGATGGCCGCCTGCCTCATAGCCCTGCGCGACTATGGCGTCGATGGCCGCCTCTTTTGCGGCATGTGCTTCGTCTAAATTGGTTGCGGTGGCGAGCAGGAGGCATCCGGCTTGCTTGAGTGCCGCGATGCGCGTCGGATCGGGCAGGCCGAAGTGGAAGCTGACGACGGGCGGGGCGAGATCCACGAGGGCGGCGAGCATCGCGTCGTCCTCCACGAAGCTGCGGTAGATTTCGTGGAGGCTGGTTGGCGGCTGGGCATCATAGCTGTGGAAGATCGGCGCCAGGGCGGCGAGCCATACCGCTTCCTTGGCTGGATCGCTGCGCGCGGGCGCATGGGTGAAGAGGTTGACATTGAATGGACGGCGGGTCTGCGTGCGGACGGCCTCTATCATGGCGCGGGCGCCTGCCGCGTCGGTCGCGCCAACCGCGATCGAGCCGAGCGCGCCGGCATTGGAGACGGCGGCGGCCATGGCGGGTGTCGAGACGCCGGCCATCGGCGCCTGGATGATAGGATGGGTCAGGCCCAGCGACTCGATGAGCGACATCTTCCGATTTTTGAGCATGGTGGCGCATCATGCAACCGTGGGTTGAAGCGCTTGGCCCTCAGGTGGCTTGTCCATCGGCTTGCTGTGCCAGGCCAAACCCTCGCCGTTCCATTTGCCTGAGCAGCTCCGTCAAGGGAATTTCGATATATTTATGTGCGATGACGCCCGCGACGATGGAGGCGAGGATCGCGATGACGGCGCCGCCTGCATGATCCTGACCGAAGAACAACAAGGCCGGGAGCAGGATGAATAGATGCGACAGATAGATGGCGTAGGAGGCTTCGCCAAGGAGCGTGGGTAATGGCCAATCCTTCAACTTGTGGTCGAGTGAGCGGGCCGAGGCCAGAATCAGGGCGACGGGTGCGGTGACGGTAAGCGGGCGGATATCTGTCCACTGCGGCGCCAGGGCAAGAAGAAGGAAGCCGAGCGGCGTTAGCCATCCGGGCAGCCGGAAATCGAAATGGGCGATCAGCATGCCGACGACGAAATCGAGAAGGATGGGCTGGCCATAATAGGCGGCCAAGGGCGGAGGATCCGGGAACTGGCTGATGCACGACGCCAGGATGAGGATCGATGCCAGTGCGGGAATGGCGATTCTGCGGGGCACAGGCAGGAAGAGCGCGAACAGGGCGTAGAAGGCCATTTCGAAATTGAGCGTCCAGCCGACCGGCAGGACAGGACCGTCGGCAATGCCCATGGATGGCAGGAAGAGCATGGAGGACAGGATTTTCCACCCATTTTCCTCGCCTGTGCCGATCACGACGCAGGCGGTCGCGATCCAGTAAAGCGGTGCGATCCGTCTGACTCGCCGCCAGAAAAAGGATGCCGGATCGGGTGGTGATGCCGATGTGGATATGACCATCACATAGCCGGAAATCCCGAAAAACAGCCCCACGCCTTCTCTCAGCCATCGGGTCATTGCGGGATCGTCTGCCGACATCAGATGGTAGGAGAAGACATGATAGGTGACGACCATCACCGCCGCGATCATGCGCAGATAATGGATGGATCGGATGCGGTGGGAACCGGGCGGCATAGGCGGTTCCTCGCAGGCATCAGTAAATCTGCGGTAAACTCTTGTACCGATGGGTGATTTTCTTCACGCGATGCGATCGAGAAGGCAAAGAAAAAGGCCCGGCCGCCTGCGCGACCGGGCCTTTTTCCCGAAACAGTCCCGAAAAAAATCAGGCGCTGTAGTACATGTCGAATTCGACCGGCGAGGGAGCCATTTCCCAGCGGTATACTTCGGGCCACTTCAGTTCGATATAGGCATCGATCTGGTCCTTGGTGAACACGTCGCCCTTCAGCAGGAACTCGTAATCGGCTTCCAGGCTGTTCAGCGCTTCACGCAGCGAGGCGCAAACGGTAGGCACCTGGCTCAGTTCTTCCGGCGGCAGGTCATAGAGATTCTTGTCCATCGCGGCGCCCGGATGGATCTTGTTCTCGATGCCGTCGAGGCCAGCCATCAGCAGCGCGGCGTAGCACAGGTACGGGTTGGCCATCGCATCGGGGAAGCGGAACTCGACGCGCTTCGCCTTGGCACCGGCGCCGTAGGGAATACGGCAGGAGGCCGAACGGTTGCGAGCCGAATAGGCCAGCAGAACCGGGGCTTCGAAGCCCGGCACCAGACGCTTGTAGCTGTTGGTGGTCGGGTTGGTGAAGGCGTTCAGAGCCTTGGCGTGCTTGATGACGCCGCCGATGAAGTAGAGGCACATGTCGGACAGGCCGGCATAGCCTTCGCCCGCGAACAGCGGCTTGCCCGCGTCCCAGATCGACATGTGGGTGTGCATGCCCGAACCATTGTCCTGCGCGATCGGCTTCGGCATGAAGGTCGCGGTCTTGCCATAGGCCTGGGCGACCATCTGCACGACATATTTATAGATCTGCATGCGATCGGCGGTCTGGACCAGCGTGCCGAAGGTCAGGCCGAGTTCGTGCTGGGCAGCGGCCACTTCATGGTGGTGCTTGTCGCAGGGCAGGCCCATTTCGAGCATGGTCGAAACCATTTCGGCGCGGATGTCGGTGCAGGGATCGACCGGCGCGACGGGGAAATAGCCGCCCTTGGCGCGCGGACGGTGGCCCAGGTTACCGCCTTCATATTCCTTGCCGGTGTTGGTCGGCAGTTCGATGTCGTCGATCTTGAAGTAGCTCTGCGAATAGTCATTCTCGAAGCGCACGTCGTCGAACATGAAGAATTCGGCTTCCGGGCCGACATAGACGGTGTCACCGAAACCGGCCGACTTGACGAAGGCTTCGGCGCGCTTCGCGGTCGAACGCGGGTCGCGGCTGTACAGTTCGCCGGTGTCGGGCTCGACGATGTCGCAGAAGATGATTAGCATCGGGGTGGCGCTGAACGGATCGACATAGACGGCGTCCAGGTCGGGCTTCAGGATCATGTCCGATTCGTTGATCGCCTTCCAGCCTTCGATCGACGAACCGTCGAACATCAGACCCTGGGTCAGTTCATCTTCGCCCAGCACCGAAGACACCATGGTCAGGTGCTGCCACTTGCCCTTGGGATCGGTGAAACGGACATCGACCCACTCGATCTCCTTTTCTTCGATCATCTTCAGGATGTCTTTAGGCGTGTTAGCCATGTGAACTTGCCCTTCTTTCAAAAATACCCCCCCAAAGGGGTGCGTTGATATGCGTCCGCCAAAAGCCCCTGGAAATCATCCCCTGCAAGCCGGCGAGAACCCGTAAAAATCAGATGGCGTCGCTGTCGCGCTCGCCGGTGCGGATGCGGACCGCGCCTTCGATGTTGGAAATGAAGATCTTGCCGTCCCCGATGCGGCCGGTCTGCGCGGCGGCCGAGATCGCCTCCACCACCCGTTCAGCGAGCGAATCGTCGACGACGACCTCCAGCTTCACCTTGGGCAGGAAGTCGACGACATATTCGGCGCCGCGATAGAGTTCGGTATGGCCCTTCTGGCGGCCGAAACCCTTGGCTTCCGTGACGGTGATGCCCGAAACGCCGACTTCGTGAAGGGCTTCCTTCACTTCATCGAGCTTGAACGGTTTGATGATCGCTTCGATCTTCTTCATCTTTAGATATCCCAACTCAAACGCGCGCCAAATGGCGGGTATGACCCCGCCTTTCGTTCCACTCGAGTGACGATCATCATGCCCCCCGAAGGCAAGCGCCGCCTCTCTTCCCAATCAATTACCGTGCCAAATAGCGAATCGCTGGAAACTGCTTTCTGCGATGCAGCAACTTTTGTCCATATTGCCCGGATTTCGGGCAATATCATGACGTTCTGCCCATTTTTTGGGCAGTGATCGATGATCAGAGCTTATAAGGCGGCGCGTCGAGACCCGCCGGGCTCTTGGTGAAGATCTCACAGCCGGTTTCGGTGATGCCGATGCTGTGCTCGAACTGCGCGGACAGGGTGCGGTCGCGCGTCACCGCCGTCCAGCCGTCCTCCAGCATCTTCACGCCGGGCTTGCCGATGTTGATCATCGGCTCGATGGTGAAGAACATGCCGGGTTTCAGTTCCGGGCCGGTGCCGGGGCGTCCGACATGGACGACCTCCGGACTGTCGTGGAACACGCGGCCCAGTCCATGGCCGCAGAAATCGCGGACGACGCCATAGCGGTGCTTTTCGGCATGCCGCTGGATGGCATGGCCGATGTCGCCCAGATGATTGCCCGGCTTCGCCTGCTCGATGCCCAGCATCAGGCATTCATAGGTGACCTCGACCAGCCGCCGCGCCTTGATCGGCGCTTCGCCGCAAATATACATGCGGCTGGTGTCGCCGTGCCAGCCATCGACCAGCGGCGTCACGTCGATATTGAGGATATCGCCTTCTTTCAGCTTCTGCTCGCCCGGAATGCCGTGACAGATGACATTGTTGAGCGAGATGCAGCAGCTATGCGTATAGCCGCGATAGCCCAGAGTCGCCGGCACGCCGCCGCCATCCAGCGTCATGCGGCGGACGATGTCGTCCAGTTCGCCGGTGGTGACGCCCGGCACGACATGCGGCACCAGCGCGTCCAGTATTTCCGCCGCCAGCCGCCCGGCCTTGCGCATGCCTTCGAAACCGGCCGCGTCATAAAGCTTGATCGCGGTCGAGCGGGAAATCGGCGCATCCGCCGTCATCGTCATATATTCGGTCATGGGCGTGATTATAAGCAGGGATGCGGCATAATGCGAGGGGGGCGGCTAGGCAGCGCGCGCGGCAGAGGCTATGGCCAGCGCATGGCCGACCCCACCCGCATATGGACCGCAGCGCTGATCGTAATCGGTGACGAGATTCTCTCGGGCCGGACACAGGACAAGAATGTGTCGCAGATCGCGACCTGGCTGAATGTGCAGGGCATCCGCCTGCGCGAAGTCCGGGTGGTCGCGGACGAACCCGATGCGATCGTGGAAGCGGTTAACACGCTCCGGGCGCGCAACGATTATCTGTTCACGACCGGCGGCATCGGACCAACGCATGATGACATCACCGTCGACGCCATCGCCGCGGCGCTGGGCGTGGAGGTCGAAATCCATGCTGAGGCGCGGGCGATGCTGTCGGGCTATTATGAGACGCGCGGCGGTCTGACCGAAGCGCGGCTGCGCATGGCGCGGGCGCCCGCCGGATCGAGCCTGATAGAAAATCGCATGTCCGGCGCTCCCGGACTTCGGCATGGCAATATCTTCATCATGGCGGGTGTGCCGCACATTACGGCGGGGATGCTGGACAGCCTGACCGGCAAGCTGGAAGGCGGCCTGCCGGTGCTGTCGGCAACCATCGGCTGCTGGGTGGCGGAGAGCGAGATCGCGGACCTGCTTGGTGAGACCGAACGGGCGCATGAGGGGTGTCAGATCGGCAGCTATCCCTTTTTCCGGGAGGGGAAAACCGGGGCGAATTTCGTGATCCGCTCCGTTGACGCGGCGGTGCTGGATCGGTGCGTAGCGGATTTGAGCGCGGCGCTGGAGCGCGGTGGCTGGCCGGTGGTCGCCGGGGGGATTTGAGCGCCTGAGTGGCTCATGCGGGTGGTTTGCGGAACAGCCGGTTTGAAGCGGCTAATTGCGGTTAGCGGACCTCGCGCAACACCTGCTGCACAGCAAGTTCTATAGCTTTCAATGACTGTTTAAACATTGCGATCGCGTAAAAAATGATCGCGATTATGAAGACAAAACCGAGCCAGTCCCCTTCACCGAAAACCCAGATACCCATCCATCCCCCAACGATGAGGAATAGGACCGAGGAATATCGTGGCAGGGCAAACGGAAACGAATACATAATGCGCTCAGCAACCTGCCGTTCGTTGCCGATTTGGGTAGGGGAAAGCAGTCTTGGTAGCATCCTGATCCCGAATGCCCAGTCAAACATCAACAGCGTGCCTCCCAAGGCAATGGGCAAGCCAGCCTGTCGGGGAACAGCGTTTGTCGAGAGTGCCCACGCCACAGGAAACGTGAGGAGGGCGGCGATGAACAACATGAACCATATCGACTGAAAGACCCGCATTAGGTCACTCTTAATGGCAGGGTGAACGTTTGCAATTGGTCGTTAGCGCTTTGCTCTGCGGCGACCAAGAAAACCGAGTTCAAGTGCTACCCCAGCCCAGTAAGCAAGGATCATCACGAATAGCAGCCTCCTATAGTCGGGGCGAAGCCAGCCAAATGCCTCGGCTGCCATGAAGGCCATTCCCACCCAGATCGCGATGAAGATATCGTGATGTGGGTGACGCTGAATAGGGCATCTACCAAACGTTTCATGATCGCTATCTAGCATGATTTACGATGTCCGCTATGGCGACCGGCGCGAGGTCGAATGAACGGCAAGAAGTGGTCGTTTTCAGACCCTCCTTCCCATCATCCGATCCTGACCGTGGAGGACTGGCTAAGGATCATGCGTTGCCCAATGGCTACAGAATCCAAAAAAACATCCTATTCCGCCGACAGGGAAGGATTGTGCCTGTCCTATTTCGCGCCAACGGGTCTATCCCGCATCCCTCTTTGAAACGTCCGGCACATCGCGTCTCCACGCATACGCGCGCGCAAGCACGCGCGCGCGTACACTGTGAACTTCGGCGTGAAATGGTCGGTTGCAGCCAAGACTCCTTCGTCATGCCGGGCTTGACCCGGCATCCCGCTTTCTTTTCCGCGCACAGTAGATGAAGAAGCGAGACCCCGGCTCAAGGCCGGGCCGCCGTGGGTATGAACATCTGCCTTATGGTCGTTCGCGGCCTTCCTTCAATTTCCTCCGTCCAACAGCCGCCGGGCGATCACCTGCGCCTGGATTTCGCCCGCGCCCTCGAAGATATTGAGTATCCGCGCATCGGCCAGCAGGCGGCTCACCTGATATTCGGTGGCGAAGCCGTTGCCGCCGTGGATTTGTAGCGCATTGTCCGCGGCTGCCCATGCCACCCGCGCACCGATTAGTTTCGCCATGCCGGCCTCCAGGTCGCAGCGCTTGCCTTCATCCTTGCGCCGGGCGGCGAAATAGGTGAGCTGGCGCGCACCCATGATCTCCGCCGCCATCATGGCGAGCTTGTTGGCGACGCGGGGGAAGTCGAAGATCGGCCGCCCGAACTGCTTGCGGTCGAGCGCGTAGGACAGGCCGATGTCGAGCGAGGCCTGCGCCACGCCGATGGCGCGGGCGGCAGTCTGGATGCGGGCAGATTCGAAGGTCGCCATGAGCTGCTTGAAGCCCTGGCCCTCGACCCCGCCGAGCAGATTGGCGGCGGGGACGCGGAAATCGTCGAAGCCGATCTCATATTCCTTCATGCCGCGATAGCCGATCACTTCGATCTCGCCGCCGCTCATGCCGGGGGTGGGGAAGGGATCGGCCACCGTGCCGCGCTGCTTGGGCGCGATCAGCATGGAGAGGCCGCTGTAATTTTTCGTCTCGGCATTGGTGCGGACCAGCAGGGTCATCACATCGGCGCGGGCGGCGTGGGTGATCCACGTCTTGTTGCCGTTGATCCGATATTCGCCGTCAGCCAGAGTCGCGCGGGTGCGGAGCGAGCCGAGGTCGGAGCCGGTATCCGGTTCGGTAAAGACGGCGGTCGGCAGGATCGAGGCATTGGCGATCTGGGGGAGCCAATAAGCCTTCTGCTCGTCCGTGCCGCCGGTCAGGATCAGTTCCGCTGCAATCTCGGACCGGGTGGCGAGCGATCCCACGCCGATCCAGCCGCGCGACAATTCCTCTGACACGACACACATGGCGGTCTTGCCCATGCCTAGGCCGCCATATTCTTCGGGGATGGTCATGCCGAACACGCCCATCTCGCCCAGTTCTTCGACGAGAGGCAGGGGGATCAGCTCGTCCTTGAGGTGCCATTCATGCGCGAAGGGTGCCACCTTCTCGTTCGAGAGGGCGAAGAATTGCTCGCGCACCATGTCGAACATGTCGTCCAGACCGCAATTTTCCAGCGTCGCATGGCCGCGCTGGGCGACGAGGTGGCGGGCGATGGCGGTCTTGACCGCTTGCCCGCCACCTTGGCGGACCAGGGTGCGGAAGGCAGGCGCATCGAGAGCGGAAAGATCGTCCGTCAGGTCCATGGCGCGGATCACCTCGCCCTGGTTCATGGGGATGCCCCCCAGCATCTGCGCGCCATATTCGGCAAAGAGCAATTGGGCGAGCAGCGCCTCGATTTCTCCAAATGCACCGTCCGCGGTCAGATTGGCGGCCCAGTTGGCGACCTCCCGCATCATTTCGGCATAGGAGGCGAACCAGCCGAAGCCATGCACGGCATGCTGCTCGACATCCGCCAGCACGCGGTCGACCTTGCCAGACTCATTGGTGATGCGCGCCTTCACCTGCGGCTGGGCGGCGGCGACGAAGGCCTGGGCCGCGTCGGCCGCGCCGGAGAGCAGGGCGGGGAGTCCGGGCAGCACCAGCACGCTCTTTTCCAATTGCACTGTCGCGCTCATCCCTCGCCAGCCTGTTTCTTGTTGGCCGCCGCCATCGCCTTGGCATCGATATTGCCGACCAGATTGCCGGTCATGAGCTGGTTATGCGCATGGGCGAGGTGGTGCATGTGGAACACGCCGTCCATCGCCTGCCGCTTGCCGCGCAGATCTTCCACGAAATTGAACGCTTGCTTGGTGAGCGCCAGCCCGAAGCGGTCATGCTGGGCGATCTCGGCGGCGATCTTCGCCACTTCCTCGCGCAATGTTTCGCGAGGGAAAATCTCGTTCACCATGCCGAACTGATAGGCGCGCTGGGCGGGCATCCTCCGCCCGAGCAACAGCAGTTCGCGGGCGACACGCGGCGGCAGTTCGAAGGCGTGGGCGAAATATTCGACCCCCGGCTGGGCCATGCGCTGCACCGGGTCCTGGAAGAAGGCATCCTCCGACGCGACGATCAGGTCGCACACCCAGGCCAGCATCAGCCCGCCCGCGATGCAGGCGCCCTGGACCATGGCGATCATCGGCTTGGGGATATCCTGCCAGCGGCGACAGAGGCCGAGATAGCCGTCCTGCTCCAGCACATATTGCCGCTCTGCGCCGCCCTTGTTGAGATGGTCCCACCACATGGTCGTACGGAAGCGCGGCATGTGGCTGTCTTTCTCCGGCGTGCCGATGTCATGGCCGGCGGAGAAATGCTTGCCCTCGCCGCCGAGCACGATGACCTTGACCTCGTCATCCTCGACGGCGCGCTTGAAGGCGTCGTCGAGCTGCCCCAGCAGCCGGTAATTCTGCGCATTGCTATATTGCGGGCGGTTGAGCATCACCCATGCGACGCCCTCCTCGACCTTGTAGGTCACATATTCGGGTTGCGCTTCTTCGGACATGTCGCTTCTCCTCAGCGCGGCGGCATGCGCAGGCCGCCATCCAGCCGCACATATTCGCCGTTCCAATAGTCATTCTCGATCATCGCCAGCGCCATGGTCGCGAACTCCTCCGGCTTGCCGAAGCGCTTGGGGAAGGGGACCGTGGCGGATAGCGCATCGCGCACCTTGTCGCTCGCCCGCGCCATCAGCGGCGTGTCGAAAATGCCGGGCAGGATTGCGTTGACGCGAATGCCTTCGCCCATCAGGTCGCGGGCCATGGGGAGGGTCAGGCTGACGATGCCGCCCTTCGACGCGCTATAGGCCGCCTGGCCGATCTGGCCGTCTATGGCCGCCGCGCTGGAGGTGTTGATGATGACGCCGCGCGCATTGTCCTCCAGCGGATCGAGCGTCAGCATGCCCGCCGCCGACTTGGCGCAGCAGCGGAAGGTGCCGATCAGGTTGATCTGGATGATCCGTTCGAACTGGTCGGTCGGGAAAGCCTTGATCGCGCCGGTTTCGCGGTCTCGGCTGGCGGTCTTGACGACATTGCCGGTGCCCGCGCAGTTGACGATGATCCGTTCCTGCCCATGAGCGGCGCGGGCCGTTTCGAACCCCGCGTCGACCGAGGCTTCGTCGGTTACGTCGACCTTGCAGAAAGTGCCGCCGATTTCGGCCGCGACCCTGTTGCCCGTCTCCTCGTTGAAGTCGAACAGGGCGACCTTCACGCCCTTGGCGGCGAGTGCGCGGGCGGTCGCTTCGCCCAGGCCGGATGCGCCGCCTGTCACGATGGCGGCTATGCTATTGTCGAGCTTCATGCGTCTGTCCTCTCCTAGGCGGGGCGCTGGGTGATCGCACCCTCGGCGGCCAGCGCATCCAGCGCGGCATCGTCGAGGCCGAGCCACTGGCCCAATATCTCACGGCTATGTTCGCCAACGCGTGGCGGGCAATGGCGGTAATCGGCGGGTGTCGCGGACAGCTTGCCCGGATAGGCGACGGTGGGGATTTCCACGCCATCCTCCTCGCGGCGGAAGCGGTGAACGGTCTGCCGCGCCTCGACAAAGGGGTCTTCGAACACGTCCTTGATGGTGTTGACGGGGCCGGCAGGCACGCCCTTCGCGACGAAGCGATCCATCAGTTCGTCGCGGGGGAAGGGGCGGACGATCTCCTGCACCTTCGCCTCGATCGCGTCGCGGTTGATGAGCCGCTGGGCGCTGGTGGCGAAGCGCGGATCGGTGCCGAGTTCCGGATGGCCCATCTCCGTGCAGAAGGCGCGGAACTGGCGGTCATTGCCGATGGCGATGATCATCATGCCGTCCGCGACGTCGAAGGTCTTGTAGGGAACGACGGTCGGATGGCGATTGCCCAGGCGCCCCGGCACGACGCCGCCGACCAGAAAGTTCATCCCCTGATTGGCGAGCATCGCGATCTGGGTGTCGAGCAGCGATACGTCGATCTGCTGCCCCTCTCCGGTACGGTCGGCATGGCGCAGCGCCATCATGATCGAGACGGTGGCGAACATGCCCGTGGAAAGGTCCGCCATGGCAACGCCCGCACGGAGCGGACCGCCATTTTCCTCGCCCGTGATGCTCATGAAGCCGCCCATGCCCTGCGCCACGAAATCATAGCCGCCACGGTCGGCATAGGGGCCGTTCTGACCGAAGCCGGTGATCGAGCAATAGACGAGGCGGGGGTTTACGCCACGCAGGCTCTCATAATCGAGGCCATATTTCTTGAGGCCGCCGACCTTGAAATTCTCGACCAATATGTCGGCTTCGGCGGCCAGCTTGCGGATGAGGTCCGCGCCTTGCGGCGTAGCGAGGTCGATCGCCAGCGATCGCTTGTTGCGGTTGCAGGAGAGATAATAGGCGCTGGTGCCTATCTCCGGCTCGCCATCCGCGCCGGTCAGATAGGGCGGGCCCCAGGCGCGGGTGTCGTCGCCATGGCCGGGCAACTCGATCTTGATCACGTCCGCGCCGAAATCGGCCAGGATCTGCGTCGACCAGGGACCAGCGAGAACCCGCGAAAGGTCCAGCACCTTCACCCCTTCAAGAGCGCGGGCGTTCATGCCTGCGCTCCTGCCATCGTCATGTCGTCGGAAAATCGCATCCGCTCCTGTCCCTGAAGTTCTGCTGCATCGGTTGACTCAACAGATAGCGGGACAGGGCGGCTAGTGCAATGATTTTTGCACTATGGGATAGTTTTCATGCTATTTCTTGCTCGCGCTGGCTAGGTAGGCGATCAGATTGGCGCGATCCGCCGGATTGGGCAGGCCAGCGAAGATCATCTTCGTGCCCGGAACCTTCGTGGCTGGCTTGGTCAGGAACGCGTCGAGCGACTTGGCGTCCCAGTGAATCTTGGCGTTCTTCATGGCGGGGGAATAAGCGAAACCAGCCACCGTGCCCGATGGGCGGCCTATCACTCCGGCCAGCGATGGCCCGAGCCGGTTCACGCCCGGATCGACCGAATGGCAGGCCATGCAACGGGCGAAGACCGCCTTGCCCTTGGTGGCGTCGCCCGCCTGGGCGAGTGCGGGGCTCGCAATCAGCATGGCAGTGGCGAACGCGACGAGTTTCGAAATCATCAGTTATCCTCTTCCCTTCATTACCGACTAGATTCTATACCAGTGTGCATAAATAAACCAATAGCAGCCTGAGTCTGAATGGCGATTGAAGAAGGACGCGCGATGGAGGGTGGTGCAGCGGAGGTGGTCCGGCGTTTTGGGCCGGCGGGAATGATTCTGGCCCTTTTAGTGAATGTCATGTTCGCGCTCAACGTGATCGCCATGAAGGTGGTGGTGGACGCGACGGCGCCGCTGCTGTCGGTGGCGTTGCGCATGGGCACGGTGTTTCTGCTGTGCGCGCCCGCGATCCGGCTGCTGCCGGGGAGGACCGGCTGGCTGGCGCTTTATGGTTTTTTGAACGGCGGGTTGTTCCTGTTGCTGCTCAATCTGGCGCTGTTCATGGCGACCAATGTCGGCGCGCTGGCGATCGCGGGGCAGCTCAGCGTGCCTTTCTCGCTGCTGCTGGGGGCGCTGTTGCTGGGGGAGAAGCTCAATGGGCGGAAGATTGCCGGGGTCATCCTGGCCTTTGCGGGCGTGGCGGCTTTGGTGTTCGACCCGCATATCCTGACCGAAGTGCCCGCCATATTGGTGATGGCGAGCGCGGCGATGATCTGGGGCGGCGCCACGCTGGTGCAGCGCAAGCTGGTCGGGGTGAGCGTGATGAACGGTCAGGCCTGGAACGGGCTGATGGGCGTTGCGACGCTGGCGCCCTTCGCATTGATGTTCGAGCGTCCCGCTATCGCCGGATTGGCGCATGTGGGATGGGTGCCGGTGGCTTGGTTTGCCTTCACCTGCCTGGGGTCTACGATCATTGGGCAGGGGACGCTGGCATGGTTGCTTCAGCGCTATCCGATCTCGACGATCATGCCGTTGATGCTGGCGGCGCCGGTGATGTCGACGGTGTTTGCGTCGCTTTATTTCGGGACGCCGATTACGGCCGTGATGATCGGCGGCGGGACGCTGGCGTTGATTGGGGTGGCGATCATTGCACTGTCGCCGGATCGGAAGGGGGCGGAGTAGTTAAAATCCTCCCCATCTGGCGATGGGGAGGATTTAGGTCAGGCCCGCTCGAACACCGCAGCGAGACCCTGGCCGCCGCCGATGCACATCGTCTCCAGACCATAGCGCCCGTCGCGCCGCTGCAATTCCCGCAGCAGATTGGCGAGGATGCGGCCGCCCGTCGCTCCGATCGGATGGCCGAGCGAAATGCCCGAGCCGTTGACGTTCAGTCGGTCCCGATCGTCCCAGTTCCAACCCTTGAGGCAAGCCAGCACCTGCGGCGCGAAGGCTTCGTTGAGTTCGACCAGATCGATGTCGCCCCAGCCAAGTCCCGTCCGGGCAAACAGCCGCTCGACCGCCGGGACCGGCCCGATCCCCATGCGCGAGGGATCGCAGCCTGCCGCCGCCCAGCTATGCAGATAGCCCATCGGTTCGAGGCCGAGTTCGCTGAGCTTGTCCTCCGCCACCACCAGGCAGGCCGCCGCGGCGTCATTCTGTTGGCTCGCGTTGCCCGCAGTGACGACGCCGTCCTTTTCGATGGGCTTGAGTAGCGCAAGCGATTCCGGGGTCGCGTCGGCGCGGATGCCTTCGTCCCTGGCGAACATCACAGGTTCGCCCTTGCGTTGGGGCACGGCGACGGGAACCAGTTCGTCGTCGAACTTGCCCGCCTTCCAGGCGGCGGCGGCGCGCTGGTGGCTCATCGCGGCATATTCGTCGCAGGCTTCGCGAGAGATGTCGTAATCCCTGGCGAGATTGTTCGCCGTCTCGATCATGCCGCTGATGATGCCGTAGCGGGCAATCGGCTGGGACATGACCCGGCCGCGAGTCAGACGGTCGTGGAACTGGGTTGAACCCGAACGGGCACCCCAGCGATGGTCCATCGAATAATATTCGACATTCGACATGCTCTCGACGCCGCCCGCTATGACGATATCGGCCGCACCCGTCTGGATGCGCATGGCCGCATCGATCACCGCCTGAAGCCCGGAGCCGCAACGGCGGTCAAGCTGCACGCCGGGGATGGACTCCGGCAGGCCCGCCGCCAGCGCCGCCCAGCGGCCGATGCAGGGCGCCTCGCCATTGCCATAGCCCTGGCTGAACACCACGTCGTCGATCCGCTCCGGATCGATCTTCGTGCGCTCGACCAGCGCCTTGATGATGACGGCGCCCAGATCGCCCGCCGAAAAGCTTTTGAGCGACCCGCCATATTTGCCGACGGCGGTGCGGATGGGGGCGACGATGGCGGCTCTGCGCATGGGAATGTCCTTCAAATGGAGATCAGCGGGAGGCTTCGGCCTGGCGGATCATCTGCTTGGCGATGATGGTCTGCTGGATCTGGCTGGTGCCTTCATAGATGCGGAGCAGCCGGACATCGCGATAGAAGCGCTCGACCTTATATTCGGCCATGTAACCGGCGCCGCCATAGATTTGCACGGCGCGATCCGCGATCCGGCCCACGGCTTCGGATGCATAATATTTGAGCGCCGCGCATTCGAGGCTGACGGGTTCGCCCGCGTCGAATTTCGCCGCGACGGACTGCATCAGCGCTTCGGTGGTCAGCATGTCGACCTTCATGTCGGCCAGCATGCCCTGCACAAGCTGGAAGTCGGCAATGCGCTGGCCGAATTGCTTGCGTTCCATCGCATATTGCAGCGCCATGTCGATCAAGCGCTGACACATGCCGAGCGACACCGCCGCGATATGGATGCGCCCGCGATCCAGCACCTTCATCGCCGTCTTGAAGCCGCGTCCGGGCACGCCGCCGATGATAGCCTTCGCCGGGACGATCACATCGTCCAGGATGACGTCGGTGGTGATCGATCCCTTCTGCCCCATTTTCTTGTCGGGCTTGCCGAAGCTGATGCCGGGGGTGTTGGCGGGCAGGATGAAGGCCGAAATGCCCGCCGCGCCCTTCACGTCCGGTTCGGTGCGCGCCATCAGCGTGAAGACGCTGGCGCGCGGGGCGTTGGTGATGAAGCGCTTGGTGCCGGTGATGCGGTAATTGTCGCCGTCCCGGATCGCCACGGTGCGGAGCGATCCCGCGTCGGAACCTGCCTCCGGCTCGGTCAGGCCGAAGCTGGCTATGGCTTCCCCGGTGGCGAATTTGGGCAGCCATTCGCTTTTCTGCTCTTCGGTCCCGTCCATGACGATGCCCTGGCTACCGATGCCGACCGTGGTGCCGATGACCGAGCGGAACACGACCGAAGCGCAGGTGATCTCACGAATGATCGCCGCTTCCTCCGCCATCGTGCAGCCAAGGCCGCCAAATTCCTCCGGCACGGAAAGGCCGAACAGGCCCATGTCGCGCATCTGCTGGATGATGCTTTCGGGGACGGCATCCGCTTCCTCGACCGCATCCTCCGCAGGGATCAGCTTTTCCGCGACAAAGCGCTGGACGGTGGTGCGGAACAGTTCGAACGTCTCAGCGTCCATCTCGAAATCTCCTCTCTGAAACTTTCAGTAAGTGACGTCCGCCACCATGGCGTCCATCCCGTCGCAGCGGATGGCGCGGAAGCGGCCGCCTTCATCCTCGCGCAGCAGCACGCTTTGGCCCTGGAAAACCGGCGCGACGGCGCGGAAGGAGAAACGGCTGGGTTCGCGTCCGCCACAGCGGGCGTGGCCGAACAGTTTCGTGGCGGTGAAGGGGCCATGGATCACGAGACCCGGATAGCCTTCTTCGCTGGTCGCGTAGGGCAGGTCGTAATGGATGCGGTGGCTGTTGAAGGTCACGGCGGAAAAGCGGAACAGGTCGACCGTGGAAGGCGTCCACGCCACATCCTGCGCCTCGGCTGGGAAGGCGGCGGGCGTGATCGCTGGAGTGGGCGCGCCTGCATCGCGATAGACGATGGTCTGCGTCTCGCGCACGCGTTCGCTGTCCCCTTGCATGATGCGATGGTCGACGGTCAGCAGGATCAGCTCGCCGCTGCGGCCGCATTTGTGCGCAACATCCTGCACGGTGGAGATGCGCGTGGCTTCCCGGTCGAGCAGCAGGGGTTCGCTGAACGCCATTTCGGATGCTGCGAACATGCGCCGGGGCAGGCTGACCGGAGGCAGGAAGCCGCCGCGCCTGGGGTGGCCGTCCGGGCCGATCTGGTCGGCGGCGGCGACGGGCAGGAAGAAGGCCCAATGGGCGAGGGAGGGCTGAACCTCCCCGACATTGAGCGGCTCGCCGATGGCGGCGGCGAAGCGGATGAGGGCTTGGGCATCGAGCGTTTCGGTGCGGCTTTCGGTCTTGCCGATCCAGGTCCGCCAATGGGCGATGTCGGTTTCGGTGATGGTCATGCCACCAGTCCTTCATCATGCAGCCGTCCGATCGCGCCGCTGTCGAGGCCGAGCACGGTGGCGAGCACTTCGTCCGTATGCTGGCCAAGCTTTGGCGCGATCGCGACGGCGCCCCGCGCTTCATTGGCCAGCGTTCCCGCCGGACCGGATGTGGGATAGGTGAGGCCGCTCGGATGGGTGAGCGTCTCGAACAGCGGATTGGCGGTGAACAGACGCGGGTCGGTCGTTACCGCCTGACGCAGCGTCTGATATTCGCCCCAGGTCACGCCGCCCGCGTCGAAGGCGGGTTTCAGCGTTTTGGCCGTGCGGGTTGCGAATGCTGCCTCGAACAGCGGGAAGAGGCGCGCCCGGTGGGTGAAGCGGGCGCCTTCATCCTTGGCGAAACTGACGCCCAATTCCGCCTCGATCGCGCCAACCGCATCGCTGAGGTCCAGCGTCTTGAGCAGGCCGGACCACTGGCGGGGCGTGATGGCGACGACGATCAGCCGCTTGCCGTCCGCCGTCACGAAGTCGCGCCCGAAGGCGCCGAACAGGTCGTTGCCCATGCGGGGCCGGTCGCCTGAGGACAGTACTTCGGCCACCGAACCCAGATGCGACAGGCTGGACGCGGCGAGATCGGACAGCGGCACCCGGATTTCCGCGCCCTGACCGTTGATCCTGCGGCGGAGGAGGGCCGATGTCATGGCGAAGGCGGCATAGGCTCCGCCCAGCAGATCCCAGGCCGGCAGCACATGGTTGACCGGGCGATCATCATCGGCTGGCCCCGTCATCTGCGGCACGCCGACGGCGGCGTTGATCGTATAGTCGACCGCTGGCGATCCATCCGCCCAGCCCATCACCCGCACGGTGATGATGTCAGCGCGTTTCGCCGCCAGCGTTTCGTGGCTGAGGAACCCCTTCACCGGATAGTTGGTGAGGAACAGCCCGGCATTCTCCCCCGGCGCGGTCGCCAGCGCTACCGCCAGTTCGCGTCCTTCGGGGCGGCCGAGATCGATGGCAATGGATTTCTTGCCCTTGTTCAGCCCCTCCCAATAAAGGCTGTCGCCGCTGGGTGCGACCGGCCAGCGCCGGTAATCCGGTCCGCCACCGATCGAGTCGAAGCGGATCACTTCCGCGCCCATCTGCGCCAGATGCAGGCCGCAGGACGGCCCGGCGATGAAGGCGGCGCCCTCGACGACCCGCAGGCCTTTCAGCAATTCATACATATAATTTCACCATGGTCCGGCCGATATTCGCGCCGGTGAACAGGCCCCAAAAAGCGTCCAGCGCCTTGTCGATCCCTTCATAGACCGTCTCCGCCGAGGCCATCTGCCCGGCGGCGTTCCAGGCCGTCATCCGCTCCACCATCTCGCCCTCAAGGTCCATATGGTCGAGTGCGATGAAGCCCTCCATGCGGATGCGCTTGGTCATGATCATGGTGAGGTTGCGCGGCACGACCGGCGCGTCGGTGATATTATATTGCGAGATCATCCCGCACACCGCGAAGCGCGCGAAATTGTTCGCCAGTGCAAGCGCCGCCTGCAAATGATCACCGCCGACATTTTCGAAATAGACGTCGATGCCGGTGGCGCCGATCGCTTTGACCTCGCGGGCGAGCGCCTTGGTCAAATTGGGTTCGGCCTTATAGTCGATGGCGGCGTCGACCTTCAACACGTCGCTCAGGAAAGCGGTCTTTTCCGGCCCGCCTGCCGTTCCGATCACCTTGCAGCCGATATTGCGCGCAATCTGGCAGGCGATCGATCCCACCGCGCCGGATGCTGCCGAGACGAACACCACGTCATCCGGCTTCAACTGCGCGATCCGCATCAGCCCGGCATAGGCGGTGAGGCCGGGCATCCCTGCAAAGCAGAGCCAGGCCTGGGCAGGCAGGGCATTTTTGTCCCGCTTTTGGAGCGCGCTGGCGGGGGCGTTGAAGACCTCCCTCCAGCCCCGCCGCGAAAAGACAAGGTCGCCTGGCGAGTAAGCCGGATCGTTGGAGATGATGACTTCTCCGATCGCTGGCCCTTCCATCGGCGCATCGAGGGCGAAGGGCGGTACATAGCTTTTGGCGTCGCTCATCCGTCCGCGCATGGCGGGATCGACCGCCATCCAGAGGTTGCGGACCTGTACCTCTCCGGGACCGGGCGTCGGCGTGTCGACGGTGACCGTGGCGAAGTCTTCCGCTTGCGGAGTGCCGATCGGGCGGCGCTTCAGTTGGATTTCACGCGATAACATGCTGCTAGCCTCAATAGCCCCCACCTCAATAGCCATTAAGCCGCGCCCAGCGCTCGCGATGCCAGGCTGTCGAGCCATAGCATTGCGCCGCTACCCGCGCTCGCTTCAGATAAAGGCCCGCATCATGCTCATGGGTCATGCCGATGCCGCCGTGGAGCTGCACCATCTGCGACGAAATGCCGTGCAGTGTCTCCCCCATGGTCGCCTTGGCCAGCGAGGCGAGGGCGGGGAGGGCAGGGTCATTCGCGTCTATGGCGTCGAGCGCTGCTTCAACCGCTGAGCGGGCGAGTTGCAATTCTCCGAACATCTCCGCCGCGCGATGCTGCAAGGCCTGGAAGGAGCCGATGATCGCGCCGAACTGTACGCGGGTCTTGAGATAATGGAGCGTTGTGTCGAAGGCCTGGGAAGCATTGCCCAGCATTTCCGCCGCAAGGCCTATGGCCGCCCGGTCGAACAGCGCGTCGAGAAGATCGGCGCCCTTGCCGACTTCGCCCAGCACGGCGTCGACGCCCACGGCGACATTATCGAAGGTGAAGAGGGCCGGGCGGCGCGCGTCGATCTGGTCCAGCGTGTCCCGTGACAGGCCCGATACGTTGCTTTCGACGAGGAACAGCGTGATCCCATCCCGGTCGCTCGCTGCGCCGCCGGTACGGGCAGCGATGATGGCGAAGGTCGCGATCATGCCGTCCTGCACAGGTCGTTTGACGCCGTTCAGCACCCATCCGTCACCCGAAGCCGTCGCCGTCAGCGCGATCTTCTCGCGTCCATGTTGCGCGCCTTCCTCCGCCGCCAGCGTGCCGATGGCCGATCCGTCGGCAATGCTCGCCAGCCAGCGCGCCTGCTGTGCTTCCGTGCCGCCCAGCCGCAGCGCGGATGCCGCCACCAGCGCCGAACTCAGCAGCGGCGAAGCGCCCAGCGTCCGGCCCAGTTCCTCCAGCACCAATCCCATGCTGCGATAGCCGAAATCGGATCCGCCATGCGCTTCCGGCACCAAGATGCCCGCCCAGCCCATTTGCGCCATTTCGGCCCAGGCTTCCGGATCATAGCCCTCCGCATCGGGCCGTCCGCCGCCGTCATGGCCATAGAGCGACCGCAGCGCCGTTACGGGCAGGCGATCGCGCACCCATTCCGACGCCATGTCCTTCAGCATCTGCTGTTCTTCGTTCAGCATCCTCCCGATCCCATCCTTATTCGTCTCTTTGTCAGGCCGGCAGTTCCAGCGTGCGCTTCGCCGTGATGTTGTTCTGGACTTCGTAGCTGCCGCCGTAGATCGAGAAGGCTTTGCTGTGCAGCCAGGCCCGCGTCGCTTCCTGTTCGGCGTCAGCATAATGCTTGCCCGCCCAGCCAAGGCCATTGGCGCCCATTAGTTCGATCAGCAGTTCGGCCCGGTCCTGGATGATCCCCGACCAGAGATTTTTGAGCGCGGACACGCCATTGCTCGGCTCGCCGCTCCGGGCTTCCCTGGTCAGGCGCGATACCGTCGCCAGATAGGCTTCGTGTCGCATCGCATTGCGCACCATGCGCGTGCGCAGATCGGGATTGTCGATCCGGCCCAGCGCGTCGGTGCCGCAATATTCATGGGCCAGAGCAGCCAGCGGCGTGATCTCCGCCTTCACGTCCGACAGGCTGTTGCGTTCGAACTGGAGCAGGCGCTTGGCGATGGCCCAGCCCTGATTGACCTCTCCAACCAGATTGCCCTTGGGCACCTTCACATCGTTGAAGAAGACCTCGCAGAAATGGGTCGATCCGCTGATGAGGACGATCGGCCGCGCCTCCACCCCTTCGGATTTCATGTCGATCAGCAGGAAGCTGATGCCGCCCTGTTTCCGGCTGGTGTCGGTGCGGACGAGGGCGAAGCACCAGTCGGCCTGATCGGCGCCCGATGTCCAAATCTTCTGCCCGCTGACCAGCCAATGATCACCCATGTCGATGCATTTGGTCTGGAGCGAGGCAAGGTCGGACCCGGCGCCCGGTTCCGAAAAGCCCTGGCACCAGCGGCGTTCATTGGTGGCGATGAAGGGCAGATGCTCCAGCTTCTGTTCTTCGCTGCCATATTCCAACAGTGTCGGGCCCAGCATCATCGTGCCATAGCTGCGGATCGGGTTGAAACCGCCGATCGCTGCCAGTTCCTGACCGATGATCTTGCCATGCGCTTCTGTGAGGCCGGCGCCGCCATAGCGCGGTTCCCAAGTCGGCACGCCCCAGCGCTTTTCCGCCATGCGTTCGCGCCAAAGGCACCAGTCGGCATTGGATTCCGCTGCATGCCGGTCGCTGACGAAATGGATGGATGGGGCATTGGTCAGCGAAGGCGGAAAATTCGCCTTCAGCCATGCGCGCGCTTCCTCCCGGAACAATTGCGCTTCCATTCCCTCCAGCTCGGCCATGCATCCCGTCCCTGTTCTGCGCAAGGGCCATGCAGCCCTTCGATGGGAGCATCTCGCTTCCATGACCGAATCCTTATGCCAATTCTGCACCGCTGGCTAGGTATAAATTGCACCATAGGATAAAATTGACATCAATCCTCTTCATCACGGCTGCGCTGGTTGACATGCCTGATCTGCATCATAAACTATACTCAAATGCAAAATTGATAAAGGCTGCTGCCACCGCGGGCGATTCGCGGGAGCGCGGTTCGCATAATGGAGAGCGCGCATATGGAAACCTTTGCGACCCAACCGATTCCGGCCCATGTTCCGCCGGACATGGTGAGGGATTTCAGCCTGTTTTCCTCGCCCGGCATGCAGCCGACGCCCAATGGCGATCCGCAGGCGGCGGCCGCCGTCGTGCATCAGGGACCGCGCATCTTTTATTCCCCGGTCAACACCCGCGACGGGCGCGGCACCTGGGTCATCACCCGCGCGCAGGACCAGCGGAGGGTGCTTCAAGACCCGGAAACCTTTTCCAGCCATCGCAGCATTTTCGCCTCTGCTCTGGGTGAAAGCTGGCCGATGATCCCGCTGGAACTGGACCCGCCAGAACATGGCAAGTTCCGCTCGCTGCTCAATCCGCTGCTGTCGCCCAAGCGGGTGATGGCGTTGGAAAGCGCGGTGCGGGAAAGGGCGATCAGCCTGATCGACAGGATCGCGGCGGCGGGCACCAGTTGCCATGTGATGGAGGAGTTCGCCTTTCCCTTTGCGGTGAATATCTTCCTGCGCTTTCTGGGGCTGTCGGATGACCGGCTGGACGAGTTCGTGACCTGGGCGAATGAGCTGCTGCATGGCGACAATGTCCAGCGGCCCGCCGCGGCGCGCACCATCATCGCCTTTATCGACGAACTCTCGGCCGAACGGCGCAAGCGGCCAGTCGATGACTTCATGTCCTTCCTGGTTCAATCGAAGATCGACGACCGGTCGCTGACCGATCAGGAAATTCGCGGGACCGGCGTGCTGCTGTTCGTGGCGGGGCTGGACACGGTTGCGGCGGCCATCGGGTTCGACCTCAATTATCTGGCGCGGCATCAGGACGATCAGGAACTGCTGCGCAGAGATCCCTCGCGCATCGTGCTGGCGGCGGAAGAATTGCTGCGCGCCTATCCGACCGTGCAGATGATCCGCGTGGCGACGAAGGATGTGGATTTCGAAGGCGCGCCGATCCGCAAGGGCGATTATGTGTCCTGCGCCACGATGATCGCCAATCGCGATCCGCTGGAATTCCCGCATCCGGAAAAGATCGATCTGGCGCGGGAGGATAATCGCCACACCGCCTTTGCCTATGGCCCTCATCGCTGCCTGGGATCGCACCTCGCCCGGCGGGAGATCGTGGTCGGGTTGGAGGAATGGCTGAAGCGTATCCCCATTTTCCGCATCAAAGAAGGCACAGCGCCGGTCACGTTCGGGGGGCATGTGTTCGGCATCGAAAATCTGGTTCTGGACTGGTCTTGAGGAGGGACGTCCCATGAAAATCATTGTGCACAACGACAAGTGCCAGGGTCATGCGCGTTGCTGGGCCATGGCGCCCCATATCTTCGAACTGGATGATGAGGGCTATATCAAGCCCGGCGACATCGAGGTGGCGGAGGCGGATGAAAAGCTCGCCTGGAAGGGGGCAAAATCCTGCCCTGAGCGGGCGCTCGAAATCCAGAAATGAGGGGTGCTCATGGGGCGCTTGCGGCAGCGCTGTTCCTGATGATGGGGCAGGGCGCGGGCGCAGCGCCGTTGCGGGCCGATCAGGCGGTGTTTCGCGATATTTACCGGGAACTGGTGGAAACGGACACCAGCGCTTCGACCGGGAACTGCACCTTGGCCGCCGGGCGGCTGCTGGCACGGCTGAGGGGTGCGGGCTTCGACGCCGGTCAGGCGGAGGTCTTCGTCCCCGAAGGTCGGCCGAAGGAGGGCGGCCTGATCGCCCGAATCGAGGGCAGCGACCCCAGGGCCAGGGCGATGCTTCTGGTCGATCATATCGATGTCGTCGCCGCGCGGCGGGAGGATTGGTCGCGTGACCCCTTCAAACTGGTCGAGGAAAATGGCTATTTCATAGGGCGCGGGGTGATCGACGACAAGGCGCTCTCCGCCATCTGGGTGGACAGCCTGATCCGCATGAAGAAAGAGGGCTTTCGGCCCAAGCGCAGCATCAAGGTCGCCCTGACCTGCGGCGAGGAAAGCGGAGAGGGGGTGAACGGCGTCGACTGGCTGCTCAAGCATCGGCGCCAGGCGGTGGAGGCGAGCTTTGCGCTCAACGAGGGAGGTTATGGCATCACCGATGCGAACGGCAAGCCGGTCGCGCTCTATCTGGCGGTGGGCGAGAAACATTCACAGAGCTTCACCATCGAAGCACGCAATCCCGGCGGCCACAGCAGCCGGCCGCGTCCCGACAACGCGATCTACGATCTGACCGATGCGTTGGCCGCGATCCGCCGGTTTTCCTTCCCGATCCGGCTCAATGCCACCAATCGGGGTTATTTTACCCGGATGGCGCCGATCGTCGGCGGCGACATGGGATGGGCGATGGCGGCATTGGGTAAGGGCGCGACCGGTGATGCCGTGGCGGCGAAGGTGACGAGTGACGTCACCTATAATGCCATGCTGCGCACGACCTGCGTTGCAACGATGGTGGAGGCGGGACATGCCATCAACGCTTTGCCGCAACGAGCGAGGGCGACGATCCAGTGTCGTCTCTTTCCCGGCGAGAAGGTTGAGGATGTCGAGGCGCAGCTAAGTCAGGTCATCGGCAATCCGGCCATTGCGCTTCGTCGTGAGGGTGGAAAGGGGGAGGCAGTGGCTATCCCGCCTCCGATCGATCCTGCCATCGTTGGCCCTGTGGAGGAGGTGGCGCGCAAGCTGTTTCCGGGCATCCCGGTCGTGCCCAATCTGCTGACGGCAGGAACGGATGGCCGCTATCTCAGCGCGGCGGGTATTCCGACCTATGGCGTGCCGGGTATATTCCTCGATCCCGACGGCAATGGCGCCCATGGGGTCAATGAGCGCATCCGGGTGAAGAGTGTCTATGAGGGGCGGGATTATCTCTACGAGTTGATCAAGCGTTATGCGGGGGAAAAATGATTGCGTCGTCCCCGCCTCCGCGGGGACGACGAAAATACCTAAGTCCTGATCCACACCGCCTTGGTCTGCAAATAGGCGTCGATATGCTCGAAGCCGCCCTCGCGTCCGAAGCCGCTCATCTTGTAGCCGCCAAAGGGAACGGACGAGTCCATCGCGAAATAGTGATTGACCCAGATCGACCCGGCCCGGATGCGCTTCACTGCCGTCATGGCTTTGCCGATATCCTTCGTCCACACCCCGCCCGCCAGGCCGAAGCGCGTCGCATTGGCGCGGGTGATGACCTCATCGAAATCGTCGAACGGCATGATGCAGGAGACGGGGCCGAAAATCTCTTCCCGGGCGATCCGCATGTCGTCCTTCACATCAGCAAAGACCGTGGGCGCGACCCAATGGCCCTGATCGAAGGCGCCGCCCGTCACCCGCTCGCCGCCTGTCACCAGCCGCGCACCTTCCTGCGGGCCGAGTTCAAGATAGGAGGAGACGCGGGCATATTGCTTGGCCGACACCAGCGGGCCGATCTGCGTGCCGGGGTCCAGGCTGGGACCGACCTTCAAATTCTTCGCGAAGGCGGCGATGCGCTGAACCATCTCCTCATAGACCGGCCGCTCGACGAACAGCCGCGTGCCCGCCGCGCAAACCTGCCCCGAATTATTGAACACGCCCATCGCCGCCGCGGGCGTCGCCATGTCGAGATCGCCGTCGGCAAAGATGATATTGGGCGACTTGCCGCCCAGTTCCATCGTCACTTTCTTCACCGTTCCGGCGGAGGCGGCAATGATCCGCTGGCCGGTTTCGCAGGAGCCGGTGAAGGCGATCTTGTCGACATCGGGATGGGCCGAAAGCGCGCCTCCGGTCCCGCCCGCGCCGGTTACGACATTGACGACCCCCGGCGGCACGCCCGCCTCCAGGCAAAGCTCACCGAAGCGTAGCGGGCTGAGCGACGCATCCTCGGCGGGCTTCAGGACGATGGTACAGCCGGTCGCCAGCACCGGCCCCACCTTCCACGCCGCGCTGAACAGCGGGCCGTTCCAGGGGATGATCGCGCCCACCACGCCGACCGGCTCGCGGAGGGTGTAAGAGAGGAGGTCGACCGGGAAGCTGTTGGACAAAGTCTCCCCATGGATCGCCGTCGCCGCCCCGGCAAAATGACGCAGCGAGCGTTGCAACATCCCGCGCAGACCCCGCGCAGCGGTGATCGGACGGCCCATTTCGATGCAATCGAGCAGGGCAAGGTCATTGAACTCCGCATCCACCAAGTCAGCGAGCTTCAGCAGCACGGCCTGCCGCTCAGCGGGCTTGAAGCGGCTCCATGGCCCTTCGAAGGCGGCACGGGCAGCGCGGACGGCGCGATCCACATCCTCCGCGCTCGCCAGCGCCAGGTCGGCCACCAGTTCGCCGGTAGACGGGCTGAAGCTCTGGAACGTCTCGCCCGACAGGGCGTCGACAGGCTTGCCGTCGATCAACAGCTTTTTGGGTTTGCCGTCGATGAAGGCGGGGCGGCGGGTCTCGATCATGGGATCATCCTCAGGCAAGGGCTTCATGGGCGCGCCGCATCGAGGCGCGCCCGAAAGCGAAAAGAAGCGCGGCGGGCAGCAGCACGCAGAAAACGCTGATGACGAGCGACAGGCCGACCTTCATTTCGTCGCCCAGCAGCTTATCGGTGACGAGGCCGATGAAAGCAGGCCCGCCCGCCATGGCGATCAGGCCCGATGCCAGCACATAGAGCGCCGACACGCGCCCGCGCAGATATTGCGGCGTCACCACCTGCACCGTCGCGGGTCCCATGCTGGAGGTCGAAAGGATCAGCGCCATGAAGCACCAGTAGCAGACGACCGTCGCCCAGGGGCTGCTGACCAGAAAGGCGGCGATGCCGAACGGGGCGGCGGCCAGCACGGTCAGCAGGCACCAGAAGAGATGCGCGTCGCGCTTCCCGCGCCGATAGAGCCGGTCCACCGTCCAGCCATGGACCGGGATCAGCGCCGCCGCTCCGATCTGGGCCAGGCCGATCACCGGGCCGATCCGTCCCGGCTCCCAGCCATGGACGCGCGCCAGATAGACCGGCGTCCAGAGCTGGAAACCGATGGTCGCCGCATAGGCGAGGCCGAAACCGACGAAGGTGGCCAGGTAAAGTGCCTTATATTGGCGCATGAAAGCCCATGCCTCGCCATAGCCCGCACCCGCGCTGATCGCCTTGCGCCGGGGCGGCTCGCGAAAGACGAAGACGAGGAAAGCCAGCAGCATGCCAGGCGCGCCGGTCATGATGAACACCTGCTGCCAGGGCTGCAACAGGCCGAAGACCGGCCAGACGGCAGGTCCGGCCTTCATCGCGGCGGCGACGATCGGGCCGCCGAACAGGAACACGATGCCCGCGCCCATCACGCCGCCCATGATGAAGACGGACATGGCGAGCGACACCTTATGCGGCGGGAAGCTGTCCCCGACCACCGAATAGCTGCCGGTGCCGAAGCCCGACTCGCCCGCGCCGACCCCCGCGCGCGCCATGGCGAGCGCCGCGAAGCTTCCGGCGAGGCCACAACTCGCCGCCGCGATGCTCCACGCAGTTACTGACAGATACAGCACGACTCGCCGGCTGAAGCGGTCCAGCGCCATGCCCAGGGGAATGGCGCACAGGCAGAAGAGAATGGCGAAGGCCGGTCCCTGTAAAAGGCTGATCTGCAGATCCGAAAGGCCCAGATCTTTTTTTATCGGCCCGACCATTAGGGCCATGATGTTTCGGTCAGTCAGTGATAATATGTACAGCAAGAACAGGATCGATACAGTCAACCAGCCCATTGGAGGCGACGGATAGGCGGCCTGTTCAGGGAGAGGGGGGGTGATGTTGGTTTCAACATCTCCATGCGCGCTGCCTGACCCAGACGATGGCGTCATCGTCGCGGAAATCTGTGTCATGACTGCGCAATCCCATGGGAAATGGTGCGCGCTGGCTGACGATCATGCGGCAAGGGCACTCTCCATATCTTCCGGCCATATCTGGTCCGGCGATCGCCCGTCCGGGCGTCGTCACTTCAGGCATTATAACGCACATTTTTGCACAGTGGGTCAATATATGTTCGCGATGCATCTTTTCGGCACGCCCCAGTGCCGCGGCTGTGCGCGGGAATTTTCCTGAGGGATTCAAGGAGAAAGGAGGAGGATAGGTCTTTCCAATAAAATTTTCCCATTGGTGCAAAATTTATTGACAATGTGGCCGAGTGGGATAACTATAAAAGTGCACACGGGGATAATAATGATCAAGCC
This sequence comes from Sphingobium sp. TKS, assembly GCF_001563265.1. Taxonomy (NCBI): domain Bacteria; kingdom Pseudomonadati; phylum Pseudomonadota; class Alphaproteobacteria; order Sphingomonadales; family Sphingobiaceae; genus Sphingobium; species Sphingobium sp. TKS. The sequence continues at coordinate 2,758,116 of NZ_CP005083.1, read as the reverse complement.
GGGTGACTTTGCCTGGTCATGGTCGTGCAGGGAGAGGAAAAGGAAAGATGGCGAAGAACAGTCTGTTCATCTCGTCGCTGGCGGTCAGCGCCAGCATCATCGCAATGGCCGTGCCCGCCTTGGCGCAGGAAGCGACCACAGCGGCACCCGCTCAGGAAGGAGCGACGCCTCAGGCGGCCGGGCCTGCGAGCAATGCCGACATCGTCGTTACGGGTTCGCGCATCGTGCGCGACGGCTATACCGCGCCGACTCCCGTGACGGTCGCATCGACCGAGGAACTGGCCAAGACGACGCCGTCAGGCGTGGCCGACGCGCTCAACAAGCTGCCGCAGTTCAACAACTCGCTCAGCCCGTCCAAATCGGCCAACAACTTCTCCAACCTGCCGATCCACGGCAATGTGCTCAACCTGCGCGGTCTTGGCACGCCCAGCAACAACCCGAAGGGGCCGCTGCGCACGCTGGTGCTGTTCGACGGCATGCGCGTGTCGCCCACCGAATATGTCGGCACGATCGATACCAACGTCCTGCCGCAGCTTCTGATGCAGCGCGTCGACGTGGTGACGGGCGGCGCTTCGGCGCAATGGGGCTCCGATGCGGTCGCAGGCGTGGTCAACTTCATCCTCGACAAGAAGTTCACCGGCTTCAAGGGTCTGGCCCAGGCCGGCATCGACGAGCGCGGCAATAACGGCAATCAGCGTCTGGGCGCAGCCTTCGGTTCGGATTTCGCCGGGGGCCGGGGCCATGTGCTGCTGAGTGCGGAATATTCCAATAGCGAAGGCATGTTGCGGCAGGATCGCAGCTTTGCGACCCAGGGCTATAATTTCGTCGGCAGCGTGACGACGAGTTGCGGTCCTTCGGCAAACGGCCAGCAGCGTACTTGCACTGCCGCGCCGGGCACCGCCGCCAATCCCTATGCCATCGCCTCCGACATCCGCATTTCCGCACTGGCGGCCAATGGGCGTATCGTGGGCTCAAGCGTGACGGGTAATCCGTTTGTGGGCCGGGTCATCAACAATGACGGTTCCACCCGCGCCTTCAATCTGGGCACGGCGGTCGGCACCACCGGCTTCCAGCAGGGCGGTGACGGCTACAAGATCCCGAACGACACCAATGCGATCGCGCCGCTCACCAATTATAACGGCTTCGGCCGGGTCAGCTATGAACTGACCGACAATATCACGGCCTTCGTCCAGGGCGTCTATGCCCGCAGCAAATATCATTATTTCACCCAGGGCAATTCGCTGATCCCGGCGACGGAATCGGCGCGCATCTACAAGGGCAATCCTTATCTCTCGACGGCTTTGGATTCGGCTCTCACCGGCGCGAATGACTATTATGTCGTGGGGCAGCAGGATGCCGGCCAGCCCAAGCCGATCGCCTATGAAAAGACCGATTACTGGACCGCGACGGCGGGCCTGACCGGCAAGTTCGCGGACTTCAACTGGCAGGTCACCTATAACCATGGCGACTCCAAGCACTCGATGGACAATGTCGGGCTGTACAACAATCAGAAGCTGTATGCGGCGTTGGATGCCGTTCGTAACCCAGCTAATGGCCAGATTACCTGCCGCGTGCTGCTCAATCCGGCCTATGCCTCGCAATTTGCGGGTTGCCAGCCGCTCGACGTGATGCATGGCGATCCGTCCAAATCGACTCCGGCGGGCTATGCCTATGCCACCGGCACGTCGAGCTATCGCGCGCGCTTCAAGCAGGATGCATTTGCGGCCAATATCAGCGGCAGCCTGTTCGAATTGCCCGCCGGCCCGGTCGATATCGCCGTCGGCGTCGAATATCGTCGCCAGACGCTGAATCTGACCAGCAATGCCGATCCGGCGCTGCTGCTGACCGACGCGCAGAAGGAAGCCTATTTCGCCGGGCTGCGCGGGATTCCACGGGTGGAATCCGCCCTGCTTCCCTATCCGACCGGCCCGATCAACACGCTGGCCTACTGGCTGACCAATGTGGGCGGCAGCCATGGCAAGCTGAACGTTAAGGAAGCTTATGCCGAAATCGCGGTGCCGATCCTTAAGGATACGCCCTTCTTCCAGGAACTGAGCGTCAACGGCGCGATCCGCGTGACCGACTATTCGACATCGGGCACGGTGAAGACTTGGAAGGCGGGCGCGACCTGGAAGCCGGTCGACAGCCTGTTGCTGCGCGGCACCTATTCGCATGACATCCGCGCACCCAATCTCTACGAACTCTATGCAGGTCCGCAGAGCGGCATCGGCATCGTGAACGACGTCAGGAACGCGGCCGGGACATATGGCAGCGGCCAGAACGTCAACGCCAACACGCTCACAGTCGGCAACCCCGATCTGAAGCCTGAAGTCGCGAACACCTACACCTTTGGCGCAGTGTTCGCGGCTGAATTCCTGCGCGGTTTCTCGGCCTCGATCGACTATTATCATATCAAGGTCGACAAGCTGATCGACTCCCTGTCGGCGCAGCAATTGCTGACCAACTGCCTGAATGCTGGCGGGTCGGGCGTTGTGGAGTGCACCCAGATCGACCGTGCGTCGCCAACGACTTTCCCGTCGCTCGTTCATCTGGTGCCGCAGAACATCGCCTTCCTGAAGACGGCGGGCGTCGACTTCGACTTCACCTATCGGACCGCCGTGGGCAATGGCGGGCTGGGCGTCCGTCTCTACCTCAACTATCTCGACAAGTTCGATGCCCAGCAATATGCGACCGCGCCGATCGCCCATTATGCGGGCGTCAGCGTCGTCACCAGCAACCCGCAGGGCTTCCCGCGCTGGCGCGGCAATCTGACGGTCGACTATACCAACGGGCCGTTCGGCATCACGATTGGTGAACAATATATCGGCAAGATGCGGCTCGACATTCCGGGCGGTACGACGCCGATCCAGTTTGTCGATCCGAAGGTGAAGCCGGTCTGGTACACCGACCTGACGCTGCGCTACACCATTCCGCATGGCGATGGCGGCAATTTCGAGTTCTTCACGACGGTCAACAACCTGTTCGACAAGGATCCGCCGCTGATCCCGGGCACTGTGCCCGGCGTAAACCCGCCGACCAACATCGCGGTATACGACATTGTCGGCCGCGCCTTCACGGCGGGCGTGCGCGTCAAATTCTGATCGGCTCTTTCGGGGCGAGGGCAAAAGGGGCGGGAGCAGCGATGCTTCCGCCCCTTTTCCTTTCGCTAAGCCCCTGATCCGCGCCCATATGTGTCCATAGAGCGGCAGGCTGCGTTGCATCCATGCTGCACCCCGCAGTATGTTGCGCTGCGTCAATAGCCGGCTGGTTCCGGTCAATTGGGCATCAGGCTGGGTCGCCTGAGGTCCAGCCCATGATGAAGGGTGAGGGTCCGTGCACCCGGGGTTTCCCGGAACGGATTCGCACGTCATTTCATGATCGGTTGGCCGTCGGACGGAAGCCGTTTGAAGAAGGAGAATAGAGATGCGGATCGTTATGACCGGATCGGGCTATGTCGGCCTGGTCTCCGGCGCGTGTTTCGCGGATTTCGGCCATGATGTCATCTGCGTGGACAAGGATGCGCGCAAGATCGAGCTGTTGCAGAGCGGCGGCGTGCCGATCTATGAGCCCGGCCTTGCCGATCTGATCGCCCGCAATGTGAAGGCGGGGCGGCTGACCTTCACCACTGATCTCGCCGGATCGGTTAATCAGGCCGATGTCGTCTTCATCGCCGTCGGCACGCCCGCCCGGCGGGGTGACGGCCACGCCGACCTCAGCTATGTCTATGACGCCTCGCGGGAGATCGCGGCCAATCTCAAGGGCTTTACCGTCATCGTCACCAAGTCGACCGTCCCGGTCGGCACAGGCGACGAGGTCGACCGGATCATCCGCGAAACCAATCCGGACGCGCAGTTCGCTGTCGCCTCCAATCCGGAATTCCTGCGCGAAGGCGCGGCGATCCAGGATTTCAAGCGTCCCGACCGCATCGTCGTCGGCATAGAGGATGAACGCGCCCGCCCGGTGATGGAGGAGGTCTATCGGCCGCTCTATCTCAACCAGGCGCCGATCCAGTTCACCGGGCGCCGGACCAGCGAACTCATCAAATATGCGGCCAATGCCTTCCTGGCGATGAAGATCACCTATATCAACGAGATGGCCGATCTGTGTGAAAATGTCGGTGCGGACGTGCAGCAGGTGGCGCGGGGCATCGGCCTGGATAACCGGATCGGTTCAAAATTCCTGCATGCGGGGCCGGGCTATGGCGGCTCCTGTTTTCCCAAGGATACGCTGGCGCTGGTCAAGACGGCCGAGGATTCGGGTGCGCCCATCCGTCTCATCGAAGCGACCGTGGCAATCAACGAGAGCCGCAAGCGGGCCATGGCGCGCAAGGTGGTTGCGGTATGCAATGGTTCGGTGCGCGGCAAGACGGTCGCGGTGCTGGGCCTGACCTTCAAGCCCAATACCGACGACATGCGCGATGCGCCGTCACTCTCGATCATTCAGGCTTTGCAGGATGGCGGCGCGCAGGTCCGCGCCTATGATCCGGAGGGGATGGACGCGGCCCGCACGATGCTGAGCAATGTCGATTTCTGCGACAATCCCTATGCAGCCGCCGAAGGGGCCGCGGCAGTCGTCATCGTCACCGAATGGGATGCGCTTCGGGCGCTCGACTTGAACCGGCTCAAAAGCATCATGGACGGCGATGGGCTGGTCGACCTGCGCAACATCTATCGCCCCGCTGATGCCGAGGCGGCCGGTTTCACCTATGTCAGCGTCGGTCGCGGAGTCACGCCGGAGATCGAAGAACTGGTGCAGGCGGCAGAGTAAAGCTACGACCAAAATCCCCCTCCCGTAAAAAGGAGGGGGCAAAGCTTCCAGCCGGAATTTCCGAATCGACTATATCGGTTCTGAAAGAATCCTTGGTTTTCCGTCATTTCCCTTACGGCATGCAACAGTTCGTCGCAAATCCTGAGACAATACGACGAGTCGTTATTGACCGGAAGTTTTTGTTAACCTTCATAGGAGACCCTACAGGGGATAACTTCGGGGGTCGCAAACATGCCTGTCAAAATGACTGGCTCCATTTTTGGAGCCGGAATAGCCATATCTTGCATTTTCGCAGCGGGAGCCGCTACGATCATGACTTCAGGGTCGACATCGAATAGGATGTCGACAATCACCAACACTTCCTCGTCGTCCACGACGACGAGTTCGACATTAACGACGTCGACGACAAGTGGTTCCGCCACAATCAGCACGACGTCGGATTTTTCGGATTTCGACTTCGCCAATGGGACTAGGTTGCCGGAAAAGGCGACGCTTTCGCTGGGCAATGCCAGTTTCCGACCGGGCAGCAGTGTCGCCTATGTCCCGGTGACGCTGGATCGGCCGACGCCCAACACGGTGATCGCGCGGATCATCACCGTCAACGGATCGGGTACTTATCGCGCACTGTCGGGCTATAATTATCAGACCGTCGATACGGTGGTGATCTTCCGTCCGGGCGATCCGCTGATCCAGACCGTCGCGGTGCCGATCATCGCCGCCACGGAAGGGCAGCAGTTCCAGCTCAAGCTGCGGGAGGCACCCTGGGGCGGCCTTCAGGGGCAATCGACGGCTACGATCACCGCCAGCAGCGCGGTGGAGGCGACGCTGAAGGCGACCGGCACTTTCCGAGAGCCGCGAACCTTCGCGGCGACGGGCACGCTCCAGTTCGAACTGCGCAAGGATACGCACAAGCGTTCGCCCGATGGCGGTTGGGATAGGTGGGCGACCTCGCTCGCCAATGGCCGAACGCAGGTCGCCAATGGCGAGACCGGCCTGTATCTTGATTCCAGCATTTTTCCCGGCATCGAAGGGCCGGTCTATTGGGGAACGGACGGCCTGGTCCTGCACACGCAGAAGTTGAAGACGCCGATCAGCTATGGCGGCCAGACCTGGTATTATGGATCGTCGGCGCTGGATGGCCGCAATTTCCTGGCGACGCAGATCGGCTATGGCCAATATGAATGGGAAGCCAAAATGCCTAACCGGCGCGGCTCATGGCCGGCCTTCTGGTTGGTGTCGACCAGTGGCTGGCCGCCGGAAATCGATATTTATGAGGGCTTTGGCTATCAGAGCTTTTGGGATTTTGACCGCCACGTCGCGCACACCATCCATGTCGGCGCCAACAGCACCCGCTACGATGCGCGGGGCGTCACGATCCAGACGCAGCAGGCCTATGGCCTCAGCGGCTATAGTCAGGGTTTCCATCGCTTCGCCGTGGACATCCAGCGCGACTATATCACCTGGTTCGTGGACGGGGTGGAAACATACCAGTCGGTCAATCCCTTCCAGGGTTTCCGCTTCTATCCGATCATGGATGTCGCGGTGAAGACCAACGGCACCTATGACGACGGATCGGGCGACATGACCGTCAAGAGCTTCAAGATCTACAGCGCGCCATAATAGCTTTGGGCGCCGCCCGCGAGGGCATAGAGGCGCCCCCAGCTCTTGACCCACTGCCCGGCGATGTCGACCCGACGCGCGCCGGGCAGCAGTAGAGCCGCCAGTCCAGCCGTCCGCAATCCCAATATCGCGATCGACCGGGCCAGCAGCTTTGCCGTACCGATCCGGCCGGGCAGAGCCTTGCGCCGCGCCATGGTTTCGGTGCAGCCGATGCGCCACATGCGTTTGAGCACCCAGGAAAGGCGCGCCCGCTCTACCGGCACCCATTCGCTGACCCGCGCATCGGGGGACCAGCCGAACCGCGCTCCGGCGTCATGCAGGCGAGCTAGAAAATCCAGATCCTCCCCGCCGCTGCGGTTGAAGCGCGGATCGAAAAAGGGCGCTGCGATCATCGCGAATGCGCGGCGGCTGACCAGCAGGTTGTTGCTGGCCCACAGCATGCCGGTGGCGCCCCATGGCCGTTTCTCCGCGCGGAAGACCAATGTTTCCCGCGTCCAGCGTGGCGGCTGGCCGACGAAACAGCTATCCACCGGTCCGGCCACGACATCCGCGCCCACCTGCGCCTGACAGATCAACAGGGCATCGAGCCAGCCCGGCTGGGGCCATTCATCATCGTCGATCATGGCCAGGAAGCGCATCGCCGGATCATCGAGGGCGGCACTGACGATCGCATTGCGTACCGCGCAAAGTCCCGGCTGCGCCACCGTCAGCAGCGTCACGGGCAGGCGATAACCCTCCGCCAACAGGGCGCGCACGACGGCGGCGCCCTCCTGCCGTTCGGGATCATTGTCGGCCACCAGCAGCATCACGTCATGGCGGTCGGTAATCCCCGGCAACGTCTCTAGCAGATGCCGAAGCTGCTCGGGGCGGCGAAAGGTGGGGATGGCGATCCAGACCGCAGGCATCAGGCGGCAGCCTCCACGGCGGGCTTGCGGGTGCGGCCGCCGCGCTGGAACCATTTGATGAGCTGATGCCCGCGCACCTCGACCAGCGCATAGCTCGCCCAGCAGAGCAGCCAGGTCGCGACCAGCATGACGGCGAGGATCAGCCCGTCGAAGCCGGTGATCCCATGCTTGTGCGCGACCCCCATGCCGCGCGCGAACACGTCGCGCACCAGCGGATGCCAGAGATAGATGGAATAGCTGATAAGGCCCAGATGGAAGCTGACCGGATTGGCCATGATCGCCCGCGCTGCCGCGCCATTATAATAGCAGCTCAGCACCAGCGGGGGCATCAGGCAGACCACCAGTACATCGGCCTTTCCGGGCAACAGCAGCGCGAGCGCGATCAGCCCGCAGATCATCGCAAAGCCGCCCGTCCGGTCGATCAGCCGCCTGCACCAGTCCTTTTGCGCACAGCGATAGCTGAGCACGCCCAGCGAGAAACCGGCAAGGCAGCGTAGCAGAGTCAGCACCGTATCGCTGTCATTGACGTCCAAGGGGCCGCTCGATCCCCGGCCGGACATCGCCACCAGCGCCAATAAGCCGACGCACAGCAACCCTTGCACCCACGACCATCGCGAAAAGGCAATGATCGCGATCAGCGGATAGATGAGATAGGCGGCGACTTCCGTGCTGACCGACCAGCTATTGCCCGCGATCGGCTCCGTGCCCCAGCCCCAGCTCTGGACCATGAAGATATTGCTGATCACATTGGCGGCGTTGAGATCGATCGCCTGATTGCCCGATATATTGAGCAGGATGCGGGCCATGAACACCAGCGTGACGATCAGGTGCAGCGGCCACACCCGCGCCGTGCGGTTGATCAGGAAATCGACATAGCTGGCGCGGCCGAGATGGTTCACCACCCGGTCGTGATAGCCGAAGGAAATCACGAAGCCGCTCAGGATGAAGAACAGGTCGACCGCCAGATAGGCGCGGGAGAAGAGGGGCAGGCGAAAGGCCTCGAACGTCGGATTATGCGGGATATGGTACAGCAGCACCGATACCGCCGCCACGCCGCGCAGGCCGGTCAGCGAGGAAATTCTCATGCGCCGGCGCTCCTTATGGCGGGGGCTGCGTCGAAGGCGGCGGCAATGGCGTCCCATAGCGGCTTGCGGCGCATCTGCCCGTCCAGCGGCAGGCCACGCGAAAGCTGGCCGTCGGGCCATTTATAATCCTTGAAATTGGACAGCCAGCTATAGCGGTCTGACAGCCCCCAGCAGAGCACCGAGCGCATTGCTGGATTGTCCAGTGCCACGTCCAGAAATGCTTTCGCGACCGAGGCGACTTCGCGGTCCCGCTTGTCCGGATTGGGCGGTCCGCCCCGGTCGGCAATGTCGAATTCGGTCACCGACAGCGCCAGGCCATATCCGTTGAGCTGTTCCAGAAAGCGCGCGAAAACCGCCTGGTTGAAGCCTTCCCTATAGGGCTTCAAATGCCCCTGTATGCCGATCGCATCGACCGGCACGTTCCGCGCCATCAGCCGGTCGAGCAGTTTCAGCATGGCGGTGCGCCGCCGTTCGCAACGGGGCGAGTCATGTTCCAGTCCGAAATCGGTCAGGAACCGCATGGGCCGGGGATCGACCTCGCGGGCGCGGTGGAAGGCGATATCGATATAATCCTCGCCGAGTGCGTCCAGCCACATGCTTTTGGCGCGCATGCCGTCGGCGCGGCCGTCATTGGGCTCGATCGCTTCGTTGACGACATCCCATTCGCGGATCTTGCCCGCATAGCGGCGCATGGCGGTGTCGATATAGCTGGTCATCAACTCCTCGCGTCCCGCATTGTCGGCGCGCTTCAACGCCGGCTCCAGCCAAGGCGGCTGCGCGGCGTACCAGACCAGCGCATGCCCCCGCGCCCGCATGCCATGCTCCTGCGCGAAGGCGATGATCTGGTCGGCGCCGCTGAAATCATATTTTCCGGGCTTGGGCTCGGTGGTGCCGCGCTTCAGCTCATATTCCTGAACCACCATGTCGCATTCGCGGGCGATGGCGGCCGTGAAATCGGGGTCTTCGCGCAATTGGCGCGATTTGATCGCGGCGCCGAAATAGCGGCCCGACTTGCGGGCGTGGGCGGCAAGGCCCGCCGTCCCGCCGACCTGCGCCGCACTTTGCGGAATGGGCGAACAGGCGGTCAGCGCCGCCGCTCCGGCCAGAAATTCGCGTCGCTTCATAGCCGCTGTCCTCTGCCCGCAAGCATGTGAGAAAAGTCGATCCACCGGTCGGAAATGCGGCGATAGACTGGGTCGGGCATCACGATCTGCAACAGCACCGTCGCCGCCAGCCTTGGCCCGAAAGCCCCCCGGCAGACTGCCCCCAAATAATAGCGCATCGCCTGCCGCCGGCTGGTCGGCCAGATGCTTTTCGCGGCATGCCAGCCCATATAGGCGGAAAAGGCGCGGGGGCTGATATGCGGGCGCAGATCCTTGAGCCAGGCCAGGCTGCCGATGCTGCCGCGCACGGCCGACAGCCGGTCGTCGGCGTGCCGGTCTGCCCAGATGGTGCCCGGCCGTTCCGTCATCAGGAAACGCGCCCCGGCCAGCGACAGGCGCAGCGCGAAATCAGTATCGTCCCCGAATTTCACATCCTCGCGGTAGCGGACTTTCCCCGCCAGCATCCGGCTGAGCGCCATGCTGCTGGTCTGGATGAAACCGCGATCGCACATCAGATAGCGGTCCATCGTCTCGCCGCTGGCGATGGCGCGGGGGGGCTTCAGGAAATTGCGTCCTTCGCCGCGATCCGCCAGCACCTGGCCATAGGCGACGACATCCTCGCTCTCCTGCACCAGCGGCAACAGGTCGGCCAGATGATGCGGCAGGAAGCGGTCGTCGCAGTCGAGAAAGGCGATATAGCGCCCGCGCGCATGGTCGATGCCCTTGTTCCGGGCCGCCGCCGCGCCGCGATTTTCCTGCACGATGACCTTGAGGCGCGGATCGTTGATCGCGCCTAGCGCCACTTCCGTCCCATCGGTCGATCCGTCGATCACGACGATGACCTCGATGATGGCGATGGTCTGTTCGAGCGCGGACATCACGGCGGCGACCACTGCATCACGGCGCTGATAGGTCGGGATTATGACCGAAAAGAGCGGCGCGGCGGCTGCCGCTTTCAGAGTGGACGGAGGTTGCCATGCGGTCATCACGAACTGGCTCCACTTGCGGCTGCCCCGGCCTTGCCGAACCGCAGCACGAAGCCGTTGACCAGTGACCGGTAAAGCGGCTTGGGCAGATAGGAACGCAGCACCTGCCGGGCGATCACGCGGGGCGGAACGCCGCCCGCGACCATGCCGATGGCCAGATCCTTGATCGCCACCACCGGCTTGATCGGGGCCATATGATAGGCGAGTACCGTCGCCCGATAACCCCGCCGTGCCCGGTTGGTCAGCATATGGCCGCAGCGGTCGAGCCAGTCGAGCGAGGTCTCATAGCCCTTCACATAGGAGGTACGGCCCGCCTCGGTCGCGTCGAGCCACACGGTCAGCGCCTGGTCGATCATCCGGAACCGCGCCCCCGCGCCCTGCAACCGGACGCAGAAGTCGAGATCCTGTCCTTTCTTGAGCGCCGGGTCGAACAGCACTTCCTGCGCCATTCGCGTCGGCACGACCATGGTGCTGGTCTGCATGAACTGGTTGGCGCAGAACAGATATTCGCCCACATCCTCCCCCTCGCGAATGCCGCGATCGGGCCTGATCCAATAACGGTCGACGCCCCGGTCGACCTTCATGCGCGAATAGAGGACGGTGTGCCCATCGTCCCCGGCCAGCGCCTGCGCCATGATGGAAAGCTTGCCCGGCAGGAACAGGTCGTCGGAATCGAGAAAGGCGATATAGCGCCCGTCCGCCGCCATGATGCCCCGGTTGCGCGCCGCGCCGCCGCCCGCATTATCCTGCCGGATGTAGCGGACACGGGGATCGCCTATGGCGTCGATCACCCGGCTGGGATTGTCGTGCGATCCGTCGTCGATCACGACGATCTCGAAATCCTGCCAGTCCTGCGCCAGCACGGACCGGATCGTGTCACCAACGATTTCCGCCCGGTTATAGAGCGGGATGACGACGGAGAAAAAGGGTTGCTTGTTCTGGAGGGGAGCATTGCTCATGCGCCATGCACCTTTCGATATTCTTCATAATGAACGCCCGCGAGACCGGCGATCTTGCCCGCCGCGCGGTAAAGCTTGCCGAGGCGCTCGACCCGCTTGCCCCGGTCGAATGTGGCGATGGCGCCCAGCGAGCCGACCAGGAAACCCGCGACGATGCGTGGCGCTTCGCCCAGCAGCGTGCGCAACCGGCCCTTGTGGAAGCGCTCGACCATCATGTCGGTCATGCCGACGCGATAGCCGCGCATCAGCAGCCATTTGGCGGTGATCCGGCTGGCCGGGATCAGTTCGGTGACGACCGCTTCCTCCGACCAGGCGAAGCGGAACCCCTTGCGCTGCATGCGGGTGAAGAGCTGCTTGTCCGATCCTCCGGTCAGCGCCATGCGGTCATCGAACGGCCGCTCGCCCATGGTGCGCAGGGCGGTGGCGGCCATCAGCACATTGGCGGTGCTGTCCACCAGCGCGACCGGGCCGGACTGCCCGCGTTGCTTTGGGGCAAGCAATGGATGGCGCGCCGCCCAGGGCGCGATGGCGCTGTCCATTTCGCGCAGCACCGCGCCGCCGACCACGTCCGCGTCCCAGCGCTGCGCCGTATCCGTCATAGCATCGATCCAGCCGGGGGAGGCGGCCTCGTCATCGTCCAGCATGGCGACATGGGTCGCGCCGGGCCGTGCCAGCGCGGCGGCGACGAGCGCGTTGCGCACCAGCGGAATGCCGCGCTCCGCCACCAGCAGAGCCTCAATCGGCCAGCGATAGCCCTGTGAAGCAAGCTGCTCGACCACGGCCAGCCCTTCCTGCCGGGCGGCGTCATTGTCGGCCACCAGCACTTCCAGATTGTGCTGTGTTTGTTGCGCAGCGAGAGAGTCCAACGTGCGGCGCAGTCCCTGCGGCCGGTTGCAGGTCGCAATACAGACGATGATATTAGCCATTGACGCTCTCCTGCGGGAGACGATGCCGCCGCGACCATTGCGAGCGCGGCTTGGCCTTGAAGGTTGCGTGGGCGGTCGCGACCGCCGCGAGGAAGATCACCCAGACCTGGCGATCCTTGTCGAAGAAGCTGGTTTCCAGCAGATTCTGGTACATGACGAAGACCCAGATCGCGAAGGCGGGGACCATCAGCGCCTGGTTCTCTTTCGTTGATCCCGTCAGGAACCAGTAAGCGGGCAAGGCGAGGAAGCTGACCAGCAGCATGACCAGCCCCAGCGGCCCCGTCGTCACCCAGATTTCCAGATAGCCGTCATGCGAATGGGCGGTCAGCATCTGGAATTGCTGGTTCAGATAGTCATGCGCCGGACTGTTGACGCCCACTTGCCAGAAGCCGCCGAAACCCGCGCCCAGATAGGGGTGATCGGCCAGATAGTCGAACACCACCCGCCAGATCGATACGCGCCCGGTGAAACTGGTCGGGTCAGCGAACAGCCGCTCGATGGTCGGCTGATAGGCGATATAGAGCCCCAGGAACCCGACCATGCCGAAACCAAGGCCCAGCAGCAGGATCGCCCGTTTCTGCGTGTTGTCGCTCAGCGCCCGATAGATGTTGCTGATCGCCAGCATGCCGACGCACAGCGCGAGCGAAGTCTTGCTCTTGGTCCCTATCACGAAGACGAAGGCCATGACCGCGAACAGGGCGTAATACCATTTGCGCCGGTCGATCCATGCATTGCCGCAGACGATGAAGGTCAATGCCATGACGGCGCCCGCGATATTCTTGTGGAAGAAGAAACCGCGCCATGCGCCGATCAATGCCTTGTCGCTTTCCGTCGGTGGATGCACGGCGGCGGGCGTCAACGGCAAGGACACCCAACAGATGATCAGCGACACGATCAGCGCCGCGCGCAAGGCGTCGAACAATCTTTGCGGCCCCATCAGCGAGAGCGCGCAGAAGGTGATGTAGATCACGATCAACTGCTGCATCGCCCGCTTGAAGGACACGAAAGGATCGACGCCCCAGGTGCAGGAGATGAAGAACCAGACCAGCATGATCGCCAGCGGCCAGAAAGTGAATTTATATTGCAGCGGATGCTTGCGGATGATCTGCACGCCGGTCAGCAACAGGGCGAAACCAATGAACAGCATCTGCTTGAACAGGTCCGACCCGTCATTTTCCTGCGCCATCGCCACCAGCTCGTCCTGCGTGCGGGAGGCGAAGGGTTGCTGGCCGATGAAGACCATCATCAGGAAGACGAAATAGAAGATCTGGGTGACCCAGACCATGCGCATGCTCTCGCCGCCGCCGCTCTGGGCGGCGGGGGGAGCGGTGAGGCCGCCGCGATGCCAGCTTGTCGCCATGGTCAGATGACTCCCCGCTGGTCGCGCCGCCATTTGCGGTCGAGCTGCCAGATGCCGAGCATCATGACGAGCTGCGACAGCACGACGCCGCCAATGGAGAAGACGGGCGCGGCGCCCCACACCAGCAGCGTCACGGCGACAAGGCCGACGCCGCAACTGCGCATGCTCTGCGCGGCGAGGGGACGGAAGGCTTTGCGGGCCTGGGTCATGACGCTCATCGGCGTCTGCACGCATTGGACGAGGGAGAGGAGGGCGCAGAGGCCCACCGCGATCATCACCAGCCCGTGGTCCAGCGTGGGTTTCAGGATCAGGCCCGGAAAGGCATAGAGAGCGAGCGCCGCCACCACGCAAGTCGCCAGCCACAGCATCACCAGCGCGGCCATGAACACGCGCTCCGACTTGATCGCCGCGCCATGATCGCCGCGCGCGACGGCGCGGGTCATGCGGGGGCGCTCAAGCTGGGTGAGGGCGGTGATGCAGACATTGACCGGACGGAAGAACAGCATCCCCACCGCAATCGGGGCGAAAGCGGTCGGACCGGCCAGCAGCGTCACGATATAGCTGTGCGAGTTGGATGTGGCTTCGGTCGACAGCACGCCCACCAGCGTCCAGGCGGATTGCTCCTTCCACACCGGGCGATAGGCGCTCAAGGCGCGGCCTGGTGCCATGGCAAAATGCCGCCGTATATAGGCAAGGCCGAAGGGCAGCAGGCCCACCAGACTGGCCGCCACCAGCATGCCGCCAATGGCTGGCATGTCGGCGCCCGTCCGCATCGCGATCAGCAGGCCGGCGAGGATCGTCCCGGCATAGGCTAGGTCCGACCGGGCGGCTCGCGCTGGCGCGTGATGCGCATAGGCGTTGGACCGCCCGAACCAGCGGATCAGCGACAGCGTCCCCGCCAACCCGAACAGCAAAGCCGCCATGGGCGAGGCCGTCGCCCAGGCAATCGCCGCGCAGATCAGCCCCTGACTGGCCGCCAGCATCAGATTGACCGGGAAAAAGAAGTCGAAATTCCGTGCCTCGGCATCGTCGCTCTGGTTCACGGCGATGGTGTAGGGCGTCGATACCAGTGCGTTGGACAGGCTGTAGCCGAACTGGATGATCACCAGCAGGAAGGCCAGCGTACCGATGGCCGCCGTCCCCAGATGGTGGATCGAAAAGAGCTGGACCAGCAAATGGCTGACCGAGACGATGGCCGAGGACAGGCTGGCCAGCCCGAAGCGGCCGAACAGGCTGCCAAGGCGCTGGACGCGGGCATTATCCTCCATGGCCTGAACTTCAGCCATGGCGGTGTTTCCAGATCAGCCAGAGCGCATGGGGATTGGTGGTGATATAGCGCCAGGCAAGCTCCTGGGGCCGCGTCGCCATGCGGTGCAGCCATTCGAAGCCGGACTTCTGCATCCACAGTGGCGCACGGGGATAATCGCCGGTAATGTAGTTGAACAGCCCGCCGCAGGTGACGATCCAGCCCGCCCTGATCCTCTCCCGGTTGCGCACGCAGAAGGCCTGCTCACGCGGCTTGCCGGTGCCTACCCAGAGGACATCCGGCGAGGCTGCGTTGATCGCATCGATCACAGCGTCCTCATCCTCCGGCTTCCAGAAGCCGTTGCGCCGCCCGGCCAGTTGCAGCCCTGGCGCGAGGGAGGCGATCTCCTCCGCGCAGGCGGCGTTCACCTTCTCCTCGCCGCCGAGCAGATAATAGCTGACGCCAGCCTGCGCCGCTGGTTCCAGGCTGTCGATGAACATGTCCGTCGTGCTGGATCGATCAGCGATATGCGGCCCGCCCAACCAGCGGGACGCTGCGACGATGATCTGTCCGTCGGCATGGATCAGGTCTGCCTGCGCCAGATTGGCCCGGAAATCCGGGTTGCTGGCATTCATCGACAGACCCTGCCCATTGGCGTCGAACACCAGCAAGGGTGGCTGGTCCAGGCTCCGTCGCAAGGGCGCCTCGACCAGCATCTTCGCGATCAGCGCGTCGAGCGACAGGGTCGATACGGGCAAGCCGCCGACATGGGCTACAGGCGCGTCCTGCCCGATGCCGGGAGACGGAAGAGGTTGGTGACGCGCCAGCGCATGTTCGGCGCTCATGCAATCACCGTCCCGGCAATGGGCACGCCATGACGATCCAGATCGTCGATCACCCGGCGCATGTCGGCAATCGCCGTATCCCCGCGCCGCGCGACGATGACCACCGCGTCGAAGCCCGCCAATATGCTGCCATAGGGCGTCTGGTCGCCTTTGCGCTCCGCCAGGTAGAACAGCATCGATATGTCGCGCAGCCCCCAGCCATTGGCCGTTTCCGCCAGCGGTCCGCGAGTGACAAGGCTCGTCGCGCTGCCCGAAGCCCGACCGGCGGTCATCAGCCACAGCCCCTCAACCGCCGTCTTGGCTGCCGGCAGCAGCGCGGCGCTGCCCATCAATTGCTCGGCAAGCCCTGCCTTGTTGGCAACCCGGAACAGCCGGTCGAGCGAAGGCCGCCCCATGTCGACGTCGATGAGCATCGTCTGCCCATCCATCTGCGCCAGCACGACCGCCAGATTGGCCGCCATGATCGCGGCCTCGTCGCCCGCTTCGATCGCGAGTACCGCCAGCCGCAGGGAGGCGGGGTCGCCATCCTTGGCCGCCGCGCGCATCTTGGCGCGGATCGTCCGCACCTTGGCGGCATAGGCGTTGGCGGGATCGAAAGCCGCGACCACCAGCGGATCGACCCGTTGGTCGCCCTGCGGCAGCAGGGAGAAGCCACCCTGCAAGGCGGCGAGGATTCCCGCATCCTCCGGGTTCAGCAATCCCAGGTCGACGGCCGCATCATGCAGCGCCAGACCCTGGGACCGGGCATGACCCTCGACATGATGCACGTCGGCTTCCGCCAGAAAGCCGTGCTCTACTGCAAGGCGAGCGAAATTATGGCTATCGCGGGCGCGGGGGCGTAGCGTCGTCGCGCTGCCCGGCGTGAGTTGAGGTGGGGCGCCTGCCGTAGAACGCAGTCTCATGCGGCCTCCTGCTGTTTGAAGAACCAGCCGCCACCTGTGGGCACCGGCATCAGTTCGGTAATGACGTCGACTTGGGTAGCGCGGGCCACGCCAGCGGCCGAGCGAACGCGCGGATGGATGATCTCCATGAGGATCACGGCAGCCACGCCGCCGACCAGGCCCAGGGCGATCCCGCCGATCAGCCAGAGCATGATGTTGGGCTTGGCGGGCAGCAGAGGAACGGTCGCCGCATCGAGCGGGCTGGCATTGGGCTGCGAGATCTGGCTCTTGAGCGTCGCCTCGTTGAAGCGCTGGCGCACCGTGTCATAGGTCTGCCGCGCCGCATCGACGTCACGCTGGAGCACCATCAACTGGTCCTGCACGTCGGACATGCGGATCATGCGATCCTCCTGCCCGGCCATGTTGGACTTGAGGTCGCCCTCGCGACGGCTGGCCGCCACGCTGTTCGCGCTGACCGCGCCGGCCTGGCTGGACCGCGCCGACGCCAGCTTCGATTGAAGCTCGGCAAGCTGCGCATTGGCCGCCGCCATGCTCGGATGATTGGGGCCAAGCGCTTTTTGCAATTCGGACACCTTGGCGGACTGCTCCGCCACTTGTTCCTGCAAATTCTGGACGATTAGCGACCCTTCGATGTCGGACACGCTGCCTGCGCCAGCCTTCGACCGGGCCGCCGCCGCTTCCGCCTGCGCCTGGGTCAACTGATAGGACATGTTCTTGAGCTTTTCAGCCTCAAGGTCCATGCGGTTGATGCCGATAATGTCATGCGCCCGCTGGAAGTCGGACAGCTTCTTCTGGGCGATTTCATAGCGGTGACGCACTTCCTGCGTCTGCTCGTCGAACCATTTGGCCGAACCGCGCGCCGGGGAAGCGCGCAGTTCCACCTGCTCGCGCATGTAGATCTTGGCGATCAGATTGGCGACCTTGGCCGCGACCTGCGGATCGGCGTCCAGATACTGGATCTGGAGCACATTGCTCTGCCGCCCGGTGGTAATGGTCATATTCTTGCCGACCAGGGCCGCCGCCGATTGCAGCCGCGCATCGGCCGGCATGTCGGTCGGCTGGGCGTCGACGAAGCCCGCTTCCCTGGCGACGGCGTTCAACACCTTGCCGCTGCGGATGATGTCCGTCTGGGTGCCCAGAATGGAATCGGTATCCGGCTTTGGACCTTGCGCCGTATTGGTGTCGGTCGGGTCGGTCTGCGACAGGTCGAGCAGCAGCGAGGCCGTGCCCATATATTGGCGCGGTTGCAAAAAGGCGGTGATCGCGATCAGAAGGAACAAGATTCCTCCGATCATCGCCGCCGTGCGCCAGCGCGCCTGAAGCGCCGCCAGCAAATCCATCGGGTTCATGGTCATAGCCCGTCCACTCCCTTGAGCAGGGCGCGCATTTCCTCGGCGGGCGTCTGGACAGGCGGTGCGCTCTGCACCGGCTGCTTCGCCATCAGCAGCAGGAATTGCGGCGCCAGCGTATCTTCGAACATCCACAGTTCGCCATTGGGCGTCGGGACCAGAGCGGGTTGCAACCGCGCCATGGCGTCGCGCGCCTGGCCTTCATTGATCGACCCGCCGCCCAGCACTTCATGGCCAAGCTTCACCAGCCGCTCATAGCTTATGGCCGACATTTGAGAGGCCACTACGGCGGCGAGCGCGATCATCCGGCGGCCAACACCCGGCGCTGACCCGGCTTCCCACAGGATGCGGCGGAACAGCGCGTATGTCTGGCCGCTCATTTCCTCCCAATCCTCCAGCGCGGACACCAGCCCCTGCTCGATATCGGCAAGCACCATGCGGTCGCGTGCAGCCGCTTCCGTCACTAGAGCCGCCGACATGCCGAACAGCCGCGCATGATAGGGCGAACCCATGGCCGCGCTCGCCAGCATGTCCAACGCATCTTCATCGATGGAAAGCCGCGCATTATTGGCGCAGGCCAGTAACAGCCGCTCCAGTTCCGGCTTGGGGATCGGCGCGACCCGCTGCGGCACCAGGTGACGGCGGAGCGAAGGATGGGCCGCGATCAGCCCGTCAATGTCGCTGGCGATGCCGACCAGCACGACCTGAACCGGCGAATGAATGTCGGTCAGCAGCTTGAGCAGCGTTGCCACGTCCTGCTTGGCCGTTTCGGACTGCACCCGGTCATATTCGTCAATGATGAGGATGGCGCGCTCGCGCACTTCCTCCACCAGCAGGGCGGAGAGGCGGGAGACATCGAGCGGCTCGCCCATCATCTTGCGCGCCCGCTCCTGTCCCGCGCTGCTCATCGGCAATTCGGTCAGGAAGGGGCGGAAGAGAGAGTCGAAATCCGCTTCTCCATTGGCCGAGGCATAGAGGGCGATGCAGCCCGCTTCGTCCGCCAGATCACCGAACACGCGGGCGAGGGAGGTCTTGCCCGACCCGCGCGTGCCGAAGATGACGGCATGCTTGCGCTGCACGACGATCGCCTCGACCAGCTTTTCCAGTTCGCTGTTGCGCCCGGCCAGACCGTGGCGGTCCGTCACCGGCATGGCGGTGTTGAACGCGGCGTAGATGCTGTCGCGGCGCAGGCTGATCGGCTTGATCGGCGCGGCCATGGCGCTCATCGAAAGCGGACGATGGGTGGAGCCTTCCGGCGCCACATCCGGCGCTTCCTGCCGGAAGCCCGGCAGCGCGGGCACGTCCAGATGCAGCGGTACATCGTCAGCTATGACGCGTTCGTTGCGCTTTTCGCTGCTTCGCGTCAGGGACAGGAACCGGTCGAACAGGCCGGATCGTTGGTGCGTGAAGCTTTGATCGAGTGTCGTCAAAACAGCTTCTCCCGGATGATGAGGACGTCTTCAGGCTTCACTGGATCATCCAGATTGGCCTGTATTTCCTTCCCCTCCCGCCGGACTTTTATGCGTTTCGTTGAACCGGCCAGCGTCGGTCCGCCCGCCAGCGCCAATGCCTGCCGGAAGCTTTGTCCAGGCGCATAAGCAAAGGCGCCGGGCTGCTGGACCTGACCGTAGACATAGATTTTCTCGGCAGGCGGCACGAACAGCGTGTCGCCTGCTTTGAGCGGCCGCATCGCGCCCGCCGCCATATCGGCCAGCGAAATGCGCACCGGCCCACTGCCGTCGGCGGGCGTCAGGATGACGGCATTGGCGCCATCCTTGGTCGACCCACCCGCCTTGGCGAGCATCGACGCCACCGTATAGTCGCGGTCCAGCGGATAATTGCCCGCCTCCGGCACATTGCCGAGGACAGTGACGAAGCGGCTCACATAGTTGCTGACCTCGACACTGACCGAGGGCTTGGTGAGATATCCGCCGCTGGCATAGCCCGAGGCGATGTCCTGCGCGAGCTGCGATGTCGTCTTGCCTTTGGCCGTGACCGGGCCGACCAGCGCGAGCAGCACGGTGCCGTCCTCCTTGATGCGGGTGGTGGTCGACAGGTCGGGCTGACCGAAAACGGAAATCTTCAGCTCGTCATTGGGCCCAAGCTGATAGCCGGCGCTCGCCGCCTGTGGGGCGGGGGGTGTGGCCGCAGTCGTCGTGGCGGTTCCGGCTACGGTTTGCGCAGTCGCGGAGAAGTATCCTGCAATCATGAGCAAGGCGGACATGGATTTCAGGAGAGTATCGGCTTTCACAGCGCAAGCTCCCAATATGGTGAGGATCTAAAAATGCAGAGCTGCGCCCAGCATCACTTGCGTACCGCTATAATTGGATACGCTGGTGTCCGTTCTGCGGACGTAATGCTGGGCGTCGAGCGTAAGATCGAAGCGGTCCGAAAGTTTCCTCGTCAGCATGGCACCAAAGCGACGATTGCGATCAGCCGTGATCGAATAGGGACGAAGCGCCGCATCCTGCCGGAATTTGCGCCGGTCCCACTCCGCATATAGCCCGGCTGAGGTAAGTTCGGAGATCGAGAATTCGCCCTGGATGCGATAGCTGGTGTCGATGGCGAAACCGCTGGCGATCAGGCTGTCGTTGATGATCGCCCGCTCGGTCGTGGCGGTCAGCTTCAGGCGCGGAATGGCCTGCGTGGAAAGGCTGACTTTCCAGCCCAGTCCATTATAGCCGCCCACCGCCGCGCTGTCGCTGTTCACGTCCAGCCAGCGGAGATCTGCGTCGATCTGCGTGATCGGCGTCACTGCGCGCTGAAAACGGACGCCATAGCTGTTGATCCGGTTCTCAATCCCCAGCGTGTCGCGCTTGCTGTTCACCCGCTCATAATAAGCGGTCAGCGTGCCTAGGCTGGGCATGGAATAGCCCACGCCGCCCATGAAGGTATCGCTGGTCTGATCGGCATAGTCGAACGCAGCGGCGTTGCGCGTCGTGTCATGCTCATAGCTCGCCACCGGAAACAGCCCCGGCCGCTCACAGGTGAAATCGGCACCGATAGTCGCAAATTTCTGGAGATTTTCCGTTGCCGAGTTGATGTCGCCATAATCAGCCCGCTGCTGGCGATAGGCCGCCCGGGGCGTGATCAGGCAGGTGGCGCCGAAGCGGATATTCGCCTTCGCCTCCGTATCCAGCCGCAGCTTGCTGCGCTGGCCTTCGGAAATGAAGCGGTCGTAACCGATCTTGCCGCGCAGTAATATGTCGTGCCGCCCGATCGGTCTGCCAAAAGTGGCCTCTACCGAAGGCGTCACGATCAGGTCGTCGATTGGATTTTCCACCCGGTCGTCCACGCGATAGACATTGTCATCATAGAGAAGGTCGAGCCCGGCGGTCAGATGAAGACCATATTGCTTGAGGCGCTTTTCCTCTTCCGGATTCTGGACGCGTTTCTGCACAGTCGTTCCGTCATCATTCTGCGCATGCAGAACGGAAGGAACGGCCGCGACAATTGACGCACCACTTAGCGCAGCGGCCATGAAGGTGCGCGACCATTGGAATTCGTTTTTGCAGGGCGCAGAAAAGCTGCCCCGCAAATGTGGTTCATTGCATATTGTCAATCTTCGACCCTTATTGCATTGCAGCAATTTGGGCATGCTATAGGGATTTCACCGTAACGCCACTGCCTGGAAAGCAGCTTATCGTGTCAAAACAACGGCTCGGGTCATCGCAAAAGAGGGCGCGCCGGGACAATCCCGCCGCACCCTGAAGCTGTTAATCTGGGAGAAAGCTTGGAGGCTTGAGCGATTCTGCTCAGACGACCAGCCAGACGATCGCCGCCACCGCGCCGACGAAAGCAAGAATGCCCGCCCAGCGCGAGACGAACTGCACGCCCTGTTCGGCCCGATCGACAAAAGTAATGCCGTCGACATGCGTCGGAATGTCCCGACGGACCTCTGCCGTTTCGATCAACGTAGGTGCCACTGCAACCACTGCAAAATCTTCCGCCACGTCGCTGTTCCCGCCGCCCGATTGGTGATGACGGACATATCCGATTTTGCGGTTAACAAATAGTTGGGAAGGGAAGGGCGACGACATCAATTCGTCGCATATGACAGCCAGGGATCACCGAATCATTAATCTGGGATAAGATATTTTGCGGTAAGGCGTTTGCGGCAACAATTCGTCGTGAATTTCGTTTTTCTTGCGGAACCCTTTTGCGCTCTTTGCGTCTTTGGCGCTTCTTCGAGTCGTTTCTATGAAATCCTCCCCATGCAGGGAGGATGGGAAGTGCTCCTAATAGGCGTTCTTGTGCACCAGGACGTTGAGCGTCCCGAACAAGATCGCAATATCGCGCGTCAGGCTCCAGCCGTGCAGATATTCCAGATCCGCCTCGACGCGGTTCAATATGTCGCGCCGCGTCTCGGTCGCGCCGCGGAACCCGCGGATCTGCGCCAGGCCGGTAATCCCCGGCTTCAGCGCATGGCGATGCCAATATTGCCGATCGACCTGCCAGAAAAGCTGCTCCTCCGCCGTCGACCCCAGCGCATGGGGACGTGGCCCCACCAGGCTCATCTCGCCCAGCAGCACATTGATCAACTGCGGCAGTTCATCGATGCTGGTCTTGCGGATGAAGGCGCCGATCCGCGTGATCCGATTGTCGTCCCGCTGCGTCGAGGTGGCGCCAGCGGCGTCGCATTGCTCCACCTTCATGCTGCGGAATTTCAGGATATGGAACAGCATGTTGCCGCGCCCGATCCGCTCCTGCCGGAAGAAGACCGGCCCCGGCGAGTCCAGCTTGATGAGGATCGCTATGACCGCCATCAGCGGAGCGAGCGCGATCAGCACCGGCACCGTCAGCGCGATGTCCAACAACCGCTTCTTCGCCCGGTTGGCGAGGTTCAGCGGCCCGCGCGACACCACCAAAGTCGGCGTCCCGCGATAGGCCTGCACGGCGAGCGGCGCCATCGGGTCCAATTCCGGCACGATGATCTCGCCCAATATGTTGCCGCCCTTGAGCATCTGCGCCCAGTCGGCCTTGCGCTCGGCGGGGCAGGAGATCACGGCGCGATCATAATCGCGCAGCAGCGTCCCCAACCGATGCAGCATATAGGGATCGTCCAAATCGGCCCGCAGCCCGATCGCGCCCGCATCCACGATCACCATGCCGCTGACATCGTCGGGAATGACGCCGTCATCGATGATCAGCAACTGTGCGAACAATCCATCGGCAAAGTTCCGGCGAACCGTGTGCACGATCATCAATCGTTGCAGAACGAGCAAAGTCCCGCTGCACAAGATTCCGGCCGAAATTCCCAGGCGCGACAATTGCCCGGTCGCCTTCAGGGAGAACAGGACGAGCAGGAAGATCAGCAATGTTCCTGCAAAGGCCATGGTCGCGCTGCGGCAGGACTGCGTCATGCGCGTCAGGCAATGGGGATTATAGGCCTGATTATGGAAAGCCAGGACAGCATAGACGATCATGCCGCCCGCCAGCGGCGGCCATTGCCCGTCCGACAGCCATGGTAAGCCGGCAGCGCGCAGCCCGAAGGCAAAGCCCGTGGCGAGCGCGGCCATATCAGCGACCAGCAGCAACACGCACAACCAAAGCCGCGCATTCCGTTGACCGGCGGCTGTAGCGGGCTGGCGACTGGGAACACCTTTGATCGCCAGATCAATTTTCGACATCTGCAACCCTTTTTATGTCTTGACGTCAAGCTGGGCACCGCCGCGCGGCAGTGTGTTAACCATCAGACATCCGCAGCATTTTGATTTATGTTGCGCAGCAGCAGGACATAAATGGGAGGGACTGACAATCGGGGGCGGGATGCGTAGACCCGCTTTTCCGATGATCCGTTTATCCTGAAAGACGCTCTGCCCCAGATTTGCGACGACCTGAATTAAGTATTTGGCCTTCATCGATGGGTTGGGCGCCTGACAGACCCCTTCAAACCCGAATCACGAGCAGGATCAGCGGATTATCCACCAGCCCAGCAAACAGAGCGCCAGCAGCAGAGCGATAGGACCGGCCCAACGCGATAGCCGCTGGATCGCAGCCTCCGCTCCCTCATGCGAAAATTGCCACCACTGCCGCGCGCCTTTGCCATCTCCATTTTCGCGAAGCACCGGATCATGCTGAGGTACGGCGGGCGCCGCCTTCGTGCCGCTGCTCTTGTCTTGGGGCTGAGGAGAAAGGTCGATCATTTTACGCAGCCCCAGTCACCTGATGCGACCTGCCGACAGAATAGCCCTACTGGCCGAAAAGGAAAGCGATTTGGGAACCTCTGCCGGGGTAAAAGCATCCGCGGCGGATCATTCCAATCGGCTCTTGGATGAAATACGCGCCATGGCTATTCTGCCGATCATGAAACAGGATCGCCAGATAGACGCCATCGACCGGAAGATCGTCGCGGCCCTGCAGGAAGATGCGACGCTCAGCCATGCCGATCTGGCCGAGCGGGTGGGGGCGTCCAGCGCCTCCTGCTGGCGCCGGATCAAGGCGCTGGAGGCTGCGGGCATCCTCGCCGGTACGGTTCGGCTGGTCGATCCGGAGAAGGTCGGGCGCGGCGTCAACGTCCTTTGCAACATCCGCATGCGCAGTCACGCGCAGGAAGCGCGCCGCGCCTTCGAGCAATTTGTCGACGGCCGCCCGGAAATCGTCGAATGCTTCTCCATGTCCGGAGAATGGGACTATCTGCTGCGCGTGGTCGTTGCGGATGTCGCTGACTATAACCGTTTCCTGATGATGACCCTGCTGGGCCATCCCTCAGTCGCGGGCGCGGCCTCCCACTTCGCCCTGTCCATGACGAAGTTCACCACCGCCTTGCCGGTCTGATCAGAGGCCTGGGTTAAGAGGAGCGCCTATCAAAGGAGCTGAGTGCTGGCTATGGAGAAACAAATATGCGGCAGGATCTGGTGCACGCACTTTTTTTGGTGGACGCACTAGGGCTCGAACCTAGGACCCGCTGATTAAGAGTCAGCTGCTCTACCAACTGAGCTATGCGTCCACGCCGGTTTCGGCTTGCGCCTTGATCCGCAGGAATTTGGTGGACGCACTAGGGCTCGAACCTAGGACCCGCTGATTAAGAGTCAGCTGCTCTACCAACTGAGCTATGCGTCCACACCTGCTTTCGGCTAGTCCCTTGCGGGCCGTCGCCTTGGCGTGGGCGGGCTGTTAGCAGTCGCATCGGACTTTGCAAACAGGAAATCGCCCAGCGCGGCAAAATTTTGCAAACAGGGGCGTTCCGACCCCGATTTCAACCCCAGCTTCCTGGCCGGCTGCGCCGCCGTCCCGACCGCTCGATGGCCATGATGATGCCGACGCACAGCATGACCGTCAGCATCGACGATCCGCCATAGGACATGAAGGGCAGGGGAATGCCCACCACCGGCGCCAGGCCCATGACCATCATCAGATTGATCGCGACATAGAAGAAGATCGTCGTGGTCAGCCCCGCCGCCACCAGCCGGGCATATTTGTCCTGCGCGCGCATCGACACGCCGATGCCCCAGCGGAACAGCAGCATGAAGGCGCCGATCAGCAGCACCCCGCCCATCAGCCCCCATTCCTCCGCCATGGTGGCGAAGACGAAGTCGGTATGCCCCTCGGGCAGATAGTCGAGATGGCTCTGCGTGCCCTGCAGAAACCCCTTGCCGAATATGCCGCCCGAACCGATGGCGATCTTCGACTGGCTGATATGATAGCCCGCGCCCAGGGGATCGCTTTCCGGGTCCATGAAGATCAGGACGCGGTTCTTCTGATAATCGTGCAGGAAGCTGAAGGCGATGGGGACGATGGCGGCGAAGGCCAGCCCCGATCCGACGAACAGCCGCAGCGGCAATCCCGCGAGGAACATCACCGTCACCCCGCCTGCCGCGATCATCGTCGCGGTGCCGAGGTCGGGCTGCACCAGCACCAGCATGAAGGGCACGCCGATCAGCACCAGTGCCGGCCAGATGGCGTTCCAGCGCCTTATTTCCCCCACTGGCAGCAACGCATAGAAACGCGCGACCGCAAGCACGATGATCGGCTTCATGAATTCGGAAGGCTGCAACTGCATGAAGCCGAGGTTGATCCATCGTTGGCTGCCCCCGGCGACCCCGCCGATCAGTTCGACCAGAAAAAGGGCGGCCAGCACGAGGCCATAGGCGGGGAAGGCAAAACGGGCGAATGTCCGCAGCGGAATGCGGCTCAGCACCAGCGCCATGCCGGCAAAGATGACGAAGCGCACGCCCTGGTTGATCGCCCAGGGCGTGATGCTGCCCCCGGCGGCGCTGTACAGCACCAGCGTCCCGAACCCCGCAATGGCGAGCAATATGCCCAGCACGCGCCAGGGAAATTCGGTCAGGGGCTCCGGAACGATGCTCATCGTGCGGTGTCCGCCGGAGGGGGCGCATCGTCGGCATCGACCGGAGCGGTTGGCGCTGGCGGGGCGGTCGAGGCATTGCTTCCCTCCGCCGCATTCATCGCATTGGCCGCCTCCGGCGGTGGCGCCTCACCCTTTTCGATGGCCTTTGCCAGCCTGTAGGCCGCCATCTGCCGCGCCATGCGCTCGGCGGGGGGGCCGCCCCAATCCTTTTCGATCGACTCCAGCTTCTCCATCGCCTTGGCCTGATCGAACAGGTAGGTCATCGTGTCCGCCGCGATCATCGGCGCGTCCTCGACGCGGTTGGTATGGCCGCCATGCTCGAGGATGCAGGCGATGGCATAGCGCGGGTTGTCGAACGGCGCGAAGCCCTGAAACAGCGCATGGTCGCGCAGCTTGAAGGGCAGGGAGGCGTTGCTGCGCACGCCGCCGCCGCGCTCGGCCATGGTGATGCGGCGTACCTGCGCCGTCCCGGTCTTCCCCGCCATCATCACGCCGGGCAGGGGAATGCGCGCCGCGCCGCCGGTGCCGCCGCCGTTCACCACCGCGCTCATCGCGTCGCGGATCGTCACCAGATGCTCCTCATTCACGCCCACAGGCGCCGGAGAGGGTCGCTGCGCGCCGAAGATGAAGTTCGGCATCAATTGCCTGCCCGTCGCCAGCCGCGACGCCATCACGGCCATCTGCAACGGGTTGATCAGCATATAGCCCTGACCGATGGTCGCGTTGACCGTGTCGTAGACCTGCCATTTCTGATTATATTTCTTCAGTTTCCACGCTGGGTCCGGCACCGTGCCGAAGCTTTGGCTGGGGAAGGGGAGCTGGAATTTCTGCCCCATGCCCACGCGCCGGGCCATGCTGGCGATCCGGTCCATGCCGATCCGCTGTGCCATCGTGTAGAAATAGATGTCGCAGCTCTGCGCGATCGCGCCCCGCATGTTGAGCGAGCCATGGCCGCGTTTCTTGTGACAGTGGAACAGCGTGTTGCCGACCCGGATCGCGCCGGGGCAATTCACCGTATCCATGGGCGAAATCCCCGCCTCCAGCAACGCCAGCGCCACCATCGGCTTCACCGTCGACCCCGGCGGATAGAGCCCCTGCAGCGTCTTGTTGCGCAAGGGCACATGGTCGTCCTTCGACAGCATGTCCCATTCCAGATGGCTGATGCCGTCGGAAAAGCTGTTGGGATCGAAGCTGGGCATCGATGCCATCGCCAGCACATCGCCATTGTGGCAGTCGATCACCACCACCGACCCGCTCTGCGTCGCCAGCCGCCGCCCGGCATATTCCTGCAAGCCCGCATCGATGGTGAGCTTGATTGGATTGCCGGGCGTGTCGGGCCGGGTGGTGAGTTCCCGCACGATCTTGCCCCGAGCGGTCACCTCCACCCGCTTCGCGCCCGGCTTGCCGGTCAGTTCCCTGTCGAACGACCGCTCCAGCCCGTCCTTGCCGACCTTGAAGCCCGGCGTGATCAGCAGCGGATCCTTGCGCTCCTCATAATCCTTGGCCGACGCTGCGCCGACATAGCCCAGCAGATGGCCGACCGTGGCCCCGCCGGGATAGTTGCGCGAAAAGCCCTGGCTGGGCGCGACCCCCGGCAGGTCGGGCAGCCGCACGCTGACCGCCGCATATTGATCATAGGTCAGCTTTTCCGCCACCTGCACCGGCCGGAAGCCGGCCGACTTGTCCAGCTCTTCCTTGATCCGGTCGACCTCGTCATCGCTCAGCGCCAGCAGATGGGCCAGGCTGCGGATCGTATTCTCCGCATCCGTCACCCGCTCCGGGATCAGGTCGACGCGAAAGTCCGTCCGGTTGTTCGCCAGCGGCCGCCCGTTGCGGTCGATAATCCATCCCCGACGCGGCGGAATCAGCGTCAGATTGACGCGATTGCTCTCCGACAGCAGATTATATTTCTCATTCTCCGCGACGCTGATCCAGCCCATCCGCCCGACCAGCAACGCCCCGACCGCCCCCTGCAATCCGCCCACGACCATCGCGCGGCGCGTGAAAGTGAAGGACAGGGAGGCTTCTGTAACGGTTTTCTTCTTGAGCAGGGGCAGCTTCATGCCATCACGCGCCAGCTATCGATCCGGGCGCATTGCCGGACGACGAAGGGAAAGAGCAGGACCGTCCAAAGCATTTGCGGCGCAACCAGCAACAGCTTGATACTTCCTCCGCCGGTGATCCGCGCGAAGAAAACGCCGCCGGCGATGCAGAAGATAATCGCCATGGACGCGATTAACCAGTCCTGCCGATAGCTTCGCCAAACCATGCGATGCTCGACCGCATCGATGCCGATCAGGGTGATGGTCCACAGGCACATGGCCGACCCGATCGGCTGGCCGCTGGCAATGTCATCGAACAGGCCGAGCGGCACGCCGATCCAGGTTCGCCACAAGTCCGGACGCAGCAGCCGCCAGGACAGCAGCAGCAACAGGCCGAAAGGCGGCATGACCGGCGATTGCGCGATCACCGGCAGGGCCGTCACCAGCGATCCCAGCATCACCGTGATGACCGGCGTTCCCGCCAGCCGAAAGCGCGAAGGGTGGCGGCCCAGGCGGGGCACATGCTGCAGATGCGGGTCGATCATGGCGGTGGCGTACCGACGGCCGCATTTTCCGCCGCTTCCGGCTCGAACGGCGTGGCCGATGCATTGACGTCGGTCCGCGTCACCGTTTCCTCGAAGGAGCGCTCGACCACCACGGCGTCGACCTTGGACGGATTGGCAAGGGGCACGCCATAGGCGATCTCACCCTCGATCCGTACGATCACTGCTACCGGAATATTGGGCTGATAGACCCCGCCGATTCCAGACGTCACAAGCAGGTCGCCGGGCTTAAAGGGATTGCGTCCCGCTGCAAGCGCCCGGATTTCCAATGTCCCATCGCCAAGCCCGGTGGAAATGGCAGGCACGCTGTCGTTGGCCCGGCGCACCGGCACGATATTGCTGGTGTCGGTCAACAGCAGCACCTCCGCCGTATTGGGCGTGGTGATGTGGATGCGCCCGATCAACCCCTCCGGCGCGCGCACAGGCATGCCCGGCCGCACCCCCTGCCAACGCCCGGCATTGAGCCGCGCAAACCGCCTCGTGCTGGAGGAGGAGGAGGCGATCAACCGCGCCGTCAGCAATTCGCTGCCATCATCCTCGACAAGCTTGAGCAGTTTCTTGAGCCGCAGATTTTCCTGCGCGACCGCCTGCGCCTCGATGATCCGGTTGCGGTCCGCCTCCACCTGCCGCCGCAGGGCCACATTCTGCGACCCCGCGTGCCAATAGCTGGCCAGCACTTCATCGATCGAGGCGACCCCGCTCACCATATTCTTCAAGGTCACGGACGCCGGACGCGTGACTTCCGCCGTCGCGATGCGGATCGCGGCGAAGCCGGTCGGATCGAAAACGGCGACAACCACCAGAAGCAGGCCGACGGCGGCGCCGGTCATCGCCACGACATAACTGGCGAAGAGGCTATATTGCGCCTTCCGGTTGTGCCCGGGGCGTCGGCTGGGTGGCCGCGCCATGCTTTCCCCTCTAAGTGATTTCAAGCCAGATACATTCATCTGGCGGCTCGGAAATCACGGCAAACAAAAAATGCCGAATTTGTTCCGGTTCAACCGAACCGGAACAAATTCAGGCGGTCTGGAGAACGCCCCGGAAGATCGGATCTTCCATTGCGCGGCCCGTGCCGATCGCGACGCAGGTCAACGGATCTTCAGCGATGGTGACGGGCAGGCCGGTCTCGTCGCGCAGCTCGTCGTCCAGCCCCTTGAGCAGCGCGCCGCCGCCGGTCAGCACGATGCCCTGATCGACGATGTCCGCCGCCAGCTCCGGCGCGGTGTTTTCCAGCGCGATACGGACGCCCTCGACGATGGTGCTGATCGGCTCGGCCAGCGCATCCGCGATCTGGCCCTGATTGATCGAGATTTCCTTGGGCACGCCGTTCACCAGATCGCGGCCCTTGATGTGGATCGTCTCGCCCACGCCGTCCTCGGGCGGCTGGGCCACGCCGAACTGCTTCTTGATCCGTTCGGCGGTCGCTTCACCGATGAGCAGATTGTGGTGACGGCGCACAAAGGACACGATCGCCTCGTCCATCTTGTCGCCGCCCACGCGAACGGAGGTGGTGTAGGCCAGACCCCGCAGCGACAGCACCGCGACTTCGGTCGTGCCGCCGCCGATATCGACCACCATGGAGCCGATCGGTTCGGTCACGGGCATGTCGGCGCCGATCGCGGCGGCCATGGGTTCCTCGATCAGGAAAACCTGGGATGCGCCGGCATTGCTCGCCGCATCGCGAATCGCGCGGCGCTCGACGCTGGTCGAGCCCGACGGCACGCAGATCACGATTTCCGGGAAGCGCCAGGGCCGTGACTTGCCGCCATGCACCTTGGTGATGAAATGCTTGATCATCTGCTCGGCCACGTCGATGTCCGCGATCACGCCGTCTCGCAGCGGCCGGATCGCCTCGATCGAATCGGGGGTCTTGCCCATCATCAGCTTGGCGTCGTCACCGACCGCTTTCACCCGCTTCACGCCGTTCAGAGTTTCGACCGCCACCACCGACGGTTCGTTGAGCACGATGCCGCGCCCGCGCACATAGACCACGGTGTTCGCCGTGCCGAGGTCGATGGCCATGTCCTGGGAAGAGAGTTTGAAGAGACGCGAGAAGATCGACATGCCTGTTCCTGTTCAGCCCGCCGCCCCGGCGAAGCGAACCGGGACAGTCGGAAAGTTCGCCCCACGTTCCACCCGCCCCCTGGGTAACCAAATTTTCTTGAGGCTTGTGTCTCGCGGAAAGCGCTCGCTTGGGCTAGTCACTAATCAATGTCAATACGCCGTCTGCCCGAACATCTGGTCAATCGCATCGCTGCGGGCGAAGTGGTCGAAAGACCCGCCAGCGCGCTCAAGGAAATCGTTGAAAATGCAGTGGATGCCGGATCGCGCCGGATCGCCATCCGCATTTCCAATGGCGGTCTCGACCGGATCGAGGTGAGCGACGACGGTTGCGGCATGGATTCAGGAGAGATCGCGCTGGCGCTGGAACGCCACGCCACCTCCAAATTACCCGATGACGCGATCGAAAATGTCGCCACCCTGGGTTTCCGGGGTGAAGCGCTGCCCTCCATCGCCAGCGTGGCGCGCCTTTCCATCGACAGCCGGCCGCAGGGACAGGACGGCTGGAACCGCACCATCGACAATGGCGTGGTGGTGAGCGAGGGCCCTGCCGCCTTGCCGCCGGGCACGCGGGTCACGGTCGAGCAGCTCTTCGCTCGCGTCCCCGCCCGCCGCAAATTCCTGCGCTCGGCCAAGGCGGAATATGCCGCTTGCCTCGACGTCATCCGCCGCCTCGCCATGGCGCATCCAGCCATCGCCTTCAGCATGGAGCATGATGGCCGCCGGGTGCTCGGCGTACAGGCCGACGAGGCGCGCGAAGACCGCGTGGCCGCACTTACCGACCGCGCGCTGGTGGACAATCATGTGATCGTCGCGCTGGAGCGGGAAGGGGTGCGCCTTTCCGGCGTGGCCTCGCTCCCGACCTATAATCGGGGCGTGGGCGACCATCAGTTCCTGTTCGTGAATGGTCGTCCGGTGCGCGACCGGCTGCTCGTCGGCGCGGTGCGCGGCGCCTATGCCGACATGCTGGCGAGGGACCGGCACCCGGTCGTCGCCCTTTTCCTTGACGTTCCTCCCTTGGAGGTCGACGTCAACGTCCATCCCGCCAAGACCGAGGTCCGCTTCCGCGACCCCGCGCTGATCCGGGGCATGATTGTTTCCGGCCTGCGCCGCGCCCTCGATGCCGGAGGTTTCCGCGCCGTCCAGCATGCCGATCCCGCCGGCCTCTCCGCATGGAAACCCGAACCCATCTCCCCCACGCCGATCGGCGCCATGCCGATCTTCGAAGCCGCCGGGACGCCGATCCCCAGCTATGCCGTAGCCGAACGCCGTCCCAGCTTCCTCACGCCTCCGCCGCAAGCCCGCGCCGAACCCGCCGCCGCGCCCGCACCGGAAGGAAGCAGTTTCCCGCTGGGCGTTGCCCGCGGTCAGGTCGCCCGCACCTATATCGTGGCCGAAGCCGAGGACGGCCTCGTCATCGTCGATCAGCACGCCGCCCATGAGCGTCTGACGCTGGAACGCATGCGCCGCGCCATGGAAGGGCAGGGCGTCGCGGCGCAGGCGCTCCTCCTCCCCGAAGTGGTCGAACTGGATGAACCCGCCTGCGACCGGCTGGAGGCGCGGATCGCGGAACTCAAGGATTTCGGGCTCGAACTGGAACGCTTCGGTCCCGCCGCCATGCTGGTGCGCGCAACCCCCGCGATGTTGGGGCAGGGCGATGTGCAGGGATTGGTATCCGACCTGGCCGACGACCTTGCCGCCTATGACAGTGCGCTGTCCCTGAAGGAGCGTCTCGATCTGGTCGCCGCCACCATGGCCTGCCACGGCTCGGTGCGCGCAGGCCGGACCTTGAGCGTCGCGGAAATGAACGCGCTGCTCCGCGAAATGGAGATCACGCCTCGCAGCGGCCAGTGCAATCATGGTCGTCCAACCTGGGTGAAGCTGGGGCATCGCGATATCGAGAAACTGTTCGGGCGGAAGTAACCGCCCCAATCCAACGGAAGCGCAGAGCGGAAATGCGCAGCATGGGACCAGTAGAAAGGATCTACGAATGAAGCGGCTTGCCTTCCTCCTGGCCCTTACCCCGTTTAGCGCGCAAGCCGCGCCCGATCCCTGCGCCAGCCCGCCACTCCTGGCCGAATCCTGGACAAGCTGGACCCAAAGCGGCACCGCCACCGCCGGCGCAACGGGCTCCACCGCGCCGCGCCTTATCCTTGGCAAGCCGGTCACGGCAACGCTCCGCCCCGGCGCGCAGGTCCAGTTCGTCGTTCGGCCCGGCAAGGTCATCCCCAAAAGCTATGCCGGTCTCTTCTCCCTGGCGGTCAAGGACGCGGCGCGTATCGGCATAGCCCTGTCCGAAGACGCCTGGGTGGATGTCGCCACCGGCACGACCGCGCTGACCTCCGCCGCTCATGACCATGGCCCGGCCTGCTCCGGCATTCGGAAGATCGTGTGGTTCGACCTGCCGCCCGGCCTTCACACCATTCAGATTACCGGTGCGCTCAAGCCGTCGATCCGCATCATGGCCGCCGACGCGCGCGCCAACCAGCTGCAGCCGCGCTGAATCAGGCCGGTCGCGTCCGGAACATGGCGATGGGCTTCATCGACAGCACCGGCTCGTCGCGCTGGTTGAACAGGGTGACGTGGGTCTTGACACTTCCCATTTCCGGCCGACTGCGCGAAGCCCTAACCTCTATCACCTCCGAAACGCCACGGAGCGTGTCGCCCGGCCGAACCGGTCGCAGCCAGCGCAATTCGTCCACGCCCAGCGCGCCTAGGCTTGCCGGTTGAACACCCGGATTGCGCTGCCATTCCGCGACTATCATCTTCATCGATAGTGCGGTGGTATGCCATCCGCTCGACGCCAGGCTGCCGAAATGGGTCTCGGCTGCTCCCTCATCGGAAAGGTGAAAGGGCTGTGGATCGAACTGCTGGGCAAAGGCGATGATCTCCTCCCGGCTGATGGTGATCGGGCCGAACTCGCTCCTGTCACCCACCGCCACATCTTCGAAATAGACGATCTCGCTCATATCCGTTTCCTTGTGCAACGGGTGAGGAAATAGTTTACGTTAACGAAAACGTCAATTCCTGAAGAGGCCCGCCAGAACCGCGGGATCACCGTCGCTCGGCAGGGGCCGAATTCCCAGCAGACGGGCGAGCAACGGATAGACATCGACATTGGCGAAGCTTGCTGGCGGCCGGAAATGGCTGTCAAAGCCCGGACCATGGGCGATGAACAGCGCCTGCATCTCAGTGGCCTGGTCGTCCCAGCCATGATCGCCGCCGGCGAAAGATTTTGCGGGGGCGGTCGGCTGGATCACCCAGCCGGTCTCGGCAAGGCAGAAATAGGGCGGTATGCGCCGGTGCGATCCATAATGAAAACGGACGGGAATATCGTTTTTGCGCCAGCATTGCATATGCGGCTGCGGCTTGAGAATGGCGGCCTCCAGCGCCGCTTCATGCCCCGGCTGCGCCGCCAGGCTGGCATAAGGGCCGCTCTCGAAGATGCGATAGTCGGACGGGTTGGCAACCTTTTCCATCGCTACCACCCGTTCGCTGGATTTCAGCGCCATGCCATGGTCGGATAGGATGATGAGATTGGCCGGTTGCCCCAGCGCCTTCAAACCGTCGGTGAGCATGCCGATCTGTCTGTCGACCTCCTGCACGGCCCGGTTCGTATCCGCCGCATCGGGCCCATATGTATGCCCCGCCGTGTCGACGGCATCGAAATAGAGCGTTAGAAAGCGGGGCCGAATATCGGCGGGCCGGCGCAGCAGGTCCAGCACGCCGTTCACCCGCTGCACGCCGGAAATCTCCTGATTGAACTGCGCCCAGTCGCTCGGCCGGGTGCCGCCGCTCAGCTTGTAGGGCCAGGACGGTGCCTTTGTCGCGCCCCAAGCGACGTTGGAGCCGGGCCAGAACAGAGTCGCGGTCCGCACCCCCGCCTTTTCCGCCGTTACCCAGATCGGCTCTGCCTCATTCCACCAGAAGGGATCGTCGCTCGCCATGGTGAATATGTCGCCTGGTCGCGCCGCATCCTCCATCTTGTTGGCGACGATGCCGCTGCGGTCGGGCCGGTCGCCGGTCACGATCGCCCAGTGATTGGGAAAGGTCTTGGTCGGGAAGGATGGCCGCATCGGCGCCTCGACCCCGTCCGCCGCCAGTGTGGAGAGATGCGGCGTCACGCCCCGCTTCAGATAGTCCGGCCGAAAGCCGTCGATCGACACCAGGATTGTGACGGGCTGACGCTGCTCGACGGGAGCGAGGGTGGAAACCGGCCGCTGCTCGACCGGCGCGCAATCGCTGAGCGCGGCGAGCATGAAAAGGCAGGTGAGGGGTAGGCGGCGGAAAAGCATGATGCATGCCTTAACAGCCGGATCGTGACGGTAAAGTGACGACGCTCTACGCGTCCCCGCTAAAAGGCGCGATAGCCATCCAGGCGCTGCGCTTGGCCTCCCGCGTCATGCTGGCGAAGGCACCGGAGGAGGAGGCCAGGTCGATCAATGCCAGCCCCGGCCGTTCCCCGATCTGCCGCCGCCCATGCAGCGCCGCCGTCTTGCCGTTGAAGGCCACCGCCTCCAACGCCGGAAGCCGGTCCACGAAAGCGGACAGATCGCGCAACTCCGCCCCCCGGATCGCGCTATCCAGACTGCCTTCCCGATCCGCGCTCTCGATCACGTCCCACAATCCGACGCGCCGCGCTTTCAGCCGCTTCAACCGCATGGCATAGGGCAGGCCGCGCAGATCCTCTCCCAGCACGTCGCCCATCAGCGACCAGAAGGCGTTGCCGCGATGCGCATAATATTCGCCCTGCTTGATCGACGCGTCGCCGGGCAGGCTGCCGAGAATCAGCAGCCGCGTCCTTTCGTCGACACTGGGTGGAAAGGCCGCCTTGCGCCGGGCGGGCATCTGTCCCGGCCGCAGCATGGCTGGATCAGACGTTGAAGCGGAACAGCATGATATCGCCGTCCTGCGTCACATATTCCTTGCCTTCGGAGCGCCACTTGCCCGCTTCCTTCGCTCCGGCCTCCCCGTTGAACTGGACATAGTCGGCATAGGCCATGGTTTCGGCGCGGATGAAGCCCTTCTCGAAATCGGTATGGATCGCGCCCGCCGCTTGAGGCGCTTTCGACCCCTTGAAGACGGTCCAGGCGCGGGCTTCCTTCGGCCCGACGGTGAAGAAGGTGATGAGGCCCAGCAGCTCGTACCCCGCCCGGATGATGCGAGCCAGACCCGCTTCTTCCAGCCCCAGCGCCTCCAGATATTCCGCGCGCTCCTCGACCGGCATGGTGATCAGCTCTGCTTCGATGGCCGCCGACACGATCACCGCCTTGGCGCCTTCGGCTGCCGCCTTCTCGAACACGCGCGCCGAATGGGCATTGCCCTGCGCCGCGCTGTCCTCCTCGACATTGCAGACATAGAGGACCGGCTTTGCGGTCAAGAGCTGCGCCTGACGGAAGATGCGCTCTTCCTCATCATCGCCCGGCTGGGTCAGCCGCGCAGGCTTGCCGTCGCGCAGCAGGTCCAGCGCCTTGCTCAGCACGGAAGCCGCGGCCTTCGCCTCCTTGTCGCCCTGCGCCGCCTTCTTGGCGAAGTTCGGCACGCGCTTTTCCAGGCTCTCCAAATCCGCCAGCATCAGTTCGGTCTCGACCGTCTCTGCGTCGGCAATGGGATCGACCTTGCCCTCGACATGGGTGATGTCGTCATCCTCGAAGCAACGCAGCACATGGACGATCGCGTCCACCTCGCGAATGTTCGCCAGGAACTGGTTGCCCAGCCCTTCGCCCTTGGACGCGCCGCGCACCAGCCCCGCAATGTCCACGAAGGCAAGCTGGGTCTCGATGATCTTGGCCGATCCGCCGATCTTGGCGATGGTCTGCAGCCGTTCGTCCGGCACGGCGACCTGCCCGACATTGGGTTCTATGGTGCAGAAGGGATAGTTCGCCGCCTGCGCCGCCTGCGTCTCGGTCAGCGCATTGAACAGGGTGGACTTGCCCACATTGGGAAGCCCGACGATACCGCAACGAAAACCCATGGAACTGCCTTCACGTCAAAATGATTGGCCGCGCCGATAGCCTGTTCGGGCTAAGTTGGCCAGCCCGCGCATCGTGCTCCTGCTTTCGCAGGAGCACGGCAGAAGGTCAGGTGATGACGCTCGGGCTGTTCATGCCGGTGAAGTCTTCGATATCGGCTATGCGTTCTGCCGAATCGATCAGGCGGAACAGCGCGTCGGCTGTTTTCATATCTAGCCGGCCTTCTGGCCCTACATAACGATCGAGATAGACCCGCAGTGTGGCGCCCTCGGTCCCGGTGCCAGACAAACGGAACACGATCCGGGATCCATCATCAAATATGACGCGAATGCCCTGCTGGCTGCTGACCGATCCATCGGTCGGATCAGTATAAGCGAAATCGTCGGCCTGGGACACGGTACCAAGGATGGTCGCGAAACCGGGCAAGGTCGCCAGCCTATCCCGCAACGCATCCATCAGCGCATCGGCCTTGTCCTTGGCGATGGCTTCATAGTCATGCCGCGCATAATAATTGCGGCCATAGGTCGCCCAATGCCCGGTCATGATCTGCGCCACGCTCTGCCGCCGGACGGCAAGGATATTGAGCCAGAGCAGCACCGCCCAGATGCCGTCCTTCTCGCGCACATGATCGGACCCGGTGCCCGCGCTTTCCTCGCCGCAGATGGTCGCCATCCCGGCATCCAGCAGATTGCCGAAAAATTTCCAGCCCGTCGGCGTCTCATAGAGCGGAATGCCGAGCTTCTCCGCCACCCGATCCGCCGCGCCGCTGGTCGGCATCGACCGGGCGATGCCCTTGAGGCCGCCTGAATAGCCGGGCGCCAGATGCGCATTGGCCGCCAGTACGGCCAGCGAATCCGAAGGCGTCACATAGCAGTGCCGCCCGATGATCAGGTTCCGGTCGCCATCGCCATCCGAAGCGGCCCCGAAATCCGGCGCGTCGGCCGCCATCATCCGGTCGTACAATGCCTTGGCGTGGACCAGATTGGGATCAGGATGATGATGACCGAAATCGGGCAGGGGTGTGGCGTTCCGCACGGTTCCCGCAGGCGCGCCCAGCCGCCGTTCGAAAATCTCGACCGCATAAGGCCCGGTGACGGCGCTCATGCTGTCGAAGGAAAGGGTGAAGCCTTCCGCGATCATCGCCCTGATGGCGGCAAAATCGAACAGGCTCTCCATCAACCCGGCATAGCCCGCCACCGGATCGACCACCTCTACGGTCATATCGCCCAACCGGCTGGCGCCAAGCGTATCGATATCAACGTCGCCTGCCTCAAGGATGCGATAGCTGTCGATCGCCAGCGTCCGCTCATATATGGCGTCCGTCACCTTCTCCGGCGCGGGGCCGCCATTGGAGACGTTGTACTTGATCCCGAAATCCTCATCCGGCCCGCCCGGATTATGGCTGGCCGAAAGCACCAGTCCGCCAAAGGCCCCGGAAGATCGGATCAGATGCGAGGCCGCCGGCGTGGACAATATGCCGCCCTGACCCACCAACACCCGGCCAAAACCATTGGCCGCCGCCATTTTCAGCACGATCTGAATGACCTCTCGATTCAGATAGCGCCCGTCGCCGCCGACCACCAAAGTCTGGCCTTTATAGCCCTCTAGGCTGTCGAACACCGACTGGACGAAATTTTCCGCATAATGGGGCTGCTGGAAAATGCGGACCTTCTTGCGCAGACCGGACGTGCCGGGCTTCTGGTCGTCAAAAGGCTTCGTCGCGACGGTCTGTATCACCCATATCCCCTTGGGAAAGAAAGAAGTCAGATTTCCTCTATGGCCCGGACATGCGACAAACCGCAATCCACCGCCTGCGGCTCGCCGTGAGCGCAGGGCGGACGGGCGCGCATCAGTCCGCCAGCCGCAGCGCCACCTCATTCATGAACCGGGCATCATCGCCCTTTGCCAACCATTCGGCCTCCGCACCGATCGCGCCCAGCATGTCGGCCAGCGCGTCCGTCTCGCTCTTATGATAATTTCCCAGCACATAGCCATGCACCCGGTCCTTGTGCCCCGGATGCCCGATGCCGATCCGCACCCTGCGAAACTCCGCCCCGATATGCGCATCGGTCGAGCGGAGGCCATTATGCCCGGCATTACCGCCGCCGCGCTTCACCTTCACCTTCATCGGCGCAAGGTCGAGTTCATCGTGGAAGGCGGTCACGTCCTCCGGCGCGAGCTTGTAGAAGCGCATGGCTTCACCCACCGACCGCCCGCTCTCGTTCATGAAGGTTGCGGGTTTCAGCAGGATGATCTTTTCCGGCCCGATCCGGCCTTCCTGCACCCAGCCCTGGAACTGCTTCTTCGGCGGCGAAAAGCGATGCATGTCCGCAATGACGTCGACAGCCATGAAGCCGACATTATGCCGGTTCATCGCATATTGGGTTCCGGGATTGCCCAGGCCCACCCAGATCTGCATCGCTTGTCCACTCCAAAGAAAAATCCCGCCCGCCGGGTAGGCGAGCGGGATCGGAATTTCCAGCCCTGCAGGGCTGAGGGCAAAAGGCTTATTCGCCTTCGGCCGGGGTTTCGTTGTCGCCTTCGGCGCTCTTGAGAGCCGAGGGAGCAACGATGGTCGCGACGGTGAAGTCGCTCTCGTCATGGGCAGCCTTGGCGCCCTTGGGCAGCTTGACGGCGCTGATGTGGATCGTTTCGCCCACGTCCAGGCCGGCCAGGTCGACGACGACATCGTCGGGGATCTCGGCGGCGTCGACGATCAGTTCGACCTCATGCGCGACGATGTTCAGAACGCCGCCCTTCTTGATGCCGGGCGAGGCGTCTTCATTCTCGAAGCGCACCGGCACGTTGACGTGGACGGTGGCATGTTCCGAAACGCGCAGGAAGTCGGCGTGCAGCGGACGGTCGCTCACGGGGTGGAAAGCCACATCCTTGGGCAGGGTGCGGACCTTCTTGCCGCCGACTTCGACGAAGACGACCGAATTGAAGAAGTGGCCGGTGCCGAGCAGCTTGTTGAGGAGCTTTTCCTCGACATGGATCGACTGCGGTTCTTCATTGTTACCATAGATGACGGCGGGTACGCGGCCCTCACGGCGGAGAGCGCGGGAGGCTCCCTTGCCTGCCCGATCGCGTGCCTCTGCCGACAGCGTAAGCTGCTCGCTCATTGCGTGTCTCCAAAAGCAAATTGATGTAATCGCCCGCCACGCCTCCAGGGATGACCATGTCGGGACCGGCGCCCAATAACAGAAAAGCGCGGGAAAGCAAGGGGCGCTCTATTGCGCCCGCGTCACCTTATACCCCTCGGCTTGCAGCAGTTCGATCAGATTGCCCTTGCCGGTCAGATGCCCCGCGCCCACGGCGATGAACGGTCGCCCCTTGAGCGCCTTCACCGATTTCACCCAGTCGCGGTTGCGGTCGATCAGCACCGCCTGCTCGACCACTGGATTTGGCTCCTCACCGATCTGATCGGCCTGTGCGAGCGTGGCCATATCCCCCTTGATCCAGGCCTTGAGAATATGGTCGTAAAGCGTCCGCATATCCTGCGCCTCATGCACGGTATCGATCAGCAATCGTTGCTGCGCCGCGTCCGGCAGCGTGTCGAAGGCCCGGAATTGGCGCTCCACCGTCTCCAGCCCGCCGATCGGCTTGCCGGCATCCCTGAACGCCGCGATCAGAGCCGGTTCCACGCCATTGTCCTGGCTGACATGCAGAGCCTGCTGCGCCGCTGCGGAGAGCAACATCGCCGCCGCCCAGCTCTCATAGCTGGAGAGCGCCCGCGTGGAGGTGCCGCCATCGCTGGCGATTTCCTCCAGCGCCGCCTTGTCCTCGCCCGGCACCCGCGCCTCCAGCGGTGGAAGCCCCGGACTGCGCCCCATTTTCTCGAACTGCGCCAGCGTCCGCGCCTGATCTTGTATTTCCGCCGATTCCAGCACCAACCGATCGGCGCGCGCCATCGCGCCCCTGATCGGCGCCGTCTGCCATTTCACATTGTCGGGCAGCACATGAATGGTGCCGAACAGCCAGCCATCCACGCCCTTGCCCTCGACCCGCCAAAGCGCAGGTCCGCCGCCCGGGGGCGGGGCAGGGGGCTCATCCCCGCAAGCCGCAATCAGAAATAAGGCCGCCAGTCCAAGCTCCAGGGTCAGCCAACGCGCCCACCGGCGCATCATTTTACTGCTTCACCCGCGCCGAAGAGACGCCCAGCGCCTTCAACTGATCCTGCACGCTGCCCTTGCCCGCCAGATGCCCGGCGCCCACGGCAATGAACACTATGCCCGGCCGGTCGAGCCGCTGTTTGATCCACTTCGCCCAATTGGCGTTGCGCTGGATCAGCAGCACCTTCGCCAGCTCCGGCGTCGCCTCCAGCGATTCGTTCATTTCGACCGCCAGCTTCTCCGGCTCGCCACCCTGCCAATGCGCGACCAGGCTGGCGAATTCCTTGTCCATGTCGGGCAAACCCTCGATGGTCGCGGTCAGGAACTTCACCTGCTGCTCCATCGGCAGCCCCGCAAAATAGCCGAGCTGTTGCTCGACCGTCTCCAGCGCGTCGACCTTCTTGCCCGAAGCCCTGGCCGCCGCAGTCAGCACCTTCTCCGCGCCAAGATCGGACTTATACCCCAGCTTCTCCAGCGGCTGCACCGACAGCGCCATGCCCGCCATCCAGGGATTGAACATCTCGAAAGCTTGCCAGGGCAGGCCATTGACGGTCATCGCCGTCAGATATTTGCTCCGCTCGTCCGCGCCCAGCCGGTCCGACAGCTTCACCCCGTCCCGCGCCAGGGCTGCCCCCGCCATGGTCGACGCCAAGGCATTGGAATCTTCCGGCTCGACGATTTCCAGAACCAGCTCGTCCGACCGTTCGAAGGCCGATTTGACCCCGCCCTTATACCAATCGACCCCCGGCTTCATCACATGCACCGTGCCGAACAGATAGATGGTGGTGTCGGCATCCTTCACTGTCCACAGCGCGGGCGTCACATAGGTCGAGCGCGCCGCCGTATCGCGAGCGGAAGCGGGCCGCTCCAGCGCGCATCCGCCAAGCAACATCATGGCGGGCGCCAGCCATTGGAGATTGGGCCAGCGTAAATTGGGCCATTTCATGCGGTTTTTACGTCCATCTGATCGATCTGCCCCCATCCATGCGTCCCCCAACGCGACAGAGCAAGCGGATTTACCCTTCTTCCCGCCCTCTTTCCCTTGACCCTGCGCCCTCGCTGCGCCAAGGCGCGCCGCAATTGAACCGTCATTTTTCGAGCCGTGATTTCTGGGGATCATCCGTGGCGACAAGCAAAGCGCTCTCCTTTCAGGATCTGATCCTGACGCTCCATGCCTATTGGGGTCGCCAAGGCTGCGTCATCCTGCAACCCTATGACATGGAAGTGGGCGCGGGCACCTTCCATCCGGCGACGACGCTGCGCAGCCTTGGCCCGAACGCCTGGAACGCCGCCTATGTGCAGCCCAGCCGCCGCCCGACCGACGGCCGCTATGGCGAAAATCCGAACCGGCTCCAGCATTATTACCAATATCAGGTCATCATGAAGCCGTCCCCGGCGAACCTTCAGGAACTGTATCTGGGGTCGCTGGTCGAGATCGGCATCGATCCGCTGGTCCACGACATCCGCTTTGTCGAGGATGACTGGGAAAGCCCGACGCTGGGCGCGTGGGGCCTTGGCTGGGAAGTCTGGTGCGACGGCATGGAAGTCACCCAGTTCACCTATTTCCAGCAGATGGGCGGCTTCGATTGCAAACCGGTCGCGGGCGAGCTGACCTACGGCCTCGAACGCCTCGCCATGTATATTCAGGGCGTCGACAGCGTTTATGACCTCAAATTCAATGACGCGGGCGTCACCTATGGCGACGTGTTTCTTGAGAATGAGCGGCAGATGTCGAAATGGAATTTCGAGATCGCCGACACTGAAAAGTTGTTCCGCTGGTTCAAGGACGCCGAGGCGGAATGCAAGGCATCGCTGGAGGTCGGGGTTCCGCTCGCCGCCT
The DNA here is from genome assembly GCF_001563265.1 of Sphingobium sp. TKS. Lineage (NCBI taxonomy): Bacteria > Pseudomonadati > Pseudomonadota > Alphaproteobacteria > Sphingomonadales > Sphingobiaceae > Sphingobium > Sphingobium sp. TKS. The sequence goes on along the minus strand of NZ_CP005083.1, from coordinate 2,715,162 downwards.
ATGACCAGGCGATCAAGGCAAGCCATGTCTTCAACCTGCTCCAGGCGCGCGGCGTCATTTCGGTGCAGGAACGCGCCAGCTATATCGGCCGCGTGCGCGATCTGGCCAAAGGCGCCTGCGAAAAGTGGATGGAAGTGAACGGGTGGGCCGCGTGATGACCGATTTCCTGCTCGAATTGCGCTGTGAGGAAATTCCGGCGCGCATGCAATTGAAGGCATCGGAAGACCTCGCCCGCCTCTTCACCGAGGAACTGGCGAAGGCTGGTCTGAAGCCGGAGAGCCTCGACAGCTTTGTCACGCCGCGCCGCCTCGCGCTGATCGCGCGCAACCTGCCGCTGGAAACCGCCGCCGTCAGCGAGGAGTTCAAAGGCCCGCGCACGTCGGCGCCTGCGCAGGCGCTCGAAGGCTTCCTTCGCAAGACGGGTTTGACGCAAGATCAACTCGAAGAGCGCGACGGCGTCTGGTTCGCCGTGGTCAACAAGCCCGGCCGCGCCACCGCTGGGGTGCTGGCCGAAGCCGTCCCCACGATCATCCGCGCCTTCCCCTGGCCCAAGTCCATGCGCTGGGGTGCCGCTTCGCAGACGACGGAAAGCCTCCGCTGGGTTCGTCCGTTGCAAGGCATCGTCGCGATCCTGGGCGACGATCTGGTCAATATCGAGATCGAAGGCGTCAGATCGGGCTATGCCACGCTCGGCCACCGCTTCCATCATCCGGGCGAGATCACCATCGGCAGCGCTCATGATTATGTGGAGAAGCTGCGCGCCTGCCATGTGATCGTCAGTCATCAGGAACGCCAGTCGATCATCGAGGCCAAGGCGAATGAAGCCGCCGCCGCCCATGGCTATACGGTGATCGAGGACAAGGGCCTTATCGCGGAAAATGCCGGCCTGACCGAATGGCCGGTACCGCTGCTGGGCGATTTCGCTCCGGCCTTTCTTGAGGTACCCCCTGAAGTCATCCAGCTAACCCTCCGTATCAACCAGAAATATTTTGTTCTGCGGGATAGCGCGGGCAAGCTTGCCCCGGCCTTCATCTGCACCGCCAATATCGAGGCGAAGGATCATGGTGCGGCGATCATCGCGGGCAACCGCAAAGTCCTTGCCGCGCGCCTGTCGGATGCCCGCTTCTTCTGGGAGCAGGATCGCAAGACGAAGTTGGAGGACCACGCGAAGAAGCTGGAGCGGATCACCTTCCACGAAAAGCTCGGCACTGTGGCCGACAAGGTGGATCGCGTCGCAAAACTGGCGCGCTGGTTGGTTGATGCGGATATCGTTAAGCCGGAGGAAGATACGCCGCAGGCTAAGGTTCAGCTTTTCAACAATGTGTACGCAGCCGCCAAGCTCGCCAAAGCCGATCTTGTCACCGAAATGGTCGGTGAGTTCCCCGAGCTTCAGGGCGTCATGGGCGGCTATTATGCCCGCGCTGAGGGCTTGCCCGATGCCGTGGCTGATGCCATCCGCGACCATTACAAGCCGGTGGGCCAAGGCGATGAGGTTCCGGGTGCTCCGGCGACCGTTGCCGTTTCCCTTGCGGATAAGCTGGATATTCTCTGCGGCTTCTTTGCAGCGCGTGAACGGCCCACTGGTTCGAAAGATCCCTTCGCGCTTCGGCGCGCGGCGCTTGGACTCGTTGCTTTGACATTGGAAAATGACCTGCGGTTTTCGTTGTTGAAACTTATTGGTCAGCATGACGCGCTAAACGAGGGCTTCTTCCGAAAGCTTTGGTTGGAAGGTGTCAAAAGTTATGAAGACGGTCTGCCCAAGGGATCGAAGCTCGCACCGGCAAATGAGAGTCACCTGACTTTCGCCTTTGATCTTCTGGACTTCTTCGCAGATCGCCTCAAGGTCCAGCAGAAGGAAGCAGGCGTCCGCCACGACCTGATCGACGCCGTGTTCGCGCTCGGTGGCGAGGACGATCTCGTCCGCCTGCTCGCCCGCGTGAAGGCGCTCCAGTCCTTCATCGTAGCCGATGACGGCGCCAACCTGCTCGCCGGTTACAAGCGCGCCGCCAACATCCTCAAAAAGGAAGGTGTCGAAACCGCCGAGAAGGTCGAATTGACCTACGTCCCCGAACAGGCAGAGGCTGACCTGATCGCCGCCCTCGACGCCGCCGAGCCTCGCGCCACCGCCGCCGTCACGGCGGAGGATTTCGGAGGCGCCATGGCTGCACTTGCAACATTGCGCGCGCCGATCGACGCCTTTTTCGAAAGCGTGACGGTGAACGACGCCGATCCGGCAAAGCGCTCCGCTCGCCTCGCGCTGCTTGCGCGGGTACGGGACGCTGTCCACGCAGTGGCGGATTTCTCGAAAATTACAGGCTGATACCGAAAGATACCCGCCCAAGCGGGAAAATCAGTGAAATAAGAGAGCAATCATCGTAAAAGTGGGTGCGTTTGTCGCCTGCTTGTTGTTAAAGTTTTGTTGCATCGCACAAATACACGGCAATCAGTGCAGGAGAGCCGCGATTATGTTGACAATGGAAGAGGCCAGCATGAGCACGACCGCTACCCGTTATGTTTATCGTTTCGGCGGCGGCGTCGATGACGGCGGCAAGGGCGACAAGAATCTTCTCGGCGGCAAGGGCGCCAATCTGGACGGCATGGCCGCCATTGGCCTGCCCGTGCCTCCGGGCTTCACCATTACGACCGAGATGTGCACCCGCTATTACACCGACGGCGGCGTCTATCCCGAAAGCCTGACCGCGCAAGTCGCGGACGGCATCGCCCATATCGAGGGCATCACCGGCAAGAAGTTCGGTGACAAGGCCGACCCGCTGCTGGTGTCCGTCCGCTCCGGCGCGCGCATTTCGATGCCCGGCATGATGGACACGGTGCTCAACCTTGGCCTCAACGATGAAACCGTGCTCGGCCTAGCCGTCGCTTCGGGCGATGAGCGTTTCGCCTGGGACAGCTATCGCCGTTTCATTCAGATGTATTCCGATGTGGTCCTGGAACTCGACCATGGCGCCTTCGAGGAAGCCCTTGAAATCGCCAAGGAAGACCAGGGTTATACGCTTGACACGGAAATGACCGCTGCCGACTGGAAGGCGCTCGTTGCCGAATATAAGGCTCTTGTTTCAAAGCTTTGGAACAAGCCCTTTCCGCAGGATGTGAACGACCAGCTTTGGGGCGCGATCAGCGCCGTGTTCGGGTCGTGGCAGGCCGACCGCGCCAAGGTCTATCGCCGCCTGAACTCGATCCCGCATGATTGGGGCACTGCCGTCAACGTGCAGGCGATGGTGTTCGGCAATATGGGCGACACCTCAGCCACCGGCGTTGCCTTCACCCGCGACCCCGCGACCGGCGAGAACGCCTATTATGGCGAATATCTCATCAACGCCCAGGGCGAAGACGTGGTGGCGGGCATCCGCACGCCGCAATATCTGACGCTTGCAGCACGCGAGCGGGCAGGGGCCAAGCCGCTGTCGATGGAAGAGGCGATGCCCGAAACCTATGCCGAGCTGGCGCGGGTGTTCGAGATCCTCGAAAAACATTATCGCGACATGCAGGACATCGAGTTCACGGTGCAGCAGGGCAAGCTTTGGATGCTCCAGACCCGCTCAGGCAAGCGCACCGCCAAGGCCGCGCTCAAGATCGCGGTGGATATGGCGAATGAAGGTCTGATCACCGAGGAAGAAGCCGTCGCCCGCGTCGATCCCGCCGCGCTCGACCAGCTTCTTCACCCGACGCTCGATCCCAAGGCGCCCCGCGATGTGCTGACCAAGGGTTTGCCCGCGTCGCCGGGTGCAGCTTCGGGCGCGATCGTGTTCGACGCCGACACCGCCGAGCGTCGCAATGAGCTGGGCGATTCGGTCATCCTCGTCCGCGTGGAAACCTCGCCGGAAGACATTCACGGCATGCACGCGGCCAAGGGCATCCTGACCGCGCGTGGCGGCATGACCAGCCACGCCGCCGTGGTGGCGCGCGGCATGGGCCGCCCCTGCGTCTCCGGTGCAGGCAGCCTGTCGATCGACAACAATGCCAAGACGCTCCGTATTGGCGACCGCACGCTCAAGGAAGGTGACATCCTCACCATTGATGGCGCCACCGGCGAGGTGATGGCAGGCGAGGTGCCGACCGTGCAGCCGGAACTGGCTGGCGATTTCGGCGTGCTGATGGCCTGGGCCGACAAGGTTCGCCGCCTCAAGGTCCGCGCCAATGCCGAAACGCCGCTGGACTGCCAGACCGCCCGCGATTTCGGTGCGGAAGGCGTGGGCCTGTGCCGCACCGAGCATATGTTCTTCGACGCCGCCCGCATCACCGCCGTTCGCGAGATGATCCTCGCTGACAGCGAAAAGGGCCGCCGCGTGGCGCTCGACAAGCTGCTGCCCGAGCAGCGCGATGACTTCGCGCAGATTTTCATGGTGATGGCGGGCCTGCCCGTCACCATCCGCCTGCTCGATCCGCCGCTGCACGAATTCCTGCCGCATGGCGAAGCGGAGTTCGAGGAAGTGGCCAAGGCGGCGGGCGTCGGCGTGGAAACGCTCAAGCGCCGGGCCGCGGAACTGCACGAGTTCAACCCGATGCTGGGCCATCGCGGTTGCCGTCTGGGCGTCACCTATCCTGAAATCTACGAAATGCAGGCCCGCGCCATCTTCGAAGCCGCGCTGATCATCAAGCAGCGCAGCGGTGAAGCGCCGATCCCCGAAATCATGATCCCGCTCGTCGCGACGAAGAAAGAGCTGGAACTGATGAAGGTGATCGTCGATCGCGTCGCCAGCGAAGTATTCGAGGAGCAGGGCGCCAGCGTCGAATATCTGGTCGGCACCATGATCGAACTGCCGCGCGCTGCATTGAGAGCGGGCGAGATCGCTGAAGTGGGCGAGTTCTTCTCCTTCGGTACCAACGACCTGACGCAGACGACCATCGGCATCAGCCGCGACGACGCCGGCCGTTTCCTGACGCAATATGTCGACAAGGGCATCTTTGCCCGCGACCCGTTCGTCAGCATCGATGTCGAAGGCGTGGGTGAGCTCATCCAATTGGCTGCCGAACGTGGCCGTGCAACCCGCAGCGGCATCAAGCTGGGTATCTGCGGCGAACATGGCGGCGACCCGGCCTCCATCGCCTTCTGCGAGCAGACTGGCCTCGATTACGTCTCGGCCTCGCCTTATCGTGTGCCGATCGCTCGCCTTGCCGCTGCCCAGGCGGCGCTGGCGAACCGGAAGTAATAGCCAGGGGCGGGACATGATCCCGCCCCTTATTTTTCAGACATGGGTGGTGCGCTGTTCATAAAGTCGCGCATGCTCATCATCCTTGCGGGCATCGAGCAGACGGGCCTGCTCCCGCCATTCCTCCCGCGAAATCACGCCTTGCCGAAGGCCTAATCGCGTCTCCAGCGCGGCTTCCTGCTCGCTGCTGATGGCGGCGATCTGACCATAGCGCTGATAGCCTGCCTCATGGAGCGCGATTTCATCCTGCGGCGTGATGCCGCGAATAAGGCTGAAATCGTCGCGGCCGTGCACGGTTCCAGCACTTACCGCAGCGCCGCCTCGGCCGATCGGCCCCGACTGGCGTTCCAGTTCCGCGATCCCTTCCTGCGCCGCCGTCAGCCGCGCATCCCGATCCTTGATCGCCTGGGCGTGGGCAAGCTGTTCATCGCGCCAATAGCGCTTATATTTGCCCCGCCCGCTCATGATGAGGCCCAGAACCAGCCCCACGAGCAGCACGATCAGCAGCAGCGCGATTTCGTTGAGGGTGAAGATCATCTCAGCATCCTTTCCTGACCGTCGAACGAGTGGGCCCGGAGAAAGGTTGCGGTTGGGCGCCGCCGATCGGCCGGGCTGTCGGAAAAGTGTAAAAAGGGCTTGCCCAAAGGCGCGGGCGCTTCTATCTGCGCCACTCCAACGCACCCGTAGCTCAGCTGGATAGAGCATCAGACTACGAATCTGAGGGTCGGACGTTCGAATCGTTCCGGGTGCGCCATTTTCCCTTGGATTTGCTGTTGAATCCCGTCCCCAGGGCGATGACCGCGCTCGTCCGCGATGGAAGGCGGATCATATTCTTTTTAATTTGAAATAGTCCAGTTTAGGGGTTGCCAGACTGCTCTGCCCCTTCTATCTGCCCCTCCACAACGCACCCGTAGCTCAGCTGGATAGAGCATCAGACTACGAATCTGAGGGTCGGACGTTCGAATCGTTCCGGGTGCGCCACTTCCCAAATTTGCCGGAAAACAGGTCTCAAGGGCGCATCAGTCCGGAGCTGCAATGACCTGTTGAGGATCAATGCTCCCTGAAAGACAGCCACAGCGATTGGGTGAGCGGTTCGAACGCATATTGCAACGCCGTCCGCCGCCGCAGCGGCACCAGCACTTGCACCGGCATCCCCGCCTTCAGACTGAAATCCTGGCCGCGCACGGTCCTGATGACCTCCAGCTCCTTCGACGGCACGAGCACTTCGGCAGTGTAGAAGGACACGCCCGCCTTTTCGTCCTGAAAGCTGTCCGCCGACAGGCGGGTGATCTGGCCGTCCATGATCGGCAGGTCGCGCTCATGCAGGCTGTTGAACTTGATTTGCGCCTTCTGGCCCGCCTTCAGGTCGTCAATGTCTTCCGGCGAGATCCGCGCCTCTATGACCAGGCCCGCGCGGTCGGGGACGATGTCCATCAACTTCTGTCCGGGGGAAATCACCCCGCCGACGGTAAAGACGTTGAGGCCGACGATCGTGCCCGTCGCGGGAGCCCGAATCTGGAGCCGGGCTAACTGATCCTTCGCCGCGCGATATTTGGGGAGCACTTCGTTGAGCGAGAATTCCACGTCACGCAATTCCGATGCGGCCCGTTCCTTATAAGCCTTTTCCGCCTCCAGCGCTTTCAGCCGGTTTTCGCCCGCTTCCGCGCCGGAGCGAGCGATGCTGGCGGAAAATTGCCCTTCCTGCCCTTGAAGATCGGCCCGCGCCCGCTCCAGCGCTCTGATCCGCGATTTGGAGACGAAGCCCTTTTCCGCCACGTCGCGCAGGCTCTCCAGCTCTTCCCCGATCAGCCTTGCCTGTTCGGTCGACGCCGCCAGTTGCGAATGATAGCCGCGCGCCGTCTGCTGCACCTGACTGGCTTGCTCGCGCAGCACGCCGGTCTGCGCCGTCAGCACTGAGGAGCGGGCATTGAACTGCGTCAATTGAAGGCGGATCGCTTCCTGCGCATCCTCCTGCTCCTGCCCTTTGAGGGTGGTGAATTCGGCGGGCCAATCGATATGGCTGGCGCCTAGCTGCTCGGCTATCAGCCTTGCCCGTTGCGCCTTGAGCGCGATGAACTGCGCGCCATACATGCGCGCCTGGGCCCGTACTTCGGCCGATGCCAGCTCCATCAGCGGCTGGCCCTGCCGAACATGCTGCCCTTCCTTCACGAAGATCGCGCCCACCACGCCCCCGTCGCGATGCTGCACCGATTGCCGTTGCCCGGACACGGTGAGTCGGCCGGGCGCATAGGCCGCCGCATCCAGCCGCGCAAAGGCTGCCCAGCCCAAAAACAGGACGAAGAACAGGACGGTGATGATGGTGCCCGTCCGCATGTCGCGATCCGGCCGGTCATCGATTATCTCGGCGTCTTTGGCGGCAGGGTGGTAGAGCTGGACGGTCCCGCTGGCGTCGCTGATCTGAATATCCCCCATGACGGCCTTACCCCTCCGCAGACTGTGGCGCAGGATGATCTTCGGAGCGGATCGCCTTCAGCCGCCCCAGCACTTCATCGCGCCCGCCAAAGGCTTCCACCCGTCCGTCGCGCATCACCATGATCTTGTCGACCACGCCCAATATCCCCATGCGATGGGCGACGATGACGACGGAAGCGTTCCTCTTCTTGAGGTCGGCCAGCGTCGCCACCAGCCGCACCTCTCCTTCGGCGTCGAGATGCGCATTGGGCTCGTCCAGGAAAATGAGCGGCGGCGCGCCATAGAGAGCCCGGGCGAGCCCCACCCGCTGCGCCTGCCCGGCAGAAAGCCCGCGCCCGCCCCAGCCCAAAGTCAGATTATATCCGCCCGGCAAATGCTGGATCATGTCGTGTGCGCCGCTCAGCCGGGCCGCTTCGATCACGTTGTTGTCGATAGCTTCTTCATCGTCAGACAGGAAATTGCCGAAGCGCGCGATATTCTCCTTGATCGTTCCGGCGAACAGCGAGGTGTCCTGTGGCAGATAGCCGACAAAGCTGGCCAGCCGTTCCGAATCCCAATCCTGAATGTTCGCGCCGTCATAGCGGATCGATCCGCGCAGGGGGCGCGCCGCGCCGGACAACATGCGCAGCAAAGTGGATTTGCCCGCGCCGCTCGGCCCGACGATCGCGACGACTTCGCCCGGTTCCATGGTGAAGTTGATGTCGGCCAATATCGGCTTGTCCAGGCCGGGGGTGAAATAGGTCAGATGTTCGACCGCGACATGCCCGATCGGTGCGGGCAGCCGGGTGAGCGCGATGTCCGCATCCCTGCCGGCCAGCAGATCGTTGAGCGTCGTATAGCTCGCCCGTGCATGGACGACATTACGCCATGCGCCCAGCAACTGGTCGATCGGCGCCAGCGCGCGCCCGATTAGGAAGGAGGAGGCGAAGATCGCGCCTGCCGAAATCTGGTTGTTGATCGCCAGCCACGCGCCAAGGCCCAGCGCCAGCGATTGCAGGACCAGACGGATGAACTTGCTGATGGCGACATAATGGCCGCCCGCGAAGCTCGCATTGGCCTGAAGGTTCAGCATGGCCCGACGTTCGATCAGATGGCGCCGCACCAGCGCGCTTCGCATGCCCAGCGCGCGGATCACCTCCGCCCCGGCAAGCGTCTGCTCCTGGCTGACATAGGCCTTGTTCGCGGCCTCATTGGCCTGTTTCAGCGGGGCGTTGGTCTGTCTTTCATTACATAGGGCGATGAAGAGGAGCGCGCCGCCGCCCACGACCGCCATCGCGGCGATAGCCGGGTGGATCAGGAAGCAGACGATGACGTAAACGGGGCTCCAGGGAAAATCGAAGATCGACAGGATCGTCGGCCCGGTCAGCGCTTGTCGCAGCGTGTCGAATTCGCGCAGAACCTGCTTGTTCATGGCCTCGCCGGTCGAGCCACGCCCGCTCAATGTCGTGTCGAGCAACAGGCCGGAAAGTTGCCGGTCGAACCGGATGCTTGCCCGCACCAGCAGACGGGAGCGCACCTGTTCGAGCAGCGCCAACGTAGCGATGACGAAGATGATGATGATGGTCAGAAAGAAAAGGGTCAGTCTGCCCTGTCCGGCGACGACGCGATCATATACCTGCAGCATATAGAGAACAGGTCCGATATAAAGGACGTTCATCAATGCGCTGAATATCAGAGAAGAAAGAAAATGGCGCCTGCACGATGACAAGGCGGCCTTCATCGGGGCGGCTGGTTTATGAAGGTTACGTAACATAATCTCCCCCTTGCCCCCTGTCTTGCCGGCTATATTATTAGCAATATGCCTAATGTCTTAGTATAATATTTTGCCGATTTTTCGTAAATATAACCAACAGCATAGATGGGCGACCGTCCCGCAATGAGGCAGTCTTCCCTTGCGCGCCGCGACCCTCTCAACGGATGGCGATCCGGACCAGCGCGTCCATGTCCACATGCTCTTCCAACTGCATCGCTATCTGATCCAGCGCGTCGTTCACCGACATTTGATAGTCCCCCAGGGCGGACTCGTGGCCAAGCCGCGCCAGAAAGGCTGCGCGCAACCCGGTACTGGTGAACAGGCCGTGTATATAGGTGCCCATGACCGTGCCGTCCTTGCTCGACCCGCCATCCGGCCGGCCTGCTTCCACGATGGCGAAAGGCTGCGCGCAGTCGGGGCCGTCGGTCATGCCGACATGCATTTCATAGCCCGAAAATGCCTGCCCCAGCGCGGTTCCGCTCGTTCTCTCCAACGTCTTGACCGGGGTCAGCCGGGTTTCCACGGCCAGCAGGCCAAGGCCATCGACACTGCCGGGCGGACCTTCGATCCCGTCCGGATCGTCTATTCGTCGTCCCAACATCTGATAGCCGCCGCAAATGCCCAATATCGGCCTGCCACGCCGATGATGCGCGCGGATATCGATGTCCCACCCCTGATCTCGAACCGCCTGCAAATCCGCGATGGTGGCTTTGGAGCCGGGCAGGATGATGAGCGCGGCCTCTGCCGGGATGGGCTGGCCCGGCGGCACCATGACAACATCGACGCCGGGCTCCAGCTTCAGCGGGTCGAGATCGTCGAAATTGGCGATGCGCGGCAGGATCGGGCAGGCGATCAGCAGCCTTTCGCTCAGACCGTCCTGCCTGCGTTCGAGAACCACTGCGTCTTCGCTTGGCAGGCGGCTGGCCTGACTGAGCCAGGGGATGACGCCAAAGCCCCTCCATCCGGTCAATTGCTCGATATGGCGATAGCCGTCCTCGAAAAGCGCGGGATCGCCCCTGAATTTGTTGATCAGGAAGCCATGGATCATCGCCGCGTCGGCCGGGTCGATCACTGCCTTGGTTCCGGCGATAGCCGCGATCACGCCGCCCCGGTCGATGTCGCCCACCAGGATCACCGGAACATCGGCGGCCCGCGCAAAGCCCATATTGGCGATGTCGCCCGCCCGCAGGTTCACTTCCGCGGGTGATCCGGCGCCTTCGACCACGACAATATCGCATTGCGCCTGCAACCGGCGATAGCTGGCCAGCACAGCCTCCAGCAATTCTCCCCGCGCCGACCGGAAATTCCCGCTGCTGAGTTTCCCCCGCACCTGGCCATGAACGACGAGTTGCGATGTGCGATCGGCCTGCGGTTTCAGCAGGACCGGGTTCATGTCCGTATGCGGTTCGACTCGTGCCGCGATGGCTTGAAGCGCCTGCGCTCGCCCGATTTCTCCGCCATCGGCGGTGACGGCGGCATTATTGGACATATTTTGCGGCTTGAAAGGCCGGACTTCGTATCCGCGATGGACCAGGGCGCGGCAAAGTCCCGCAACCAGCAAGGATTTGCCGACGTCCGATCCCGTTCCCTGAAACATGATGGCAGCCATGACGCCGCTCCTGCATGGGGCAGGCGGCGGATACAAGCTTAATAGGCGCTGTAGGCGCTGCGCCGCATCTCCACGGCGTCCAGGAGCATGCCGCCGGCCATGAACACGCTGCCCGTGCAGGCCAGCGCCAGCAGATGCCCGCCGGTGCCCGGATATTGCTGCATGTAGACAAAGCCCCGCTCGGTCGCGCCAAGCGCCAGGGCGTAGATTACGAGAAACGCCTCGAACTTGGTCTTGATGGTGAAGAGGCGCTTAATCCGTTCCATCTGATTCCGCCCGGCTTGTGTGCCGTCAGGGAATTAAATCGCCCGAAAGTTGCAAATGGTCAACAAGCGTTAACCATGATTGTTCGATGCGGGCGATCAGCCGGGTGTCTGCCAGATCGTCCGGCGCGATGGTTTCGGGCCAATAATCCCGGAGGATGTCGGCAATGCCGTCCAGCTTCGCCTCATCCACCAGGAAGCGGGGATCGATATTGGCAGGATCGGCCACGACGCGCAGGCGTAGGCAAGCAGGGCCGCCGCCATTGGCCATGGACTGTCGTACGTCCACGGGCACCAGTTTCCGGATCGGGCCATTGCCCGCAACCATCTGTTCCAGCCATGACCATATGGCCGGCATATCCCGCGCCTCGGTCGGCAGAATCAGCGCCATGGTGCCATCGGGCAAGGTCACAAGCTGCGCGTTGAAGATATAGCTGCGGATCGCGTCGGACAGGCTGATCGCGCTGGCGGGAACCTCTACGATCTCGACCGAAGGCAGCTTGGCGCGCAGATCGGCGTAGAAGCGCTCCTTGTCGGCAAAGGCCTGTTCATGGGTGAAGAGCACGCGCTCATTGGCGACGGCGACGACGTCATTGTGGAAGGCGCCAGCGGCGATGGCCTCTTCCGATTGCATGACGAACAATGTGCGCTCCGGATCGAGCTGGTGCAGCCGGGCGACGGCCTTGCTCGCCTCGACATGCTGGCGGGCCGGGAAGGGGCCGCCGGACTGGCCATAGACAAATATCTCCACGCCCGCTTCGCCATGGCTGTTGCATAGGCGCATATGATTGGCCGCGCCCTCATCGCCAAAGGGGGCGGGGATGGGGCCATGCACGGCAAAAGCGCTCTGGTCGGAAAAGGCGATCCGCAATTGCGCCAGGGTTTGCGGCCATTCATGGCTGCGATGCGGCATGGTGACGAGATTGGCGACGGTCAGATGCGTGCGTCCGTCCGCCGTGTCGGTTGCGGGTGAGACGGTGGCGGCATTGGCCGCCCACATGGAAGAGGCCGACATGGCGGCCGCGCGGATATGCGCCTCCGCATTGCCGACATCGGTTCCGAGCGCAGCCAGCCATGCGCCGTCGGGCCGCCATTGCGGCAGGAACAGCCCCTGTGTCAGCCCCAGGCGCAGGTTCGATCGCATCTTTTCGATCCCTTGCAACGCTGCCGCTCTGGGATAGGACACCGCTCCCGCATTGCGCGAAGAGGCCAAATTGCCGAGGCTCAAGCCCGCATAATTATGGCTGGGGCCGACCAGACCGTCGAAATTGATTTCCCTTGCCGTCATGCCCGTTCCGCCATGGTGAAATTCTGCCCCGGCTCCAGCCCCAGCAATTGCGCCGAAGCCTGATCGAGCGACATGCTGCCATCCTCCCGTTCGATGACGTAGCCATAAGTGCAGCGATAATCCGCCAGCCGCCCGGTCGCCACCAGCACTTTGTCCCCGCCCTTTTCGTGCACGGCGCCCAGCGTGACGTCGGCGGCGTGGGCGATGGTGCGCAGCGCGTTGATCTGCCCCACCATGGTCGGCCCGCCGTCGAAAATGTCGACATAGCCGGGATTGGTGAAGCCCTCCGTCTCCAGCATCCGCATCGCCGCCCGGCCATTGGGGTGCGGCATGCCGATGACGCCGCGGGCGCTGTCGGTCAACATGGCGGTGTAGATCGGCGTCTTGGGCATCAGGTCCGCGATGAACTGGTTGCCGTTCACCGCATTGAACTCGTCCGCCTCCTGAAAGCTCATGCCGAAGAAGCGCCCGGCCAGACCGTCCCAAAAGGGCGATCCGCCCGCTTCGTCGATCACGCCGCGCAACTCAGCGATGATCCGCTCCCCGAAGCGAGCGCGATGGTTGCGGATGTAGAGATAACGGCTGCGCGCCAGCAGCAGGCCCAGCCCCTCCGCCCGCTCGCGGGGATGCAGGAACAGGCCGCCCACTTCCGTCGATCCCTCCAGATCGGTGACGAGCGAGAGCATCTCGGCCCGGAAGGTCCGCGAAAGCTCCCGGCTATGCTGGGTCAGCACGCCCAGCCGATAGGAATAGAAGGGCCAGTTCTGCCCGACCGTGCTGAATATCTGGCAGGTGCCCCGGACCTGCCCGGTCTCGCTGTTTTCCAGCACCATGACGATCAGCTCGTCCTCGACGCTTTCCGTCTGGCGGGCCAGCGCCTGTTCGGTCCGTTCCAGCTTGGCGGCGAGCGCTTTGCGATCGGGCGGCAAGTTGGTGAAACCACCTCCGGTCAGCTTCGCCATCTCATAAAGGGTCTGCAAATCGTCGGCACGCGCTGTTCGCATGAAAAAACTCATGCCTTCATCCCCTTCGTGAAACGTCCTTCGGCAATCCGAAGCAGCGTCAATGCCGACAATTGTGCCCTTTCGGCCAGGCTGTCGACGATCAGATATTCCGAATCGCTGTGAATATTGCCGCCGCGCACGCCCATGGTGTCGACCACAGGCACGCCACATGCTGCGATATTATTACCGTCGCACACGCCACCCGTGTCCCGCCAGGCAATGGAAAGGCCCAGATCTGCCCCGCATTGCCGCACGAGCCCGAACAAGGCTTCCGCCTGCGCATCCATCGGCTTGGGCGGACGGCCAAAGCCGCCATGGCGGTGCAACGACACGTCATGTTCTTGTGCAACCTGCGCCATGGCGTCTTTCAGCAGGTCGTCGGCGGCCTGTTCGTCAGCCGGCGTCCTGGGCCGGAAATTGACATGCAGAACGGCATGATCGGGCACGACATTATTTGGGCCGCCGCCCTCGATCCGCGCCGGATTGCAGGAAAAGCCGTTCCCGCTGCCCGCCTTCAGCCGCAGTGCGAGATCGGCCGCCGCCAGCAGCGCGTTTCGCCCGTCCTGCGGATTGCGCCCCGCATGCGCGCTCTTGCCGGTGACGATGATGGCGAAGTTGCCGCTGCCCGCCCGCGCACCTGCCAGCGTCCCGTCGGGCAGGGCGGGTTCATAGGTGAAGGCGGCGAGCTTGCCCGCCGCAACCTTGCGCAACAGCGCAGCCGAGGAAGGACTGCCGACTTCCTCATCGCTGTTGATGATCACATCATAGCCAAGCCGCTCCGCGCCCGGCGCCGTCTCCACCGCGCATAAGGCAGCCAGCATGACGGCAAGGCCGCCCTTCATGTCGGCCACGCCCGGCCCGTTCAAGGTCGCCGGGTCGATCCACCGCAGCGCCTGAAAGGCATGATCGACCGGAAAGACCGTATCCATATGGCCGGTGAGCAGGATTTGCACGGGCGCCTCGGGCCGGACCGAGAGGCGAAGATGGCTTCCATGGGTCAAGACTCCCAAGCGCCCATCGGGCCGGACCGTCTCGACAGGGTCGGGATCGACCAGGGTCATCGCGCCCGGCAATCCGGCAAAGGCATCTGCCAGCATCGCCGCCACGGTCGCGAGGCCAGGCAGATTGCGCGACCCGCTGTTCACCGCCGCCCATTTTTCAGTCTGGGCGAGCATGGGCGCGTTTGCCGCGCTTTCCATGACGCTCCGTTCGAACGACGAAATGCCTCTCATCCTGCCGACCCTATCAGAGCGGAGACGGCGCCTCCACCCCTCGGCCCTAAAAGTCGTAGGTGAGGGTCAGGCGGCTCAACGTATCGGAATCCCGGGCCGACAGCAGCGTTTCCGATTCATATTGCACATTATAGGAAAAGGCGGCCGACCAGCGCGTCCCAACCTTCGTCACGAGCGATGTCAGCGAATTGAGCGTATAGACGTCGCTTTCCGCATAGCCCGACGCGGTCTGCTTGAAAATCAGCGTCGGCGCCAGCCGCCAGGCGAAGTCCATGGAGGCGCGGGCTCCCAATTTGGTCTCGCGCTCACCGATGATATATTTGGCGTGACGGATCGAGGGGCCGGCATCCAGCGAAAGGTCGATCGGTTTGCTGACGATCAGCTTGTAACCGATGCCGGCCGAGGCGGTGTAACGCTCGTCATAGCCGATCGATGTGTCCCGCTCGAATTGCGTCAGCCCGTAGGCGAAGCCCCGGGGGTCGAATTCATAACGCGGTTCGTAGCTCGCCGTGTAGCGTTCGCGTGACGTCACGCCATTGGCGCGCCGATAATCGATGCTGGCGGCCAGCTTGTGCGACCATTGGATGCCTGTCCGCTTGATCGCGGCGCTGGCGCTGATGCCGAGTTCGCTGGTGGAGCCGGTGGAGCGGAATCCGCCGGCTTCGACCTTTCCCGTCCACAATTCGGTAAAGCGGGCTTCCCGAATCACGGTTTCCTGCGTGGCCTTGGTCCGTTCCTTCCAACTGTTGACCATGCGCTGGATCTCGTCGGCGGAACCGGGATTGGTCTGCTTGGCGATCTTGGCGACCGTGGCGATCTCGGTCTCATTGCCGTTGGCGATCGCCGCCTCCAGCATCTCCCGCACCGATGGGGGCAGAAGCACGGGATAGTTGGCCCAGGCAGGCGTCGACAGGAGTAGGGGAAGAAGGGCCAGGCAATGAAGCATGCGCCTCCTCATACCGGCATGATCGCTGATTTTAACCCTCTTTCAGATCAAGTCCCTGAATTCCTGTAGAATATCGCGGTATAGCTTGCGTTTGAACGGCACGATCAGGTCGGGCAGGCTTTCTGGCTCGGCCCATTTCCACTCGCGAAATTCCGGGTGCGCCGTCTGGATATCGATGTCCTCGTCAGTGCCCAGAAAGCGGGCGAGGTACCAATATTGCCGCTGGCCGCGATATTTACCGCCCCACAGCTTGCCGATCAGCTCGGGCGGCAAGTCATAGAAATGCTCTTCCCGGGCCTTGGCGATGATTTCGACATGCTCGCGGATGATGCCGGTCTCCTCATTCAGTTCGCGGAGAGCGGCTGCCTTCATGTCTTCGCCGTCATCGATGCCGCCCTGCGGCATCTGCCAGGCTTCGACCGCATTATCGATCCGCTGGCCCACGAAGACCTGGCCATCCATGTTGACGAGCATGATACCGACGCAAGGCCGGTAGGCGAGTTCTGAATCATTCGGCATCGACGCCATCGTTTAGTCCCTGGTCGTTGTCTCCAGCATGCCGCCCCGGCTTTGCGCCCGGCTTGCCGCTTTGTGCAGTGCGAGAATAAGCGGCGCCACGCCGCACGTCCATGGCCGAAAATGTCCGACGCGGCGATTTGTGCAGCGCTTCGCATCAAATGGGGACAAAGGCTTGGAACCGCGCCCCGCCCATGGCATGGCCGCTTCCATGCCGAACCCCGTTCTCGTCTGGTTTCGCCAGGATCTGCGCCTTGCCGATCAGGCCGCGCTGGCCGCCGCCGTGCAGGAGGGGCCGGTGATTCCCGTCTATGTGCTGGACGATCAGGCGCCCCGTCAGTGGAAAATCGGCGGTGCATCGCGCTGGTGGCTGCATCACAGCGTCACCAGTCTGGATGAAAATCTGCGGGACAGGGGTTCCCGCCTGATTCTGAGGCAAGGCGACTGCATCGATCAGCTCACCCAAATTGCCGAGGAGACTGGAGCCCGGCGCGTTCATGCGCTGCACCATTATGAGCCATGGTGGCGCAATGCGGAAAAGGCGCTCGCCAAAAGGCTGGACCTTTGCCTGCACGATGGCGGGTTGTTGTTGCCGCCGGGTGCGGTGCGGACGGGCGGAGGAAACAGCTATCGAATCTACACGCCCTTCGCGCGCGCCGTGATGGAACAGATGCCCCCCGCTGCGCCAGCCCATGCGCCCTCGCATATAGATGCGCCTCCGCAATGGCCGAAAAGCGATTCGCTCGACGATTGGCGGCTTTTGCCGACGAAGCCGGATTGGGCCGCAGCCTTTTCCCGCGATTGGACGCCTGGCGAGGCGGGGGCACGGGCCAATGTCGCGGCATTTCTGGACAAGGCGGCGGATTATGACAGAGCGCGGAACCTGCCGTCGCAGGAGGGAAGCTCGCGCCTTTCGCCCCATCTCCATTTCGGGGAAGTGTCGCCCGCCTATGTCTGGCACCGGGTCGCCGGAGCGCCCGGCGATGCGACCACCTTCCTCAAGGAATTGATCTGGCGCGACTATGCTCACACCCAGATCTGGGCGATGCCCACTTATGGTTCCGAAAATGCGCGGGAGGCGTTCGACGCCATGCCCTGGCGCGATCTTGGAGAGGCCGGAAGCGATTTTGAGGCGTGGAAAACCGGGCGCACCGGCTATCCGATCGTCGATGCGGGGATGCGCCAGCTCTGGACGACCGGCTGGATGCACAATCGCGTCCGCATGATCGCGGCAAGTTTCCTGATCAAGCATCTGCTGATCGACTGGCGGCACGGCGCGCGCTGGTTCTGGGATACGCTGGTCGATGCAAGCTACGCCAATAACAGCGTCAACTGGCAATGGGTTGCGGGCAGCGGCGTCGATGCCAATATCTTTTCGCGTATCATGGCGCCCCTGACACAGTCGGAAAAATTCGACGCCGCCGGCTATATCAGGACATGGGTGCCGGAGCTGGCGCATCTGGACGATGATCGCATTCACGACCCCGACATTCATGGCGTGCGCCCGCCCGATTATCCGGCCAAGTGCATCGGCCACAGGGAAGGACGGGAGAGCGCACTGGCCGCCTGGCGTCACTGCAAGCCATGATTGCGATGCCGTAAACCATCGGGCAGAATGGAAAAATGAACGCCATCGAACCTCGTCGCGGCAGGGCGGCAGTGCCGGTCAGGCGCCCGCTGGATCGCCGCAGCCACGCGTGGCTGGGCCAGCTTGCGGCCCGGCAATTTCACAAGCTGCTCGACCGCATCGATCTGGGGCTGGAGAGGGGCTCCTTGCACGCCATTCTGCCCGACGGCAGCCAGCGCTTGCTCGGCTGTCGAGAACCGGGGCCGGAATGCGAGGTTCATCTGCTGCGGTGGCGGGCGCTGCTTCGCCTGATCGCTAGCGGATCGGCAGGCTGGTATAGAGCCTGGGCGCGCGGGGAGTGGACCAGTCCCGACCCGGTTCCGCTTTTCGCCCTGTTCATGGCCAATGCCGTCAGCCTGGGCAATGTCGCCCGTCCACGCGGGCCAGCCCGCTGGATCGGCCGGGTGGTGCATTGGGCGCGCCGCAACAGCCGCAAGGGTTCACGCCGCAACATCGCCTATCATTATGATCTGGGGAATGATTTTTACGGATTGTGGCTCGACCGGACCATGCATTATTCCAGCGGCCTGTTTCGCGATCCCGATGACCGGATTGAAAGTCTCGAACGGGCGCAACAAAGGAAGGTCGACGCCATTCTCGACCGGCTCGACCTGCGCGAAGGCGACTCGTTGCTGGAGATCGGCTGCGGTTGGGGCGGCCTTGCCGAGCAGGCGATGGCGCGCTGCCCGATCCATTATGACGGGCTCACGCTGTCGGTCGAGCAGGCGTACTATGCTCGTGATCGGCTGGGGTCTGGGGCGAACATCATTCTTCGGGATTATCGCGACGCCCAGGGGCAATATGACGCGATCGCGAGCGTGGAAATGGTGGAGGCGGTAGGGGAACGCTATTGGCCCGCCTATCTTGAGGCGATCGCCAGGCTGCTCAAGCCGGGAGGGAGGGCGGCGATTCAATATATATTGATCGATGACGCGATATTCGAAAGCTATGCCCGCGGGGCGGACTTCATCCAGAGCTATGTATTTCCGGGCGGCATGCTGATTTCAGAAAGCCGCTTTCGCGCCCTGGCGGAAGCCCGGAGCCTGGAATGGAGCGATGTCCACCGCTTTGGGCCGCACTATGCCGAAACGCTTCGGCGGTGGCGCGAACGCTTCGACCGGGCGATCGACAAGGGGTTGCTGCCTGCCAGCTTCGACCAGCATTTCGTCGATCTCTGGCGCTATTATCTGATGTATTGCGAAGGCGGCTTTCGCGGCGGTACGATCGATGTCGCGCAGGTTACGTTGGTGAAACCGGCTTAGAATGTCGGGAATTCAGCTTAGCCTATGGCTGTAATGGGTGGGAAGCGGACTTTCAGTTTCCGTTCGCCCTGAGCTTGTCGAAGGATCTTGCTGAGCGAAGGCGAAGCATGGGAGCCTCGCTCCGCCCGAACGGATATCTCTCGTCAGCAATTGGCCAATTCCAGCCACGACCGAATCCCGAACGCCTAATCGATACGCGTCCGGTATCCGTCGGGCGTATCCGCAATCGCCAGATCGACAATAGCGCGTCCCACAATAGCCGGATCCTTGAGCGCCGTCGGATCTTCGCCGGGAAAAGCGCGCGCGCGCATCGCCGTACGCGTGGCGCCTGGATCGACGATATGGGTACGAATGGCGGAAATATTCTTCACTTCCTCGCCATAGGCGCCGACCAGCGTTTCCAGCGCCGCTTTCGAAGCCCCATAAGCGCCCCAATAAGCCCGCGGCTTTGCGCCGACCGAGGAGGTGATGGCCACAACCCGCGCATCGCCACTCGCCCGGAGCATGCCGTCAAAGGCGGCGATCAAGGCTTGGGGCGCGGCTATGTTCAGCGTCAGCAAACGAGCGAATTCCTTCGCGTCGATGGCTGGAACCGAAGCGAGGCTGCCCAGCGTCGCCGCATTGAGAACCAATATGTCGAGCGCCTGCCAGCGGCCTGAAATGGCTTGCGCCAATCGCCCGACACTTTCGCCGTCGATCAGGTCCAGTGGCGCTATGGTCGCGCTGCCGCCGGCCTGATGGATGCGATCCTCTACCTCTTCCAGCCCGCCGTTGGTCCGGGCGGTAAGGATGACATGCGCGCCAGCGGCGGCCAGCGCTTCTGCCGTGGCGGCGCCGATACCGCGGCTCGCTCCGGTGACGAGAGCAAGCTTACCGGAAAGGGGCTGGCCGGAAAGAGGCTGAGTCGACATGGAATATCCCTCATCAGGGTCAGGAAGAGACGGGCCGGAAGCTGCAAAGCGTCAGGCCCGTCCATGTAGCGAAATAAAAGGGGTTCAGACCACCCGTTCGGCCAGCAATTCGAGCTGGTTCTGCACCACGACCTCGTCCTGGTCGGTCAGGGTCGTGGGATAATCGCCGGTGAAGCAGGCATCGCAATATTGCGGCCGGATGTCCGCGCGCTTGGCTTCACCCAGCGCCTTGTACAGGCCATCGATCGAGATGAAGGACAGGCTGTCGGCGTGGATGAAATCCTGCATCCCGCCAATGTCCAGCCGATGCGCCAGCAGCTTGGTCCGCTCCGGCGTGTCGACGCCATAGAAGCAGCTATGTTTGGTCGGCGGGCTGGCTATGCGCATATGCACCTCCTTGGCGCCCGCTTCGCGCATCATCTGCACGATCTTGAGCGAGGTGGTGCCGCGCACGATCGAATCGTCGATCAGGACGATACGCTTGCCCTCGATCAAAGCGCGGTTGGCATTATGCTTCAGCTTCACGCCCAGATGGCGGACCTTGTCGCCCGGCTGGATGAAGGTGCGGCCGATATAGTGCGAGCGGATGATGCCCAGTTCGAAGGGAATGCCCGACTGCTGAGCATAGCCGATCGCCGCCGGAACGCCGCTGTCGGGTACCGGGATGACATAGTCCGCCTCGACCGGATTTTCGATGGCAAGCTGCGCGCCGATCGCCTTGCGGACGGAATAGACGCTGGAGCCGTCGACGACCGAATCGGGACGGCTGAAATAGACATGCTCGAAAATGCAGGGGCGCGCGTGCGTCTCGCCAAAGGGGCGGTGGCTGCGCACTTCGCCGTCATGGGTGACGATGACCAGTTCGCCCGGATCGATCGAGCGGACATGCTCCGCGCCCACCACGTCGAAGGCGACGGTTTCGGAAGCGAAGATGATCGAATCGCCCAGCTTGCCCATCACGAGGGGGCGAATGCCCAACGGATCGCGGCAGGCGACCATGCCCTCGGGCGTCATGACGATCAGCGAATAGGCGCCCTCGACCTGCTTCAGCGCATCGATGAATTTGTCGAGCAGCGTCCGGTAGGTCGAGGTGGCGACCAGATGGATGATGACCTCCGTATCGGAGGTCGACTGGAAGATCGATCCGCGGCGGATCAGCTCCCGGCGCAGCTTCATGGCATTGGAAATATTGCCGTTATGCGCGACGGCGAAACCGCCCGAGCTTAGCTCTGCGTAAAGCGGCTGGACATTGCGCAGCGACGTTTCGCCAGTGGTCGAATAGCGGACATGGCCGCAGGCCGCGCCGCCGGGAAGAGCCCGAATCACTTCGTCGCGATCGAAATTGCCAGCCACATGCCCCATCGCCCTATGGGTGTGGAAATCATGGCCGTCCCAACTGGTGATGCCCGCGGCTTCCTGGCCGCGATGCTGGAGCGCATGAAGGCCAAGAGCGACCATGGCGGATGCGGTTTCAGCGTTGAAAACGCCGAAAATGCCGCATTCCTCACGCAGTTTGTCGTCGTCGAACGGGTTCGTCGTAAACATGGGTTTTTGATGGTCCATTGCCAATCCTGTCCGCACTCATCAGGGCGGCTTTTGCGCGCATATAGTGCGTCAGGGACGGTTTGTCGCCTGTCTGTCACAAAAAAGGGGACATGGCCGGGGCCAATCGCGATTTTCCGGCGACTTAAATTGGGAAAAAGGTCTACTGGCCTTGAGGCATTTGGAAAGCTAATAGCCTCTTCTCATGCATCGTTTCGCCAATCCTGCACGCTTCCTCAAAATTGCCCGGCCGCTGACGGTCTGGCTGTTCTGGCCGGGGCTGATTTTGCTGCTGACCGGGGCTGGCTGCGGCCTGTTCCTGACACCGGCGGATTATCTTCAGGGCGATACGGTGCGGATCCTCTATATCCATGTTCCCGCCGCCTGGCTGGGCATGGGGGGATGGACCGGCATCGCCATCGCCGCGCTGATGCAACTGGTCTGGCGCCATCCGCTTGCCGCCGTGGCGGGGCGGGCCATTGCCGTGCCGGGAGCCTTTTTCACCGCGATCTGCCTCATCACCGGATCGATCTGGGGGCGTCCGACCTGGGGCACCTGGTGGGAATGGGACGGGCGCATGACCTCCATGCTGGTGCTGTTGTTCCTCTATCTCGGCTATATCGCGCTCGCCAATGCCAGCGCGCGCCAGGGCAGCGGCGGGGTCAGTCCGGTCACCGCCATTTTCGGACTGGTCGGAGCGATCAACATCCCGATCATCAACCGCTCTGTGGTGTGGTGGAACAGCCTGCATCAAGGCCCCAGCATCACCCTGCGCGGGTCGAGCATCGATACGGCGCTGCTCTGGCCGCTGGGTTTCACCCTGCTTGGATTTACCTTGCTTTTCGCCGCGATCGTGCTGATGCGCATGCGCGCCATATTGGCGCAGAACAAGATCGAAGCGCGGATGCAGCGGCTTGCTCGGGGATAATGGATGAATCAGTGGGCTTTCGTCATCGGCGCCTATGCGCTGACCTTGTTGGGTACCGGCCTCATCAGCCTGCTCAGTTGGCGCGCGATGCGCGGCGCTGAAAGCAAGGCAACGGCGGACCGCGCATGAAGGCGAAGCATCAAAGACTGATCCTGGCCGTGGTGGCATTGGCCGCGCTGATCGGCGCGGGCCTGCTGGCGGCGTCCGCGCTCAAGGACGAGGCGGCTTATTTCTACGCCCCCAATGACGTGAAGACCAAGGGCGTCGAGCCGGGCAAGGCGATCCGGCTGGGCGGCATGGTGGTTAAGGGCAGCTTCAAGCGGGCGAGCGACGGCGTCACCATCCATTTCGTCGTCACCGACGGCAAGGCGACCGTACCTGCCAGTTTCAGGGGCATTGCCCCTGATCTCTTTCGCGAAGGTTCGGGCGTGGTGGCGGAGGGGGCGTTCGATGCAGGCGGCACCTTCCAGGCCACCAATTTGCTGGCCAAACATGATGAGCGCTACATGCCGCGTGAGCTGGAAGGCATGAGCTATGATGAGAAGACCCACAAGATGAAGGCGGATCAGTGAAGCGGAGCAGGCATGATCGCTGAGGCTGGCCTTGCCGCATTATGGCTTGCCGCGTCGCTGGCCCTGCTTCAGTTGGCATTGGCGGCGATCGGCCTTGCCGGAGGCAAGAGCGAACTGCTGGGCGCGGTGCGGCCCGTGGCGGTGGCGCAGGGGGTGCTGACGGCGATGGCCTTTGCCCTGCTGATCACGCTGTTCCTGCGATCCGACATGTCGGTCCTGCTCGTCGTCACCAACAGCCATTCGATGAAGCCCTGGCTCTACAAATTCGCCGGAACCTGGGGCAATCATGAAGGGTCGATGCTGCTCTGGGTAACGGTGATGGGCGTGGCGGGCGCCGCCGTCGCCCTGTTCGAGCGGGCGTTGCGGCGCGAAACGCACATGGCGACGCTGGGCGGGCAGGCGGCGATCAGCCTCGGTTTCTACGCTTTCCTGCTTTTCGCCTCCAATCCCTTTGCTCGCATCGATCCGCCGGCAGCGGACGGGCAGGGGCTCAATCCGCTGTTGCAGGATCCGGGCCTCGCCTTCCATCCGCCGACGCTTTACCTCGGCTATGTTGGCCTGTCCGTTGCCTTTTCCTTCGCCGTGGGCGCGCTGCTGACCCGGCAGGTGGACGCCGCCTTCGCGCGCGCCATGCGGCCCTGGGTTCTGGGCGCGTGGATATTGCTGACGCTCGGCATCACGGCGGGCAGCTATTGGGCCTATTATGAGCTGGGCTGGGGCGGTTGGTGGTTCTGGGACCCGGTGGAAAATGCTTCGCTCATGCCTTGGCTGGCGGCGACTGCGTTGCTGCATAGCGTGACCGTGCTGGCGACGCGAGACGCCTTGCGCGCATGGACGGTGATGCTGGCGGTGATTGCTTTTTCCATGTCGATGGTCGGCACTTTCCTGGTCCGGTCGGGCATTTTGACCAGCGTCCATGCCTTTGCCGTCGATCCGGAGCGCGGCACTTTCATTCTGGCGCTGCTCGGCATCTACATCGGCGGCGCGCTGGCGCTGTTCGGCTGGCGCGTCGGCGCGGTTCGTGAGGGCGCGCCGTTCGAGTTGGTCAGCCGGGAAACCATGCTGGTCGTCAACAATCTGCTGCTCTCGGTGATATTGGGGCTGGTGCTGATCGGCACGCTCTATCCGCTGCTGACCGAAGCCTTTGGCCATAAGGTGTCGGTCGGCGCGCCCTATTTCGACCGCATCGCAGGCCCGGTCGCGCTAACGTTGATGCTCGTCATGATCCTCGGCCCCCTGACCCGCTGGCGGCGTGACCGGATGCGGGAAGTGACCCGGCGCATGATGGTCCCGCTGGCGGTGGGAATATTGGTCTTTCTCGCATTGGCGGTATTGGCCTGGGGGCGGATCGGCATATTGCCCTTCCTTGGTCTGGTGATCGCTCTGGCGGTCGCCGTGGGAAGTGTCGCGCCGCTCTGGAAGCGCAATCTGCGCCGGACGCCGCTCTTCACCTGGGGCATGGTGATCGCTCATTTGGGCTGCGCGGTCAGCCTGGCTGGCATGGCCTGCGATTCGGCCTTTACGGTGGAAAAGCTGGTGGCGGCACGCCCCGGCGACACGGTGGAGACGGCGGGCTGGACGCTCCGTTTCAAGCAGATATTACCGATCGCGGGCGACAATTGGACCGCGCTCCAGGCCGATATGGAAGCGAGCCGCGATGGAGGCGAACCTGTCCTGCTGCATCCCCAGTCACGCTTCTTCGCCTCTCCGCCGACGACCACGACCGAAGCCGCGCTGCTGACGCGCTGGAACGGCCAGCTCTACGTCGTGCTGGGACAAGAGGCAGATGAGGGCCGCTGGCAGCTCCGCATCTGGTGGAAGCCGTTCGTGACGCTGATCTGGTTTGGCGGCTTCCTGATCGCGCTGGGCGGCGCGCTGGCGATGGTCGGGCGGGAGCGGCGCGGCTGGCTGCTCAAATGGCGCATGCGGAAGGCCATGGAGGCCGTCGCATGAGGAAGCTGCTCATCTGGCTGCCGCTGGCGCTGTTCCTCGGCTTTTTCGGGTTGTTCGCGAGCGGGCTGCTGCGTCCCGACGACCGGATTATCAGCTCGAAACTGGTGGGCAAATCGCTGCCCGCCTTCGTCCTGCCCGCCGCCGCGAGCGATCGGCCTCCGCTCGCAAGCACAGAGCTCGCAAGCGGCAAGCCGCGCCTGCTCAATATCTTCGCGAGCTGGTGTGTTCCCTGCGCGGCTGAAGCGCCGCAATTGCTGGCGCTCAAGCAGGCAGGCGTGGAAATCGACGCCATAGCCATCCGCGATGCGCGACCCGATGTCGACGCCTTCCTCAAGCGCTACGGCAATCCCTATGCCCACATCGGCCTGGATGCGCGGAGCGAGGTGCAGATCGCGCTGGGTTCGTCCGGCGTTCCCGAAAGCTTCATCATCGACGGAAAGGGCCGCATCGCCTATCAGCATGTGGGCGACATTCGCGAGGATGACGTGCCGATGATCCTCGACCGGTTGAGGAGCGCGCAATGAAGATGGTGGTAGCCTTGCTGGCGCTGATGCTGAGCGTCCCTGTCTTCGCACAGTCCGCTCTGCCCCCCGCGCCCTATGCCGACCGCCAGATCGAAGACCCGGCGCTGGAGAAAAAGGCGCGGACGCTCATGGAAACGATCCGCTGCCTCACCTGTCAGAGCCAGTCGATAGCCGACAGCAATGCCAGCATGGCCGGTGACCTGCGCTCGCAGATCCGTGAACGTATCATGGCGGGCGAGCAGCCCGAACATATCCGCGCCTGGCTGATCGAGCGCTATGGCGACTGGGTGAGCTATGAGCCGACAGCCGAACCGATCCTCTGGCCGCTTTGGGCCGCGCCGCTGGTTCTGCTGGGGCTGGGACTGCTGCTGCTGCGCGGGCGGATCAAGCGGTGGAGGCGGTCATGACCGGTTGGATCATCGCCGCCGCATTGGTGATCATGGTGAGCGTGGCGCTTGTAGCGATCGGCCGGATTCCGCGCCCGGCCTGGGAGATCACGGCCGCTGCCCTGCTGCTGGGCCTTGCTGGCTACGCCTGGCAGGGGAAACCGGGATTGGCGGGCTCGCCCCGACAAGCGGCGGACAAAGGCGGCGCGGCCTTTGACGAGAAGCTTGCCGAACAGCGCCGGGGCCTTGCCGAGCGCTATGGCAAGGCGGGCCAGTGGCTGATGTTGTCGGATGGCCTCGGGCGTCAGGGGAAGACGAAGGAAGCGGCTAATGTGCTGCTGTCCGGTCTTCGCGAAACGCCCGACGATCCCAATCTGTGGCTGGGATTCGGCAATGCGTTGGTGGCGCATGCAGGCGGGGTGCTGTCCCCATCGGCCGATTTCGCGTACCGCCGCGCCATGGCGATCGATCCCGAAGGTCCGGCGCCGCGCTATTTCTACGGTCTGGCGCTTGCCCGTGCGGGGCAACTCAAGGAGGCTCGTGCGCTCTGGGCGCCGCTTGCCGTTAGCGCGCCCGAGGGCAGCGAGGTCAAGAAGGAACTCGAAAGCAACATCGCGCGTATCGACGCCATGCTTGGGTCTGGGCTTGGGCCTGACAGCCGATAAGCGATCAAAGCCGCAGCGGCATCATTGCCACCACTCTGGAGCCATGATAGGGCGCGGCGGTTTGCGGGGGCTATGAAATGGCAAGACGGTCGCTTCCCCGTTCGGGTGTCCAAAGATCATGACAATTCGGCATTTTCTCCATGGCTGACGGGATCACTGGCGGCGCCGTGCGCGCCGATGACGAAAGCGCCCATGATCACGGCCATGCGGGACAGAAGGCGACGCTGAAGCTGGTCGTCGGCGCGATCGGGATCGTGTTCGGCGATATCGGCACCAGCCCGCTTTACGCATTCCGGGAAACCTTTGCCGGGCATCATCATCTGGACCTCGATCCGGACCATATATTGGGCGTCATCAGCCTGATGTTCTGGTCGATGATGCTGGTCGTGACCCTCAAATATGTCACCGTCATCATGCGCGCCGACAATAAGGGGGAGGGGGGCAGCCTTGCCCTGCTGGCGCTGATCAACGGCCAGACCAAGACGCAGCGATGGTCGCGGGGGATCGTATTGCTGGGCGTGTTCGCGACATCGCTTTTCTATGGCGACTCGATGATCACGCCCGCCGTTTCGGTGCTGTCGGCGGTCGAGGGGCTGGCGGTCTATAATAGCAACCTCGCCCCGCTGATCCTGCCGGCGGCGATCATCATTCTGCTGGGCCTGTTCTGGATACAGGGATTGGGGACGAATCGCGTCGCTTCGCTGTTCGGCCCGATCATGCTGTTCTATTTCCTGACGATCGCGGTTCTTGGCATTATCAGCATCGCCAAGACGCCCGGCATTCTCTACGCGTTCAACCCTTATTGGGCCGTCATGTTCTTCGTGACCGATCCGCTCCCCGCCTTTCTCGCTTTGGGCGCGATCGTGCTGGCGGTGACGGGTGCCGAAGCGCTCTACGCCGATATGGGCCATTTCGGACGCAGCCCGATCCGGGTGTCGTGGCTGACCTTCGTCCTGCCCGCGCTGATGATGAACTATATGGGGCAGGGCGCGCTGCTGTTTCGCGAGGGCGCTTCGGCCCTGCACAGCCCCTTTTATTATCTGGCGCCGCAATGGGCCCAATTGCCGCTAGTCGGCCTTGCGACGCTGGCGGCGATCATCGCCAGCCAGGCGGTGATCTCCGGCGCCTTCTCCGTCACGCAGCAGGCGATCCAGCTCGGCTTCATGCCGCGCTTGCGGATCGCCCATACCAGCGCGTCGACCGCAGGGCAGATTTACATTCCCCTGATCAACTGGGGACTCATGATCATGGTGATCCTGCTGGTGCTGGTGTTCCAGACGTCATCTAACCTGACCGCAGCCTATGGCATCGCCGTCACGGGTGCGATGTTCATCGACAATGTGCTGCTCACCGTGTTGCTTTACCGCCTGTGGAAGTGGCGCTGGTATTATTCCGCGCCCTTGCTGTCGGTGCTGTTCCTGGTGGATGGCGCCTATCTGGCCGCGAATCTCACGAAGGTGCCCGCCGGCGGCTGGTTCCCGCTGCTGATCGGCTTCGTGATCTTCACGCTGCTCACCACCTGGTCGCGGGGACGCCGGCTGGTGCAGGACCGGCTGCGCGAAGCGGCCATGCCGATCCCTGTCTTCGTCGCGTCCGCCGCGAACAGCGCCGTCCGCGTGCCTGGCACGGCGGTTTTCATGACCTCGACGCCCGACGGCGTTCCGCATGCGCTGCTGCACAATCTCAAGCATAACAAAGTCTTGCATGAGCGCGTCATCCTGTTGACCGTCAAGATCAAGGATGTGCCCGTTGTCGAGGATGACGGGCGTTGCAGACTGGAAGATCTGGGCCGCGGTTTCTTCCGCCTGGTCCTGCAATATGGCTTCATGCAGGAGCCTGATGTTCCCGCCGCGCTCAAAAATGTGACAGGTTGCGGCCAGGCGTTCAGGATGATGGACACCAGCTTCTTCCTCGCGCGGCAGACTCTGCTGCCGTCCGCCAAGCCGGGTATGCCGCTCTGGCGTGAGAAGATTTTCGCCTGGATGCTGCGTAACGCGGAAAGCGCGATGGAATTCTTCCGGTTGCCGACCAATCGCGTGGTCGAACTGGGCAGTCAGGTTGAGATCTGATCTAGAAAAACGGGGCGCGGCAGGATCGCCGCGCCCCGTTTTTAAGTGAAGCGGATCAGGCAGCGTCGCGGTCGCCGTTGATCTCCACAAGCTGGCCACCGTTGATCGCGATCTTCTTCGGCTTCATCGCCTCGGGAACTTCGCGCACCAGTTCGATCGTCAGCAGACCGTCGGCCAAATCGGCCTTTTCCACCCGCACGAAATCAGCGAGTTCGAAACGGCGTTCGAAGCTGCGATTGGCGATGCCGACATGCAGGAAATGGGAGCGGGCGCCTCCCTGCGCTTCATCCTTCCGTCCAGTCACCTGAAGCAGGTTCTGCTGGGCAGTGATGTCGATCTCATCGGCGCGGAATCCCGCCACGGCGAGCGTGACGCGATAGCGATCTTCGGAAAGCCGTTCGATGTTGAACGGGGGATAATTGTCGCCTTGGCTCAACCGTGCATTGTTTTCAATCAGGTCGAACAGACGGTCGAAACCCACGGTCGAGCGGCGATAGGGGGTCAGGTCAAAACCACGCATTGTCATAATCTCCCAAAGAGCAAAATGAACATGCCGGACCCAGGACAAGGCATCCGGCGGAACCATGTCCAACCCCGTATGGCGGTTGGACGCATTCGATATGGTTCGACGGAAGTGCGTTTCAAGAGCTATTGAAATGCGAATATGGCGCGGGCGATGGCCCAAATAAAAAGTACCCGGGCCATGTTTCCACGACCCGGGTACTAATGGACGATTGCTCGTCTCCCCCTTGGCCTGCCTCAACCGCTTCTTAGCCCCCTAAGCTCGAAGCGGGATGCAGTATCCCTGAACCACGGCCATTTACCTGTGCTTCGAGGCCTTTGCTATGGGCAGAGCGGGCCGCTGTCACGGGCTATTTCCGGGCATTGTAATTTTCCCCAGACGGCTGTGGCTCCCATGCAACAATCGGCAATGCTTGCCGTCGGTCGAGAGCGTGCTAGACGGGCTGCCCTATCCCAATCGAGAGGCCGTCCGCGCCATCATGATTCTATCCCGATACGAACGCATGATTGCCAAGCGTTACCTGCTGCCCGGCAAGGGGGAGGGATTTATCTTCCTGGTCGCCGGCATCAGCCTGGTGGCGGTGATGCTGGGGGTGGCGGCGCTCATCATCGTGATGAGCGTGATGAACGGCTTCCGCGCCGAACTGTTCGACAAGATCGTGGGCCTCAACGGCCATGCCGTCGTTCAAGGCTATGGCGGGCGCCTGCCGGACTGGAAGGCGGTGCTGAAGGAGGCGAAGGCGACGCCCGGCGTGACCAGCGCCACGCCGCTGATCGAGCAGCCCTTGCTCGGCAGCTTCCAGGGCCGGGTGGAAGCGGTGCTGGTACGCGGCATGATCGTGAACGACATTCGCAACAATGCGACGCTAAAGGCAAAGGTCGTCGCAGGCAGCCTGAACGCGCTGACACCTAATGGCGGCAAGGTGGCGCTCGGCTCGCGCCTGGCGGAAAATCTGGGCATCCAGTTGGGCGACAGCATCACCATCATCAATCCGGCGGGCCGGTCGACGCCCTTCGGCACTGTTCCGCGACAGGTTTCCTATCAGGTTGCCGCCATCTTCGAAGTCGGCATCTATGATTATGACAAGGCGTTCGTGGTCATGCCCATGGAAGACGCACAGACCTTGTTGCTGCTGGGCGACGTGGTCGGCATGATCGAGGTCGAGACCGTGAACGCCGACCGGGTCGCCGCGATATTGGAGCCGCTGGCCGGCAAGGTCGCAGGGCGCGCCGTCGTGACGGACTGGCGTCAGATGAACGCGTCCCTGTTCGAAGCACTGGCGGTGGAACGGGTCGCGATGTTCGTGGTGCTGTCGATCATCGTGCTGGTGGCGGTGTTCAACATCCTCTCGTCGCTGATCATGCTGGTGCGCGCAAAGACCCGCGATATCGCGATTTTGCGCACCATGGGGGCGAGCCGCGTAGGCCTGGTGAAGATATTCATGACCGTGGGTGTGACGATCGGGTCGCTCGGTATGGCGGCGGGCATGGCGCTGGGCTTCACCTTCCTGTTCTTCCGTCAGAGCGTGGTGAACGCGATCCAGTTCCTGACCGGGCAGAATCTGTGGGATCCCTCGATCCGCTTCCTTACCGAATTGCCGGCCAAGCCCGATCCGGTGGAGATCGCGATCATCTGCCTGATGGCGCTGATCTTCAGCTTCCTGGCGACGCTCTATCCCGCGTTCAAGGCCGCCAATACCGATCCCGTGCAGGTGCTGCGCTATGAATGAGATATTGAAGGTCGGCGGCCTCAAACGCAGCTTCACTCAGGGCGGCATCACCATAGAGGTTCTGCGCGGCATCGATCTGGCGGTAGCGCAGGGGGAGATCGTGGCGTTGCTCGGTCCTTCGGGATCGGGGAAATCGACATTGCTACAGGCGGTCGGGCTGCTGGAGGGCGGCTTCGACGGATCGATCCGCATAGGTGGCGAAGAAGCGGCGAAGCTCGACAATGACGGGCGGACGCGGTTGCGCCGTGACGCGCTCGGTTTCGTCTACCAGTTTCATCATCTGCTGCCCGACTTCAATGCGGCGGAGAATGTCATATTGCCGCAGGTGATACGTGACGCCGACATGGCGACGGCCCGCGCCCGCGCTGAATCGCTGCTGGGATCATTGGGGTTGGGGCATCGCCTTGAACACCGGCCGAGCCAGTTGTCCGGCGGCGAACAGCAGCGCGTGGCTGTGGCGCGGGCGCTCGCCAACCGGCCCGCTCTCGTTCTGGCGGACGAGCCGACCGGCAATCTGGACGAGCGGACCGCCGATGTCGTGCTGGCGGAGTTCCTGCGGCTGGTGCGGGAGGAAGGCTCCGCCGCGCTGGTGGCGACGCATAATGAACGGCTGGCCCAGAAGATGGACCGGGTGGTCCGCCTTCACGAAGGCCTGCTGGAGGAAGGTTCAG
This sequence comes from Sphingobium sp. TKS, assembly GCF_001563265.1. Taxonomy (NCBI): domain Bacteria; kingdom Pseudomonadati; phylum Pseudomonadota; class Alphaproteobacteria; order Sphingomonadales; family Sphingobiaceae; genus Sphingobium; species Sphingobium sp. TKS. The sequence continues at coordinate 2,683,588 of NZ_CP005083.1, read as the reverse complement.
GCCGGATGTGACGCCGCATCCCGGACCGTCGCGATGACGATCTGGTTGCGCCCTTGATTTTTCGCCCGAAGCAGCGCGGCATCGGCTGTCCGGACCAGCCTTTCCGCCCGGCCATGGTCAGGAAAGACGGCAAGGCCGAAGGATGCGGTGATCGGCCCCAATTCCTCGCCCCGATGGTCGACGCGCAGATCCTGCAATTTCTGTTGCACCTGAATGGCCCGGTCGATCGCCTGATCCTGTGCGAAGCCCGGCATGAGCAGCACGAACTCCTCGCCGCCCAGGCGGAAAGCGCAATCCTTTTCGCGCAGCGCTTCGTTCAGTACCCCGCCCACGGCGCGCAGCACCGCGTCGCCAGCATCATGGCCGTGCGTGTCGTTGAACCGCTTGAAATGGTCGATGTCCACCATCAGGCAGGCCAGCGGCGTCATCGCGCTTTCGGCACGAATCACCTGCTCCTTGTATACCGTGTCGAAGCGGCGCCTGTTGGCAAGGCCGGTCAGCGGATCGGCCATCGCCATCTGCCGCAGCACGTCGCGCAACCGCAGATTGGCAAGCGCCAGGCTGATATTCTCGGCCAGCATCTCCAGATATCGTTCGGTGCGGCTGATCTGATCGGCGGTCCCGTCATCAGGCTGCTCGACATAGAGTAGGCCGATGCTCTCCCCCTGTGCCGTCAGCGGTATGCAGATGGTGGGAGACAGGACGTTTCCGGCCAGATGCTCGCAGGGAATGTCGACCAGTTCGCCGGTCGGTTTATGGATTTGCCCGCGCCGCAGCGCCCAACAAGCCGTCGGCGCGAATTCCTCGCCCGACTGCCGGGGCGACAGCCAGTCGCACGCCTGCACCATCGCATTGCGGCGGGTGTCGTGGATATAAAGCCGCCCGGCAAAACCGGGCGCGATTTCAGGCGCGAAACGCCGGACGACCTCGACAAGATCGCCTATGCTGTCGCATCCTTGCAGGCGCTGCGTCATGCGCGAAAGCTGGTCGCGCGTGATCCGGTCCGTATCCCGTTCCTGTTCCAGCCTTTGCCTTTCCAGCCCGTTTTCCCGGAAAATGCGGACGGCCTGGGCCATGTCGCCAATTTCGTCCACCTGGGGGAAGTCGGGCGGCACGGCAGCGAAATCCTGCGCGGCCAGCCGCGTCACGACATCGCTCAACCGCACCACCGGGCGCAGGATGCGCTGCTTCAGGATGAAATAGAGGACGCACAGGAACAGCAGGGCGGTCGCGCCCAGCATGATTTCCGACATGAAGCGCCATTGCCGTGCCGATTCGGTCGCCTGCCGGACGGTGTTTTCCGTTCGTTGATCCAATATATATTGGAACTTGCCGATCTGAGCGGCGATGCGATCAAGTTCCCGGCCATATTCGTCACCGAACAGGATCTTGCGCGCGGTTTCCTGATCGCCTTTTTCGGCGGCGTTGATGGCCGCTTCCTGCTCATCGGTCAGTCCATCGGCCCAGTGCAGCCCTTGTTGCAGGGCCGCGAGTTCGCTGACGCTGGCTCCCCGATCGCGCAGATGGAGAATTCTCTGTTCGACAGAGCGGAGCGTCGCCTTTTCCCGGCGATAGGCGATGACATGCGAAGGATCGCCTGTGATCGCATAGGCCCGCGCCTGTTCGGTCTGGCGGTAGGTGTCTTCCTCCAGCGTGGCGGTCATCTGATCGAAGGCGGCCCGCTGTTCGACGGCGGCCCGTTCTTTCTCTTCCGTGCTGGACGCCATGAGCATGACGGCGCCCGATGCCAGTGTCAGGGCCACGGTGGCGCCATAGGCGTAGTTGGTGATGGTGGATAAGCGCATAATCCTTTCAAGCTAAGCCCAAAGTCTTGGAGAGACGTTAATCGGCGGTCGTTCGCGGTGCAATTTTACCCACGACTTTCTTGGCCTGGGGGCTGGTGCCGAATCGGTGGGAGTGCCTAGATGGGCGCATGCCTCATGCCGGTTTTGTCCCCCTTCGCGTTTTTTCTTCCTTCACCATGCTGGAAGGGGCGATCGACCCCAAGAAGATCGCGAAACAGGCCAAGGCGCTGGGCTTTCCCGCTGCCGCCATCACGGATCGGAACGGCCTCTACGGTTCCATGGCCTTTTCCGACGCCTGCAAGGGGGAGGGGGTGCAGCCGGTCATCGGCGCGATGGTCGGCATAGCCCGGCCCGACCGCCCGGCCAATGCGGCGCCCGTGCACGACTGGCTCGCCCTCTATGCGCAGGATTCAACGGGCTACGACAATCTTTGCGCACTGGTTTCGATGGCGCATCTCGACCGCCCGGTCGAGGAAGTGCCGCATATCAGCATGGATAGTCTGGAAGGCCGCACCGATGGCCTGATCGCGCTGACGGCGGGGGGCGAGGGTGCGCTGGGGCGTCTGTTCGCGGAGGATCAGCCCGCCGCGGCGCTCGCCTATGCGAAGCGGCTTGAGGCTCTGTTCCCCGGCAGGCTCTATATTGAGATATGCCGCCGTCTGGACCCGGTCGAGGGCAAGGCGGAGCCGGAACTGCTCGAACTTGCCTATGCCCGCGACCTGCCCTTGGTGGCGACCAACCCAACCTGCTTTGCCGAGCCGCATTTTCATGAGGCGCATGACGTGATGCTCTGCATTGCCGACAGCGCCTATGTCGAGACGCCTGACCGGCGAACCAGCTCGCCCGACGCCTGGATGAAACCGGCGGCGGAAATGAAGCGGTTGTTCGAGGATCTGCCCGAAGCGCTGGCCAACACGCTGGTGGTGGCGCAGCGCTGCGCCGTGGCCGCGCCCAAGCGTAAGCCTATCCTCCCAAGCCTTGCCGGCGATATCGAGGGCGAGGCGAAGATGCTGCGCGAGCAGGCGAGAGACGGGCTGGAAGCGCGGCTGGCCAAGGCGGGCATCACCGGCGAGGAAGCGCGCAAGCCCTATTTCGACAGGCTGCAATTCGAAACCGACATCATCATCCAGATGGGCTTTCCCGGCTATTTCCTGATCGTTGCCGACTTCATCAAATGGGCGAAGGATCATGACATTCCGGTGGGGCCGGGCCGTGGTTCGGGCGCTGGATCGGTCGTCGCCTGGGCGCTGACGATCACCGATCTCGATCCGTTGCAACTGGGGCTGCTGTTCGAACGCTTCCTGAACCCGGAACGCGTGTCGATGCCGGACTTCGACATCGACTTCTGCGAAACCCGGCGCGGCGAAGTGATCCGCTACGTCCAGCAGAAATATGGCGCGGATCATGTCGCGCAGATCATCACCTTCGGTAAGTTGAAGGCCCGCGCCGTGCTGAAGGACACCGGCCGCGTTCTGCAGATGAGCTATGGGCAGGTCGATCGCCTTGCCAAGCTGGTGCCCAACCATCCGACCGATCCCTGGACGCTGGAACGGTCCCTGAACGGCGTGGCAGAATTCAGGGCGGAATATGACAATGATGCGCAGGTCAAGCGCCTGATCGATTATGCGATGAAGCTGGAAGGCTTTCCGCGCCACAGTTCCACCCACGCGGCGGGCGTGGTGATCGGGGACCGGCCGCTGTCGCAACTGGTGCCGCTCTATCGCGATCCCCGGTCCGACATGCCGGTGACGCAGTTCGACATGAAATATGTCGAAGGCGCGGGGCTGGTGAAGTTCGACTTCCTCGGCCTCAAGACGTTGTCGGTGTTGCAGAAGGCGGTGCAACTGCTCGCCGGGCGGAGTGTGGAGATCGACCTCAATTCGCTCGGCTGGGACGATCCGGCGGTCTATGAACTGTTGCAGCGCGGTGACACTGTGGGCGTGTTCCAGTTGGAATCCGAAGGCATGCGCAAGACGCTGGCCGCCGTGCGTCCGACCAATTTTGGCGACATCATCGCGCTGGTGTCGCTTTATCGCCCCGGCCCGATGGACAATATTCCGATGTTCGGACGTCGCAAGAACGGTCAGGAAGAGATTGAATATCCTCATATTCTCCTGAAACCTATCCTCGAAGAGACTTACGGCATCTTCGTCTATCAGGAACAGGTGATGCAGGCCGCGCAGATATTGGCGGGCTATTCGCTGGGAGACGCCGACCTTTTGCGCCGCGCCATGGGCAAGAAGATCAAGGCGGAGATGGACGCCCAGCGCGCCCGCTTCGTCGATGGCTGTGCGAAGAGCGACATCGCGGCGGGCAAGGCGAACGAACTGTTCGACTTGATCGACAAGTTCGCCGGCTATGGCTTCAACAAATCGCACGCGGCGGCCTATGCCCTGCTCGCCTATCAGACGGCGTGGTTGAAGGCGCATTATCCGGCGGAATTCTACGCCGCGTCCATGGCGTTCGATATTCACCTGACCGACAAGCTGACGGTGTTCGTGGACGACATGCGCCGCATGGGCCTGGCTTGTCTGGCGCCTGACATCAATCGCAGCCTGGCGGATTTTTCGGTCGAGACGATCGAGCGGGAAGGCGACGATCGGCGCCTCAGCTTTGCCGTGCGCTACGCACTTGGCGGCCTGAAAGGCGTTGGCGAGAAAGCGATGGAGCAACTGGTCGCGGAGCGCGATGCGGGCGGCCCGTTCAAGTCGCTGGACGATTTTGCCGACCGGATCGAACCGCGCCTGCTCAATCGGCGGCAGTTGGAAAGTCTGGCGGCGGCAGGTGCCTTTGACGGCGTGCATGCCGACCGGGCCGGGGTTCATGCAGCGGTCGAAACGATCCTCAGCGTGGCATCCAGCGCTGCGGAGGCGCGAGAAAGTGGGCAGGGCGGCTTGTTCGGGGATGTTGAAACGCCGCATGCCGATGTTCGCATTCCGCCGCATCAGACCTGGTCGACGGTGGACCGCATGGCGCAGGAGAAGGACGCATTCGGCTTCTATTTTTCCGCGCATCCGGTCGATCGCTACCGACATCTGGCCGAAGCGCGGGGCGCGAAAAGCTATGGCGCGATTTGCACTGAACCTGTTGCTGAGGGCGGCCGGGCCAATGGCGTGATGGCAGCCATGGTCGAAGATGTGCGATGGCGCGAAACCAAGCGTGGCGCCCGCTACGCCGCCGCCACTTTCTCCGACAGCAGCGGCCAGTTTCAGGCGAGTTGCTTCGATGAGGATGCCTGCAAAGCCATCGAGGACATGGCCCGCGAAGGCGATTGCGCTTTGCTGATGGTGGAGCTGGATCGGCTGCCGGGCGAGGAAACGCCGCGTGTGACGATCCGCGGCGTCGAGCCTTTCCGTCAACTGGCCAATAATTCCCGCATGGAGTTGGTCGTCGATGTCAGCGATGCAGTGGCGATCGATGCTCTGGCGCAACTATTGACGCGCGCAAGGGGAGGGCGGAGCGAAGTGTTCCTTCGGGCGCCGGTGGGTGGCGGCAAGGCAGCGCGGTTGTTCCTGGGCGACGATTATCTGATCGGCGCGGATCAGGTGGACAGCATCGCGACGATAGCAGGTCTGCACATCGGCTATTTTGAACGGATGGAAGCGAAGGCCGACGGTTATCGCGCGCGCAACCGGCGGTCCGGGCTGCGGTTGGTGGCGGGGTGACATTCCCGTCACAATAGCCGCATCTGGCTCCCTTCCGGCTTGCGGAACAGATCCGTGCGGAGGGTCACGCGTTCTCCGGTAAAGCCTGCGCGTTTGCGCGCCTTTTGGAAACGGGCGCGGATCAGGTCCGCCCAGACGCCCTGACCGCGCATGCGAGTGCCGAAATTCGGGTCATTGTCGCGACCGTCCCGCATATCCTTGATGATGGCCATCACTTTTGCCGCCCGATCGGGATAATGTTCGTCCAGCCAGGCGCGGAACAAAGGGGCGACTTCATGCGGCAACCGGATGGGGATATAGCTTGCATTCTGTGCCCCGGCGGATGCGACGCAGGCGACGAGAGCCTCAATCTCATGGTCGGTGATGCCGGGGACCACTGGCGATATGCTGGCTACCACCTGTATGCCGGCCTGCGACAATTTACGGATCGCTTCCACCCGGCGCAGCGGATGTGGCGCGCGCGGTTCCAGCGTCCGGGCCGTTGCCGGGTCGAGCGAAGTGACCGAAATCATCACCGCCACCAGCCCTTCCCCGGCCATGGAAGCCAGCAGGTCGATGTCGCGCAATATCCGGTCCGACTTGGTCGTGATATAGACAGGATGACGGCATTCCCATAATATTTCAAGGCATTGCCTGGTAATCCTCCAATCCCGTTCGATCGGCTGATAGGGATCGGTATTGGTCCCCATGGCGATCGGAGTGACCATATGGGATTTGCTGGAAAGTTCCTTGCGCAGCAGTTCAGCGGCATTGGGCTTGGCGAACAGGCGGGTTTCGAAATCGATGCCTGGCGACAGATCGTGATAGGCATGGGTCGGGCGCGCAAAACAGTAAATGCAGCCATGTTCGCAGCCTCGATAGGCGTTGATCGACTGGCTGAACGCGATGTCGGGAGAGCTGTTGCGGCTGATGATCGTGCGAGGCTGCTCTACGGTGACCTCGGTGCGCCGTCTGGGTGGTGCGCCGTCAATCTCCAGCAAGGCGTCGAGCCAATCGCCATCAGCGATCCGCTCGGGCATGTTGAAACGGCGGCTTTCGCCGTTCAGTGTCGCGCCTCTGCCCTTTTCCGCAGCCATGCCGCATTAGAACATAATGAGAACATATTGACAAGAGGCACTGGCCGCAGCACCTATGGTTCGGGTTAAAGAGGGGGTATTATGCGGAAGATTGCCGTGATCGCGGGATTGTGGATAGCTATGCTGGCAGCGCCTTGCCTAGCGGCAGATGCTGATCCTTGCGGCGCGAATCTGATTTGCGCGAGCGATCCGCAAACGGTGATCCGGGCTTTGCAAGCCGAAGGATATAAGGCCGCCTTGAGCAAGAGCGCCCAGACCGGAAATCCGAAGATAGAGAGCGCGGCCAGCGGCTATAATTACACGATCTACTTCTATGAGTGTGAGCAGACGCGCCAGTGCGGCTCCCTGCAATTTCAGGTGAGCTTTGAGGATGACGGCGGCAATACGCCCCAACTTGCCAATAAGTGGAACAAGGACAAGCGGTTCGCGCAGATGTCGGTCTGGGACGACGGGTCACTGGCCCTGGCCTATGACGTGACGACCGTGGGCGGCCTCAATCAGAAGAATTTTGCGGATGTGGTCGATTGGTGGGCGGTGATGCTGGGCGAGGCCGGGAAGTTCTTCAAGGACAACCCGGCTCCCGCGAAATAATCGTTCAAGCCGTTTAGCGTTCAGTCAAACGCGGCATCAATTCCACGAAATTGCAGGGCCGGAAACGGTTGTCGAGTTGGCTGACGAGGATGCCGTCCCAGGCGTCCTTCACCGCGCCGGTCGATCCGGGCAGCGCGAAAATATAGGTGCCCCGCGCGACGCAGGCGGTGGCGCGTGACTGGATCGTCGATGTGCCGATGGTCTGATAGCTGAGCCAGCGGAACAGTTCGCCAAAGCCGGGAATTTCCTTGTCCTGCACCTGCGCTAGTGCCTCGGGCGTGACGTCCCGGCCGGTGACTCCCGTTCCGCCCGTGGTGATGATGCAGTCGATCTGCGGATCGTCGATCCAGGCATGAAGACGGGCGACGATGGCGGAGCGTTCGTCTCGCTCGATATGACGCGCTGCCAGGACATGACCGGCTGCTGCTATGCGTTCGGCCAGAATGTCGCCGGACCGATCGTCGGCTGCTGTGCGGCTGTCCGACACTGTCAGCAGCGCAATGCGCACCGGCAGGAATGGCCGGCTTTCATCGATTGGCATCAGTCGGAGCCGCCCGCGATGCTGGCGCTGACATTTGCGCTGGCCATCGGCGTCCTGGGCGTCAGGCGCACGAGACGCGTGCCCTTGGCCCCTGGGAAGGTCGGCCACAGACCCTGCGCCATGCCCGCCAGCGACTCCGCGCTGCCCTTCGCCTGGATCTGATACATCCAGTAATTGCGCATCACGATGTTCACATAGGCGCGGGTTTCATAATAGGGCAGCGATTCGATGAACAGCAGCGGATCGCCATTGTCCTTCACTTCGCTGTTCCAACGCTCGACCGGCAGAGGACCGGCATTATAGGCGGCCATGACCTTGGGCAGCAATCCGCCGGTCGCGCTCATGTCGCGCAGATTTTCCAGATAGCGCTGGCCATATTCCATATTGGTCGACGGCACGAACAACTGGTCGGACGCGGCTAGCCCCATCAGATTGCCGGTGCTGGGCAGCACCTGCATCAGGCCGCGCGCACCGGCGCTGCTGACGACATCCCGGCGGAATCCCGATTCCTGAAGCGTGTGGGCATAAACCAGCGCCGGGTCGACCCGCCATCCGCCGTCCGGCCGCCAGTCGGGTGCCGGAAAGCGCGCGAAGCTGCCCGGCTGCTTGCCCACCGGGCCGTTATGAGCAAGCCAGAGCTGCGTTTCCGGCAGGCTCAGCGCGCCGGCCAGGCGAAGCAGCGCATCATATTGCCCGGTCCCGCCGATCTTCGCCTGATAGCGAAGCATCTGGTCCGCCCGCGCATTCTCACCGATCGCAGACAGAGCGATCGCCGCCCGCACATTCGGGCTGTCCTTGAGTTGCTGCCATTCCGCAGCGCCGAAGCGAGGCGCGACTGGCCCAGCGCCCAACGGCATCGCCAGCGTTTCACGCGCCAGCAGGCCATAAAAGCTTTCGTCCGAACGGGCGGCCGTCTTCAGCAGATTTTCGACCTTTTCAGGTTCCCCGCACACCATATAGGCGCGTGCCGCCCAATAGGCGCCCGCCGCGCGCATGTCGCTATTGCCGGCCAGTGCCGTGACATTGGCGAAGGCAGGCGCGGCGGCGCGGCAATCATTCTGGCGCCAGGCGGCAAGGCCGGTCGTCCAATAGGCCTGAACCGCCCAATCGCCGCCGCTGCGGCTTTCCAGGGCCCTTGCCGCCATGCGCCGGGCATTGGCGTCGTCGCTTTCGATATAATAGGCCCAGGCGATGCGCTGCCGCACTTCGGTCAGTCCCTCGGGCGTCAGACCCGCTTCGCCACTGATGAGCAGCGCTTCGGCACCGGCCGGATCATCATTCTTGATGAAGGGCTGAATCTGGCCGACTAGCGTCTGGGCCAGGGCGTCGGTCTTGACGGCCGGAACATATTCGCGGCGCGGCGCGCTGCCCAGCCAGACCATCTTCTGCACCTGCGGCAGCGTGGGCAAGATGGTCGCGCCGCGTTTTTGCGCCAGCCGGGAAAGCTGATCGGCCTTGTCGAGCCATGGCGCCTTGTTGATCAGATCGAGCAGTTCGAACAATTCGACCTTGGGCGAATTCTTGCCGAGATAAAGTTCGGCCAGGGCGACCGGGCGGATGGCGTCCTGCGCATCCAGCGCGGTGATCATCGCCCTGGCATCAGTCCATTTCTGGTCGCGCAAGGCTCCGTAAATGGCGCTGTACCGGCTTTTATCGGTATCGCTCAATTGAAGCGGGGATGAAGGCATGCCCATGGAAAGGGCGGATACCGCGCTGGTCGTGTCGGCGTTTGCGGGCATGGCCGCCAATGCTGTGAAGGCAACGGCGGCCAGCCAGGACGAACGGGTTACGGCGCGAATCACTCGGGCATTTCCTCAATCAAACCTTGTAATATACGCCAACATTCTGCCTTTGCCGCGGGTTGCCCAAGCAACAAACGCGGATGAAATGTGGCGAATACGGATAAGGTGCCGCCATCATGGTTAAAAACCCGTGAACCTGAATCGGCCGCAGGCAACAGGGTGCGGATCGTTCGGTCGCCCAGCAATAATAACCGTCGCGGCGCGGCGAGCATCACATGCGTGCGCATCCGTGCGGCTGCGGCCGTCAGATCCGATGCCTCGACCATGGCGCCCGGCGGCCGGGACAGGAAGAGGGACGCCAGATGAATGTCGGCACGCTTCAGGCCGATCGCCCGCAACATCGCATCGAATAGCTGCCCGGCCCGGTCGCTGAGCAGGGCTCCGGCGCCGATGTCCGCAGGATCGGGCATATCGGTGATCACCATCAGAGGCGCATGGGTCGGTCCTTCGGGCAGGATCATGGCGCCTGGCCATCGCCGTTCCGGCTGCGTCGCATCCTCGGCAAGCCAGGTCAGGAACGTCTCAAAATTATGGGGCTTGGCTTGCGCGGGAATGTCGCCGGGGACGGAAACCGGCGTCCGAGTGGGCGTCTGAGCTGGGCGCAACCAATCGACCGGCTCCTCACCGACCGCGCAATCCACGCCGGCCAGATTCCACCACGCCATATAGGCATTGGCGGCCTCCGCCAAATTTTCCCGCAATATTCCCCGCATTGATTGTCTTGGGCCAGAGGTTGACGCCGTGGTCAAGTTTCTTCATCGCGCTGAGTGTCAAAACGTTTGGGTAGTGCGGCGACCGGATTGGGGAGGAAAACCGACGGCGCCCGCAAAATGGAGGGACTATGAGCGAACGGGATTCGATGCCCTATGACATCGTCATCGTCGGCGGTGGCCCGGCGGGGCTGTCATCGGCTATCCGGTTGAAGCAGCTTGCGAACGAAGCCGGGCAGGAATTGTCGGTTTGCGTGCTGGAAAAGGGTTCGGAAATCGGCGCGCATATCCTGTCGGGCGCGGTCGTCGATCCGAAGGCCTTGGACGAGTTGTTCCCGCAATGGCGGGACATGGGCTGCCCGATGGCGGAAGTGCCGGTCACGGACAACCAGCACTGGTTCCTGACCAAGGGCGGCAAGATGAGCATGCCGCACATCATGACGCCGGGCTGGATGCACAATAAGGGCACCTATACCGGATCGCTGGGCAATTTGTGCCGCTGGCTGGGCGAGCAGGCCGAGGGGCTGGGCGTGGAAATCTTCCCCGGCTTTGCGGCGGCGGAAATCCTCTACAATGAGGATGGGTCGGTGAAGGGCGTCGCGACCGGCGACATGGGGATCGACCGCGAAGGCAATCGCAAGCCCGATTATCAGCCGGGGCTGGAACTGCATGCCAAATATACCTTCTTCGCGGAGGGCGCGCGCGGGCACCTGACCAAGATCCTGAAGCGCCAGTTCGCGCTGGATGCTGACAGCGAGCCGCAGGTCTACGGCATCGGCATGAAGGAATTGTGGGATATCGATCCCGCCAAGCACAAGCCGGGTTTGGTGATTCACACCCAGGGCTGGCCGCTGACAGATGCCTATGGCGGCGGTTTCCTCTACCATCAGGCCAATGGGCAGGTGGCTTTGGGCTTCGTGGTCGGCCTCGGCTATCGCAATCCCTATCTCTATCCGTTCGAGGAATTCCAGCGCTGGAAACAGCATCCGGAAATCCGCAAATATCTCGAGGGCGGCCGCCGCGTCTCCTATGGTGCGCGCGCGATCAACGAGGGCGGCTGGCAGTCGATCCCGAAGCTGGTCTTCCCCGGCGGCGCGCTGATCGGCTGTTCGGCGGGCTTCGTGAACGTGCCCCGCATCAAGGGCACGCATACGGCGATGAAGTCCGGCATGCTGGCCGCCGAAGCGGCGTTTGAGGCGATTCAGAACGAGCGCGCCCGCGACGTCCTGCATGATTATGAGGACCGTCTGCGGTCGAGCTGGATCGCGACCGAGCTCCAGTTGGTGAAGAATGCCGAACCGCTGCTGTCGAAGTTCGGCAACACCATCGGCACTGTGCTGGCGGGCATCGACATGTGGATGCGCACGCTCAAGATCGGGCTTCCCTTCACGATGAAGCACAAGCCTGATTGCGAGAAGCTGTGGCGCAAGGAAGTCAGCAAAAAGATCGACTATCCCAAGCCGGACGGCGTGATCAGCTTCGACCGCTTGTCCTCGGTGTTCTTGTCGAACACCAATCATGAGGAAGACCAGCCGGTCCATTTGCAACTGAAAGACCCGTCGATCCCGATTTCCTACAACCTGCCCCTTTATGACGAGCCCGCGCAGCGCTATTGTCCGGCGGGCGTCTACGAAGTGGTCGGGCTGGACGAGGGCAATCCCCGCTTCCAGATCAACGCGCAGAACTGCGTCCACTGCAAGACGTGCGACATCAAGGATCCGACCCAGAACATCAACTGGGTCGTGCCCGAAGGCGGTGGAGGGCCGAACTATCCGAACATGTAGGCGTCTGTTTGCTGCGATGATGCTGGTGCTGCCCGCCGCGGCGGGCGCATCGGTGGACCCTGGCAGCGCATTGCATGCCTATATGCGGGGGCGCCTGGCCGATGGCGACGGTGCTCCCGGACTTGCGCTGAATAGCTATAGGGAGGCGCTGGCGGGCGATCCCGCCAGTCTCGAGGTTGCCCGGCGTTCCTATTTTCAGGCGGTGATCAGCGGGGACATGGCTCTGGCGCTGCGTTCCGCCGCCGTGCTGGAAAGCGACGGCCTGCTGCCGCGCGACGGCACCTTGCTCCAGATCGCCGGGGCGCTGAACCGCAAGGATTGGCCGGGCGCTCGCCTGCTTGTCGACCGGATGGTGGCGGAGGGCAATTTCGCCTTTCTGGCGCCGATCACCCGTAGCTGGATTTCGGTGGGCGAGGGGCGATATGCGCCGCCCGTCATCGATCCCGCCGATCGCTTCGCATCCCTAGCGAGACGTTATCTGGACGAACATCTGGCGTTTCAGGCCTTGCGCAACGGCGATCTCCCAAACGCGCAGTCCGCGATAAACCGCGCTCTTGCCTTGCGGACCGGGGAGATGGACGCGCTGCGGCTGATCTTCGCGGGGCAACTGGCCGCACGGGGAGCGAAGGCTGAAGCATTGGCGCTTCTGCCTGAAAAGGAAGCCAATTTCGCGCAGGCCCGGGCGGATATCGCCAGTGGCAAAGCGCTTTCGCTCCATGGCAAAGCGCTGACGGCAGGACAAGGTTTCGCCCGTCTGCTTACCCGGTTGGCGTCCGATATTTCGTCGGACGGCAGTACGGGAACGCTGGGTATCCGGCTTGCGCGCATCGCCGCCTTTGTCGATCCTGATGGTCCCACCGCGCATATCGTCGCCGCGGACTTGCTGAGCCGCGCCGGTCATGCGGCCTATGCGATCGAGGAGGCGCGCATGGTTCCCGCCCCCGGCTGGTACGGCGCGCTGGCGCAGGCCGAACTGGTAGAAGCGCTGGCGGCGGCGGGGAAGCGGGCGGAGGCTATCGGCCTTGCCCGCGCTCTGGCCGCCGTGCCGGACGCGGAGCCGGAACGCCATGTAAGGCTGGGCCAGTTGCTGGCGCAGGAGAAGGATTTTGAGGGCGCTGCCTCAGCTTTCCGCACGGCGCAGGCCGGCTATCCGGCCGACGCCGTTCCCTGGGCGCTGCTATTGTTTGAAGGCAGCGCGCTGGAACAGGGCGCGCATTGGAACGAAGCGCGGGCGGTGCTGGAACGGGCGGCGAGGCTGGCGCCCAATGAACCCACGGTGCTGAACTATCTGGGCTATGCGCAGATCGAGCGGCGGCAGAATATGGATGCGGCGGTGGAATTGCTGAAGAAGGCGAGCGCCTTGAAGCCGCAGGACTCGTCGATCACGGATTCCCTGGGCTGGGCGCAGTTCGTGACGGGCGACATCGACGCCGCCGTGCCGATGCTGGAGCGGGCGGCGGCGGGAGCGCCTGCGGACGCGACCATCAACGAACATCTGGGCGATGCGCTCTGGGCGGCGGGACGGCGATACGAGGCCCGCTATGCCTGGCGCGCGGCGGCGGTTTTTGCGGAAGGAGAGACGGCGCAGCGTCTGGCCGCCAAGACCAGAGAGGGGATGAAGCCCGAATATGCCGCACGTTGACGCGGAAGCGCCCGCCGCCTGCCCGGCGGATGCGGGCGAACTGGTCGAAACCGCTTTTGCCAAGATCAATCTGGCGCTGCACGTCCGGCATAAGCGGGCGGACGGCTATCATGCGCTCGAAAGCCTGTTCGCCTTTACCGAATTGGGGGACAGGCTGTCGGGTCGTATTCGGGCTGACGGCATGATCGGGCTGGATATTGACGGCCCCTTTGGTCATTCCTTGGACGCGGGGCCCGACAATCTGGTGATAAAGGCGGCACGCGCATTGCAAGCCCATTTGGGGGAAGGCTTTGGCGCTGATCTCAGGTTGAGCAAGATTTTGCCGGTCGCATCGGGCATTGGCGGAGGTTCCGCCGATGCTGCCGCTACCCTTCGATTGCTCAGGCGGCTCTGGAATGCGCCGGTGGCTGGCGAGACGCTGGAACGGATCGCGCTGACGCTCGGTTCGGACGTTCCCGCTTGCGTCAGCAGCGTTTCGCAGATGGTGCGAGGACGGGGGGAAGTGTTGCAGCGGCAGGCGATCGCGGGGCTGTCCGCTATGCCGATCTTGCTCGTCAATCCGGGCGTCGCCGTTTCCACCGCGCAGATTTTCAGCGGCTGGGATCGGGTGGATCGCGGCCCATTGGAGGCAACCGATCTGGAGCAATTGATTGCCGCTGGACGGAACGATCTGGAGGCTCCAGCCATGGCAGCGGCTCCGGTCATTGCGGATGTGCTGGCAGCATTGAGAGCGTGCGATGGAGTGCGCCTCGCCCGCATGTCGGGGTCTGGCGCGACCTGCTTCGCGCTGTTCGAAACGGATCGTCACAGGGCTACGGCAGCGGAGAGGCTGCGTGCCGACCATGGCGCATGGTGGGTCGCGGAAACGAGGATCAGGACGGCATGAGCGAGGCGTATACCGAGGTCGACGGCGGTGATCTGAATATCCTGATCATTGCCGACCATGCTTCGGCGCATGTGCCCGATGACGTCGACCTGGGGATCGATGCCGGATTGCTGAACGATCATATCGCCGTCGACATCGGCGTGGCGGAGGTCAGCGTCCTGCTCGCCGAAGAATTGCGCTGCAAGGCCGTGCTGGGCGGCGTTTCCCGCCTCGTGATCGACCTCAACCGGGAGGATGACGCGCCGGGCCTGCTGCCGGTCATGAGCGACGGCCATGTCATTCCGGGCAACCGCCATGCCGACCTGGCGGATCGGATGATCCGTTTCCACCATCCCTATCATCATCATGTCGCATGGCTGCTGGACGGCATGTCGTCTCCGTTCCTCCTGTCCGTCCACAGCTTCACGCCCCGGCTGGCCAGCGATCCCGATCAGAAGCGCCCCTGGGATATCGGCGTCCTTTATAACCAGGACGACAGGGCGGCGCGGATCGCCATCCCTTTGCTGGAGGCGGCGGGGCTCAAGGTGGGGGACCAACTGCCCTATTCGGGCAAGGTATTAAACGCCACGATGAACCGCCATGCGGAGGGCAATGGCATCCCCTATCTGGGTATAGAGATGCGGCAGGATCTGGTCAGCGATGGAGAAGGACAAAGGCGTTTTGCCGGAATATTGGCTCCCGTCGTGCTGGAATGCCGCAGCCAGCTTGCCTGAAGGGCGGCACAGCGGGATGATCGGTGTCACGCATCCACACCGGGCCTTGAAGGGAAGCTTGTTGTTGTGTTTAGCGCTGGCCGGATGCGGCCGTCCTTCCGGCTCCGGGAGCCTGGCCGACAAGGGCCATAAAATGATCCCTTGTGCGATCGGCGCGGATGCCGCCTGGAAGGACGATTGCCTGGTCGAACGCGATCGTGATCTTCTGACCATCCGCCATGCCGATGGCGGCTTTCGTCGCTTTCTGATCGTGCATGACGGACGCGGCGTCGTGCCCGCCGATGGAGCGGAAAACGCCACTATCCTCATTGCGGGCAAGGGCGAGATTGAATTGCGCGCCGGGCAGGATCGCTACCGCCTGCCTGCGCAGTTCGCTGGAGGAAGAAATGATGCGGAATGATGCGATCCTGACAGCGGCGCAGATGAAGGAGGCGGAACAGGCGGTCATCGCCGCTGGTGTCCCGGAATATGCACTGATGGAGAGGGCAGGCGCCGCTGCGGCGGAGATCATCTGGCGAGCGGGTGGAAAGCGTGATCTGCTGGTCCTGTGCGGTCCGGGCAATAATGGCGGTGACGGCTTCGTGATCGCGCGGCTGCTGCGGGCGCGGGGCGTGCCGGTTCGCGTCGCGGCCCTGGGCGAAAGCCGCACGGACTCCAGTCTCAAGGCGCGTGCGGCCTGGGGAGCGCCTGTCGAGTCCCTTGCCGACGCCGCGCCTGCGACGCAGATTGTGGACGCGCTGTTCGGTACGGGCCTGTCGCGTGGATTGGACGCGGAGCCAGCAGCAAAATTGCGCATGCTCACGGAACGGGCAAGTTTCAGCTATGCCGTGGATCTGCCGAGCGGGGTCCAGACGGATACGGGTGAATTGCTCTCCGACGTGCCGGTATTGGGGGTCTGCATTGCCTTGGGCGCGCTCAAGCCGGCCCATATGCTGCAACCGGCGGCAGGCTGCTGGCAGAGGCTGGTCTGCGCCGATATCGGCATCGATGTGTCCGGCGCGCAAATACACCGGCTTTCGCCACCGCAATTGCATCAGCCGGGATCCTTCGCGCACAAATATAGCCGAGGGCTGGTGGTTGTGATCGGCGGCGAAATGGGCGGGGCGGGCCTGCTCGCCAGCCAGGCAGCCGCTCGCGCAGGGGCAGGCATGGTCCGTCACATCGTTCAGGATAGGGATCATGGAGGACCGGGCGCTATCGTCACCCATCGCGCCGATGATGCTGCCGATGTCGCGAGATCGGTGAATGATTCCAGGATCAAGGCGGTTCTGGTCGGACCGGGACTAGGACGTGACGGCGGCGCTTCAGACAGGCTGAAACCGGCACTCGCTGCCGGTCATCCGCTCGTCCTGGATGCCGATGCATTATTCCTGCTGGCGGAGGAAGGGTTGGATGCCATTCCGCCCGGCTCGATCCTGACGCCCCATGAGGGCGAATTCGCCCGGCTGTTCGGAGATTTGCCGGGCAGCAAGATCGACCGGGCGCTGGAGGCGGCAAAGCGCTCCCGCGCAATCCTGATCTACAAGGGAAGCGACAGCGTCATTGCCGCACCAGACGGGCGCGCCGTCCTGTCTTCGGTCAGTTCCTCCTGGCTTTCGACGGCGGGAACCGGGGATGTTCTGGCAGGTCTGGTTGCCGGGCGGCTCGCCGGCACTGGCGACGGGTTCCTGGCGGCATGCGAAGCGCTATGGCTGCACGGGGAGGCGGCACGGCGGGCTGGCGCGGCTTTCATTGCGGATGATTTGCTTGTGGAGCTGCCAGCGGCTATCGCCTGCCGCCTGTAACCAAGACTAAGAACGTGACCGAAATCGACACTGACATCATCGTCCGCATCGCGGCCAAAGGGGACGGCGTGACCGCCAATGGCCGCCATGTTCCGCTGACCGCGCCGGGCGACCGGATCGCGGCTGACGGCAGCATTTTGTGGGGGCCGCATCATGTCGACCCGCCGTGCGTGCACTTTCCGATCTGCGGCGGGTGCGAACTTCAGCATATCGACGATGCGAGCTATGCCGATTTCGTGACGGCCCGCGTCGCCGGAGCCCTGGCCGGGCAGGGCGTGGAGCCCGGCAGGCTCCTGTCGCCGCATATCTCGCCTCCACAGGCCCGACGCCGTGCTTCCCTCAGGGCCAGCAGGCAGGGGCGGAAAATCGTCATCGGCTTTGCGGAATCAGGCAGTCATATGCTGGTCGACCTGACGATGTGCGAAATACTCGATCCCGCGCTGTTCGCTCTGCTGGCGCCGCTCAGGACGTTGTGCGGGATCATCCTTCCGGACAAGCGCGCCGCGCATGTCCGCATGTCGCTGACCGATCAGGGCGTCGACCTGCTGCTGGAAGGGGTACGGATCGAGGGGCTCGCCGCCGACGAGGCGCTGCTGGCCTTCGCGCAGGAGCATGCGCTGGCCCGGCTGACCATCGATGAGGGGGATGGTCCGCAGACCCGGTGGGAGCCGGAACCCGTCACGGTCAGCTTTGGCGGCGTGCCGGTCGCTTTCCCGCCCTTCGCCTTTCTTCAGGCAACGCCGGACGGCGAAGCCGCGCTGGTCCATGATGCGCAGCAAGCCATGCCGTCAGAGGGCGCCATTGCCGATCTTTTCTGCGGGCTCGGCACATTCGCGTTGGCTCTGGGCCAGAGCCGGCCGGTCTACGCGGCGGAAGCGGCCCGCGATCTCATCCTCTCATTGAAATCAGCGGCGAACAGAGCGCAGCGGCGGATGGTGGCGGATCATCGGGACTTGTTCAGGCGGCCGCTGACGCCCGCGGAAATCAATCGTTTCGCAGGGATCGTCATCGATCCGCCTCGTGCCGGGGCGAGGGAACAAGTGATGCAGCTTGCTGCATCGAATGCGCCGGTCATCGCCTATATTTCCTGCAATCCGGCCAGCTTCGCGCGCGATGCCGTGCATCTGATCGCCGGAGGATACAGGCTGGAGAGTGTGCGCCCGGTCGGGCAGTTCCGCTGGTCGACCCATGTGGAACTGGTCGGGATTTTCCGGCGCGGATAGGATTAGTCCCTCGCCGCGGGGGAGTGCGGCGAGGGACCTTGCATCCTCTCCTAAGGGGAGGCCTGAGCCTCTACCCCAGTTTGATGACAGTTGCGCGACGGCGGGCCGGGACGGCGTCGACATAGAGGCTGGCCATGGGCTCATCCTCGACCTCGATAACCGCTTCGGACGTGAAGCCGTTGAAACCGGTGCGCATCGCCGCGCCATAGGCGCCGAGCATCCCGATCTCGATATAGTCGCCCGCCTGCACATCTTCCGGCAGCATGAAGGGGCCGACCATATGGTCCATATCGTCGCAGGTCGGGCCGTAGAAGGAGAAGCCGGTCAGTTCCGCCTCGCTCTCTTCCTCGCGCAGCAGGGCAACAGGGAAGCGCCAGCCAATATGCGCCGCATCGAACAGCGCGCCATAGGCGCCGTCATTGATGTAGAGTTCGGTGCCGCGACGACGCTCCACGCGCACGACGACCGAGCTATACTCCGCCGACAAAGCGCGGCCGGGCTCGCACCACAGTTCCGACGAATAGCTGACCGGGAGGCTTTCGAAGCCGCGATGGATCGCGTCGAAATAAGCTTCCAGCGCAGGCGGTTCCATACCGGGGTAGACCGACGGGAAGCCGCCGCCGACATCGATGATGTCGACCGTGACGGCCGCGTCCACGATCGCCGCGCGGACGCGCTCGATGGCGTCGCTATAGGCTTGCGGGGACATGGCCTGGCTACCGACATGGAAGCAGATGCCCAGCGCATCGGCCGCCTGGCGGGTGGCCATCAGCAGTTCGCGGGTTTCGCCCAGTTCAGCGCCGAATTTGGACGCAAGGCTGAGTTCCGAATGCTCGGACGAAACGCGCAGACGCACGCACAGCTCCAGGTCGGTCGCATCGTCTGTGGCGCGCAGAATCTTTTCCAGCTCGTCCATCGTGTCGAGCGAGAAGGTACGCACGCCATGGACATGGTAAGCCTCTGCAATTGCTTCCTCGGCCTTGACCGGGTGCATGAAGCAGAGTTTCGCCTGACCCTCGAGAGTCTCCGCGACGAGGCGCACTTCCGCGATCGAGGCCACATCGAAATGCGTGATCCCGCAAGCGAACAGCGTACGGATCAGATCGGGAGACGGATTCGCCTTGACCGCATAGAGCGAGCGCCCCGGAAACTTCTCCGCGAAGAATCGGGCGGCCCGGGCAGCAGCCTGGGGACGAATAAGCGTTACCGGTGCTGCCGGTTTGAGGGTGGTCGCTACCCCCAGCGCGCTATGATGCTTGTGCAACTCAAGGGACCTCCAGTGTAGTCGTTGGCAAAAAGCTGCCTTGCGGTGGAAGTCCCATGGGGCAGCGGACGGCCGATATATGCTGAGGGGTCCCCCCTGTAAAGCGCATGCGTAAATTTTGTTGCGCGGGCGGCTATGAAATGTGCGTCAGGAGAGACGGGACTTGAAGTCCTCGTAGGAAAACTGGCGGATTTGCTTGAGTTCGTCGGTTTCCGAGTTCCAGAGCCAGATGGATGGCAAGGGCACGCCATTGAATGTATTGGTCTTTACCATCGAATAATGCGCCTGATCGAGGAAGGCGATGCGGCGCCCCGGAGTCGCGCCGCCGGGGACTCGATAGTCACCGATAATGTCTCCGGCGAGGCAGGAGGGGCCACCGAGTCGGGTGGGCTGGCCTTCCGTTTCCTCGTGCAGCATGGCGGGGCGGTAGGGCGCTTCGATGACATCGGGCATGTGGCATGTGGCGGAGATGTCGGTGATCGCCACCGGCATGCCGTTGTCGATCACGTCGAGTATTTCTCCGACCAGGATGCCTGCGTCGAGCGCCATGGCTTCGCCGGGCTCGATATAGAGTTCCAGGCTCGTTGCCGCCTTGATGCGATGCAGAAAGGCTATCAGGTCGTCGATCTGATAGTCGGAGCGGGTGACGTGGTGGCCGCCGCCGAAGTTCAGCCATTTGAGGCCGCCGACATGGGGCATGACGCGGGATGCGATTGCGGCCCAGGTGCGCTCCAGCGGCAGGAAATCCTGCTCGCAGAGATTGTGGACGTGGAGGCCGTCGACGCCCTCCAGATGCTCGGCGCGGAGTTGGTCGATGGAAAAGCCCAGGCGGCTGTGCGGCTGCGAGGGGTCATATTTGGGCACTTCGCCCTCGGCATGGAGGGGGTTGATGCGCAGGCCGATGTCGAAGTTCACACCGTTCTTTCGCGCATCGTCGATGACGGGTTTCAGGCGGGCGATCTGGCCGGGGCTGTTGAAGATGACATGGTTGGAGATTTTGAGGATTTCGGCCAGGTCTTCGGGCTTGTAGGCGGCGCAGTAGGTTGCGACCTCCTTGTCTCCATGGGGGCCGACATATTCCTCGCGGCCGAGGCGGGCTTCGTAGATGCCGGAGGCGCAGACGCCGTCGAGATATTCCGCGACGACGCCCCCGAGGGACCACATGGAGAAGGCCTTGAGCGCGCCCAGCACCTTGATGCCTGCGCGGTCGCGGATGTCGCGTAGGACACTGAGGTTGCGGCGTATCGCTGCCTCATCCACCACGAAGGCGGGCGAAGGGACGCGGTTCAGGTCGAAATGCGCGAAGGCGGCGGGATCGCCGGCTTTGGTTTCCATGCTAAATCCATTCGATGCCGTGTTCCTGCGCAGGCAGGAACCCAGTTCAGACGGTGGAACTAGGCTCCTGCCTGCGCAGGAGCGCATGGGCTTAAAAATCCAGCGGCGCGGCCAGTTCCTTCACCTGCCAGGGCAGGCCGTGCTCGTTCAGCATGTCCATGAAGGGATCGGGATCGAACTGTTCGATGTTGAACACGCCTTCTCCCTTCCATGCGCCCGTCAGCATCATCGCCGCGCCGATCATCGCCGGGACGCCGGTGGTGTAGCTGACTGCCTGATTGCCGGTTTCGGCATAGGCGTCCTCATGGTCGCAGATGTTGTAGACGTAGACGGTCTTTTGCTGGCCGTCCTTCTGGCCGGTCGCGATGTCGCCAATGTTGGTCTTGCCCCTGGTGGTCGAACCCAGACTCGACGGTTCGGGCAGCACGGCCTTGAGGAACTGAAGCGGGATGATTTCTTGCCCATTGTAGATCACCGGATCGATGCGGGTCATGCCGACATTCTGGAGCACTTCGAGATGCTTCAGATACGCATCGCCAAAGGTCATCCAGAAACGGATGCGCTTGATTTCCGGGTAGAATTTGGCAAGCGATTCCAGTTCCTCATGATACATGAGGTACATGTTCTTCTGCCCTACAGACTCGAAGTCGAACACCTGCTTGTGCTTCAGGGCCGGGCCTTCGACCCACTTGCCGCCTTCCCAGTGGCGCGAGGGCGCGGTGACTTCGCGGATGTTGATTTCCGGGTTGAAGTTGGTGGCGAAATGCTGGCCATGGTCGCCGCCATTGCAGTCGAGAATGTCGAGCGTGTCGATCCGGTCGAGCAGATGCTTCTTGATGTAGCTCGCAAAGACGCTGGTGACGCCGGGGTCGAAGCCCGAACCCAGCAGCGCCATGATGCCCGCTTCCTTGAAGCGCTCCTGATAGGCCCACTGCCAGCTATATTCGAACTTGGGCGTGTCGCGCGGCTCGTAATTGGCGGTGTCGAGATAGTCGACCTTGGTTGCGAGGCAGGCGTCCATGATCGCCAAATCCTGATAGGGCAGGGCCAGGTTCACGACCAGCTTGGGCTGGACCTTCTCGATCAGGGCGATGGTTTCTTCGACATTGTCGGCGTCGACCTGCGCCACGTCGATAGTGACGCCGGTGCGGGCCTTGACCGATTCGGCCACCTTCTCGCATGAGATGATGCGGCGGCTGGCGAGCGTGATATGGCTGAAAATGTCACTGTTCATCGCCATCTTGTGAACCGCGACAGACCCGACGCCGCCCGCGCCAATGACCAGAACCTTGCTCAATTCAACTGCTCCATATTTCAAGCCGCGCCTGACGCGCGAAAGCGCCCATATAGGGGCTGTGCGTGACAGCGCAAAGTCAGACTGTCAGAAGCTGGCGCCGTCGACTTTCTTGATGCTGAGCGCGTCGAGATCGACGGAGGGCACGCAGCGCAGGTTGATGGCCTGCATGGTTGAGCCGTCCGGGCCTTTGCCCTGCGCGAAAGCTTGGCAACCGCAGACGGTGCAGAACTGGTGCGTGATCTTGTGCTTGTAGAATTGATAGTCGGTCAGCTTGTCCGCGCCGCTGTCGAGGGTGAACTGGTCGGCGGGCACGAAGGTCAGCAGGAAGCCCTTGCGGCGGCAATGGGAGCAGTTGCAGCTCATCGCTTCGGTCGGCGCGTCGGCGGCTACGGTGAAGGTGACGGCGCTGCAGTGGCAGCTTCCGGTGTAGGGCATGATGGCTCTCCTTTGTGGCGAGTTTATGCCGGGAAACAAAAGAAGGGAACTGCTTGGATTAAAGTGGGAAAACCTTGACGCCTCAAGGTCTGGTGATAAGGCGAATGTTGTCTTTTAAGGGGGAGAAGGCATTGAACAAGATAGCAATAGTGCTTGGTGCAGTTATTCTTTTGCCATCGACGGCTTTCGCGCAAAATGCTGAGCTTCCTACGACAGTCAATAGGTCGGTACGCAGCTTTGACGAGGTGGCAGATGAATGTTTTCAGTTTGCAGACTACCGTTCAGAATGGGCTGCCTCTCAAGCTCCGGATTATGATGGAGATAGCATTGGCGGAGCTATTGGTTCTGGTTTGAGCCTGAATATCGAACGTAAACGGTTACGTAAGAAGATTTATGCTTCGTGCATGGAAGGAAATGGCTTCCCAAATGCAAAAATGGTGAAGTCCAAGCCTAAATCCTAACCGAGTATCACTGGGGTGGCTGAGCTTAGCATACGGGTTTGCTAAGGGGCTGTCAGGAATTTCGTGTGCGGCGAGGCGGTTGACCATCAGGCCGTCATGGCCCTGATGAAGCGTTCGCCGAAGAGAACGGCAAATTGCGCCTTCGCCATGTTCCACTCGCGCGGCGGCATTTTCCACTCTTTCTCCGATCGGTTCAAGATCAGATAGAGCAGCTTGGTGGCCGCCTCATCATTGGGGAAATGGCCCCGCGCACGAACAGCGCGACGAAGCTTGGAGTTCAAGGCCTCGATGGCATTGGTGGTGTAGACGATCCGCCTGACCTCGTCGGGAAAGGCGAAAAATGGGATGACCTCGGGCCATGCCCGACGCCAGCTCTGGCCGATAGCGGGATAGCGCTGGCCCCAGAAGCTCGCTTCGAAGGCCGTCAGCGCTTCCTCGGCGGCCGCGGCATCGACAGCACGGTAGATGGCCTTCAGGGCCGTTCCGAGCGCCTTACGGTCTTTCCATGCCACGAAATCCATCGAGTTGCGCAGCAGATGGACGATGCAGGTCTGGACCATCGCTTCGGGGAAGACGGCGGTGATGGCGTCGGGGAAGCCCTTCAGACCGTCAACGACGGCCAGCATGATATCCTCGACGCCGCGGTTGCGTAGTTCGTTCATGACGCGCAGCCAGAACTTGGCGCCTTCATTCTGTTCCAGCCATAGCCCCAGGACCACCTAGGTGCCGTCGGCCATGACGCCCAGGGCAATATGGATCGCCTTGTTGCGGACCATGCCTTCGTCGCGGATCTTGACCCGGATCGCATCGAAGAAAACCAGCGGATAGGCTGGGTCCAGCGGGCGTTGCTGCCAGGCTGCAACCTCTTCCAGCACCGCGTCGGTGATCGTGCTGATCAGATCGGGCGAGGCGTCGATCCCGTACAGATCGCGCAGATGCCCGGTGATCTCCCGGGTACTCATGCCACGCGCGTACATCGAGATGATCTTGTCATCAAAGCCAGGGAAGCGTCGCTGGTACTTGGCGATCAGCTGCGGATCGAAACTGCCGGCCCGATCACGCGGCACCTCGATCTCGATCCGTCCCCCGTCGGTCGTCACCGTCTTGCGGCCATAGCCGTTCCGGCTGTTGTTCCCTTGCTCCTCCTGGCCAAGATGGTGATCCATCTCCGCATTGAGCGCCCGTTCGGCAAATGCCTTCTTCAATGTATCGAGCAGGCCGCCCTGGCTGAGCGCCGCGGCCGCGTCAGTGCCGGCAAGCAGCTGATCGAGAATGTCGTTCGGTATCGAGGGTTCTTTGCGTCGTGACATACCGGGTCTCCTTGTTCCCCATTATGCCTCGTCGCACACGAAATTCCTGACAGTCCCGTTTGCTAACTCACCAACCGCTTTAATCCCTCGACCGTATCCGCCTCATGTGCAGGCTTGTCTTTGCGAATATGCGCGATCCGGGGAAAGCGCATCGCCAGCCCCGATTTGTGCCGTTTGCTCTCGTGGATGCTGTCAAACGCGACCTCCAGCACAAGCGACTTTTCCACCTCGCGCACCGGACCGAAGCGGTTGATCGTATTCCCCCGCACGAAGCGGTCCAGCCATTTCAGTTCCTCGTCGGTGAAGCCGCTATAGGCTTTTCCAACCGGCAGCAGTTCGCCTTCCTCCGTCCAGCAACCAAAGGTGTAGTCCGAATAGAAGGATGAGCGTTTGCCGTGGCCGCGCTGGGCGTACATCATCACGCAGTCGGCGGTCAGCGGATCGCGTTTCCATTTATACCAGAGCGCCGCCTTGCGCCCCGCGACATAGGGGCTGTCGCGGCGCTTGAGCATCACGCCTTCGATGGCGGCATCGCGGGCGCCTGCGCGCAGGTCGGCCAGCGTTTCAAAGTCGGATGCTTCGATGAGAGCGGAAATGTCGAAGCGCTGTGGATCAAGCTGGGGCACCGTGGTTTCAAGGCGCGCGCGGCGTTGTTCCCAGGGGAGCGCGCGCAGGTCTTCGTCGGCGTCGAGCAATATGTCGTAGAGGCGGACGAAGGCGGGATAGTCGTCCATCATCTTCGCCGTCACCGCCTTGCGGCCAAGGCGCTGCTGGAGGGCGTTGAAGCTCGCCGCAGCGCCGCCGTGGGTTTGGCCGCCTTGAAACTCGCCCTTGACGAGCAGTTCGCCGTCGAGGACCGCATGATGGCGGAAGGCCTGCGCTATGTCGGGGAAGCTGCCGGTGATGTCGTCTCCGGCGCGGCTGTAGAGGCGGGTCTCGCTGGGCGTGCCGACGATCTGGATGCGGATGCCGTCCCATTTCCACTCGGCGGCATAGTGGTTGAGGTCGACGCTTTCCGCTTCCAAAGGGTGGGCGAGCATGAAGGGGCGGAAGAAGGGCGTGCCTGCCGGGTCGGGGCGCTCGGCCTTGCCTTCTGCCCAGGCGAAGAGAGGAGTGTAGGGCGGGGTGAGGGCGTGCCAGCATTCCTCCACATCGTCGACATCGAGGCCGAAGGCTTGGGCGAAGCCGGTCTTGGCGAGGCGGGCGGAGATGCCGACGCGCAGGCCGCCGGTGGCGAGCTTGAGCAGCGCGAAGCGGCCCGACGCATCGAGATGATCCATCATCCGGGCCAGGGTATCGGGGGCGGCGGCTCGGCTGGTGGCATGGAGGCGGTCGACCATGGCCGACAGGGTGAGGGAGCCGTCATCTATTTCCGGCGACTGATCCGCGGGTTTCGGCCAGAGGAGGGATACGGTTTCGGCCAGGTCTCCGACATAGTCACGGCTCATTTCGAACAGGACCGGATCGACACGGGCGCGGGTCATTTCGGCTATGGTGGAGGCCTTGACGGCTTTCAGGTCGAGATTGCCGGTCAAGGCGGCGAGAGCCCAGCCACGGTCGGGATCAGGCGCCTGCGCCATATAGCTGGCGATAAGATCCAGCTTGCCGTTGCGGGAACGTGTGTAGACCAGGCCGTCCAGCAGTTGGGAGAAGGCGCGCATTACCCCTCATCCTCATCTTCGCGGCCTACCAGTGCCAGGGCTCGCGCCCGCATCTGGTGGGTCATGCACCAGTGGAGCAATGCTTCCTCCCGGCCATGGGTGATCCAGGTTTCCGATGGGGCGACTTCGCGAATGGTGTCGGTCAGCTCGTCCCAGTCGGCATGGTCGGAGATGACCAGCGGCAGTTCGACATTGCGCTGACGGGCGCGCTGGCGGATGCGCATCCAGCCTGACGCCATGGCGGTGATCGGATCGGGCAGGCGGCGGCTCCAGCGGTCGTTGAGCGCTGAGGGTGGCGAGACGACGATGCGGCCGCGCATCTCCTTGGCGGGAAGGCCGGTGGCGGAGCGGAGATCGCCCAGATCGACGCCGAACTGTTCGTAGAGCGCGCACATCCTCTCCAGCGCGCCATGGATGTGGATGGGATCGTGATGCCCTCTCGCCCGCAATTCGCAGATGAGGCGTTGGGCCTTGCCAAGAGCGTAGGCGCCGACGAGGACGCAGCGATCGGGATTGGCATGGAGGGCGGCGAGGAGGCGGTCGACTTCGCTGCCTGTGTCGGGATGGCGGAAGACCGGCAGGCCGAAGGTCGCTTCGGTGACGAAGATGTCGCAGGGGACGGGTTCGAAGGCTTTGCAGGTCGGATCGGGGCGGCGCTTGTAATCGCCGGTGACGACGACGCGTTCGCCGGCGTGGCTGAGGACGATCTGGGCGGAGCCAAGGACATGGCCGGCGGGGATGTAGCTGATCGTGACGCCGTTCATGCGGATTTCCTCGCCATAGGGAACCGCCGTGCCGCAAGCCGTGCCATAGCGCAGGGCCATGATGGCGAGGGTTTCTTCCGTGGCCCAGACATGGCCGTGGCCGCCCCTGGCATGGTCGGCATGGCCGTGGGTGACGAGGGCGCGCTCCTGCGGGACCGACGGATCGATCCAGGCATTGGCGGGGCGGACATAGATGCCGGTGGGGTGGGGTTCGATCCAGTGAGGCATTGCTAGCAAAGAAGGTGGATGGCGCGGGTTGGTTCCGCAAGGTGCTTCACATTGCCGTAACCTCATTGTCACGCGGGCGACATGCCGCCGCCCTATGCGCCCGGACGACCCCGGCAGCGAGGAGGCACGGTTTATGGCATCTAGGGCTCATCGGAATGTTACCCGCGCGGTGCATCGGCATCGGCATCTTTCCAGGCAGGGATTGCTGGAGCGCGCCTTTACCTTCGCGTTTCGGGGGCTGGTTTACGCGCAGATCTGGGAAGACCCGGAGGTCGATATGGAGGCGTTGGCGATCACGCCGGACAGCCATGTCGTCACCATCGCTTCAGGCGGGTGCAATGTGCTGAGCTATCTGACCGCCGATCCGGCGAAGATCACGGCGGTGGACCTCAATACCGCGCATATCGCGCTTAATCGGCTGAAGCTGGCGGCGGCGCGGGCCTTGCCGGATCATGAAGCGTTTCATCGCTTCTTCGCCAAGGCGGACTGCAAGGAGAATGTGGCGGCCTACCGGACCTTCGTGGCGCCGCATCTGGACGATGCGACGCGGCGCTATTGGGAAGGCCGCGATTTTATCGGGCGGCGGCGCATCGGGGGGTTTGCGCGGGGGATCTACAAGCATGGGTTGCTGGGGCGCTTTATCGGGGCGGCGCATCTGCTGGCGCGGTTGCATGGCGTCAATCCGCGCCGGATGCTGGACGCCCGGAGCCGGGAAGAGCAGCGCGCCATTTTCGAGGCTGAACTGGCGCCCGTGTTCGACAGTGCCTTCATGCGCTGGCTGACGAGCCAGCCTGCTTCGCTCTTCGGCCTGGGCATTCCGCCGGCGCAATATGAGGCGCTGGCCGGGGATGACCGGATGGACAGCGTGCTGAAGGCGCGGCTGGAGAAGTTGGCCTGCGATTTCGACCTCAAGGACAATTATTTCGCCGTGCAGGCCTTTGGGCGTGGCTATGACGGGGGCGAGGGGCCGTTGCCGCCCTATTTGCAGGCGGCGAACCATCAGGCAGTGGTCGAGCGCGCCGGGCGGGTGGATGTCCGGCATGTGAATTTCACTGATTTTCTGGCGTCGCAGGAGGCCGGATCGGCGGATCGCTACATATTGCTCGATGCGCAGGACTGGATGGACGATGCGCAGTTGAACGCGCTTTGGGCGCAGATCACGCGGACGGCGCGGCCGGGGGCAAGAGTGCTGTTCCGGACGGCAGGCGAGCCGAGCATCCTGCCCGGACGGGTGGACGATGCGGTGCTCTCGCGCTGGGATTATCGGGCGGAAGAGTCGCTCGATTACACGGCGCGGGACCGGTCGGCCATTTATGGCGGCGTTCATCTTTATGTGCTGAAGGACGCGTGATGAGCGGCGGGCATGGCGGGCTGATGGACAGCGTCTATCGGCATCAGCGGCATATTTACGACTTGTCGCGGAAATTCTACCTGCTGGGACGGGATGGGCTGATTGCCGATCTCGCCCCGCCGCGGGGCGGGGCGGTGTTGGAAATCGGCTGCGGGACCGGGCGGAATTTGATCGCCGTGGGCAAGGCCTGGCCGGAGGCGCGGCTTTACGGCGTCGACATCAGCGAGGCGATGCTGGAGACGGCGCGCAAGGCCGTGGCGAAGGCGGGCATGGCCGATCGGGTCGTGCTGGCGCAGGGGGACGCCTGTGCGTTCGATGCGGCGGCGCTGTTCGGGCGGACGGATTTCGAGCGGGTGTTCATCAGCTACGCGCTGTCGATGATCCCGGATTGGCAAGGCGCTCTACGGCAGGCGGTGGGCTGTGTGGCGCATGGCGGCAAGCTGGAGGTCGTGGATTTCGGTCAGCAGGACGATCTGCCCGCCTTTTGGAAGCAGGCGCTGTTCGGCTGGCTGGCGCGTTTTCATGTGTCGCCGCGAGCGGAACTCAAGCAGGCCATCGGGAAATTAGCGGCGGATATGGGCGGCTTTCCGCATAGCCGGAGCTTGTATCGCGGCTATGCGGTCAGGGGTGGGTTGATCCGAATCTAGAGATTGGTCCGATGATAGGGCGGCGTACTCCTGAGAAGGCAGGAGCACGATATTCTGGAAGTTTCAGGCTGCCTTCCTGAGTTCCAGTTCCAGCCGGTCCCAGATTTCCACCAGCGCCTTGACCAGATCGCCCATCATCTCTTCGGTGTGGGCCGGTCCCGGCGTGAAGCGCAGACGCTCCGTACCGCGCGGGACGGTGGGGTAATTGATCGGCTGCACATAGGCGCCATATTCCGCGAGCAGGATATCGCTGATCCGCTTGGCCTTGACCGGATCGCCCACCATCAGCGGAACGATGTGCGTCACCGACGGCATGACCGGCAGGCCAGCTTCGGCCATCAGGCGCTTGAGCGTCGCGGCGGATGCCTGCTGCCCTTCGCGTTCCTCGCTCGATTGCTTAAGGTGGCGAACGCTCGCCAGCACGCCTGCGACCAGCACCGGCGACAGCGAGGTCGTGAAGATGAAGCCCGGCGCATAGCTGCGGATCACATCGACGATCATCTGGTCGGCCGCGATATAACCACCCATGACGCCGAACGCCTTGCCCAGCGTGCCCTCGATAATGGTCACGCGATCGGCGACTTCATCCCGTTCGGAAATGCCGCCGCCACGGGCGCCGTACATGCCGACCGCATGGACTTCGTCCAGATAGGTGAGCGCGTTATATTCGTCCGCCAGATCGCAGATTTCCGCGATGGGGGCGATGTCGCCATCCATCGAATAGACGCTTTCGAAGGCGATCAGCTTGGGCACTTCGGGATCTTCGGCGGCGAGCAGTTCGCGCAGATGCTCCACGTCATTGTGGCGGAAGACGCGCTTTTCGCAGCCCGAATTGCGGATGCCCGCGATCATCGAAGCATGGTTCAGCTCGTCCGAGAAGATGATGCAGCCGGGCAGGATCTTGGCGAGGGTCGAAAGGGTCGCTTCGTTGGAGACATAGCCCGAGGTGAAGAGCAGCGCGGCTTCCTTGCCGTGCAGGTCCGCGAGTTCCGCCTCCAGATCGACATGATAATGGGTGTTGCCGCCGATATTGCGGGTGCCGCCGGAACCTGCGCCGACATCATGCAGCGCCTCTTCCATGGCGGCGACGACCTTGGGATGCTGACCCATGGCGAGATAGTCGTTCGAACACCAGACGGTGATCGGCTTCGGGCCATTATGGCCATGGAAGCAGCGGGCGTTGGGGAAAGCGCCCTTGTTGCGCAGGATGTCGATGAACACCCGATAGCGACCTTCGCTATGGAGCCGGTCGATCGCCTGCGTGAAGATGTGCTTGTAGTTCACTTAAGCCCTGTCCCTGTTCCCGCATCCCCTCTTTAAGGGGGCATTTACCTGCTGTGGTGGCCTATTACCAGTGATAACCGCTCGCAGCCTTAGGGAGAATTACCTATCACGCTGATAGAATGGCTTGCGATTGGACCAAAGGTCCACCCCTTCAAAGACAATCGATCTGCTGCAAACCATAGCCCCGAAGAGCAGGGCGAAGCGGTTCGATGCTCTCGTCCAGTCGCGTGAAGACGGCCGTTCCGGGGGGCGGAGCGGCGGGCCATTCCTGTCCCTGGGTGAGATAAGCGATGCGGCGCGCAATCCCTTCGCCGCCGTGCACGAATCGAAGAGGGCGGGGGGAGGCGGCAGCCAGCTCATCCTCCACCAGCGGGAAATGCGTGCAGGCAAGGACCACTATGTCCATCCGGTCGCCGCCGGGCTGGTCGAACAGGCCGGCAAGGGCGTCCCTGGCGATGGCGGGGTCCAGCGGTTCGCCGCGCAGCTTCGTTTCGGCCAGTTGCACGAGAGCCGCCGAGCCATGACGCAGGACGGTGCAATCCGAACCGAATTCGGCGGCAAGGCGGTCCACATAAGGCTGACGGACGGTTGCATCCGTGCCGAGGACGCCGAACACCCGGCTTTGCGAGAGCAGGGCGGCGGGCTTGATCGCAGGGACGGTGCCGACGACCGGTATGTCCAGCGCCGCCCGGACAGCGGAAAGGGCGATGGTGGATGCGGTATTGCAGGCGATGACCGCAAGGCGCGGGCGATAGCGTTCCACCAGGCGGCCAAGCAGCGCAGGCACGCGCGCGGCGATCTCCGCTTCGCTCTTGGTGCCATAGGGGAAGCCCGCGCTGTCTGCCGCATAGACGACCGGCGCATGGGGCAGCACGGCCCGCGTGGGAGCGAGAATGGAAAGTCCGCCGACGCCGGAATCGAAGAACAGCAGGGGAGCATGGGGTGCGACTGTCATTGTGACCGACATGTTGCGGCGTCCGGCGCCGGTGTCAACGGGTCGCCGGACCCGGCCATGCGTTCGGATCGGTCATGCCCTCTTCCAGCAAGCGCATTGCTGTCCGCGCCTGAACATGATCCGGCGTAAATCAGGGACATGCCTGTTCCGATGGGGCGCTTTGGGCATTGCCCGGTGCGCCGGGAACGCTATGGTCGCGCCGCAACTATTACGGCGAGATCATGACTCCTCCCTGGCTAATTCCCGCGTTCGTCCTGCTGATCGGTTATCTGCTGGGTTCCATCCCCTTTGGGCTGTTGCTGACGCGCTTCACCGGGGCGGGCGATCTGCGCAAGATCGGGTCGGGCAATATCGGCGCGACCAATGTCCTGCGGACCGGGCGCAAGGGGCTGGCGGCGGCGACCCTGCTGCTCGATCTGCTGAAGGGCGCGGCCGCCGTGCTGATCGGCGCGGCGCTGATCGAGGGGGGCGGGCCGATGGCGGGCGCCATGGCCTTTATCGGGCATTGCTATCCGGTCTGGCTGCGCTTTGCGGGCGGCAAGGGCGTGGCGACCATGATGGGCGTGGTGACGGCGCTTTACTGGCCTGCCGGGATTATCTTCGCGATCGTCTGGCTGGGCGCGCTGTTCGGGACCAAAAGGTCGTCCGTGGGCGGCATGTCGGCGGCGGTGAGCGCGCCGGTCGCCATGTGGTGCTTCGGACGGTTCGATTTGCTGCCGGTTGCATTGGCGCTGGCATTGATCGTGCTGTGGCGGCACCGGGAGAATATCGCGCGGCTTGCAAAGGGAACCGAGCCCAAGGTCGGCGCATCGAAGAAGAACGCAGTAGTCGAAGAATGAGCGAGCAGGAGCGGTTCAACCGCCTGCGCCTGATCCGCTCGCCGCGCATCGGGCCTGTGACATTCCGCCAGTTGATGGCGCGCTTCGGATCGGCGGGGGAGGCTTTGCAGGCTCTGCCCGATCTGGCGGCGCGTGGCGGCGGCAAGGCAAGCATCATCGACGCAAAGACCGTCGAGCAGGAGATCGCGCGCAGCCGGGCCGTGGGCGGGCGTTATCTGATCATGGGGGATGCCGACTATCCCTTCCTGCTGGACCAGATGGAGGGCGCTCCGCCTGCGCTGATCGTGCGGGGCGATGTCTCGCTGGCGGCGCGGGAATGCGTGGCGATGGTGGGA
This sequence comes from Sphingobium sp. TKS, assembly GCF_001563265.1. Lineage (NCBI taxonomy): Bacteria > Pseudomonadati > Pseudomonadota > Alphaproteobacteria > Sphingomonadales > Sphingobiaceae > Sphingobium > Sphingobium sp. TKS. Next base: position 2,651,200 of record NZ_CP005083.1, on the reverse strand, counting down.
GCGCGCAATGCCTCAGCGGCGGCCTGCCGCTTTGCGCGGATGCTGGCGCAGGATCTGGGGCAGCGCGGGGCAGTCGTGGTGTCGGGACTGGCGCGAGGGATCGATACGGCCGCGCATCAGGGTTCGTTGGAGAGCGGCACCATAGCTGTCATCGCCTGCGGCATCGACATCGCTTTTCCTCCCGAAAACGCCGAATTGCAGGAGCAACTGGCGAGCGAAGGACTGGTCGTGACCGAACATCCTCCCGGTACGCAGCCCCTCGCCCGGCAATTTCCGGCGCGGAACAGGATCATCGCCGGGCTGGCCAAGGGGACCGTCGTCGTCGAAGCCGCGCCCAAGTCCGGTTCCCTGATCACGGCGCGTCTGGCTGGCGAGGCGGGGCGGGAGGTGATGGCGGTGCCCGGATCGCCGCTCGATCCGCGTGCGCAGGGCTGCAACCAGTTGATCCGCGAGGGCGCGGTGCTGGTCCAGAACGCCGCCGACGTGATCGAGGCGATCGGCGCGATCGATTCCCGCATGGTGCGTCAGGCCGGAGCGGATTTTGCGGGCGAACCGCCATCCTGCGATGTGGCCGAGCGGGAGCGGGCGGCGGTCATTGCCCTGCTGGGGCCTGCCCCTGTGCCGGTGGATGAGCTGATCCGACTGTCGGGCCTTGGCCCCGCACTGGTGCAGACCGTGCTGCTGGAACTGGAACTCGCGGCCCGGCTGGAGCGGCATGCGGGCGGAAAGGTCAGCATTTCATGATCCTGCGCACTGGCGCCGGGGGTGAACTCCGCCTACATCGCTGGCGCTTGACGCGGGGCGCCAACAGCTTTCAGACTCGCGCGTGTACGTGAGAGATTTTTTAATCGAGGCATGAATGCAGCTTGTCATCGTTGAATCGCCCGCCAAGGCGAAGACCATCGAGAAATATCTGGGTGGCGATTTCCATGTGCTTGCGAGCTATGGTCATATCCGCGACTTGCCCGCCAAGGACGGGTCGGTCGATCCCGATGCGGGCTTTGCCATGCAGTGGGAAAATTATGGCGACAAGGGCAAGCAGCTCAAGGCCATTACCGACGAAGCCCGGAAGGCGACGCGCCTGATCCTGGCGACTGACCCTGATCGCGAGGGTGAGGCGATCAGTTGGCATGTGCAGGAGGTGCTGCGCGCCAAGAAGGCGCTGCCCGCCAAGGTGGACCGCGTGACCTTCAACGCGATCACCAAGCAGGCGGTGACCGAGGCGATGGCGCAGCCGCGTGCCTTGGATGAGGATTTGATCGACGCCTATCGGGCGCGGCGGGCGCTCGACTATCTGGTGGGCTTCACCCTGTCGCCAGTGTTGTGGCGAAAACTGCCCGGCGCGAAATCGGCGGGGCGCGTGCAGTCGGTGGCGCTGCGCCTGGTCGTGGAGCGCGAGCGCGAGATCGAGAGCTTCGTCGCTCAAGAATATTGGTCGGTCGCGGCCGAGATGGAGCAGGGCGGGCAGGCTTTTGTCGCGAGGCTGGTGCGCTGGCGCGGCGAGAAGATCGAGCGGCTGACGATCGGCAAGGAAGGCGACGCCATGGCCGCCAAGGCGGACGTGGAGGCCGGGCGTTTCACCGTCGAGAAGGTCGAGACCAAGCCGGTTTCGCGCAATCCTCCGCCGCCTTTCACGACTTCGACGCTCCAGCAGGAGGCGGCGCGCAAGCTCGGCTTCTCGGCCAGCCATACGATGCGGATCGCGCAGCAGCTCTATGAGGATGGCGCGATCACTTACATGCGTACCGATGGCGTGCAGATGGACGGCAGCGCCATTTCCGCCGCGCGCAAGGCGATCGCGGAGCGCTATGACGGCGGCTATCTGCCCGAAAAGCCGCGCCAATATCAGACCAAGGCGAAGAATGCGCAGGAAGCGCACGAGGCCATTCGCCCGACCGAATTTTATCGGGACAAGGTGGGGTCGGGCGATCATGCGCGGCTTTACGACCTGATCTTCAAGCGGGCGCTGGCGAGCCAGATGGCTTCGGCACGGCTGGAGCGGACGACGATCGATCTGGTGGATGGCACCGGACAGCATGGCCTGCGCGCGACGGGACAAGTCGTGATCTTCCCCGGCTTCCTGGCGCTTTACGAAGAAGGCCGGGACGACACGGAAGACGATGACAGCAAGCTGCTGCCGCGCATGGCGACGGGCGACGCGCCGGCCAAGAAGAAGGTGATGGCCGAGCAGCATTTCACGCAGCCGCCGCCGCGCTATTCGGAAGCGAGCCTTGTGAAAAAGCTGGAGGAATTGGGGATCGGGCGTCCGTCCACCTATGCCTCGACGCTTCAGGTGCTCAAGGACCGCGACTATGTGCGGATCGAGAAGAACCGCTTCTTCGCGGAGGAGAGCGGGCGGCTGGTGACGGCCTTCCTCGAACGTTTCTTCGAGCGTTACGTGTCCTATGACTTCACGGCGGGCCTTGAAGATGAGCTGGACGAGATTTCCGGCGGCCGTGCCCAGTGGCAGGCGGTGCTGGAAGCCTTTTGGCGCGACTTCAAGCCAAAGACCGCCGAGGTGATGGAGCAGAAGCCTTCCGACATCACTGCCGAACTGGACAAGTTCCTGGAGCCGATGCTGTTCCCGCCTAAGGCGGACGGCAGCAATCCGCGTGCCTGCCCTATGTGTGGCGAAGGGCAGTTGTCGCTGCGTGGCGGGCGTTTTGGCGCGTTCATCGCCTGTTCCAACTATCCCGAGTGCAAATTTACGCGCAAGTTCGGGCAGCCGGGCGGCAAGGAAGGCGGCGAGGATAGCGGGCCGGAGGTGCTGGGCCAGCATCCCGAAACCGGGCAGGACATCGTCAGGAAGTCCGGGCGCTTCGGTCCCTATATCGAGATGGGCGAGGGCAAGGAGGCCAAGCGCGGCTCCATCCCCAAGGATTTGCCCGATGGTGAAATGACGCTCGACTGGGCGGTGAAGCTGCTCAGCCTGCCGCGTGAAATTGGGCTGCATCCGGAGACGGGCAAGCCGATCGTCGCCAATATCGGGCGCTTCGGGCCTTATCTGCTGCATGACGGCAAATATGGGCGGCTCTCCTCCACCGCCGAGATTTTCGAGGTGGGCATGAACAGTGCCGTGGCCAAGCTGGCCGATGCGGCGAACAAGGGCGGGCGTGGCTCATCCTCGCGGGAGCCGCTCAAGGTGCTGGGCAAGCATCCGCGCACGGAGGCAGAGATCAAGCTGATGGCGGGGCGCTATGGGCCTTATGTGACCGACGGCACGACCAATGCGACGCTGCCCAAGACCGTCGAGCAGGATGCCTTGACGCTGGAGGAGGCGGCGCAATTGATCGATGCGCGGGCTGCTGCGGCGCCTGCGAAGAAGGGGAAGAAGGCGCCTGCGAAAAAGGCTGCGGCGAAGAAGCCTGCTGCCAAGAAGGCTCCGGCCAAGAAGAAGGTGGCGGCGGAATAATCAACTTCGTCATTCCCGCGAAGGCGGGAATCCATTTCTCAACCTTGCGCCAAGCTCAACGTAAAGGAGATGGATCCCCGCTTTCGCGGGGATGACGATGGTTTGATTAATTGGGGTTTGATTGATTGGGCGCCCTACTCCACCCAGTCCAGCCCGATATCCCGGTAGATGAACCGGTCGTCCTCCCAGTCTTCCTTCACCTTGACGTGGAGGTAGAGGTGGACCTTGACGCCCAGCAGGTTCGCCAATTCGGCGCGGGCCTTTGAGCCGATTTCCTTGAGACGCTGGCCGCCCTTGCCGAGCACGATGGCGCGCTGGCTGGACCGGCCGACCAGGATCTGTTGGTGGATTTCGACTGAACCATCCTCGCGTTCGCTATATTTTTCCGTGTCGACGGCGGCGGCATAGGGAAGTTCGGCGTGAAGCTGGTGATAGAGCTGCTCACGCGTGATCTCCGCCGCCAGCATGCGGTCGGTGGCGTCGGACACCTGATCCTCCGGGAAGTGCCAAGGGCCTTCCGGCATGGTTTTGGCGAAGGCGCTTTTCAGCTCGGGCAGGCCATCGCCGGTCGCGGCGGAAACGAAGAAAGTCTCGGCTATGTCGAGCTGTTCGTAGAGCCGCTGGGTATGGACCAGCAGCTTTTCCTTGATGGCGATATCGACCTTGTTGAGGATCAGCCACTTCTTCTCCGGCCGGGCGGCCAGAGCGTTGATGATGGGTTCCATCTTCGCGCCCAGGCCCGCCTTCCCATCGACGACCAGCGCGATCAGGTCAGCGCCCTGAGCTCCACCCCATGCCGCCTGCACCATGGCGCGGTCGAGGCGGCGCTTGGGCGCGAAAATGCCGGGGGTGTCGACCAGCACCATCTGCGTGTCGCCCTCGATCGCCACGCCCATGACGCGGGTACGGGTCGTCTGTGCCTTGGGGCTTGTGATCGCCACCTTCTGGCCGACAAGGGCGTTCACCAACGTGGATTTGCCCGCATTCGGGGCGCCGACAATGGCGATGACGCCGCAGTGCTGATTATCGAGATCGGTTGTCAAACTAACTCCATTTGGATCGTCCAATGTGCGCCTGCGAAGGCACTGGAACGAGACCAGTGCCTTCGCAGGCGCACGTCATAGCATAAAAATGCGGTTATTCTGCCAGCTTATCCAACAGCGCCTTGGCAGCGGCGGTTTCGGCCTCCTGCTTCGAGCCGCCCGTCGCGCTCGCTTCGCCCGCGCCCTTGATCGAGACCGTTACGGTGAACTTCAGCGCATGGTGCGGGCCGGATCGGTCGGTCAGCGCATATTCGGGGGGCTTGCGCTTGTTGGCGGCGGCCCATTCCTGAAGTGTGGACTTGGGATGTTTGGGCGCGGTCGCCTGCGTGTCGACACGATCGCCCCAGAGACGGCGGACAAGGGTGCGGGCTTCTTCAAGACCCCCTTCGAGGTAGAGAGCGCCGATCAGCGCTTCCATGACGTCGCCCAGCACATTGTCGCTGTCGGTCGCGCCATCGTCCCGGGCTTGCTTGCCAAGGACGAGATGGGTTGGAACTCCGGCAGACCGGGCTACCTCGGCACAGGTTTCGCCCGAAACGAGGGCGTTGAAGCGGCGGGAGAGCTTGCCTTCCGGTTCGCTTGAAAAGCGGTCATAGACCCATTCAGCGATCAATAGACCGAGAATGCGGTCTCCGAGAAATTCCAGCCGCTCGTAATTGGTCGCATTGGCGCTGCCATGGGTCAGCGCCTGGTTAAAGGCGACGGGGTCTTTCGGCGCGCGGCCGATCAGCGCCTTGAGCCAGCCATCCGTGTCGGCTTTGGTCAAAATCCTTCCCCAATTCGGCTCCAGCGCGCCGCGGTGAACCAGGTCCAGGGGAGCAGCCAGTTGGCGCTGCCATCGGTGGAGAAGACGGAAATCATCGCCTTGCCGACCAGATTTTCCTCCGGGACAAGGCCGATGCCGCCGCCGTCGACCGCCGGGAAGCGGCTGTCGGCGCTGCGGTCGCGATTGTCGCCCATCATGAAGAGATGGCCTTCGGGCACCACCACCGTGTCGCGGTCGTCAGCCGCGCCGTCCGGCACCAGATCGAGGACATTGTAGCTTTTGCCGCCCGGAAGCGTCTCGCGATATTGCGGGTAACGGCACTGACGGCCGCTGGACACGACCTCCTCGAACTTCGGGCGATAGCAGGGGGAGGGGCTGCCTTCCTTGGCGGCCGCGTCTTCCATATTGGGCGTGACGGGAATGACGAGGTCCGCCACCTTCTGCTTTGGAATGGCCTGACCATTCAGGTAGACGGTGCCGCTGCGCACGGAGATCATGTCGCCCGGCAAGCCGATGACGCGCTTGATATAGTCGTTCTTCTGGTTCGGCGGCGCCTTGAACACCACCACGTCGCCGCGCTGGGGCGTCGAGGCAAGGATGCGGCCGGGGATCAGCGGAATGCCGAAGGGCAGCGAGTAGCGCGAATAGCCATAGGGCCATTTCGCCACCAGCAGATAGTCCCCGATCAACAGGCGCGGCTGCATCGATTCCGACGGGATGTTGAAGGGCGAAACGATGAAGCTTCGCAGGATGAAGACGAACACCGCCAGCTTTGCGAGAAACCAGAGGAAATCCCGCGTTTCGGATTTTGCGCTCATGCTTGGTCGTCTTTTCCTTCAATTCGCCCTGAAAACAGGCCGTCGCGGCTTTTGCGGGTTCGTAAAGCCGCCGTCAAGCGCGCTAGAGACCAAGCGATCATCACTTGATGGACCTTCACGACCTGATTTTTCTGCCTGAACGGTGCAATAGCGGAACGACTTGGCTAGGATGGGCAAGAATCGACAGGTGCAGCGTCGGTATCGATCAACGGCAAATGAATGAAGGATATTCCCCAATGTCCAGCCCTGCACTGGCAGCGCTTGCGGCTCTTCCCCAGGCCGATCTCAAGTCCATCTTCACCACCGATCCCGACCGGCTGAGCAAGTTCACTCTGACCCAAGGGCCGATCCGCTTCGATTGGTCGAAGACGCATCTGACGGATGCGCTGCTCGACGGCTTTCTGAAGCTGGCCGAGGAAAAGGGCTTTGCCGCGCAGCGTGACGCGCTGTTCGCGGGGGAGGCGGTCAACAACACCGAGGGCCGCGCCGCCGAGCATCCCGCCGAGCGCGGCGAGGGCAATGCCGACAGCGTGGCGCGGGCCAAGATGTTCCATGCCCGGATGCGGGCGCTGATCGACGCCATCGAAGGCGATGCGCTGGGACCGATCCGGCATATTCTGCATATCGGCATTGGCGGGTCGGCTCTGGGGCCGGACCTGATCATCGATGCGCTGGGCGGCGATGGTGCGCGCTATGACGTCGCCATCGTGTCGAATGTCGACGGCACCGCGCTGGAGCGGGCGATTTCGCGTTTCGATCCGGAGGCGACGCTGATCGCCGTGGCCTCCAAGACGTTCACGACCACCGAAACCATGCTGAACGCCGCGAGCGCGATCAACTGGATGGTCGAGGCCGGGGTGGATGATCCCTATGGCCGAGTGATCGCGCTGACCGCCTCGCCGGAAAAGGCGATCGAGTGGGGCGTCGATGAAACGCGGGTGTTGCCCTTTGCGGAAAGCGTGGGGGGGCGTTATTCGCTCTGGTCTTCGATCGGGTTTCCGGCGGCTCTGGCGCTGGGTTGGGACGCTTTCGAGAGCCTGCTGGAAGGCGCGGCGGCGATGGACCGGCATTTCCGTCTGGCGGAGCCGAAGGCCAATGCGCCGCTCATCGCGGCCTTTGTCGACCAATATTATACGCGGGTTCTGGGTTGCCAGACGCGGGCCTTGTTCGCCTATGACGAGCGGTTGCGGCTGCTGCCCTCCTATCTCCAGCAGCTCGAAATGGAGAGCAACGGCAAGAGCGTGACGCGCGATGGTCAACCTGTCGATGGGCCGACGGCGGCGATCACCTGGGGCGGCGTGGGTACCGATGCGCAGCATGCGGTGTTCCAGTTGCTGCATCAGGGCACGATCCTGGCGCCGGTCGAGTTCATCGCCTCCATCGATCCGGGCCATGCGCTTGATCCGGCGCATCACCGGGCATTGCTGGTCAACTGCTTCGCGCAGGGCGCGGCCTTGCTGCGGGGCAAGGACAATGCGGCCGATCCGGCGCGGGCCTATCCGGGCAACCGGCCTTCGACCACGATCCTGCTGGACGATGTCACGCCGGAGGCTCTGGGCGCGCTGATCGCCTTCTATGAACATCGGACCTTCGCCAATGCGGTGCTGATGGGGATCAATCCCTTCGATCAGTTCGGCGTCGAGCTGGGTAAGGAAATCGCCAGGTCCATCGAGGCGGAAGGGCCGAAGGGCTTTGATCCCTCGACCATGGCCTTGATCGATCTCGCGCTTGGCGGCGTATAAGCGCAAATCTCATTTGTAACTCCGCTGGCTAGCCTCCATATGCGAGCGCGATCCAGCGGAGAGATATATGAGCGACTACGACTTCGACCTTTTCGTCATCGGCGCGGGATCGGGCGGCGTTCGGGCTTCCCGCGTGGCTGCGGCCCATGGGGCGAAGGTCGCGGTGGCGGAGGAATATCGCGTCGGCGGCACCTGCGTCATTCGCGGTTGCGTGCCCAAGAAGCTCCTCATCTACGGCGCGCATTTTGCCGAGGATCTGAAGGATGCGCGGCGTTTCGGCTGGAATGTGCCGGATTGCGATTTTGAATGGACCACGTTGCGCGACAATGTGCTCGCTGATGTGGACCGGCTGGAGGGCCTCTACAAGAACACGCTCGACAGCCATAAGGTCGAGCTGATCCCGGAGCGGGCGACGATCACCGGGCCGCATGGCGTCAAGCTTGCCAGCGGGCGGGAGATCAGCGCGAAATATATCCTTGTCTCGACCGGCGCATGGCCGATCGTCCCGGAGATCGAGGGCGCCGAGCATGGCGTCACTTCCAACGAAGTCTTCCATCTGGAGGAATGCCCCAAGCGGATTGTGATCGTGGGTGGCGGCTATATCGCCAATGAATTTGCGGGCATATTCCACCAGTTCGGCAGCCATGTGACGATCGTGAACCGATCGAACACGCTGCTGCGCGGTTATGACGAGCAGATTCGCGACCGGCTGCTCCAGATTTCGACGATGAAGGGGATCAATTTCCGCTTCAACGCCGAGATGGAGAAGATCGAGAAGAATGAGGACGGCACGCTCTGCGTCCGTTTCAAGAGCGGCGATCCGGTGGCCTGTGACCTGCTGGTCTTCGCGACCGGGCGCCAGCCGCATGTCGATGGGCTGGGGCTGGAAAATGCCGGGGTCGAGCTCAACGAGAAGGGCGCGATCAAGGTCGATGACTATAGCCGGACGAGCTGCGAGAGCATCTATGCGGTGGGCGATGTCACGGACAGGCTGCAACTGACGCCGGTGGCGATCCGTGAGGGCCATGCCTTTGCGGACACGGTGTTCGGGGATAATCCGCGGACCGTGGATTATAACTGCGTGCCTTCCGCCGTGTTCAGCCATCCGCCCCTGGCGGGCGTCGGCATGACCGAGGCGCAGGCGAAGAACAAGCTTGGGACGGTGAAGGTCTATACCTCCGATTTCCGGCCGATGAAGAATGTGCTGGCCGGGCGGGACGAGCGGGCGCTGTACAAGATGGTGGTGGATGCGACGACCAATCGTGTGGTCGGGCTGCACATGATCGGGCCGGATGCGCCGGAGATATTGCAGGCGGCTGCCATTGCGGTGAAGGCTGGGCTGACCAAGCAGGAATTCGACGACACGGTCGCCCTGCATCCGAGCATGGCCGAGGAACTGGTGCTGTTGAAATAAGCTTCCGGGCGAAATCGGGATAGCGTTTTCGATTTCGCTCCAGGCGAACGGATCAGCGGTCGGCTACAAAGGTGAGGACGAGCGCGTCGCGCCAGGCGGGTTGCGCCGGGTCGACCGCATGAATTTCGGTGACGCCGTGCATGATGCGATGGTCGTCGATCAGCACCGCATCACCGGGGCGGGCGAGGGTGAATTCGCCCAATTCCTTGCCCTCCGGCGTGCCGATGCGGGTGACGCCTTCGCGGACGTTGCGGCGTTCGACCAGCATCACGAAGACCCATTCCACGCCGTCGCGATGCATGCCTTCAGGTGTGGGGCGGCCCAGTTCGCCGGTGCCCGCTTCGATGCGGAACTGGTGGAGTTCGACATGCTGCCGTCCTGCCAGGGGGAAGCTGCGAGCGCAGAAGGCGAAGATCGACTGCATCACGGCATTGTCTATCGTGCTTTGCCCGACGGGATCGAACCAACGCTGCACATCGCCATTCAAGGGATTATAGTCGCGGCTCTGAAAATGCGGCTGATGGGGCTTGCGCGTGAAGCCGCCATGCTCGCAAGCGAAAGTCGCGTGACGGCGGCGGCGGTAGCGGCCCCCATCCGCCATATAGAGGTCGGGGCCGAGATCGTCCCAGCTTTGGCCGAATGCGGCCCAATCGGCGGACTGGATCGCGAGACGATCGAACAGGTCGGAGCCGGACAGGCGGGCATAACCGGCGCCCTCCAGTTCGTGCCCGAGTGCTATGTCCGTCAGAATGTCCGTGTCGCTCATCCATCTTTCCTTATCCGGAGAGAGGGACGAGCGACAGGGCCAGTTCCCGCAAGCAGGATTGCCAGGAAGGTCAGGCGCCCGAACTTCAGGCGCCCGAACTTCAAGCAATGGTCGGAACGATCCCACCCTCCGCCCGGATCGCGGCGCCGTTGGTGACGGCGGCGAGCGGGCTGGCGAGATAGGCGACCATCGATCCGATTTCATCCGCTTCGATCAGGCGGCGGATGAGGGACAGCGGGCGCAGCTTCTGGAAGAATTCGGCCTCGCGCTCGGCTTCCGGCGCATCCTTGTTGTCGACCACCGACTGGATGAAGTCGACGATCCCCTCCGAACGGGTCGGCCCCGGCATGACCGAATTGACCGTGACGCCGGTACCGCGCGTCTGTTCGGCAAGGCCGCGGGAAATGGCGAGCTGGGCGGTCTTTGTCATGCCGTAATGGATCATCTCGCCGGGGGGCAGCAGCGCGCTTTCGCTGGCGATGAAGATGATGCGGCCCCAATTCTTCTCGATCATGCGGGGGAAATAGTGGCGAGCGAGGCGGGCGCCGCTGACGACATTGACCTCAAAGAAATGATGCCAGTCCTCGTCGGAGATTTCTGTGAAGGGCTTGGCTTCGTAAATACCCAGATTGTTGACCAGGATGTCGATGTCCGGCGCGGCTTCGATGAGGGCGGCAGCGCCCTCCGCCGTGGCGGGGTCGGCCAGGATGGGACGGACCTTACCGGCCTGGCCAATTTGCGCAGCCGCCTCGTCCAGCTTGGTTTGGTTGCGGCCAGTGATGACGACTTCCACGCCTTCTTCAGCAAGGCGCTTGGCGATGGCGAAGCCGATGCCGGCGGTCGATCCGGTGACGAGGGCGGTCTTTCCGGCGAGTTTCAGGTCCATGGGGTACTCCTGCGTTCGTGGTGAACGCAGAAATAAGCGAAGCATGCATTGATGATTAGAATGACGGTCATCATAATAGAAGTGATTTAAAATCATGGATGGGTCATGGATAATCGCTTCGGGGATATCGAGACATTTCTGGCCGTGGCGCGGGAGGGCAGCTTCGCTTCCGCCGCAAAGATATTGCGGCTCACTCCATCCGCCGTCAGCCGGAGCATCGGACGGCTGGAGCAGCGGCTTGGCGTTACCTTGCTGCGGCGGACGACGCGTTCGCTGGCGCTGACGATGGAGGGCGCCGCCTATCGCGATCGGATGACGGCGCTGATGGCGGAAATGGCCGATGTCGAAAGCGGGCTGGGTCAGGAGGAGCAGGGGCCGCGAGGGCTTTTGCGGGTCAATGCGTCAGTGTCCTTCGGCAATCACTGCCTGCTGCCGATCCTGCCGCAATTTCTGGCGCGTCATCCGGCGGTGGCCGTCGATCTGGCGCTGTCCGATGCGGTGGTCGATATGGTGGAGGAGCGGGCCGACATCGCCATTCGGATCGGGCCTTTGCGCGATACGCGATTGCGGGCGAAGAAGCTGGGGCATAGCCGCATGGTGCTGGTCGCCAGCCCTGCCTATCTGGCGGCGCGGGGAACGCCGCGGACGCCGGAGGATCTGGACGGGCATGATTGCCTGCAGTTCAGCTTTCGCCGGGCGGTGGATAGCTGGCCGTTCCGGATCGGCGCGCGGACGGTGCAGCGGCCGGTTCAGGGCCGGTTCTTCGGCAATTCCGGTGAGGTCGTGCGGCTGATGGCGATCGCGGGAGGCGGGATTGCGCGGCATGGGCGCTTTCATATCGCGGGTGATTTGCTGCATGGGCGATTGGTCGAGGTGCTGGGGGATTATAGCGCGGGGGATGGCGAGGATATCCACGCGCTTTATTCCGCGCAGGACCGGCTGGGAGCGCGAGTGCGGGCTTTTCTCGACTTTCTGGACGAGGCGTTGGAGTTTACGGCCTGAAATGGAGTGGTTGGAAATGGCCAATTGCACTCACCAGGCGATACGTGTTCCTGCGAAATGTCCCCAATCCATCCCTATCGCCTGATATTTGTTATCCCGCTTGTCGGACTTCGGTACTTCTTTAGAAGCATTTCCGATTGAGGTGGGCGAACAGGGGGCGGGATGAGTGGAGGCGCGGTCGGTACCGGCTATGTGATGGACGCCAGGCGGGACCGGCTGGTGATTAGCGCGTCCGCGCTCGGCACAGTGTTCGAATGGTATGATTTCTACATCTATGGCGTGCTTGCGCCGATCATCGGGCGGACATTTTTCCCGACCGACAATCCTACCGTCGAACTGCTCTATTCGCTGGCGGGCTTTGCCATCGGGTTCGGGTTCCGCCCGCTGGGTGCTGCGCTTTTCGGCTATCTGGGCGACAGGCTGGGGCGCAAATATACCTTCCTCGCCACCATCGTCCTGATGGGTGCGGCGACGGCGGGCGTCGGCCTGACCCCATCTGCCGCGAGCATCGGCATGGCGGCGCCGGTCATCCTGATCCTGCTGCGGATCGCGCAAGGGTTGGCGCTGGGTGGGGAATATGGCGGCGCGGCGATTTATGTCGCGGAACATGCGCCGCCTGGCCGAAGGGGCTTTTTCACCAGCTTCATCCAGGCGGGGGTGATCGGCGGCTTCATCCTGTCGCTGATCGTCGTGGTGGGAACGCAATGGATCGTCGGCAAGGCGGTGTGGGACGATTGGGGATGGCGTCTGCCCTTCATATTTTCGCTGGCGCTGCTCGCGATCTCGCTCTGGATGCGGCTGATGTTGCGCGAAAGCCCGGTCTTCACGGCGATGAAGGCGGCGGGCGGCCAGTCGCGCAACCCGCTGAAGGAGGCCTTCACCTATCCCGGCAACAAGCGGCGGATGCTGGTGGCGATGATCGGCATTGCCGCGGGCTTTACCGTCATCGCCTACACCGTCATGTTCCAGGCGCTTTATTTCCTGCAAAACGGACTGCATGTCGCGCCGGGCATGGCGCAATTGCTGGTGGGCGGCAGCGCCTTTGCAGGCGTCGCGGCCTTCATCTTCTTTGGCTGGCTGTCCGACCGGGTGGGTCGGAAGAAGCCGATCGTCATCGGCTATGCGCTGGTGCTGGTGCTGATCATGCCGCTTTATCACTTCATGGGAAGCGTGGCGAACCCGGCCCTCTATCAGGCAGCGCAGCGCGCGCCGGTGATCGTGAGCGGTCCCGATTGCAGCTTCGACCCCTTTGCCAAGATTCAGCCGACCGCCTGCGGCAAACTGCTCGACCATTTTTCCAAGCGGGGCATCGCCTATGAAAAGCGGGAGGCGGCGGCACCTTCGGTCAACATCGGTCCCATGGCGGTCACGGACCTGAGTGCGGAGGGGCTGGATGCGGCCTTGCATGCGGGGGGATATGATTCGGCTGTCGTGACGCCTGACTGGTCCCGCGCCCTGCTGCTGTTCCTGGGGCTGCTGCTGCTCTGGACGCTGTCAGGGGCGACCTATGGTCCGGTCGCGGCGCTGCTGTCGGAATATTTCCCGGCGCGGATACGCTATAGTTCGCTGTCCATCCCCTATCATATCGGGACCGGCTATTTCGGCGGGTTTCTGCCGCTGGTCAGCCAATATATCGTGGCGCGGACGGGCGATCCCTATGCGGGTCTATGGTATACGATCGCGGTGGTGGCGGTCGCCCTGCTGACCTGCATCATCGCCTTGCCGGAAACGCATGGAGCCGAGATGAATGCCTGATGCCTCGACGCTGATGTCGTGGAGCGCTATCCCCAATGTGATGATTGATTTTTCTGCACCGCTGCGTTTGCGTTTGGATGGGGACGCGCTGCTCGCCAATTGGCGTTGGTTAAAGCGGCAAAGCGGTCCGGCGGCCTGTGGCGCCGCGATCAAGGCGAATGGCTATGGTCTGGGCAGCGAGGCGGTTATGCGGCGTTTGCTGGATGCGGGATGCCGGGACTTCTTCGTGTCCAATTGGGCCGAGGCTGTCGTGCTGGAGCTGTTGATAGGCGATGGCGTGTCGCTTTCCGTGCTGCATGGCGTGCGGGAGGAGGACATGGCCGTTGCGCTGGCGTCGCGCGCCCGGCCGGTGCTGTGCACCGAAGGGCAGATTGCGCGCTGGAAGCAGGCTGGCGGCGGGCCTTGCGATGTCATGGTCGATACCGGAATGAACCGGCTGGGGCTGGATTGGCGTGGCGATGTTTCGGCGCAGGTCGCGGGGCTGGAGGTGGCGACATTGCTCAGCCATCTGGCTTCCGCCGACGAGGATGTGCCGCTCAGTCAGATCCAGTTGGAGCGGTTTGTGGCGTTGCGCGGCGATGTGGGGGCGGCGCGTTATAGCCTGGCGAACAGTGCGGGCATTTGCCTCGGGACCGCTTTTGCGTTCGACATGACGCGGCCGGGGATTGCGCTTTATGGCGGAGTGCCGCGAGAGGAAGCTGCCGGGCAGATCGGGCAGGTCGTGTTTCCCGAAGCGCAGGTGCTGCAACGCCGCCGCGTGCGGGCGGGTGACACTATCGGTTATAATGCGACCCATCGCGCAGCGGTTGACATGGAGATCGCGGTGCTGAACCTTGGCTATGCCGACGGCTATTTGCGGGGGTTTTCGGGGCGCGGTTCCATGGCCATTGACGGCAAACATTTGCCGGTTGTTGGCCGGGTCTCCATGGATCTGACGGCTGTTGACGTTTCCGCTCTGCCTGACGTCGCGGAAGGAGATTGGCTGAGCGTCGACTATGCGTTGGTGGAAGCGGCTGCGGTTTCGGGGCTGTCGCAATATGAGTTGCTGACCGGGCTGGGCGCGCGTTTCGATCGCATCTGGCGCTGATTGAGTCCAGGCGCAAAAAAGGCCGCCGGTCCGGAATGGGATCGGCAGCCCTTTTATTCGTTTACTGCTTGCTCAGCGCTCGACGCACATGGCCACGCCCATGCCGCCGCCGATGCACAGGGTCGCAAGACCCTTCTTGGCGTCGCGCTTCTGCATTTCGTAGAGCAGGGTGGTGAGGACGCGGGCGCCCGAAGCGCCGATCGGATGACCGATGGCGATCGCGCCGCCGTTCACATTGACCTTGGACGGATCCCAACCCAGTTCCTGCCCCACGGCCAGCGCCTGCGCGGCGAAGGCTTCATTGGCTTCGATCAGGTCCAGATCGGCCAGCGACCAGCCCGCCTTGGCCAGTGCGCCACGGCTCGCGGGAGCCGGGCCGATGCCCATGATCGACGGATCGACGCCGCAGGTCGCGAAGCCGGCGATGCGCGCCAGCACGGGGGCGTTGCGCCTGGCGGCTTCCTCGGCGCTCATCAGGACGAGAGCGGCGGCGCCGTCGTTGATGCCGCTGGCATTGGCGGCAGTGACCGTGCCGTCCTTCTTGAAGGCCGGGCGCAGGCTCTGCATCGCTTCCAGCGTGGCGCCGGCGCGGATATATTCGTCGGCGTCGACGATGGTGTCGCCCTTGCGGCCCTTGATCGTTACGGGAACGATCTCATCCTTGAAGCGGCCCGATGCGCGGGCGGCTTCGGCCTTGTTCTGGCTGGCGACGGCGAATTCGTCCTGCGCCTCGCGGCTGATCTGATATTTCTCGGCCAGATTTTCCGCCGTGATGCCCATGTGATAATTGTTGAAGGCGTCGGTCAGGCCGTCATGCGTCATCGTGTCGATGAAGGAGATCGGCCCCATTTTCGCGCCGCCGCGCAGATATTGGGCATGGGGCGCCAGCGACATGCTTTCCTGACCGCCCGCGACCATGATGCGGGCGTCCCCGGCGCGGATCGCCTGCGCTGCGAGCGCAACCGCGCGCAAGCCCGAACCGCAAAGCTGGTTGAGGCCGATGGCGGTCCGCTCGACCGGGATGCCGGCGTTGACGGCGGCTTGGCGGGCGGGGTTCTGGCCCTGCGCCGCGGTCAGAACCTGGCCCAATATGACTTCGTCGACTTCATCCGGCGCGACGCCTGCCTGGGCGAGAGCGGCGACGATGGCGGTGCGGCCCAGCTCATGCGCGGGGGTCGATCCGAAAGCGCCCATGAAGCTGCCGACGGCGGTACGCTTGGCGGCGGTAATGACGATGTCTGACAAAGCCTTGATCCTCAGTTCCGGTGGTGATTGTTTTCGCGGGTGCACATATCATCATCCGCCATGGCTGGAAAGCCATTGGGACAGAGGTTCCCACAGCAAAGTGCGTGCGCCGCCGCCCACGATCATGCCGACATGGCCAAGGCTCAAGGTCGTGCCTGCCGCCATTTCCGGGGCGGCGGCGGCGGGAACGATGCGGTCGGTGGCGGAACGGATTGAAAGCGTGGGACAAGTCAGCCGGCGGGGATCGACCGCTTGTCCGCCGATCCGCCATTCGCCCCGTCCGCTCGCATTTGCGGCATAGAATTGCTCGAACAGATCATGTCCCGCGGCATAGCTGAGCGGCGGCCCGCCATTGGCCCAATCCTCGACCGCCAGAAAGGCATGTTCCTCGTCCGAACCGACCGCCATGTCGGCAAAGGCCGCATATTTGCGAATCGTCCGGGCGGGGTCCATCGCCCAGAAACCGGATTGCAGCACCTCCATTGGCACATAGCCCAGGCGCTGGCACATGGGTTTGGAACTGCGCCACAGCGCGCCGATCTGTTCCCGGTCGGCGGCAGGGAAGCCGTCGAAATTCCACGGCGCCGCAATGGTCGCGAGCGCTCTTGCAGGTTGCAATGCCGCAGCGCCGATCGCCAGATTTCCGCCAAGGCAATATCCCACCAATATGGGCTGCCGGGGCAGGGCCGCCAGCATCGGCAGCAACCGCTCCGTCACATGACGGTCCAGTCCGAGCGCGCCGTCATCCGCCGCGGGCGCGCCCCAATCGACCAGATAGGCGTCATGTCCTGCTGCGCTCATGTGGCGCAGCATGGAACGGCTCTCGGACAGGTCCAGCACTTGCGGCGGATTGATCAGCGAAGGGACGAAAACCACTGGGTGACGGCCGTTTTCCGTCCCATAGCGGAGCAATTTCGCGCTGCCCGCCGATGCGGCGATGGCAGGCGTCGTGGGCGGAGCGGAACGTCTAGCCTCTTGATATTTCCGCAAACCTTGGAAGGCCCGCTTTCGCAGTTCGGGATCGTCCTGCGTTCCGCGCCATAAAATATTGAGAAAAAGGGGTAATGGCCGCGGCCCATGTTGCGGCGCGGCATACTGCTGTGCTAATGCGGAAAATGCAGGTGTGGGAGAGGTATCCATGGCCAAATCTAAGACCGCGAACGAATCCGAACCGGTCGTTATCAAGAAGTACGCTAACAGGCGGCTCTATAACACAGAAACGTCGAGTTATATCACGCTGGATCTTTTGTCGCAGATGACTCGTGAGGGGCGCGAGTTCGTTGTCGTCG
This sequence comes from Sphingobium sp. TKS, assembly GCF_001563265.1. Lineage (NCBI taxonomy): Bacteria > Pseudomonadati > Pseudomonadota > Alphaproteobacteria > Sphingomonadales > Sphingobiaceae > Sphingobium > Sphingobium sp. TKS. The sequence goes on along the minus strand of NZ_CP005083.1, from coordinate 2,633,975 downwards.
ACGCGAAGACCGGAGAGGACATCACGCATAATGTCCTGACGCAAATCATCATGGAGGAGGAGCAGCGGGGCAAGAACATGCTGCCCGTCAACTTCCTGCGCCAGTTGATCGCCATGTACGGCGATTCCATGCAGTCCATGGTGCCGCAATATCTCGAAGCGTCGATGGACGCCTTCCGCAAGAACCAGCAACAGTTCCAGGAAGCGATGAAGGGGGCTTTCGGCGGCGGTCCGCTGGCGGAGATCGCCAAGCGCAACATGCAGATGTTCGAGGCTGCGGCCAGTGCGTTCGGCACGGGTATGCCTGGCGTGCCGGGAATGACGCCACCGACGCCGGCACCCGCCGCCGATGAGAGCAAGGATGATGAGATCGCGCAGCTCAAGGCGCAATTGGCCGCGCTCAATGCCAAGATCGACAAGCTGAGCTGAGCCGCGCTTTCGGCGGTCCTTTGGGGTCGACAGGCATGGCGCGCTTGGCTTATGGCGCGCCATCCACTCGAATTTAAGGTCGATCCCCGTGAAGCACGCCCTTTCCGTTACCCGCGAACAGGATTTCGCCGCCTGGTATCAGGCCGTCATTTCCGAAGCCGACATGGCAGAGGAAAGCGGCGTGCGCGGCTGCATGGTCATCCGGCCCTGGGGTTACGGCATCTGGGAACGGATGCAGAAGCTGTTGGACGATCGCATCAAGGCGACCGGCCATGAAAATTGCTATTTCCCGCTGTTCATTCCGCTCAGCTACTTCGAGAAGGAAGCCGAGCATGTCGACGGCTTCGCCAAGGAAATGGCGGTCGTCACCCATCACCGGCTGATCCAGAAAGATGGGCGGCTGGTGCCCGATCCCGAAGCGAAGCTGGAAGAGCCGTTGGTGGTTCGTCCGACTTCGGAGACGGTGATAGGTGCGGCTTTCTCGCGCTGGGTGCAGAGCTGGCGCGACCTGCCGGTGCTGATCAACCAGTGGGCCAATGTGGTGCGTTGGGAGATGCGCACGCGGATGTTCCTGCGCACGGCGGAGTTTCTCTGGCAGGAGGGGCATACCGCTCACGCCAGCGTCGATGAGGCGATGGAAGAGACGCTCAAGATGCTGGAAGTCTATCGCAGCTTTGCCGAGGAATGCGTCGCGCTGCCGGTGATCGCAGGCGAGAAGCCGGAGAATGAGCGCTTTCCCGGCGCCGTCGCGACCTATTCCATCGAGGCGATGATGCAGGATGGCAAGGCGCTTCAGGCGGGGACTTCGCATTTTCTGGGGACCACCTTCTCGCAGGCGCAGAATATTAAGTTCCAGAATGCCGAGGGACAGCAGGAACTGGCCCAGACGACCAGTTGGGGCGTGTCGACGCGGATGATCGGCGGCCTGATCATGGTGCATGGCGATGATGACGGGCTGCGCGTGCCGCCGCGGGTGGCGCCCTATCAGGTGGTCGTTGTGCCGATGCTGCGCGATACGGACGAGGATGCGGCGATCCTGGATTATTGCGGCGAGCTGGTTGCGGAGCTGAACAAGCAGGATGTGTTCCGCGAGCCGGTGCGCGCGCTGCTGGACCGGCGGCCGGCCAAGGCGGCGAACAAGCGCTGGGGCTGGGTCAAAAAGGGCGCGCCGGTCGTGATCGAAGTTGGCGGGCGTGACGTGGCCGGGGGCAATGTGTCCGTCATTCGCCGCGACCGGCTCTATCGCGAGGATGGCAAGCTCGACAGCCGGATCGTGGCGAAGGGGGATTTCCTGGGTGCCGCGACGGGCATGCTGGAGGAAATCCAGCAGGCGTTGTTCGCGGATGCGCAGGCGCGGCTGCTCGGGAATATCGACAAGTCGATCGGCTCGCTCGATGCGCTCAAGGCCTATTTCGGGGCGAGCAAGAAGCCGGGTTGGGCGCTGGTGCAGTGGGCCAAGCCGACCGGCGCCGCGCTCGACAAGGTGATCGAGTGGCTGAAGGGCGAGAAGCTGACGCTGCGCAACGTGCCGTCTGATGCGGAAGCGGCCGATGGCGCTTGCATCTTCACCGGCGAGAAGGCGATGGAGCGGGTGCTGGTGGGGCGCTCTTATTAATTTACTCTCCCCTCCCGCACGCGGGAGGGGAGTTGGAAGCGTTTACAGCACATATTTGCTGAGGTCGGTATTCCGCGCGACCACGGCGAGTTGCTTCTCGACATAGGCCGCATCCACCACCAGCGTTTCGCCCTGGCGGTCCTCAGCCTCGAAGCTCACATCCTCCAGCAGCTTTTCCATCACCGTCTGGAGGCGTCGGGCGCCGATATTCTCGATCTCGCTATTCACCTCCGCCGCGATCTTCGCCACGGCGCGGATGCCGTCCGGCGTCAGGTCGATGGTCACGCCCTCGGTCGCCAGCAGCGCGCGATATTGCGCAACAAGGCTCGCCTTGGTGTCGGAGAGGATCGATACGAAATCATCTTCCGTCAGCGCCTTCAGCTCGACGCGGATGGGCAGGCGGCCTTGCAATTCGGGCAGCAGGTCGCTGGGTTTCGCCACATGGAAGGCGCCGCTCGCAATGAACAGGATATGGTCGGTCTTAAGTGGGCCATATTTGGTCGAAACCGTCGTGCCCTCGATCAACGGCAACAGATCGCGTTGCACGCCCTCCCGGCTGACGGAACCGCCGCGCACGTCGCTGACCGCGATCTTGTCGATCTCGTCGAGGAAGACGATGCCGTTCTGCTCCGCGCTGGAAATGGCGACGCGGGCGACATCGTCCTGATCCAGTCGCTTGTCCTGCTCTTCCTCGACCAGCTTGTCCCAGGCGTCCGCGACGCGCAGCTTGCGGCGCTTTTTCTGTTGCTGACCGAACGCCTTGGACATCATGTCGCTCAGGTTGATCATGCCGATCTGACCACCCATGCCGGGGATTTCCATCGGCATGGAGGGGCTGTCGGCCACTTCCACCTCGACCTCGACATCGTTCATCTGGCTGTTTTCGATCCGCTGGCGGAAGGAAAGGCGGGTGGCTTCGCTTGCCTCCTTGCCGGTCAGCGCGTCGAGCAGGCGGGCCATGGCGGCTTCGGACGCGGCTTCGCGCACCGCCTCGCGGCGGCGGTCGCGTTCCAGGCGAACGGCTTCCTCCACCAGATCGCGGACGATCTGCTCCACGTCGCGGCCGACATAGCCGACTTCGGTGAACTTGGTGGCTTCCACCTTGACGAAGGGCGCGTCGGCCAGCTTGGCGAGGCGGCGGCTGATCTCGGTCTTGCCGCAGCCGGTGGGGCCGATCATCAGGATGTTCTTGGGCGTCACTTCATCGCGCAGATCGGGCGCCAGCCGCTGACGGCGCCAGCGGTTGCGCAGGGCGACGGCGACGGCGCGCTTGGCGTCGGCCTGGCCGATGATGTGCGAATCCAGTGCGGAAACAATGGCTTTTGGCGTTAGGTTGTCGTTCATTTCTGTCCTTATCCCCTCCCAAATCGGGGAGGAGGCGGGGGTAGGGCCATGGAAAGGGGTTCAGTTCACGCTTTCCAGCTCTTCGATGACGAGCTGGTCGTTGGTGTAGACGCAGATATCCGCCGCCACCGCCATCGCCTTGCGGGCGAGGATTTCGGCGTCTTCCTCATATTCCACCAGCGCGCGGGCTGCGGCGAGGGCGAAATTGCCGCCCGAACCGATGGCGGCGACACCGCCGACCGGCTCCAGCACATCGCCGTTGCCGGTCAGGATCAGCGTCACTTCCTTGTCCGCGACGATCATCATCGCTTCCAGATTGCGGAGATATTTATCGGTCCGCCAGTCCTTGGCGAGTTCCACCGCGGCGCGCATCAACTGGCCGTTATGGCGTTCCAGCTTGGCCTCCAGCCGTTCGAACAGGGTGAAGGCGTCGGCGGTCGCCCCGGCGAAACCGCCGATGACCGATCCGTCGTGGAGGCGGCGCACCTTGCGGGCATTGGGTTTCATCACTGTCTGGCCCATGGAGACCTGGCCGTCACCGGCCACGATCACCTTTCCGTTCTTGCGTACCGACATGATGGTTGTGCCATGCCAGACCGGCATGCTGTTCGAGCGTTGATCGTTCATGGCCCGGCATATGGGAGCGATGAGGACGGCGTGCAAGCGTCCTAAGGCGAAGCGCCCAATCGTGTCATTTTCTGGACGGATTTATTTCAATTCGTTCAGGAACCAACCTCGCTCAATTGACATTGTGCAACGCAGCAACAATCATTCAGGCATGTTGCAGCGAGGTAAAAGCATGACCCTCAAGGCCAGAGCGCAGGAAAAGGTCGAGCGTGCGGGAATATCCAACTATTCGTTCGACCATGATGTGCTGGTGATGTGCGGCGTGCGCTATACGATTGCCGCCTGCGATTGTGGCGAACCGGATTGCGACGGCGTGCGCCTGGAGAAAGATGCGGCCGTTGCCAGCCGCATCCTCCAATGATCCGGCGATCCCGCCCGATCAGTTGATGGCTTTTTCCCCGGCGCGGCCGACGGATTCGATGTCCCGGCCCGCACCCTTCACGGTGTTGCAGGCGGCCAGGGAGGAAAGAAGCAGCCCTGCAAGAACGAGGGCGACGGTTTGACGCATGGGATATGCACTCCTTTTGATAACGTTCCGACTATAACGCCAATGGCGCGGATAAGTCCATTTTTGGAAATCGCGTTCCGGAGGCGCTTGACAGGCGGCGCGGCGGATGCCAATGGCCGCCTCCTCCTTACAGGGGGCGCGTAGCTCAGCGGTAGAGCACACCCTTCACACGGGTGGGGTCACAGGTTCAATCCCTGTCGCGCCCACCATGATCCGGGCGATCATGGTGGAGAAATATTATTTCCCAACATTGATCTTTTCATCTGCTTGGCGCTAATCTTCTGCGCCATGTGATGCGGCGGTTGCGCCGTCAAGCAAGGGATGAAAATGTCGCCATATCTGAAAAGCGGCGCGGCTGTCGGCGCGCTGCTGCTTTCCGTGATCTCCGCTCAGGCGCAGGACAAACCGACGCCAAAGGAACTGACACTTGAGCGGGTGTTCGCCAGTCCAGACCTGTCCGGACCGCAGCCGCGGGCGTTGAAGCTCTCGCCCGACGGCAAGCTGGTAACATTGCTCAAGCCGCGCGCGGATGAGAAGGAGCGGCTGGACCTCTGGGCGGTCGATACCTCCACGAGTGTCGAGCGGATGCTGGTCGATTCGAAGAAGACCGGCAGCGGCGCGGAACTCTCCGAGGCGGAGAAGATGCAGCGGGAACGCGACCGCTCCGTCGCGGGGAACAGCGGCATCGTCAGTTACGACTGGGCGCCCGATGGGAAGTCCATCCTCGTGCCGGTCGACGGCGACCTCTATCTGGCGGCGCTGGATGGGAAGGTGACGCGGCTCACCGATACGCCGGACGGCGAACTGAATGGCGTAGTCAGTCCCAAGGGCGGCTTCCTATCCTTCGTGCGCGGCGGCAATTTCTTCGTTCAGCCCATGGGCGGGACGGAGAAGCAACTCACGCAGGGCGCCAGCGATACGGTGAGTTGGGGCGTTGCCGAGTTCGTGGCGCAGGAGGAAATGGATCGGCGGACGGGCTATTGGTGGTCGCCGGACGACAAGATGATCGCCGTCGCTCGCGTGGATGAAAGCCCTGTCGGCATTGTCACCCGCACCGCCATCGGCGGCGAGGGCACGAAGGTTTATGCGCAGCGCTATCCCGCCGCCGGGACACCCAATGCGCTGGTCGATCTGTATGTGATGAAGCCGGATGGCGGGCCGCAGGTGAAGGTCGATCTCGGGCCGCAGAAGGATATCTACCTCGCCCGCGTCGACTGGTCGAAGGACGGCAGGACGCTCTATGTCCAGCGCGAGAGCCGGGACCAGAAGGTGCTGGACCTGCTCGCCGTCGATCCGGTGACGGGCAAGGCCAGGGTGATCCTGACCGAGAAGGCGAAGAACTGGATCAACCTCAGCAATAATTTCACGCCGCTCAAGGACGGCAGTTTTCTCTGGTGGTCGGAAAAGACCGGCCATGGCCATCTCTATCATGTGCGCGGCGGCAAATGGACGGCGCTCACCAGCGGCGATTGGGAAGTGCGCGATGTCGTCGGCGTGGATGAGGGCAGGGGCATCGTCTATTTTACCGGCAACAAGGAAACGCCGCTGGAGCAGCAGCTGTACGCCGCGCCGCTCGCCAAGGCGGGGCCGCTCAGGCAGTTGACTTCGACCGGCTGGTGGAATGATGCCGTGATGGATCGTGCCGCAAGCCGGATCGTCGTCGCGCGCAGCAATACGGATCAGCCCCGCCAGGTCTATCTGGCCGACAGCGCGGGCAAGCAGCTCCAATGGCTGTCCGAGAACGCAGTCAAGGGCGATCATCCCTATGCGCCTTATCTCGCCAGCCATGCGAAGACGAAATTCGGCACGATCAAGGCGTCGGACGGGTCGACGCTCTACACCCGCATCATGACGCCGCCGCTGGAGGCCGGGAAGCGCTATCCCGTCTTCATGCTGCATTATGGCGGGCCGGGCACCGGGCGGCAGGTCACGAACTCATGGGGTTCGCCCATCTATCAATATCTGGTGGATCGGGGCTGGATCGTCTTCGTGGTCGACAATCGCGGCACGCCCGATCGCGGCAAGGCGTTTGAGGACCATATCTATCACGCCATGGGCACGGTCGAGGTCGAGGATCAGCTTGCGGGCGTGAACTGGCTCAAGGTCCAGCCCTATGTCGATCCCGGCCGGATCGCGACCTATGGCTGGTCCTATGGCGGCTATATGTCATTGAAGCTGCTGGAGAAGGCGCCGGGCGTGTTCTCCGCGGCGGTGGCGGGCGCGCCGGTCACGAAATGGGAGTTGTACGACACCCATTATACCGAACGCTATCTGGGCGAGCCGCAGGAGAAGCCGAGCGCCTATCCGGGTTCCGGCGCAGTGGATGAGGCGGTGAAGATCAAGGATCCGCTGCTGCTGATCCACGGCATGTCCGACGACAATGTGGTGTTCGACAATTCGACCGCGCTGATGGCGAAGATGCAGGGTGCGGGCGTGCCGTTCGAGATGATGGTCTATCCGGGCCAGACCCATCGGGTCGGCGGACCGGGGATCAGTGTCCATCTGTGGCGGACCATAGAAGATTTTCTTGCGCGCCATGGGACGGCGCCGGAAATAGCGGGAAAATAGGGGCCGAAAGCTTCGCGGGGACGCGCCGATAACAAGCGCAGCTTTGCTCAGGCAAAGATGCTTCGTGCTGGACAAATGGCGCAAGCGCGCTATGGCGCCCACTCCGCAATGCAAGCATGGAGTGGAGTGTTTAGTCATGGGTTACAAGGTCGTCGTCGTTGGTGCCACCGGCAATGTGGGCCGCGAGATGCTGACCATTCTCGCTGAGCGCGAGTTCCCTATTGACGAGATCGCGGCGGTTGCCTCGCCCCGGTCGCACGGCACCGAAATCGACTTCGGTGATACCGGCAAGACGCTCAAATGTAAGAATATCGAGCATTTCGACTTCACCGGCTGGGATATTGCCCTGTTCGCCGCAGGCTCCGGCCCGACGGCGATATATGCGCCAAAGGCGGCGGCGGCCGGCTGCGTAGTGATCGACAATAGCTCGCTCTACCGCATGGACCCTGACGTGCCGCTGATCGTGCCCGAAGTGAACCCGGATGCGATCGACGGTTACAAGAAGAAGAACATCATCGCGAACCCGAATTGCTCGACCGCGCAGATGGTCGTTGCCTTGAAGCCGCTGCATGACGCCGCGACGATCAAGCGCGTCGTCGTCGCCACCTACCAGTCGGTTTCCGGCGCGGGCAAGGAAGGCATGGACGAGCTGTTCGAACAGTCGCGCAACATCTTCGTCGGTGATCCGGCCGAGCCGAAGAAGTTCACCAAGCAGATCGCCTTCAACGTGATCCCGCATATCGACGTCTTCCTGGACGATGGTTCGACCAAGGAAGAATGGAAGATGGTCGCGGAAACCAAGAAGATCCTCGATCCCAAGGTGAAGGTCACGGCAACCTGTGTGCGTGTGCCGGTGTTCGTCGGTCACTCCGAGGCGCTGAACATCGAGTTCGAGAAGGAAATCTCAGCCAAGGAAGCGCAGGACATCCTGCGTGAAGCGCCGGGCGTGATGCTCGTCGACAAGCGGGAGGATGGCGGATACGTCACCCCAGTCGAGTGCGTGGGCGACTATGCCACCTTCGTCAGCCGCGTGCGCGAGGACTCGACCATCGATAACGGCCTGAACCTCTGGTGCGTCAGCGACAATCTCCGCAAGGGCGCGGCGCTCAATGCCGTGCAGATTGCGGAGTTGCTGGGCCGCCGTCACCTGAAGAAGGGCTAAGGCCTTTTAAATGATCTCCGGCGCTGTGGCTGTCTGGAAAACCGTTCCAGTCGTCCAGCGCCGGATGATCCTGTTGCTGATCGTGGCCATAATCGCCGCCAATATCGATCAGCCCTATCCCGAACTCGCGCCGCTCCAGCATGGGCCGACTGTCGTGCTGGCCTTAGCCGCGCCGTGGCTGCTGCGCCGCTGGCCTTTGTCGAACGGGTCGGTCGGAAGCATTCTCCTCTTTCTGCTGCTACATACGCTGGGAGGGCGGTACATCTATTCCTACGTGCCCTATGATGTCTGGGCGCGGGCGATCAGCGGCCATGATATTTCCGGTACCTTCGGATTTGCGCGCAACGGCTATGACAGGCTGGTGCATTTCGCCTTCGGGGTCTTGCTGACCGCACCTTTAGCCGAGGCGGCGCGGCGTTATGGCGTCATGCGGATGGGCTGGAGCCTGGCCTTTGCTTTTGCGGCGGTGGGTTGCGTGGGCGCACTCTACGAGATTTTCGAATGGCTGCTGAGCGTGGTCGCGGCCGGACAGACCGCCGACTGGTATAACGGCCAGCAGGGCGACATGTGGGATCCGCAAAAGGACATGGCGGTGGCTCAGGTCGGCAGCCTGGCCGCGCTGGTCTGGCTTGCTGCCACTCGACAAGGGCGCGCGGAGGTCATATCGGCGGACGCGAATTAGCCCAAGGAGTATCGTCCGTGTCCGACCTGCCGATCGAAAAGCTGGAGATCGAGGGGTTGGGCGGGCTGCCGATCGCTGTGCATGTTGTAGGTGAGGGCCGCGACCTGGTTCTGATCCACGGCTATTTCTCCAACGCCTGGACCAACTGGATACGCTACGGTCATGCCGCCAGACTGGTGGAGGCCGGTTTTCGGCTCATCATGCCCGACCTGCGCGGCCATGGCGAAAGCGGCAAGCCGCATGACGCCGCCGCCTATCCGCCGGACGCGCTGACCGAGGATGGGCTGGCGCTGGTGGAGCAGCTTGGGCTGACCGACTATGATCTGGGCGGCTATTCGCTGGGCGCGCGGACGACGGTGCGGATGCTGGCGCGGGGGGCGACGCCGCGTCGGGTCATTCTGGCGGGCATGGGGTTGCGCGGTCTTGTCCAGACGCTCGACAATGGCGGCTATTATCGCAACGTCCTCACCAACCTCGGCACCTTCGAGCGCGGCACGTCCGAATGGATGACCGAGGCGTTCCTCAAGACCACCAAGGGCGATCCGGTGGCGATGCTGCACATCCTAAACACCTTCGTCGATACGCCGAAGGAGGTCATCGCCGGGTTCGAGCAGCCCATCGAGATCATTTGCGGGGCGGAGGATCGGGATAATGGCGTGGCCCAGGAACTGGCCGATGTGCTGCCCAATGGGCGTTATGTCGAAATTCCGGGGAACCATATGAATGCCGTGACCCGGAAGGAGCTGGGGCAGGCGATGGTGGATTTCCTGACGGCCTGATCGGAGGCGCAACGGCAAACCAAATTTGTCGTTCCCGTGAAAACGGGAACCCATCTCCGAAGCGCTGCACTGGACGCAAGGTCAGGAGATGGATTCCCGCCTACGCGGGAATGACGAACATTAAATCACCGGAAAGGCGGCTCGTTGAAGGCGCGCAGTTTGCGGCTGTGCAGCTTCGGTCCCTCTTGGCGCAACAGCTCGCAGGTCATGAGGCCCACGCGCAAATGGCCGGCAATCGCTTCCTCGTAAAAGCGGTTGGCCTGTCCCGGCAGCTTCAACTCGCCATGGATCGGCTTGTCCGATACGCAGAGCAAAGTCCCATAAGGCACGCGGAAGCGATAGCCCTGCGCCGCAATGGTGGCCGACTCCATGTCGATGCCGACTGCCCGCGACAGGCTGAAGCGTAAAGCCGAACTGGAATAGCGCAGTTCCCAGTTGCGATCATCCGTTGTGACGACCGTGCCTGTGCGCAGCCGCCGCTTGAAATCCTCCCGATCGCCGCCGCCCAGCACAGCTTCCGCCGCCTTGGCGAGCGCCACCTGAACTTCCGCGATAGCTGGGACGGGAATTTCCGGCGGCAGCATCTCGTCCAGCACATGGTCGTCGCGCAAATAGGCGTGGGCCAGCACATAGTCCCCGATCCGCTGGCTGGGGCGCAGGCCGCCGCAATGGCCGATCATCAGCCAGGCTTCCGGTCGCACGACCGCCAGATGGTCGCAGATCGTCTTGGCGTTGGACGGGCCGACGCCGATATTGACCAGCGTGATGCCGCTGCGGTCCGGCGCGATCAGGTGATAGGCAGGCATCTGATGCTTGCGCCAGGCGCTGTCCGCGATCATCTGCGCCGGATCGGCGGTTTCCGGGGTGACATAGACCCCGCCCGCCCCGGAAAGCGCGGTGTAGCGCGATCCCTCCCCCTGCAACTCGGCGCAGGCCCAGGCCACGAATTCGTCCACATAGCGGTGATAGTTGGTGAACAATATGTATCGCTGCACATGCTCGGCCGGAGTGCCGGTATAATGTTTGAGGCGCGCGAGCGAAAAATCAGTGCGCAGACCGTCGAACAGGGCAAGCGGCCTTTCGCCCTCCGCATCCGGCGTGAACAGGCCGTCCGCGATCTCGTCCCCGATTTCTGCCAGTTCGGTCGCGGGGAAATAGCGGGCGAGTTCGGTGGGCGGCGTGCCGTCCAACGCGCTCATGTCCAGCCCGTCCAGAACATAGGGAAAGGGAATCTGCTGGGCGCTGATGCCCGTTTCCACCGTCACGCCATAGTCGCGGACGAGCAGGTCGATCTGTTCCGCCATATAATCACTGAACATGGCGGGACGGGTGATGGTGGTGACATAACGGCCCGGTTTCGACAGTCGCGCAAAGGAGCGACCCGGCGGCGGCGCGTCCGACTCCCCATGATGGGTGACCCGCAGTTCCGGATAGCAAAAGCGCCCGTCCGTCTTGGCTTCGGGCGGCGGAACACTGCCGTCGCGGGCGTAGGCGCGCATGGCCTCGCGGAGATTGCCGACGGATTTCCGATAGAGTTCGTCGAGTTCAGCGACGATCGCACTGCCGATGCTTCTTGTCATCGACTCTTGGTACCGCACTTATATGAACGAAGAAAGATGCACGCCTCGGGTTGGCCTCCATTCCGCTCATACAGGCCTGCAAAGGGCGATTTTCTGCGCTTCAGTGCTCACGGACAATAAGTCCGCTGCGCTCCGATGCTCAAAAATCACCCTTTTCGGCTCTGTCTGAACGGAATGGAGACCAACCCGCTCATAATTCTAAAAAATCAGATCTGTTCCAGCAGATATTCCGCCGACGACACCTTGAAGTCGCCCGGCGCTTCGACGTTCAGTTCGCTGACCACGCCATCCTTGACGATCATCGAGAAACGCTGGCCGCGCGTGCCCATGCCGAACTTGCTGCCGTCCATCGTGAGGCCCACCGCCTGCGCGAAATCGGCATTGCCGTCGGCCAGCATCGTCACCTTGCCATCGGCGTTGGCGGACTTGCTCCAGGCGCCCATGACGAAGGCGTCGTTGACGGCGGTGCAGGCGATCTCGTCGACGCCCTTGCCCTTCAATTCTTCCGCCTTGTCGACGAAACCGGGCAGATGGCGCGCCGAACAGGTGGGCGTGAAGGCTCCCGGCACGGAGAAAAGCGCGACCGTGCGGCCCGCGAAATATTCGTCCGAAGCGACCTGTTCCGGGCCGTTTTCGGTCATCTTGACGAAAGTGGTGCTGGGGATGCGATCGCCCTTCGAAATGGTCATCTTCGGTCTCCTGGCCTATTTGGGATGCGCGGCACGTTGGCCTTGCCACCCCTTCTGTCAAGAGGGAGGCATGGAATATGGCGCGCCGCCTCTCTCAAGCGACAGCCCGCCATTGGCAAAGACGTCAACGGGCGTATAGTCGTCCGATGACCAGCGCGCGTTCTTATGCCGGACAGTTTCTCCTCGCCCTGCCGGGCATGGAGGATATGCGTTTCGATCATTCCGTCATCGCCATGTGCGTGCATGACGCAAATGGCGCGCTGGGTATCGCCGTCAGTGATGAGATTGACGGCGTCACCCTGCATGACCTGCTGGAGAGCTTCGACATCGAGCCGGGCGACGTTGCGGACATGCCCGTGCTGCGCGGAGGGCCGGTCGAGCCGCGTCGCGGCTTCGTGCTGCATTCGCTCGACTGGACCGGCCATGACATGGTCGAAGTGGGGGAGGGCTGGGGTCTGTCCGGTTCGCTGGAAATCCTGAAAGCCATTGCGGAAGGCAGGGGGCCGAGTCGCTATCTGGTCGCGCTGGGCTATGCCGGATGGGGTGCGGGGCAGCTCGACGAGGAAATGAGCGGCGAAAGCTGGTTTCCGACGACGTGCACCGCCGGGCTTTTGTTCGATGTGCCCGCGACGCGAAAATGGTCGGCCGCCTATGCCGCCGCCGGAGTCGATGCCTCCCATCTGGTCAGCGGCGCGGGGTCGGCCTGATCCGGGCTTCGATACGCATTCGTAAGGCATGGCCGCGCGGGCGGCTTATTTCCCCAACGTAACTGAACCATTTACGGTAAAATATGGCTAACCTTTGCCGTTGAGATTCCGGCAACCGGACGGGCGCACCCTGATCCTCGGGCAATTGGACGGGGGTTCAAACCATGAGGAAATTGATCGCAGCGGCGCTTGCCGCGACGATGCCGCTTGCGCCGGCGACAGCCGCGACCTGCTGGAAGCAGACCGCCGTCGAAGCAGCGCAAATCCGCGATTTCGAGATGATGCTGATGGTATCGGCGCTGCGATGCCGGGGGACGGGGAATGATTTCCTGGCCAGCTACAACCGCTTCATCCGCGAAAAGCGGGAGACGCTGACGCAGGTGAATGATGAGCTGCGCGAGCATTTCCGCTCGGTCGCCGGGCCGGTCGGCGCCTTGGGAGCCTATGATAATTATGTCACGGGCCTTGCCAATATCTATGGCGCGGGCGCCGACGGGCTGGCCTGCCGCGATCTTCAGTCGATCACCGACGCGGCCAACGCCTTGCCGCCCAGCCGGTCGGCCCTGCTGGAACTGGCCGATGCGGCGGCAATCGGCCCGCATCTGTCGGGTGCGCGCTGTGACATCGTGACGGCGATGGCGGGCAAGATGCAGAAATCCGACAAATTTGCAGATAATGAGCCGATGAAGGTCGCATCGCGGAGCCCTGCGGATTAAGACATAAAGAAAACTTTATATGGAGTTGCCTTGAACGGCGGCGATTGGTAAAGCCCAGCCCATCGCTGCCGTTCGTTCGTTCGAGCGGTCGCCTCAATCTTGAAGATATGGAGACAGGCTCGTGGCCACTGCACCCGCCACCCAGGCGCAGGATTATGTGATCCGCGACATCGGCCTTGCCGCTTTCGGCCGCAAGGAAATCGAGATCGCAGAAACCGAAATGCCGGGTCTGATGGCCCTGCGCGCCGAATTCGGCGCATCGAAGCCGCTCAAGGGCGCGCGCATCACCGGCTCGCTGCACATGACGATCCAGACCGCCGTGCTGATCGAGACGCTGGCCGAGCTGGGCGCCGAGATCCGCTGGGCCTCGTGCAACATCTTTTCGACCCAGGATCACGCCGCCGCCGCCATCGCTGCGAGCGGCATCCCCGTTTTCGCCGTTAAGGGCGAGACGCTGGAAGAATATTGGGACTATGTCATCCGCATCTTCGACTGGGGTGACACGGTCTGCAACATGATCCTGGACGATGGCGGCGACGCCACCATGTTCGCGCTGTGGGGCGCCCGCGTCGAGGCCGGGGAAGAACTGTTCACCCCCGGCAATGAGGAAGAGGAAATCTTCGTCGCGACGCTGAAGCGTTTCCTGGCCGAACGTCCGGGCTATCTGACCCAGACCGTCGCCGCGATCAAGGGCGTGTCGGAAGAGACCACCACCGGCGTCCACCGCCTCTATGAGCTGGCGAAGAAGGGCAAGCTCCCCTTCCCGGCGATCAACGTCAACGACAGCGTTACCAAGTCGAAGTTCGACAATCTCTACGGCTGCAAGGAATCGCTGGTCGACGCCATCCGCCGCGCCACCGACGTCATGCTGGCCGGCAAGGTCGCCTGCGTCGCCGGGTTCGGTGACGTCGGCAAGGGTTCGGCCGCGTCGCTGCGCAATGGCGGCGCCCGCGTGCTGGTGACGGAGGTTGATCCGATCTGTGCGCTTCAGGCCGCGATGGAAGGCTATGAAGTCGTGACGATGGAAGAGGCGGCCACCCGCGCCGACATCTTCGTCACCGCGACCGGCAACGAAGCCGTCATCACCGTTGACCACATGCGCGCGATGAAGAATATGGCGATCGTCTGCAACATCGGCCATTTCGACAGCGAGATCGAGATTGCCGGCCTCAACAACATGGCATGGACCGAGATCAAGCCGCAGGTGGACGAGGTTCAGTTCCCCGACGGCAAGAAGATCATCGTTCTGGCGAAGGGCCGCCTGGTCAATCTGGGTTGCGCCACCGGCCATCCCAGCTTTGTGATGTCCTCCTCCTTCACCAACCAGGTGCTGGCGCAGATCGAACTGTGGACCAAGGCGGACACCTACAAGAACGAGGTCTATGTGCTGCCCAAGCATCTGGACGAGAAGGTCGCCGCGCTTCACCTGGAAAAGCTGGGCGTGAAGCTGTCCAAGCTGACCCCCAAGCAGGCCGCCTATATCGGCGTGTCGGCCGAAGGCCCGTTCAAGCCGGATCATTACCGCTACTAAGCGGACGGGAAGGGGAGGCATCGGCCTCCCCTTTTTTTGTTTGGTTTTGGTCAATTGCTGACGAGAGAGATCCGTTCGGGCTGAGCCCTTCGTCTGCCTGCCAACGCAGGCGCTCAGGATAAACTTGCCTTCGGCAAGTCGAAGCCCTCAGCCGAGCGGAGTGAGGCTCCCATGCTTCGCCTTCGCTCAGCAAGACCCTTCGACAAGCTCAGGACGAACGGAAACTGAAAGTTCGCCTTCCACCCAAAGCAGGCTTCTCGCTCTTCTTTTCAAGAAAGCGTTGAAGAAGGGCCGGGATGGTTGGTCAGGCCGGTTGGACGAAGCTGTCCATGACGCGCTTCCGTCCCGCGGTTTCGAAGTCGATCTCCAGCTTATTGCCTTCGATCTCCGCGACCGTGCCGTAGCCGAATTTCTGGTGGAAGACGCGCAGGCCTAGGCTCATGTCGTCGCGGCCTTTATTGCCCAGCGAGACGGCGGAGGCGCGGGCTTCCACGATCCGGACGGGTTCCTTGACGAACTGGCCGCTTTGTTGCGCGCGTTGCCAGCCTGGGCCTCTGCCGGTGCCGCGCTGGACATTGGCGAAGGGATCGGCCCGTTCCGACCAGTTGGCGCGCCAGAGCGAGGCGCCACCCGACAGGCTGCTCTCCTCCTCCACATGTTCGGGCGGCAGTTCTCCGACAAAGCGCGAAGGGATGGAGCTGGTCCACTGGCCGTAGATGCGGCGGTTGGCGGCATGGAGGATGAGGCACAGCTTCCGCGCCCGCGTGATCGCGACATAGGCGAGGCGGCGTTCCTCCTCCAACGAATTAAGGCCGCCTTCGTCGAGGGCGCGCTGGGAGGGGAAAATGCCTTCTTCCCAACCGGCGAGGAACACGGTGTCGAACTCCAGCCCCTTGGCGGCGTGGATGGTCATGATCGTGATCTTGCGCTCGTCAGCCTGCGCTTCATTGTCCATGACCAGCGAGACATGCTCAAGGAACGCGCCCAGCGTCTCATATTCCTCCATGGCGCGGGTGAGTTCGTTGAGGTTTTCCAGGCGCCCCGCGCTTTCGGTGGTGCGTTCGGCCTGGAGCATGGCGGTGTAGCCGCTTTCGTCCAATATCTGCCGGGCGAGTTCTGCATGGGGAAGCTGCACCGCGCGATCGCGCCAGCGGGCGAGATCTCCGATGAACGCGCCCAGCGACCGGCGGGCCTGCGGGGTCATTTCGTCGGTGTCGAGGATGCGGGCGGCGGCGAGGGCCAGCGGAATGCCCTCGGCACGGGCGAGTCGATGGAGCTTTTCCACCGCCTTGTCGCCCAATCCACGCTTGGGGACGTTGACGATCCGCTCGAAGGCGAGGTCGTCGGCGGGCTGGTTGACGAGGCGCAGATAGGCGAGCGCATCGCGGATTTCGGCGCGTTCGTAGAAGCGGAAGCCGCCGACGATGCGATAGGGCAGGCCGATCTGGATGAAGCGGTCTTCGAACTCGCGGGTCTGGTGCTGGGCGCGGACGAGGATGGAGACTTCGTCCAGCGATTGCCCGCTGCGCTCGATCGACTCGATTTCGTCACCGACGCGCCGGGCTTCCTCCGGACCGTCCCACACGCCGATGACGCGGACCTTCTCGCCCACGTCGATATCGGTCCAGAGTGTCTTGCCGAGCCGGTTGCCATTTTCCGCGATCACGCCGGAGGCGGCGCCTAGGATGTGCGGGGTCGAGCGGTAATTCTGCTCCAGGCGGACGATCTTCGCGCCCGGAAAATCCTTTTCGAAGCGAAGGATATTGGCCACTTCCGCGCCGCGCCAGCTATAGATGGACTGGTCGTCATCGCCCACGCAGCAGATATTCTTGCGCGTCTGGGCGAGCAGGCGGAGCCAGAGATATTGGCTGCTGTTCGTGTCCTGATATTCGTCCACCATGATGTAGCGGAAGCGCTGTTGATAGCTTTCCAGAACGTCCCGATGGCGCTTCAATATCGTCAGAACATGCAGCAGCAAGTCACCGAAATCGCAAGCATTTACATCGCGTAGGCGCGCCTGGTAAGCGGCGTAGAGCTTCTGCCCACGGCCATTGGCATAGGCTTCGCTTTCACCCGCGCCGATTTCCTCGGGCGTCAGACCCTTATTCTTCCACTGGTCGATGAGGCCGCCCAATTGGCGGGCGGGCCAGCGCTTTTCGTCGATTCCTTCGGCCTGAATGAGCTGCTTCATCAGGCGAAGCTGGTCGTCGGTATCGAGGATGGTGAAATTGGATTGCAGGCCGACCAGTTCGGCATGGCGGCGCAGCATCTTGGCGGCGATGGCGTGGAACGTGCCGAGCCAGGGCATGCCTTCCACCGCCGGGCCGATCATGCGGCCTACGCGCTCCCGCATCTCTCGCGCCGCCTTGTTGGTGAAGGTGACGGCGAGGATTTCGGAAGGATAGGCGCGGCGCGTGGCGATCAGATGGGCCAGACGCGCGGTGAGGGCGGCGGTCTTGCCCGTGCCGGCGCCCGCGAGGACCAGCACCGACCCTTCGGTGGTGAGCACGGCTTCCCGCTGCGGTTCGTTGAGATCCTTGAGATAGGGGGGATCGTCGGGCGAGGGAGCGGGCAGGGTCATGGGCTATCAACTAGGATGCTGGGCGGGAGGCGGCAAGGGTGAGTGGCCTTGCGCTGCCGTTTCTTCTATGAGAACAAAAGGCGAATCATGCAAGGAGAAAGGCCATGGTTTCTGGAGGGTGCCAATGCGGGGCGATCCGCTATGAAGCGCAGGGGGAGCCAGCCTATAGCGCGCTCTGCCATTGTTCCGACTGCCGGAAAAGCGCCGGAGCGCCTATGGTGGGCTGGGCGTTGTTTCCCGAAAATATGGTGACGGTGACGGGTGAGCCGGTGGCCTATCGGTCATCCGACAATGTGACGCGGGAATTTTGCGGGACATGCGGGTCGGGGCTTTTCTATCGCAATGCCGTGGTGTTTCCGGGGATGGTCGATATCCAGACGGGGACGCTGGACGATCAAGCCGCTCTTCCTCCCGCCATTCATGTGCAGTTTGCCGAGGCGGCTCCGTGGATGGCGGCCGCGCATGAATTGCCCAGGTTCGAGCGCTATCCCCAAGAGTGACCGAAGCCTGAGAGCCCAAAGCATGAGGGATCATCTGGCGGCGCATGCGCCACGGTTCGTCGCCGTGGCCGGAACGTAGACGGTACATGTCCGCTTCTTTTCCGGACCCCAGCGGCAAAACGGGGTGAAGAACAAGGAAAGGATGATCCCGATGAAATCGATCCTCTTGGCAGGTGCGGCCATTTTGGCCTTCGGCGCCGGCGTTGCCGGCGTTGCCGGAATTGCGGTAGCGCAGGACGTGCCAGCCTCGCAGCCGCCCGCTGCCGATACCGCGCCTCCTCCGGAACAGGGGGCGATGCCCGCGACACCCGCCACGCCTGCCGATCCGGGGACCGCTCCCGCCACGCCGGCTACGCCAGCCGCACCGCCTGCAGGCGCGGATCCGAATGCGGGGCAGCCGACGGGAGCGGTGCCGCCGGATACGGGGATGCAGCCTGCACCCGCCGGTGTGCCACGCGACCCGTCGGCGCCCGTGGGAACCTCTGCCAATCCCGCTACGGTGGGCGGCAACATGACGCCACCGCCGACCGGGCAGAAAGATTATCCGCTGTGCAGCACGACCGTGCAGGATAGCTGTATCAATCCGAGCGAAGCGCCCAAATCTATGCGCAGGCGTCGGTGACGGCAACCGGGCCAGGCAATGCGGCGATGAGCGCCGCCAGCCCGGCCCGGTCCCGTGCGGCATCGGCCAGGCTGTGCTGGTCGAGCACGGTGAGAAAGGCGGCGGTGGCCGCCTTCAATATGCCGGACAGGCCGCAGGCCGGGCGGATGGCGCAGGAGCCGCAATCCGCCATGTTCATGTCGGGTTCGGTGTGGCGGATGACTTCGCCCAATCGGATCTTCTCGGCCGGGCGGGCAAGAGCGAAGCCCCCGCCGCGCCCGCGCTGCGTATCCAGAAAACCGCCTTGGCCAAGATGATGCACAACCTTCATCAGATGGTTGCGGGACAGGCCATAAGCATCCGCGATTTCGGGAATCGTCGTGCGGCCCGCAGGCGTCACCGCGAGGTGGATGAGGACGCGCAGGGCATAGTCGGTGTGGCGGGTCAGTTGCATGGCTGCTGGCGGTAATGAGAGTGATCGCGCTTTTCAAACATTCATTCTATTTACATCTTAAAAGATGCAACGTAAATGCACCTTTACCGATTCTCCAAGCAAAGGTGCATTCATGACCCAGTTGACCGCCGACACCATCGCCATCGTCAAGGCTACCGCCCCCGCTCTGCGGAAGCATGGGGTAGAAATCACGACGGCCATGTATGCGCGGCTGTTTCAGGATGCATCGATCAAGGACATGTTCGACCAGGCCGCGCAGGAAAGCGGCGAGCAGCCCAAGCGGCTGGCGGCGGCGATCCTGGGCTATGCCGAGAATATCGACAAGTTGCAGGCGCTGGACGGCGCGGTTGCGCGGATGGTGCAGCGGCATGTCGAAACCGGCGTGAAGGCGGAGCATTATCCCAAGGTGGCCGAGGCGCTGCTGCCGGCAATTCGGGATGTGCTGGGCGCGGATGTCGCCACGGACGCCGTGCTGAATGCCTGGGGGCAGGCCTATTGGTTCCTCGCGAATATCCTGATCGGCAAGGAATCGCAGGCTTATGAGGATGCCGAAGCGGCTTGATGGGCGTCGGGAGTGGGGAGGCGTTGCGCAGCCCCTCTCCCCAACCCTCTCCCCCACGGGGAGTTCAGGCTTCCGCCCGTAGCAGGGTCAAACGCGCTTTGCCGATGTCGCGGGTGGCTTCGATAGTGAAGCCCTTGACCTCTACGTCCTCGCGGCGGTCCGTTTCTATGCTGATCCAGGTGGCGGGGCCGGTCCAGCCGAGGCGGCTCAGCTTGTCGAGGGCCACCGATCCCGCGCCGCTATTATAGGGCGGGTCCATGAAGATGAGGTCCAGCGGCTTGGCTGCGGGGCCGAGAGCCAGGACGCTGCTTTGGCGGACGTCTGGGCGGATGCCGAGCTTGTCGCCATTGGCCCGGATCGCGTCGAGGGCGGAGCGGTCCTGTTCCACGAAGATGCAGCTCGCCGCACCGCGCGACAGAGCTTCGAAACCGAGCGCGCCGGAGCCTGCGAAGAAATCGCCGACGCCAAGCCCCTCGAAGGAGCCGATGCGGCTCAGCAGCATGGAGAAAAGGGTTTCTCGGGTTCGGTCCGCTGTCGGGCGGGTGGCGTCTCCCTTGGGAGCGGCCAGCGGACGGCCGCGCCATTGGCCCGCGATGATCCTCATTTCGGCGCCTTCAGGCTCTTGCGGAAGAGGATGAGATCATGCTGGCGCACTTCCTCGACCGCGCCGGAGGCCAGTTCGCCCAGATGGAAGGGACCGTAGCTGGTGCGGATCAGGCGGTTCACCTGAAGGCCCAGATGTTCCAGGACGCGGCGGACTTCGCGATTCTTGCCTTCGGTCAGCGTCATTTCGATCCACTGGTTGCGGCCGGTGCGGCGTTCCAGATTGGCCTCGATCTGACCGTAGCGGATGCCCTCTATTTCTATGCCTTCGAACAGGTCTTCGAGTTGGTTCTGGCTCACCTCGCCAAAGGCGCGGGCGCGATAAGTGCGCGGGACGCCGGTGGAGGGGAGTTCCATCTCCCGCTTGAACTCGCCGTCGGTGGTGAGCAGCAGCAGTCCCTCGGTCGTCATGTCGAGCCGGCCGATCGGCATGAGGCGCGGCAGGTCGGCGGGCAGCTTGTCGTAAATGGTCGGACGGCCACGCGGGTCGCGTTCGGTCGTCAGGAGGCCCGACGGCTTGTGGAAAAGGAACAGGCGCGTGGGGGCTGGCGCGGCGACGGGGTTGCCGTCGACCGTTATGCCATGAAGCGAGGTGAGCAGGGTGGCCGGGGTGGTGACGGCTTCACCGTTCAGCGTGACGCGGCCTTCCTCGATCATCCGCTCGATCTCGCGGCGCGACGCGATGCCTGCGCGGGCGAGGAGTTTCGCGATACGCTGCGGTTCGTTCTTGCCGCTGGCGACGGCTGCGGCCCGGGCCGGGTGCGGGTTTGCGGGCTTGGCGGGTGCAGTTTTCGCCTTTTTGAATGGCGGGCGGGCCGGGCGTGATCCGGGGCTGGGCTTGGCGCCTGTGGGGCGCTTGGGACCGCCGGGCCCCGACCGGCGTGGCGGTCCAGATTTTTTCGGCGGTTCCACGGAAGAGTTCCTTTTCAAAACGGGGTGGCATTCCCATATCGGCAAAGCCAGGAAATTGACGAATAGTGCTGTCCTTGCGCCTATGCGCCGGGACGATAAGAAACCGCTTAGGGCGTTGCACGTTGGTCGGCTGAATGGCGCAAATGGGGCAGATCGGCAAATGTTTTTCGGGCTGGTAAAAGGGGAAGCCGGAGCGCAAAGGCGGCGCAAGGCCATTCGGAGCGTGCTGGTGGTCGAAGATGAGCCGCTGGTGGCCTTCGACAATGAGCATGTGCTGGAGATGGCCGGTTATCGCGTGGCCGCGACCGTCGATGAATATGCCCATGCCGTCAGCGTGATTCAGGAAGAAAACGTCGATCTGGTGATCGCGGATGTGATGCTGCATGGTCAGAAGACCGGGATCGATCTGGCGCGTTTTGCTACGGGCCGGGGCGTGGCGGTGCTGTTCGTGACGGGCGCTTGTCCGGTCGATGCGCGCGAAATGGCTTTGGGCTGCCTCGCAAAGCCCTATGCGCCGCGGGACTTGCTGGCGGCTATCGATGTGTTGGATGCGTTGTTGCGGGGGAAGGCATTGCCGCGTTTCCCGGAGGGGCTGCATCTGTTTGAGGATTTCGGGTGAAGTTGGTTTCATCCACTTGGCCTGATTGATGGGGCCAGCCAGGCTTCCTGTCCCTCTCCTTTCAAGCGAGAAGCATTGGGCGGGGTTGTTTCGGCAGTGTTTGGCCATATGGTGGATTTCGACAAGAACCATCGGGGCGCACCGCATTTATGACTGAGATCGCAAAGGGTTCGGCAAGCTGGCTGGATGCGGTGAAGCCCTATGTTCAGAAGGCGCCTTTGGGAGCCTTTTTTCTCGGGATTTCGTCGGGCTTTCCCTATGCGATGATCGGCGCGACGCTGACGACGCGACTGGCGCAGGACGGGATCGATAAGAAGGCGGTGACCGCGTTCACACTCGCTTTCCTCGTCTATAATCTCAAATGGCTGTGGGCCTGGGTGGTCGATGGCGTTCGCTTGCCGGTCATCGGGCGGTTGGGGCAGCGGGTGAGCTGGCTGCTTGTCGCCGGGCTGCTCGTGATGGCGGCGGTGGCCAATCTGGCGCTGGTCGAACCGACGACCGGCCTGTTGCAGACGGCTTATGCGGCAATATTGGTCGGGGTGGCTGGAGCGACCTTCGACATCGTGATCGACGCCTATCGGATCGAGACCTTGAAGCCCGAGCAACTGGGCGTCGGCTCCGGCATGTCGCAATATGGCTGGCGGATCGGGTCGGTCGCGGCGGGAGCGCTGGCGCTGGTGCTGGCGGCGCGGATCGGGTGGCATGGGGCTTATTTCGCCTGCGCGGTTTTTGCGCTGCCCGCAATGCTGACGGGACTGGTTCTGGGCGAGCCGGAGCGGCATCGGGAGCCGACGACGCGGCGGGGTTTCGGTGAGGTGTGGCAGTCGATCGCCGGGCCGTTGGTCGAGTTTTTCCGGCGGCGCGGGGCTTGGTTGGTGCTGCTGTTCATCCTGCTGCACAAGATCGGGGACACGCTCGCCAATCTGACCTTTCGCCTACTGTTCGACGATATGGGCTACACCAATGACGAGATCGCCATTTATGACGTGGGGATCGGCTTCTGGGCCTATTTGATCGGCATTTTCGTGGGCGGCATCCTCTATGCGCGGATGGGGATGAAGCGGTCGGTGCTGGTCAGCCTGCTGCTGATGGGTGTGTCCAATTTCAGCTTTGCGCTGCTCGCCGCTCTGGGGAAAAGCAATTGGGGCATGGCGGGCGCCATTGGTTTTGAGAATTTCGCCAGCGGCATCGGTGGCGTGACGGTGGTCGCCTATTTCTCAGCGCTGTGCGACCTGCGCTTTACCGCCGCGCAATATGCGCTGATTTCGGCGGCGGCGAGCATCGTCGGGCGGTTCCTGACCGGCACCACGGCGGGCGTGATGATCGAGCGCTTCGGCTATGTCGATTTCTACCTGCTGACCACCGTGATCTCCTTGCCGGGCATCATCCTGTTCTGGCTGATGATGCGGGCGGGCCTGATTGACGCCAGCGTCGGCAGCGCGGCAGAGGTTCAGCCCGCCGAGTAGAGATCGAGCGGGCGGCCAAGGTCATTATGGGCCTGCGCCACGGCTTGGAGGCAGGTGAGCGCGCCAAGGGCGTGATCGTTGCCGAGCAAGGTCGCCACATTGTCAAAGGCGGCGCGCGGGCAGTGCAGGGCGCCGCCGATCGCCTGCATCATCAGCGCTTCGTCCGTCGTCATGCGCGAGCAGCAGCAGGGCGCGATCAATATCTTGCGACTGGAGGTGCGGACCAGTTCCAGCATCATGGCGCGCATCAGCACCAGCGGACGGCGATAGCTGCGGCCGAAGGCGCCGAGCATGGCGTTGGCGGCATGAGCGTCGTTGACGCCCGCCGTGGCCATGCGGCGCATGACATAAAGGAACAGCCGGTTGCCATAGCCGCCGGGGAGCGGACGGGGCTGATCGAGGGAGGAGGGCTCTCCAATGGCCATGCGTTCGTACCTTCTGCCTTGTCGTTGGAAGGCGAAGGTACGCTATTGCGAGTCAATCGCAAGACAATTCAGTCGGGATATTGCCCATTCAGCCGCAAAATCTCTCCTGCCAGATAGAGCGAACCCGCAATCAGCAGCTTGGGCGCGGGATTGCCCCCTGCGGCGATGGCGGCAATGGCCTCTGCGGGCGCTTCATGCGCGGTGCAGGGGACGCCCCAAAGATCGGCAATGGCGGCGAATCGCTCCGGCGGGTGATGATCATGACCGGGAACAGGCAGCGTGTGGATATGCGCGATCCGGCCCGCGAAGGGGATCAGATATGCGTCCAAATCCTTGTTCGACAGCATGCCGATGATGAGTTGCAACTTCTGGCCTTCGAGCCGCTCGGCAGTGAAGAAGGCGCTGATCGCTTCCCCCGCCCCGGCATTATGGCCCCCGTCAAGCCAGGCCTCGGTGCTTTCCGGCAATGGCGCCAGCAGGGGGCCGTGATCGAGCCTTTGCAAACGGCCGGGCCAATGCGCCCAGAGCGGCGCGGCCTTCAGGGCAGCTTCACTGACGGGTACGACGCTCTGGTGGCGCAACATGGCGAAAGCGAGCGCGGCATTATGTATCTGATGCGCGCCGGGGAGACGCGGCAGAGGGGTGTCGAGGCGGCCCAGATCGTCGCGATAATGGAGGCGGTCGCGATAGGCGGCGGCGTCCCAGCTCTCCCCCATGGCGAACCATTGGGTGCGGTTGCGCGCGGCGGCGTCGAGCATCACCGGGAAGAGCGCGTCGGCATAGCGCTGCGTCACCAGCGGCGCACCGGGTTTGGCGATGCCCGCCTTTTCGGCGGCGATTTCCTTAAGCGTGCTGCCGAGGAAGCTTTGGTGATCGATGCCCAATTGGGCGATGCCGCAGATCACCGGCCTTTCGATGACATTGGTGGCGTCGAGCCGGCCGCCCAGGCCCACTTCGAGGATGCAGGCGTCGGCTGGATGTTCGGAGAAGGCGAGGAAGGCGGCCGCGGCGGTGACTTCGAAGAAGCTGGCGCCGATGCCCTCAGCCACATCGAGGACGCGAGAGAGATAATGGGCGAGCGCTTCGTCGGAGATCAGCGTGCCGCTGATGCGGATACGCTCGTTGAAGCGGACGAGGTGCGGCGAGGTGAAGACGTGGACGGTCTTGCCGTCCGCCTCCAGCGCGGCGCGCAGGAAGGCGCAGGTCGAGCCTTTGCCGTTGGTGCCCGCGACATGGAAGACGGGCGGCAGAGCGCGGTGCGGATTGCCGAGGCGATCGAGCAGGCGCGTGATGCGCTCCAGGCCCAATATATCGGCGCCAGGCGACAGGGTCGCGAGGCGGTCAAGCTGGGCCTGGACGCCCGGATCGTCGGAGACGGCATGGTCGGCCATCGGCTCTGTTCCTGATCGGGTTCAGGCGGCCGCGCGCGGCGCCAGATAGCCGATCACGCGGGCGAGCGTGTCGCGCAGTTCGCTGCGGTGGACGACCATGTCGAGCATGCCGTGCTCCAGCAGATATTCGGCGCGCTGGAAGCCGTCGGGCAGCTTTTCGCGGATCGTGCTTTCGATGACGCGCTGGCCTGCAAAACCGATGAGTGCATTGGGCTCCGCGATCTGGACGTCGCCCAGCATCGCATAGCTGGCGGTGACGCCGCCGGTCGTAGGGTCAGTGAGGACCACGATATAGGGCAGGCCCGCCGCGTGCAGCTTCTGGATCGCCACGGTGGAGCGGGGCATCTGCATGAGGGAGAGGATACCCTCCTGCATGCGCGCGCCGCCCGCTGCGGTGAAGATCACATAGGGGCATTTATGGGCAATGGCTTCGTTGATGCCCTGGATGAAGGCGGCGCCGACGCCCATGCCCATGGAGCCGCCCATATAGGCGAAATTCTGCACGCCCATGACCAGCGGCACGTCGTCGATCGCGCCGCGCGCGTTGATGAGCGCGTCCTGATCGCCGGTCGCGGTGCGGGCGGCCTTGATGCGTTCAGGATAGCGCTTGGAATCGCGGAATTTGAGCGGGTCTTCCTGCACATGCGGGGTCGGCAGCAGGATGAAACCGGCGTCGAGGACATGCTCGAAACGCTCCGACGGACCGATACGGCCATGATGGTCGCAGCGCGGGCAGACGGAGAGATTATCTTCCCATTCCTTGATGAAGATCATCTCGGCGCAGGACGGGCATTTGTGCCACAGCGTTTCGGCCGTGCTTTCCTTCTTCGCCATGAAGGGAATGGCTTTGCGGACGCGGTTGATCCAGCTCATGCGGCGGTCTCCCGGAAATGAGGGCTGTTGGCGTTGAGCGCGCCGCGCAGAGCCGCGACGAAATCCTTGACGAAGGGCGCGGCGGCATCGCCGTGCGAGCCGATGATGTCGATGATGGCGGACCCCACGACCACGCCGTCAGCGACGCGGCCGATAGCTGCTGCTTGCTCAGCAGAACGCACGCCGAAGCCCACCGCGATGGGCAGGTCGGTGGCGGCCTTGAGCTTGGCGACGGCTTGTTCGACGGCGGCTTGGGCGGCCTGCTGTTTGCCGGTGATGCCCGCGACGGCGACATGGTAGAGGAAGCCGCTGGCGCCGTTCAGCACGGCGGGCAGGCGGGCTGCGTCGGTCGTGGGGGTGGCGAGGCGGATGAGGTGAATGCCCGCCGACCGCAGGGCAGGGCCGATTTCGGCATCTTCCTCCGGCGGCACGTCGACGCAGATAACGCCGTCAACGCCAGCGGCCTTGCACTGGTCGGCGAACCATTGCGAACCGCGCACCAGCATCGGATTGGCATAGCCCATCAGGACCAGCGGCGTTTCCGGGTGCTTGGCGCGGAAGGCGGTGGCGAGGGCGAAGATATCCTTCGTCTTGGTGCCCGAGCCGAGGCTGCGCAGGTTAGCCAGTTCGATTGCCGGGCCGTCGGCCATCGGATCGGTGAAGGGCATGCCCAGTTCGATGATGTCGGCGCCGCCTTCGACCAGTGCGTCCAGGATGGCGGGCGTGTCGGCCACGGTCGGGTCGCCCGCCGTCACGAAGGTGACGAGGGCGGCGCGGCCTGCGCTCTTGCAGGCGGCGAAGCGGGCGGAAAGGCGGTCAGCAGTCATATTTCGACACCCAGGGCGCTGGCGGCGGTGAAGATGTCCTTGTCACCACGGCCGGAGAGATTGACGATGATGATCTGGTCCGCGTCCAGCGTGGGCGCGACTTTTTCCGCCGACGCGACCGCATGGGCGGATTCGAGCGCGGGGATGATGCCTTCGAGCGCGGAGAGCTTCTGGAAGCTGGCCAGCGCCTCATCATCGGTGATCGGCATATATTGGACGCGGCCGATTTCGTGCAGCCAGCTATGTTCGGGGCCGATGCCGGGATAGTCGAGACCTGCCGAAATGCTGTGCGCTTCGGTGATCTGGCCGTCCTCGTCCTGGAGCAGATAGGTGCGGTTGCCGTGCAATATGCCCGACTTGCCGCCCGCGAGGGAGGCGGCATGCTTGCCTTGCAGACCTTCGCCCGCCGCTTCGACGCCGATCATTTTCACATCCGCATCGTCAAGAAACGGATGGAACAGGCCGATGGCGTTGGAGCCGCCGCCGACCGGGGCGATCAGCATGTCGGGCAGGCGGCCTTCGAGTTCCAATATCTGCTCGCGCGCCTCCCGGCCGATCACGGATTGGAAATCGCGGACCAGTTCGGGATAGGGGTGTGGTCCTGCCGCCGTGCCGATGATGTAGAAAGTGTCGTGGACGTTCGACACCCAGTGGCGCAGGGCATCGTTCATAGCATCCTTGAGCGTCTGGGAGCCGGAAACGACGGGAATGACCTCAGCGCCCAGCAGCTTCATGCGGAAGACGTTGGGCTTTTGCCGTTCGACATCCTTGGCGCCCATGAAGATCTTGCATTCCATGCCAAACAGGGCGGCGACGGTCGCGGTGGCGACGCCATGCTGGCCGGCGCCGGTTTCGGCAATGACCTTCTTCTTGCCCATGCGGCGGGCGAGCAGCGCCTGGCCGATGCAATTGTTGATCTTATGCGCGCCGGTGTGGTTCAGTTCCTCGCGCTTGAGGTAGATTTTCGCGCCCTTGCCGGGTTCGGCATCCGCGCGCAGCGCTTCTGTCAGGCGTCCTGCATAATAAAGCGGATTGGGGCGGCCGACATAGGAGCGCAGCAATTCGCTGAACTCGGCGTCGAAGGCCGGATCCTGCTTCGCTTCCCTATAGACCTTTTCCAGCTCCAATATGAGCGGCATCAGCGTCTCAGCGACATAGCGGCCACCGAAGGCGCCGAAATGGCCGGAGGCGTCGGGCTGCGAACGCAGGCTGTTGGGCAGGGTGATGGTGTCGGTCATCGCTTGTATCTCGTCAGGCAATATTGGGTCACTTCGCGAACAAGGGAAGCGATCAACGCCATCGGGCTGCGATGCGCCCTGCGTGGCCAATTCCGTTTATGAATAGCGTCTGCCTCATGAGGACGCCGCATTGCAGAAGGCCATGATCTTGTCCACACTCTTGATGCCCGGCGCGCTTTCGACGCCGGAGGAAACATCGACCAGCGGGGCGTCCGTGATGCGGATGGCTTCGGCCACATTGTCGATGC
This sequence comes from Sphingobium sp. TKS, assembly GCF_001563265.1. Lineage (NCBI taxonomy): Bacteria > Pseudomonadati > Pseudomonadota > Alphaproteobacteria > Sphingomonadales > Sphingobiaceae > Sphingobium > Sphingobium sp. TKS. The sequence goes on along the minus strand of NZ_CP005083.1, from coordinate 2,605,739 downwards.
CAAGGCCGCCCGACAGACCCCAGGGAACGGAAAGGGACACGCCGCGCAGCAGCGTCCAGTCGAAACGCAGGCCCATGCCGCCGGGCAGCGCCGCGCCATCCGGGGTTTTGGCGTCGAACAGGAGGAAGTCGGCGGCGCCGCTATAGGCCATGGCGGCGTCTATATCGGCGCGGGTTTTGACGGAAATGGCTTTCCAGACGGGGAGGTCGAAGCGCCGGCGGATGGCGGCGGCGCGTTCAGGGCTTTCCTTGCCATGGAGTTGCAGGGCGGTCAGGGCACCGGTGGCGGCGAGATCCGTCAGGATTTCGTCGGTGGGGTCCACCAGGATGGCGACGCGATCGATCTGGGGAGGAACCAGTGCGGCGAGTGCCCGCATTTGATCCACTTCGACATAGCGGGGGCTTTTGGGGAAGAAGTTGAAGCCGAGATGGGTGGCTCCTCCCCTTATGGAAGCGCCCACCGTTTCAGGCGTCGAAAGGCCGCAGATCTTGATGGCGAGTCGGGACATGGGCGGGCTTTAGCGGGTGTGGCGCATAAGAACCATATGCAGTGTGCTCCTGCATGGGCGGCTTTATGGTTCCGTCAAATCCATATCGTGGAGGGCGAGCCATTGGTCGGCATGGTCGATGCAGGCCTGGCCGAGGAAAGCGTCGACCTGATCCATGATCTGATCGTCGGTGAGGGGGGCCGGATCGAGCGGTCGATGCCAGTGGACGCGGAAATTCGGGCCTTGGGTGCGGATCATGTAGAAGGGCAGGAATTTCGCGCCGACTTTGCGCGCGAGGCGCAGGGCCACGGACAGGTTGCCCGATGGCGGCAGGTCGCGGCCGAAGCGGGGAAACCAGACCTGGCGGTCGCGGCGTTCATCCAGCAATATGTAGAGGGTGGCGCGATCCTTGGTCGTGAGATGTTTCAGGATAGCGCGGGCGGCGCCTTCTCCGGTGATCGCCTCGCCCATATAGCTGGAGCGGGCGCGCTTGAGTTGCGCGGCCTGTTCGGGATTTTCCGGCGGGTCGTAGACGCCGAGGCCGGGACGGTCGGTCGACGCCTTGATATGGGCGGCGAGCAGATCCCAATTGCCCAGATGGACCGCCAGCGCGATCAGCGGGCCGGGGCCGTCGAGGACCGATTGATAGCCTTCGGCGTCTTCCACCGCGATGTGGTTATTCTCGATCAGCCGGTCGATGTTGGTGAGTTCGGCCATCGTGCGGCCAAGGTTAAACCAGCGGCGGGTGAGCAGGACTTCGCTTGCGGTTTTGTCGAGGCCGGGGCGGAGTATCGCCAAATTGGCGCGGGCGCGCTGGTCGCGCAATTTCATCGACTTGCGGGCGACATGGGCCGACAGCCAGCCGCCCAACCAGGAGGCGAGGGACGCAGGGAGGAGGCGGAGGACGGTGAAGAGAAAGGGGTTGGAGAGCATCGCGCCTGCCGTCATACAGCAGCGGTCGGGGCGGTAAAGGGTTTGGATTTGCGATGAGTTTCGCTTTTGCGCTGTGGCTATTGTTGCAGGGGCTGAGCCTGGCCGGGGTGCTCAATTATTGGCGGCATTTGCCGGTGGATCGGCAGGAGGAAGCGCCCGAGGGCGTCGTCGTGCTGCTGTCGGTTCGGGATGATTGGGACGGTGGGGCGGAACTGATTGCGCGGTTGAAGGCCCAGACGGCGCGATTCCGGCTGGTGATTGCGACTTCGGGCGGTTGCGCGGCGGCGAAGGCGTTGGCGGCGCGCGAAGGGGATTGGGTGCAGATCGTTCGCGCGGGTGTCGCTGTGGATGAGGGGCAGAAGGTGCACAAGCTGCGGGCGGCTTTGCGGGCCTTGCGCGAGGGGGACCGCTATCTGGTTTTCGTGGACGCGGATATTTTGCCTCCGGCGCGGTTGGTGGGGCGGTTGCTCTTTCCCTTGGTGCGGGGGAAGGCGGATATCGTGACCGGCTATCGGCTGTTGTTGCCGGAGGTGGGCGTTTTAGCCGCGCTGGTGGGGGCAGTGGAGATGCAGTTGGCGACCCTGCCGCGTGCCGCGAGCGCGACCATGCCCTGGGGTGGCGCCATGGCACTGACGCGGGAGGTGGCGGAGCGGCTGGATCTGGATGCCGCTCTGGCGGGGCGCTTGTCCGACGATATGGCGATCGGGTTGGCGGGCTGGCGCGCAAAGCTGCGGTTGCGGCCGGTGCGGGACTTGCTGGTGGCGAGTCCGCTGGAGGGGCGCGGGGCGCTTGGCTTCGGGGTGCGGCAGTATCGGCATATTGTGACCAACAGTGCGGGGATGTGGCTGATTGCTTGCGCTGTGGTGGGGGGGCAGGCTTTGGGCTGGGTCTGGGCGCTGGGTTGGGGTGGCTGGAGTGCTGTGGCCGTGGGCTATGTGGCGGCTATGGGGAGGGCGCTGGTGCGGCGGCGTATCATCGCGGGCGTGGTGGAGCTGGGGCAGGCGCAGGCGGCGCGGCGGTCGCTTTGGTGGGATGTGCTGGCGCCCTTTGCGGTGTGCTGGGCGCATTGGGTGATGCAGTTGGCGGCGGCTTGTTCGAGCCGGATCAGGTGGGGCGGGTTTGATTATTGGGTGAAGGGTGGGAAGGTCGTGCGGATGGAGAGAGTAGGGTAGCGCTTCGCACTTACTACCTCATGCCGCTAATGATTATGGTTTTTCGTCAACGACGTCAAAGACGACTGTGTGCGTGAACCGCGCCCTTAAGCGCGGGAGCGGCACACCCGGTCTTGTAATAGTCTTTCCAAGCATGTTCGAGCAGGGGTTAGGGGCATCCCGAAACACAAAATCATCCTTTTGAATGAGCTGGCATCGGTCTACCACACCCTGCGGATTGAGTTCAGCCTCCCAAGTCATTGACCGAGTATTGTCGGTTGGATTCGTTGGGTTACCGGGTAGCGTCCACCGCACCCTGCTGGCGAAGGTCGATGCTATCGGTTTCCCATTTTTACCTATCGGAGGCTGAAAACGTGCCCTTTGAAGTAGGAGCGCACAAGCTTTTTTGTCCAACTCATCATCGCCGCTTGATGCGGCGATGTCACAGCTAGTTGGTATGCCCTTGGGATCGACAGTAAGTTTGAAGGCGGTAATGCCAGTCTTCCCATTAAGGCTCGCAAGCAAAGGATAATCTGGTTCGGCGATCCAATCGCTCGGATTGCCGATTGGCGCGGCTTCTGGCGAGGCGGGTTGAGCTACTGCTTGAATGTGAAACACGGCACAGTTCCAAGCCAAAGCTACTGCAATCGTCTTTCGGATCACACGTGCCCCCGTTAGTGAAATTCGAAATGAGCCAAGACTGTTAGAACCCCGCCGGAAAGAGGTGCTTGCCCTGCTCGTCCAACCGCAGCACCACCTTGCCTGCGACCGCGCTCAGCGGGAGATCGCCATAAATGTGCGGAAAGAGTGCGCCGCCGCGTGACTTTTCCCATTTGATCGCGTCACCGAAAGGAGCGAGATCGACCATCACCATCACCAGATGGTCCTGGCCCGCGAAATGCCTGGCGGCGGTTTCGGCGGCCTGTTCGCGGGTGGACATGTGGATATAGCCATCCGCAAGATCGACGGGCGCGCCCTTGAACACGCCGTCGGTCTTTAGCTGGTCATACTGATCTTTGGTCAGAATCTTGTAGGCGAAGAGGTCGGTCACGCCTCGCCCGTCTCCGAACCGGTTTCCACCGCCTCTTCGGCTTCGTCGCTTTCCTCGATCTTCGCGGCGCTGACGACATGTTCGTCGTCGGATACGTTGAAGAGGCGCACGCCCGCCGAGCTGCGGCCGATGACGCGCAGGCTTTCAAGGCCCATGCGGATCAGCTTGGCCTGATCGGTGACGAGCATCAGATGGTCGCCATGCCGCGCCGGGAAGCTCGCGACGACCGGACCGTTGCGGCCGATATTGTCGATGTTCGTGATCCCCTGACCGCCGCGTCCGGTGCGGCGATAGTCGTAAGCCGAGGACAGCTTGCCATAGCCATTGGCGCAGACGGTGAGGATGAACTGCTCCTTCGCCTGCAATTCGGCAAAGCGCTCAGCGCTCATCTGCGGCGAGCCTTCCTTCTCCGCCTTCCATGGGGCGAAGCGGAGATAATCGTCGCGCTCCTCCTGATTGGCGCCGGAGCGGGTGAGGATGGAAAGCGAGATTACCTCATCGTCCTTCTTGAGCGTCATGCCGCGCACGCCGGTCGAGGTGCGGCTCTGGAACTCGCGCACGTCGGTCGCCTGGAAGCGGATTGCCTTGCCCTGACGGGTGGCGAGCAGGACGTCATCCTCTTCGGAGAGGAGCGCCACGCCGATCAGCCGGTCGGTGCTGTCATCATCGAAGCGCATGGCAATCTTGCCGTTCGACGGAATGTTGGCGAAGGCGTCCATGCTGTTGCGGCGGACCGTGCCGTTCGCGGTGGCGAACATGACGTGCAGATCCTTCCAGCTTTCCTCATCTTCGGGCAGCGGCAGGACGGTCTGGATCGTCTCGCCGGGGCCGAGCGGCAGCAGGTTCACCATCGGGCGGCCACGCGTCGCCGGGCCGCCTTCCGGCAGGCGCCAGACCTTGAGGCGATAGACCTTGCCAGCGGTGGAGAAGAAAAGGACCGGCGTATGCGTGGAGGTCACGAACAGTTCGGTGATCGCGTCCTCATCCTTGGTCGTCATGCCGGAGCGGCCCTTGCCGCCGCGCGCCTGGGCGCGGAAGCTCTCCAAGGGCGTGCGCTTGATATAGCCCTGCACGGTGACGGTGACGACCATCTCCTCGCGCTCGATCAGGTCTTCATCGTCGATGCCATCGGCGGCGGCGGTGATTTCCGAAAGGCGCGGGGTCGCGAAGTCGCGCTCGATCGCCTCGAACTCCTCGCGCATGACCGCATAGAGTTTCACCCGGTCACCGAGGATGGCGAGATATTCCGCGATGGCAGCGGCGAGTTCGGCCAGTTCATTGCCGATCTCGTCGCGGCCCAGCGCGGTCAGGCGATGCAGGCGCAGGTCGAGAATGGCGCGGACCTGCGTATCCGACAGGCGGTAGGTGTCGCCGCTGACTTCGGCCTCGATGGCTTCGACCAGCTTCAGATAGGGGGCGATCTCCGCCACCGGCCAGTCGCGGGCGAGCAGGGTTTCCCTCGCTTCGGCGGGACTTGCCGATCCACGGATGATGCGGACGACTTCATCGAGATTGGTGACCGCGATGACGAGGCCCAGCAAGATATGCGCGCGGTCGCGGGCCTTGTTGAGTTCATATTTCGTCCGGCGGGTGATGACCTCTTCGCGGAAGCGGACGAACGCCTCGATGATGTCGCGGATATTGAGCAGTTCCGGGCGGCCGCCGCGAATGGCGAGCATATTGGCCGGGAAGCTCGACTGGGCGGGCGTGTTGCGCCAGAGCTGGTTGAGCACGACTTCCGGCGTGGCATCGCGCTTCAGGTCCATGACGATGCGGACGCCTTCGCGGTTCGATTCGTCGCGAATGTCGCTGATGCCCTCGATCCGCTTGTCCTTGGCGGCTTCAGCGATCTTTTCAACGAGGCCGTTCTTGCCGACTTGATAGGGGATGGCGGTCAGCACGATCGACTGGCGGTCGCCGCGCCCTTCCTCGATCTTGTAGCGCGAGCGCATCATGATCGAACCGCGCCCGGTATGATAGGCGCTGCGGGCGCCCGACTGGCCAAGGATCAGCGGGGCGGTCGGGAAATCGGGGCCGGGGACGATCTGGATGAGTTCGTCGATGGTGATGCCGCTATTGTCGATATAGGCGAGGCAAGCGCGGATCACTTCGCCCAGATTATGCGGCGGGATGTTGGTCGCCATGCCAACCGCGATGCCACCCGCGCCGTTGACCAGAAGGTTCGGGAAGCGTGCCGGCAGAACCTGCGGTTCGCTTTCCGAAGCGTCATAGTTGGGCTGGAAGTCGACCGTGTCCTTGTCGAGATCTTCGAGCAGGGCGGTCGTCACCTTGGCCAGGCGCGCTTCGGTGTAACGCATGGCGGCCGGCGGATCGGGGTCCATCGAACCGAAATTGCCCTGGCCATCGATCAGCGGCACGCGCATTGCCCAATCCTGCGTCATGCGCGCCAGGGCGTCATAGATCGAACTGTCGCCGTGGGGGTGATATTTACCGATCACGTCACCGACGATGCGCGCCGACTTGCGATAGGGCTTGTTATGGTGAAAGCCGGACTCGTTGGCCGAAAAGAGAATGCGGCGGTGCACCGGCTTCAAACCGTCGCGCACGTCCGGCAGGGCGCGGGCGACGATGACCGACATGGCATAGTCGAGATAGCTCGCCTTCATCTCCTCCACGATGGAGATGGGGCTGATGTCCGAAGGGTCGGCGAGGGCAGTCTCGTCGGTCAATGCGATTCTCTTTTTGGATTGATATGGTTCGTGTCGCTGCACTAGCGGAGCGAAACAATAATGTCACGCCTCGCGCACACGCGCGCGAGGAACAAGCTGTATGAAACCATGAGCCGCATGAACGGCGCGCCAGAATGTTTCCTGGGGGCTGACAGGCGGTTAACTGGTGCATATAGGTCGTTCAAACGTTATTCACGCGCCGACCCCTAATCGGCGTCATAGGAAGGCCGCCTGTCACTCGGGCGCAGAGGAGAAGATGAACATGCGTTTTGTTACCCCCGTGGCGCTCGCGCTGACTCTTGCGCTGGCTGGCGGCGCCGTTTCGGCTCCCGCATTTGCGGCCAAGAAGGAAGAGAAAAAGGGTGGCGCGCCCAAGCTCAATGTCTCGCCTGACGTGGTCAAGGCGTTGCAGGCCGCCCAGGCCGCGGCGCAGAAGAACGACTTTGCAGGCGCCAAGGCGGCGCTGGCCGATGCCGACAGCAAGGCGAAGTCGAATGACGACAAATATCAGATCGGCGCCATCAAGCTGAACACCTCCATCGCCAGCAAGGATGCGGCGATGCAGAGCGAGGCGCTGACCCAGATGCTGGACAGCGGGCTGACCCCGCCGGAACAGGCTGGCCAATTCAACGCGGTGGCCGCCGACCAGGCGCTGCAGGCGAAGAATTACGATCTGGCGATCACGCGCGCCAAGGCCGCCGCCGCCGCCGGCTACAAGGCCGAAGCGGTGAATGTGACGCTGGCCCAGGCCTATTTCGGCAAGGCGGGCACGGCCAATCCGTCCGTCGAACCGCAGCGTAGCCTTAATCAGCAGGGTCTGGCGGCGCTCAAGGCGGCCGCCGACGCGACCAAGGCCGCGGGCGGCCAGGTGCCGGCGCAATGGTATCAGATCGGCGTCAGCCGCGCCGCGACCGCCAAGCTGCCGGAAGTCACCGAATGGGCGAAACAGGCCTATCAGGCCAATCCCAACGGCGAAAACCTCCGCACGCTGGTTCGCCTGTTCCAGCAGGCCAATCCGAACATCTCCAACCGCGAGAATCTGGACGTGCTGCGCCTGATGGCGACTTCGGGCGGTCTGGTCCTGGCGCAGGATTATCTGGAATATGCCGAAATGGCGTCGAAGACCGGCATTTACGGTGAAGTGAAGTCGGCTATCGATGCGGGCCGCAGCAAGGGTGTGCTGAACGCCAGCCAGGGCGGCGACCTGTATCAGCCCGCCGTGGCGAAGATTGCCGGCGACAAGAGCTCGCTGGGTTCGGCCGAAGCGGACGCGAAGAAGGCGGCCAACGGCAAGATTGCGGCGGCGACCGCTGACGCTTATCTGGGCTATGGCGACTATGCCAAGGCAGCGGCGATGTTCGAACTCGCCAAGCAGAAGGGCGGCGTCGACGCGGATGAGATCAGCACCCGCATGGGCATCGCCAAGGCGCTGAGCGGTGACAATGTGTCGGCCAAGGCTGCTTTCCAGTCGGTGCAGGGTGGTTCGCGCAAGCAGATTGCCGACCTGTGGCTGGCCTATCTGGCCACTAAGGCCTGATTTTCCTGATCGAGGCGCGTTGCCCATTGCGGGTGGCGCGCCTTTTCCATCTTCGGACATGATGTGATCTGGCCAGGCCAGGCGACAAAGGGGCGGCTGACATGGCCATGATGCGACATTCGATTCTGACCTGTGGGCTGCTGGCGGGGGCGGCTTTGCTGGTCGCAGTGCCAGCCGTTGCGAAGAAGCCGGTTGCGGCCGGTCCGGTGATCGTGATGTCGGACGGTTTCCGCGCAACGACCCAGGCGGCGGACAGCGCGATCAAGGCGGGCGATGCCTCTACCGCGCAGGCGCAGATTTCCAGCCTGATGCCGGTCAGCGATTTCGAGGCCTATGTGGCCGCCGGGCTGCGATTCGAGCTGGCGGTGCTGAAGGTCGACCGGCAGGCGCAGCGGGTGGCGCTGAACGACATGTTCAAGACATCCTCGGTGCCGAAGACGGACATGCCGCGCCTGCGCTATATCGCTGGCTATCTGTCTTTCATCGTCGGCAATTATGACGATGCGACGGCGCAGCTCGATTACGCCAAGACGCTGGGTTACGATCCGATCGACGCGACCATGTTGCGGGCGGATATCGCCGTGCGGCGCAACAAAGCGAAGGATGCGCGCGCCTTCGTGCAGGAGGCGCTGGCGCGGCAGCGGGCGGCGGGACAGGCAATCCCGGCGGCCTGGTATGACCGGGCGATCTCCATGGCCTATCAGGCGGGCGACTGGACCGAAGTGGGCGCGCTTTATCGCGAGCGGCTGAGCCATTATGATTCGGCGGGCGAATGGCGGTCGGCGCTGGCCAATTATCTGACGGCGCCGGGCATGGACGCGCAAGTGCAGCTCGACCTCTATCGCCTGCAAGCGGCCAATGGAGCGATGGCGAGCGAGCGCGACTACCAAGCCTATGCGCAATTGGCCGACAAGACGGGGTATAGCGCGGAAACCAAGGCGATTATCGAAGCCGGGCGCTCTGTAGGCAAGCTGACGCCGACGCAGGCGGTGACAGCGCAGTTGTTGAAGAGCGCGACACCCAAGGCGGCCAAGGAGATTGCGGGCCTGCCCGCTGCTGCGAAGAAGGCGGCGGCGGCCAAGGATGGGTCGGCGGCGATGGGGGTTGGCGACACCTATTTCTCGCTCGGCCAGTTTCCCCAGGCAGTGGAGCAATATCGCCTCGCCTTGAGCAAGGGCGGGGTCGATGCGGGCAAGGCCAATGCGCGGCTTGGTGTGGCGCTGGCGCGTTCGGGCGATCTGGTGGGCGCGAAGGTTGCTCTCGGGCAGGTGACGGCAGGCAATTGGGCGAATGTCGCGGGATTCTGGTCGGTCTGGGTCGATCAGCAGAGCCGGAAGACGGCGTTCACGCCGGTTGTCGTGCCGTCGGCCGGGTGAGGCCTGTCCGCTTCTCACCCATTCCTGTCGCTCGCCGCCATGGTGGAGAAAGTCAACAGGTCGGTCGTTTCTGAAAGGATGTGACTCCCTCGACATCGACATCCTGCGCATCGATGCGGGCCACATGGGCGGCGGGCGGCCCTTCATGGGCGAGGCGGATGAATTGCTCGACCGCCTGTACCGGCCCTTCCACCAACGCTTCCACGCTGCCGTCCATGCGGTTGCGGACCCAACCGGCAAGACCAAGACCGCTCGCCGTTTCCATGGTCCAGTTGCGGTAGAACACGCCCTGTACCCGACCGAGGATGATCAGATGGCGGGCGATGACAGCCATCAATGCACCCGCTTGATCCAGGTCTGGCCGTCACGGCTTTCCACCTTGAAATTCTTGATCGAGCGGACAAGGTCGGACAGCCGCTTGAATCCGTAATTTCGCGTGTCGAAGCTGGAACGGTTGCCTGCAAGCTGGCCCACTTCGCTGAGCCGGGCAAAGCCCTGATCGTCGCGTTTCACGGCGTTATAAGCGTCGATCAGCAAGTTGACGAGATCGGGTTCCACCTCCGTGCCGTCAGCGGCATCAGGGTTGTCGTTTGGAGCTTCCTGCTCGACGGGGGATTCCCGCGTGCTGGTGAGCGCGCCGACGTCGATGAAGCGGGTGCAAGCGCTACGGAAGGCTTGCGGCGTCTTGTCCGTTCCAAAGCCATAGACGGGCAGCCCCTCCTGCCGGATGCGGGTGACGAGGGGCGTGAAATCGCTGTCGCTCGACATCAGGCCAAAGCCGGTGACGCGCCCCGACGCCATCAGGTCCATGGCGTCGATCGTCATCTTCATGTCGGTGGCGTTCTTGCCCCTGGTGAGGTCGAACTGCTGCTGCGTTTCGATCGCCTGGGTCACGGCCTGCCGCGCCCAGCCCTTGAGCGCGGGCTTGCTCCAATTGCCATAGGCGCGCCGGATGTTGACGGTTCCCAGCTCCGCCAGAACCGTCAGCACCGGATCGAAATGGTCGGCGGAAACATTGTCGGCGTCGATCAGCAGGGCAATATTGCCGCTGGGGATCGGTGCGGTCATCAGGCCTCCTGCGGCGCGGGGTGGAATTCGCCGCTCGCCTCGTCCAGCAGATGGAGCTGACCGTCGGCAATGGCGAAGAAGGCGCCGACCAGCTTGATCTCGCCGTCGCGTTCCTTGGTTCGGACGCAGGGGAAGGTGCGCAGATTGGCCAGGCTGACCTTGACCCCTTCCTGCTCCATGGCGCGTTCGGCATCGCGGCTGCGATCGTCGCCAAAGCGTTCCACGACCTTCTCTCGCGCGTCGTCGAGCAGTTCGATCCAGCTGTGGATGAAGCCGCCTTCGCCCGGAGGCGCATCTTTCAGGGCGTGGCTGAGGGCCGCCTTGCAACCCCCGCATTTGCCATGACCCATGACGACGATCTCGCCAACCTTCAGCACCTGGACCGCGAATTCCAGCGCGGCGGACACGCCATGACGGCCGGGATTGGTTTCGAAGGGCGGCACCAGCGCGGCTACATTGCGGACCACGAAGATCTCGCCGGGGCTGGTGTCGAAGATCTGCGCCGGATCGACTCGGCTGTCGGAGCAGGCGATGACCATGACGCGAGGGCTTTGCCCTTCGCTCAGTTCATCCCATCGCTCGCGCTGCTCCGTCCAGCCGGTGTTTCGGAAGCGGCGATAGCCGGCGAGCATGTCAGCGAAATCAGTCATGCGCCGGTCTGTGCCGAACAATGATGGGGCTGGCAAGAGTGCGCTTCCATCGCTATCTGGGGCGCATGAACGATATTGCCCCGATCCCCGCGCCCGGCCAGCCCACCAATCGTCCTGAACGCGTCCGCAAGCCCGACTGGATTCGCGTGAAGGCGCCGACCAGCCCCGGCTATCATGAGACTCGCAAGCTGATGCGGGAAAAGGGGCTGGCGACGGTGTGCGAGGAAGCGGCTTGCCCGAATATCGGGGAATGTTGGACCAAGAAGCACGCGACCGTGATGATTTTGGGCGATGTCTGCACGCGGGCCTGCGCCTTTTGCAACGTCAAGACCGGCATGCCGCGCAAGGTCGATCCCAATGAGCCGCAGAATCTGGCCGATGCCTGCGCTGAAATGGGTCTGGAGCATATCGTCATCACCTCGGTCGACCGCGACGACCTGCCCGATGGCGGTGCGACGCAGTTCGTGAAGGTGATCGAGGCGCTGCGCCGCACGACTCCGGACACGACCATCGAGATTTTGACGCCCGACTTCCGCAACAAGCATGAGCGGGCGGTCGAAATGATCGTAGCGGCGCGGCCGGACGTCTATAATCATAATCTGGAGACGGTGCCGCGGCTCTACCCGACCATCCGTCCGGGTGCGCGCTATTATGCGTCGCTGCGGCTGCTGGAGACGGTGAAGAAGCTTGATCCGTCGATCTTCACCAAGTCCGGCATCATGCTGGGCCTGGGCGAGGAGCGGCTGGAGGTCCATCAGGTGATGGATGACATGCGCTCCGCGGACATCGATTTCCTGACCATGGGGCAATATCTCCAGCCCACGCCGAAACATGCTAAGGTCATGGAGTTCGTTACTCCGGCGGCGTTCAATGCCTATGCCGCGATTGCCCGGGCCAAGGGCTTCCTTCAAGTGGCGTCGAGCCCGCTCACTCGGTCCAGCTATCACGCGGGCAAGGATTTTGCCGAAATGCGCGCCGCCCGTGAGGCGCAACTGGCGAAGGCTGCCAAATAAGCCGATGCCCAAGCATAACGAAACAAGGCCGCTTCCCTATTCGCCCGAACAAATGTTCGACCTGGTGGCGAATGTGGAGGCCTATCCTGAATTCCTGCCCTGGGTCAGCGCGATCCGCGTTCGCTCCGACAATGAATCGGACATGGTCGCGGACATGATCGTGGGCTTCAAGGGGATCAAGGAGAGCTTCACCTCCCGCGTCCACAAGCATCGGCCCGACCATGTGCGGGTCGATTATCTCGACGGGCCGTTGAAGCATCTGCACAATGAATGGAGCTTCCGCGACGACGGCAAGGGCGGGGTGCTGGTGGACTTCGAGGTGGAGTTCGAATTCAAGAGCAAGCTGTTCGAGATGATTGCAGGTCAGGTGTTCGACAAGGCGCTGCGCAAGATGATCGGCGCTTTCGAAACCCGCGCGGCGGAACTTTACGGCGCGGGCGAGTCGGGCAGCAGCAGTTCGAGCGCGCAGAGCGCCGCCTGAAGGCGGACGCCACCACGGCCCGTATCCCCGAAATGATGCATGTCGGCCACGATCTTGTCGGGGCTGGCGCCACGTTCCGCACGGGCGAAGACGACCGTCCCCACGGGCTTTTGCTCCGATCCGCCGCCGGGACCGGCGATGCCGGTGATGGCGACGGCGACATTGGCGTGGCTCTTGTTGAGCGCGCCCTGCGCCATGGCCCAGGCGGTGGCGATGGAAACAGCGCCGAAGGTTTCGATGACATCCTGCGAAACTTTGAGAAGTTCGCTTTTCATATCATTGGAATAAGTGATAAATCCGGCCTCAAACACTTCCGATGAGCCGGCAATTTCAGTCAGTGCGGCGGAGACCAGACCGCCGGTGCAGCTTTCCGCCACCGCGATGGTGCGGCCGGCGCGGCGGTTGGCGATGATGACGCGCTCGGCCAATTCGACCAGCGAAGCGGGAAGGATGCTATCGGGCATGGCGATCAGAATAGCGCGGGGAGGGAGAGGGTGGCAACAGCCTGTGCGGCGATGCCTTCGCGACGGCCGGTAAAGCCCAGTCGCTCCGTGGTCGTTGCTTTCACGCTGACCCGGTCGAGGGGCAAGCCCAGGATTTCCGCGATGCGAGCTCGCATTGCTTCCCGATGCGGACCGATTTTGGGCGCTTCGCAGATCAGCGTCAGGTCGACATGTTCGATGATGCCGTCCCGTTTTGCGACGCGCTCCGCCGCATATTCCAGGAAGCGGGAGGAGGCGAAGCCGCGCCACTGCGGATCGGAGGGCGGAAAATGGCTGCCGATATCACCCTCCGCCAGCGCGCCGAGCAGGGCGTCGACCAGCGCGTGGATCGCCACATCGGCATCGCTATGGCCTGCTAGGCCGCGATCATGGGGAATGCGGATGCCGCAGAGCCAAAGCTCCTGATCGGAGGCAAGCCGGTGGACATCATAGCCCATGCCGGTGCGGATACTGCGCGCGGCGGCCAAACGGGCTTCGGCGCGGGGGAAATCATCGGCATAGGTCAATTTTTCGAGCCTTTCATCGCCAGCCACCAGAATGACGTCATGACCTGCATCCCGCACCATTTGAGCATCGTCGGTTGCTTCCCGCTCGCTGTCCCAGGTCCGATGGGCGGCCAATATCGCGTCGAAATGGAAAGCTTGCGGGGTCTGGACGCGAGCCAGGCCGTTGCGGTCCACGATTTCCCCGGCGCGACCCGCTTCATTTCTGACGAGCGTGTCGGTGACAGGCAGGGTGGGGATCGCGCCGGGCGCCTCTGCCAGGGCGGCGAGGAGCCGGTCGATCACCGCGCGGGGGAGGAAAGGGCGGGCGGCGTCATGGATAAGAAGGCGGGCCGCGCCGCCGGAGGACGCAATATGTTCCAGTCCCGCACGAACCGATCCGCGACGGCTGTCGGCGCCCTGGATGATCGCTGCGACCGGACGCTCCCCGAGTGCAGCCCGCGCATCGGCTTCCTGACCCGCGCCGACGACCAGGATGATGGAGTCGACAGCAGGATGCCTTGCCAGGGCGTCGAAGGCATGAGTCAGGACAGGCTTGCCGCCGATCAGCCGGAATTGCTTGGGAATGTCGCCGCCCGCACGGCTGCCCTGTCCTGCTGCGACCAGCAATGCGACGGTTTTTTTTGTCATGGCGCGGCCTGTATCGCAGCGCGCGGCGGATCGCCAGAGCTGCCTTGCTTGCCGTTGGGGACGATTTCGGCTAAGGGCTGCCTGTTTTTTAGGCAGTGATTATATAATGCAGACGCTTTCCCCGATTTCCATTGGTCCGGTGACGATTGACATGCCGGTCGTGCTGGCGCCGATGACGGGCGTGACGGACATGCCGTTCCGCACGCTGGTGCGGCGCTATGGTTCGGGCCTGAACGTGACGGAGATGATCGCGACGGCGGCGATGATTCGCGAGACGCGCCAGTCGCTGCAAAAGGCCGCCTGGCATCCGCTGGAGGAGCCGGTTTCGATGCAGTTGGCCGGTTGCTCGCCCACGGAAATGGCGGAGGCGGCGAAGCTCAATGCCGATCGCGGCGCCGCGATCATCGACATCAATATGGGCTGTCCGGTGAAGAAGGTCGTGAACGGCGATGCGGGCAGCGCGTTGATGCGCGACCTGCCGCTGGCGGCGTCTTTGATCGAGGCGACAGTCAAGGCCGTCGACGTGCCCGTCACGGTCAAGATGCGCATGGGCTGGGACCATCCCAGCCTCAACGCGCCCGAACTGGCGCGCATCGCGCAGGATCTGGGCGCGAAGCTGATTACCGTTCATGGCCGGACCCGCTGTCAGATGTACAAGGGGTCGGCGGATTGGGCCTTTGTGCGGAGCGTCAAGGAAGCGGTGTCATTGCCGGTGATCGTCAATGGCGACATCTGCTCCATCGACGACGCGGAAACGGCGCTGGAGCAAAGCGGTGCGGACGGCGTGATGATCGGGCGCGGCGCCTATGGGCGGCCCTGGCTGATCGGGCAGGTGATGCACTGGTTCCGCACGGGGGAGCGACTGGCCGATCCTTCGCTGGAAGAGCAATATCGCGTTATTACAGAGCATTATCGCGCCATGCTTGCGCATTATGACAATCATACCGGTGTCAACATGGCTCGCAAGCATATCGGCTGGTATACCAAGGGACTGCCCGGCTCGGCCGAGTTCCGCAATGCGGTGAATCAGGAGCCGGACGGCGATGTCGTGTTGGACATGCTGGCGCGTTTCTACGAACCGCTGATCACGGACGATGGGTCGGTCGAGACGCGCAAGGCGGCCTAAGGTGACAACCATCCCATCGCTTCGACTGCAACAGGATGGGCCTTCGCTTTCCGAACTGATGACGGCGCTCCCCGTGGCGACGCTGGTGGTGCGGCCGGACAACAGCATAGCCGACGCCAATGTTCGGGCGGAGACGCTGCTCAACATGGCGCGGTCGGCCATCGTCGGCAGCGACATATCGCGGACCATCCGCATGGCCGAAATGGGCGCGCGCTTCGACATCTGGCACAGCAACAAGCCGATCGCGGCCTATGATATCCGCGTCCATGCCGGGCGAACGGCGGAGATGGAGGTCGATCTGATGATCGCGCCCATCGTCGATCATGAGGGCTGGCGCGTGGTGTCGATTCACACGCAGAGCCAAGCGCGCAAGATCGGCCATCGGGGCACGGCGGGAGGCGCCCGCTCAGCCATGGGCGCAGCCGCGATCCTGGCGCATGAGATCAAGAACCCGCTGTCGGGCATAAGGGGCGCGGCGCAATTGCTGGAGTCGGGCAATGAAGGACGCGATGCTGCGCTGACGCAACTCATCTGCAATGAAGTGGACCGGATCGCAGCGCTGATCGACCGCATGCAGGATTTCACCACCGATCGGACGCTAGAGTGCCGGAGCGGGAACATCTATCCGCTGATCGATCGGGCGGCGAATATTGCCGCCGCAGGTTTTGCAAGAAATATCCGTATTACAAAAAGTTATGATCCATCCCTGCCATTTGCTAATATCAACGACGATGCGCTGGTGCAGGTGATGATCAACCTGCTCAAAAATGCCGCCGAAGCGCTGGAGCATAAGGAAAAGCCGCGTATCCGTGTTGAGACGGCGTTCCGTCATGGCGTGTCCGTCGTCGTCGGCAAGGGGAAGGGGAGCGCGGTCCTGCCGATCGAGATATTGGTCGTCGACAACGGGCCGGGCGTGCCGGAACATATATTGGACCATCTGTTCAATCCCTTCATCACCGGAAGGCGGGACGGAACGGGGTTGGGGCTTGCGCTGGTGGATAAGCTGGTGCGCGACATGAGCGGCTTCGTGCAATATTCGCGGGATCATGAGGCAGGGGAATCGACCTTCCGCATCCTGCTGCCGATGGGAATGGGATGATGGCGGCGACAGGCGCGATTTTGGTGGTGGATGACGATCCGGCAATCTGCGTGGTTGTTGGGGAAGCGCTGCGGCGGCAGGGGTACAGGGTCAAGACGGCGGCATCGATCCGGGAGCGCAGCGCGCTGTTGGACAGCTTCTCGCCGGACGTGCTGATCACTGACGTCATGCTGCCGGATGGCGACGGTCTGGACGGCATATCCGAGATATTGGAGCGCCGGCCGGCTCTCAACATCATCATCCTGTCGGCGCAGAACACGCTGAATACGGCGATACGCGCGACGGAAAAGGGCGCCTTCGAATATCTGCCCAAGCCCTTCGACCTCAATGAACTGACGCGGGCCGTGTCCGATGCGCTCGGCTCGGAGAAGGGCGGCGATGAGGAGGCTTCCGACGCTGGCCTGCCGCATGACGGCCTACCGCTGGTTGGACGCTCTCCGGCAATGCAGGAAGTCTATCGGACGATCGCGCGCGTGTTGTCCAACGATCTCAGCATATTGGTGCTGGGCGAATCCGGAACCGGCAAGGAACTGGTGGCTGAGGCGATCCACAGCCTGGGTCAGCGGCGAACCAAGCCCTTCGTGCCGATCAACATGGCCGCCATCCCGCGCGAGCTGATCGAGGCGGAGCTGTTCGGTTACGAAAAGGGCGCCTTTACCGGCGCCCATGCCCGGACCGCCGGCAAGTTCGAGCAGGCGCAGGGCGGCACTTTGTTCCTGGACGAGATAGGCGATATGCCGATGGAGGCGCAGACACGGCTGCTCCGGGTTCTGCAATCGGGCGAGGTTACGACCGTCGGCGGCTCGAAATCGGTCAAGGTCAATGTCCGCATCATCGCGGCCACCAACAAGGAACTGCCCAGGCTGATCGAGGAAAACCGCTTTCGGCAGGATCTGTACTACCGGCTGAACGTGGTACCCATCGCCCTGCCGGCGCTGCGCGAGAGGCGGGAGGACGTGATCCTGCTTGCCCGCCATTTTCTCGACCGGGCGGCGCAGGACGGGCTGCCGCGCAAATCGCTGTCCGAGGATGCGGCCCAGTTGCTGATGGCCTATCATTGGCCCGGCAATGTCCGCGAACTGCAAAATTTAATGCAGCGGCTGGCGGTGCTGAGCCGCGAAAATGTGATAACCGCCGACATGCTGCGCAACAGCCTGCCGCTGGACGCGGTGCCCGCCGATTATGCGGCCCCCGCCGACCTGTTGGGCCAGGCGGTGCGGGAATGGGCGAAGCGGCAATTGGGCATCGGCCTCACCCAGCCCAACCGCAATTTGCATGATGATCTGCTGGCGGTGGTCGAGCCGATATTGT
The DNA here is from genome assembly GCF_001563265.1 of Sphingobium sp. TKS. Taxonomy (NCBI): domain Bacteria; kingdom Pseudomonadati; phylum Pseudomonadota; class Alphaproteobacteria; order Sphingomonadales; family Sphingobiaceae; genus Sphingobium; species Sphingobium sp. TKS. The sequence continues at coordinate 2,588,130 of NZ_CP005083.1, read as the reverse complement.
TCCAGGAGACGTTGGCGAGCGTGGACGGGAATCAGATCCGCGCCGCGGGGCTGCTGGGCATCAATCGGAACACGCTGCGCAAGAAGCTGACCGACTATGGCCTCGACCCCTTGCAGCTTCGGATAGGCGATTGAGCGGCGGCAGGACGAACCGCCCACTCTTTTCGACCGGAAGCCATGCATCTGCCAATTACTGTGTTTGATCGGGCACATTAATGTTGTAACCAAGCCACTATGGAAGGCGCAGTGACTCTCCCCGTGCGGGGCCGGGCATGGAAAAGGCATTTCCCCCCCTTCCTGCGCCGTCGTCTGGCCGTGGTGGTGGAGGCGGTGACGCTCATCCTGTTTCTCGGGATGGCGGGCATCACCTATTTCCTGCTGGCGGGGCAGGGGCAGTCCTATACGCTGCTGACGCCGCCGATCGTGGCGTTGCTGCTGGTCGCCAATCTGGTGCCCGCTATCGCTTTGCTAGTGCTGCTCGGACGACGCGTGGCGAAACGGCGCGCGGCGCAGTCCGCCATCGGCAGCGACGGACAGTTGCACGTCCGGCTGGTGGCGATCTTCTCCATCGTTGCCAGCGTGCCGATGCTGTTGGTGGTGATCTTCGCGTCGCTGCTGTTCCAATATGGCGTCCAGTTCTGGTTTTCCGACAGCGCGCGCGGCATGCTGCAAAATGCGAGCGATCTGGCACGCGGCTATTATGAACAGAATTTGCGCGACGTGCGCGACGAAACCGTCACTATGGCTAGCGATCTGCGCGATTATCTGAGCCAGTCGAAGGTTTCCAGCCCTCGCTTTGCAGAGGGCTATATCTACCAGGTCGTGACGCGGAAGTTGAACCGGTCCGCAATTATCGAGATCGGCAAGGATGGCGTGGCGCGCACGGCGGCAACGGTCGATCCGGAAAGCCGCCCGGTTTCCGAAATGCTCACCCCCGATGTGGTGAAGCGGTTGGAGGCGGGAGAGGATGTCGTGGTCGCCGCCAAGCCCAACCAGATCGAGGCGGTGACGCTGCTCTATCCGAATGCGAAAATCTATCTCTACGCCACGCGCGATTCCGGTTCGACGGCGTTCAGCAATGTCGAGCGGGCGCAAAAGGTGTTGTCGGATTACGACATTTTTGCTGCGCAATCCCGTGCCTTGCAGTTGCGCTTCAACATCATGCTGTTCGTGGGATCGCTGCTGCTGGTGGGCGTGGCGGTCTATATCGCGCTGAAGGTCGCTGACTGGATGGTGCGGCCGGTCAACGAACTGGTGATGGCGGCGCGGCGGATCACGGCCGGCGATCTGTCGGCGCGTGTGACCAGCCCGCAGAGCCGGGACGAGATCGGCACGCTGGCGTCCGCCTTCAACCGGATGACCCAGCGGCTGGAGGCGCAGACGGGCGCTCTGGTGGCGGCGAACAGCCAGCTCGATGAACGCCGCGCCTTTATCGAGGCGATTCTGTCGGGCGTATCGGCTGGCGTGCTCTCGGTGGATAGAGACGGGATCATCCTGCTGCTCAACAGTTCGGCGGCGGACATATTGGTGCGGGAAGGCGATGATCCGGTGGGGCGTCCGCTGACCGATGTGTCGCAGGAACTGGCGGGGTTGATAGCATCAGAGGAAGATGCCGGGATCGTGCAGATCCGCGCGCATGGCGATGTGCGCACGCTGGCCGTCAAGGTGTCGGAGGACGCCTCCCGCCACATCCTGACGTTCGACGATATCACCCAGCAACTTTCGGACCAGCGGCGGGCAGCCTGGTCCGACGTGGCGCGGCGGATCGCGCATGAAATCAAGAATCCGCTGACCCCGATCCAGCTCGCCGCCGAGCGGCTGCAGCGCCGCTATGCCGAGGAAGTCACGAGCGACAAGGCCACCTTCACCCGCCTGACCGGCACCATCGTCCGGCAAGTGGGCGATTTGCGGCGGATCGTGGATGAATTCTCCTCCTTCGCGCGCATGCCCAAGCCGGTGTTCCGGCGGGAGCGGGTGGACGATATCGCCCGGCACGCGCTGTTCCTGCACGAAGTCGCGCATCCGGATATCCGTTTCGAATATCGTTCCGTCGACGCCGATGTGGAATTGGTCTGCGATCGGCGGCAATTGGGACAGGCGCTCACCAACATCGTCAAGAATGCGGTGGAGGCGATCGAGCCAAAGCCGGCCGCCGATGACGGCCAGTGGCGCGGCCATGTGCGCATGACGGTGGAGCATGACGAGGGGAATCTGCTGATCGCGGTGCAGGATAATGGCATCGGCTTGCCCCCTGAGCGGGAGCGCATTTTGGAACCCTATATGACCACCCGGAGCAAGGGCACTGGCCTGGGCCTCGCCATCGTCAAGAAGATTGTCGAGGAACATATGGGTGAAATCCGCTTCGAAGATGCCGAAGGCGGTGGGGCGCGCGTGACGCTGCGTTTCCCGGTCGTGGCGCTTGAAAAACTGGAAGAGGGGCAGGTGATCGCCTTGCCCAAAGGAAAAGTGACAGCCAATGGCGCTTGATATTCTGATAGTCGATGACGAAGAGGACATTCGCGATCTGGTGGCGGGTGTGCTGGAGGATGAGGGTTTCGCCACCCGCACCGCCGCCAACAGTGACAGTGCGATCGAAGCGCTGGATGCACGGCGGCCTTCGCTGGTGCTGCTGGACGTGTGGCTTCAGGGTTCGAAGCTCGATGGTCTGGAATTGCTGGACGAGATCAAGCGCCGTGATGCGAGCATTCCGGTGCTGATGATCTCCGGCCATGGCAATATCGACACCGCCGTCGCCGCCATTCGCAAGGGGGCCGCGGACTTCATCGAAAAGCCGTTCGAGGCGGACCGGCTGCTGCATCTGGTATCGCGGGCGACGGAAACCGAAAGGCTGCGGCGCGAGAACCAGGTGTTGCGCGCTCGTTTCGGGCAGGATGATGAGCTGACCGGCACTTCGGCGGCGATCAATTCTGTGCGGGCAACCATCAAGAAGGTAGCGGGCACCGGCAGCCGCGTGCTGATCTCGGGCCCCGCCGGTGTGGGCAAGGAAGTCGCGGCGCGCATGCTCCATAGCTGGAGTGGGCGGGCCGATGCCCCCTTCATCATCGTCGCCGCTGCGCGCATGGACCCGGATCGGGTGGAAGAGGAACTGTTCGGCGTCGAGGATCCGAGCGGACTGGTGCGTCCCGGCTATCTGGAGCAGGCGCATGGCGGCACGCTCTATCTCGATGAAATTGCCGACATGCCGCTCACCACCCAGGCGAAGATCCTGCGCGTGCTGACCGATCAGAGCTTTACCCGCGTCAGCGGGCAGCGGCAGGTGAAGGTGGATGTGCGCGTCATTTCCTCGACCGCCCTCAATCTGGCGAGCGAGATCGAGGAACGCCGCTTCCGCGAGGACCTGTTCTATCGGCTGAACGTCGTGCCGCTCGTGATCCCGCCGCTGGCCGAACGGCGCGACGATATTCCGCCGCTGGTCGAACATTATCTGGCGCGCTTCGCTGCGGAGCGCCGGGTTCCGCCGCCTGAAATCGCCAGCGACGCCATGGCCGCGCTGCAGGCCAATGAATGGCCGGGCAATGTTCGCCAGCTCCGCAACGTCATCGAACGCACGATGATCCTGGCGCCCGGCGAGCGGATCGGACGGATCGAGCTGGACATGCTGCCCGCCGAACTCACCAGCAACGGCAATTCGGAGGGCATGGGGCAGTCCGCGATCATGGGCGCGCCGCTGCGTGAGGCGCGGGAGAGCTTCGAACGCGAATATCTGCGCATCCAGATCCGGCGCTTTTCCGGCAACATCTCCCGCACCGCCACCTTCATCGGTATGGAGCGGTCCGCGCTCCACAGGAAATTGAAATTGTTGGGTATTACGGACGGCAAGGACGGTTGATCGCTTTCACCCAATCAGGGCATGGACGGCTCTTCGCAATTGCGGTAGGTTTGCCCTGCTTCCGACAGGCGGGAGCAGGCAAGACACTCTGCCCAGGGGTGCGAGAGCGGGTAACGTCCCGCCAATAAAGGAATGGTGAAGACCATGGCCGACAAAGTGAACAACCTTCAAGACATCTTCCTGAACAGCCTGCGCAAGAGCAAGACCCCGGTGACCATGTTCCTGGTCAAGGGCGTGAAGTTGCAGGGCATCATCACCTGGTTCGACAATTTCTCCGTGCTGCTGCGGCGGGATGGCCAGTCGCAACTGGTGTACAAGCATGCGATTTCGACCGTCATGCCGGCGCAACCCATGGATCTGACCGAATTGCGCAAGGCCAGCGACGGCAATGGCAAGTCGAAGCTGCTCCAGGAAATCTTCCTGAGCGCGGTGCGCAAGTCCGGCAGCCCCGTCACCATGTTCCTGGTGAACGGCGTCATGTTGCAGGGCGAAATCGCGGCCTTCGACCTGTTCTGCATGTTGCTGGAGCGGGACGGCATGGTCCAGCTCGTCTACAAACATGCGATCTCGACGGTGCAGCCATTGCACGCGATCGACCTCACTGGCGAAGGTGAGGGCGAGGATTGAACGCTTTTTCTTGGCGTCGCTCGGTTTCCGATGAAGCCGGCCGGGGCCGGAAGCGTTAAGCCTCCATGGCCGTTTTCAACCGAGATTCCGCTGACGAAGTGTCGCGTGGCGCGCGTGCCATTGTCGTGCGCGCCGATGTCCATGGTCCGGAGCGTCGCGACAGCGATGCGCGGCTGGAGGAGGCGAGGGGGCTTGCCCTCGCCATTGGCATCGACGTGCGGGCGGCGCAGGCCTTTCGCGTGCGCGACCGCAAGCCTGCAACCTTGTTCGGCAGCGGGCAGGTGGATCAGATCGCGACGCTGGCGAGGTCCGAAGAGGCTGAGCTGGTCATTGTCGACAATGCGCTGAGTCCCGTGCAGCAGAGCAATCTGGAAAAGGCGACCGAAACCAAGGTCATCGACCGGACCGGCCTGATCCTGGAAATTTTCGGTGAGCGAGCGGCGACCAACGAAGGGCGGCTTCAGGTCGAACTGGCGCATCTCGACTATCAGGCGGGGCGGCTGGTGCGTAGCTGGACTCACCTTGAGCGGCAGCGGGGCGGCTTTGGTTTCCTGGGCGGTCCCGGTGAAACGCAGATCGAGGCCGACCGCCGGATGATCCGCGACCGGATGGCAAAAATCCGCCGCGAGCTGGATCAGGTAACGAAGACGCGCGGGCTGCATCGAGCCAGGCGGCAACGGGCGCCCTGGCCGGTGATCGCGCTGGTCGGCTATACCAATGCGGGTAAGTCCACGCTGTTCAACCGGATGACCGGCGCTGACGTCATGGCAGAGGATCTGCTGTTCGCGACGCTCGATCCGACCATGCGGCAGATTGCCTTGCCGGGACTGGACAAGGCCATTCTGTCGGACACGGTGGGCTTCGTTTCGGATCTGCCGACGCAATTGATCGCCGCATTCCGCGCAACGCTGGAAGAAGTGCTGTCGGCCGATCTGATCGTCCATGTGCGCGACATAGCCCATCCCGACAGCGATGCGCAGCGCGATGACGTTATCGACGTGCTGAGCGAACTGGGCGTGGCCGGGGAGGGCGCGCTCGAAGCGGGCGAGGGCAATGAGCCGCCGCCGATCATCGAGGCCTGGAATAAGCTGGACTTGCTGGATGATGATGCGGTGGCGCTGGCGCGTGAGGCGGCGGCGAGGCGCGATGACGTCGTGATCCTGTCGGCCTTGACCGGGGAGGGCGTCGATGGTCTTCAACGGACGATCAGCGCACGGCTGACGTCAGGCGCGCAGGTTCATCAGTTGCGTGTATCGCTGGCGGATGGCGCGGCGATGGCCTGGTTGCACGAGCATGGCGAAGTCATCGGCAGCCAGTCCCAGGGCGATGATATGCTGGTCGACGTCAGACTGTCGGACTCGGCACTGGCGCGGTTCGTCAAACGCCGGGGAAATTGAGCGGCGGCGGGATCAGGGCTGCTTCAACAACCGCTTCGCCTGCTGCCATAGAGCTTCTTTCTGATCGAGGGTAAGACCAGGAAAATCATCTCCCGCAAGCTTTTCCATGACGCGGAAACGCTTGTCGAACTTGGCGTTGGCGGCGCGTAGGGCGACCTCGGGGTCGACCTTCAAATGGCGGGCGAGGTTGACCGCGGCAAACAGGAGGTCGCCCACTTCCTCCTCCCGATCCATCTGAGAGGTTGCCGCCTGCACTTCGCCCAGTTCTTCCTCGATCTTCTCGATGACTCCGCCGATATCGGGCCAGTCGAAACCCGTGCGAGCAGCGCGTTTCTGGAGCTTCTCGGCGCGGAGCAGAGCGGGCAAGGCGACAGCCACTCCGGCAAGCGCGCTGGGATCAGGCTCCTTGTCTGCACGTTCGGCTGCTTTGATCGCTTCCCATTGGGAATGGCCGTCTTCGCGGGCGGTGCCGTCACCGAAGACATGCGGGTGGCGGCGGATCATCTTTTCCGTGATGCCGTCGATCACATCCTGCAGCGCGAAATGGCCGCTTTGTTCGGCCATGCGGCTGTGAAAGGCGACCTGCAGCAGCAGATCGCCCAGCTCGTCGCGCAAGGCCGCCATATCGTCGCGCTCTATGGCGTCGGCAACCTCATAGGCTTCCTCGATCGTATAGGGTGCGATGCTCGCGAAATTCTGTTCGATGTCCCAAGGGCACCCGGTTTCGGGATCGCGGAGCCGAGCCATGACATTGGCAAGCGGCATGATGTCGGCTGGACTGGCCTTGCTGGAAGAAGACATGCGGAGCCTTGGATTGATGAGATGGAGAAAGAGATAGGGCTTCGGGGGAGCAAAGGCCAGCCTCACGCAAAGGCATCGCTGTTCCTGCCGGTTAGAGAAGACACTTTCTGTCCCCGATAGAAATGACACTCTTGAGGACAGCAGGGGCTGCGCGGAGCCATCGGCCTAGCGCAGCGCAGACCCTGCTGAGAGCGTAACATGGAGGGGAGGGACGCGGACCCGCTGCGCAAGCAGCGGGCTCGGTCAGAACCGGTCGAACAGTCTCAGCGGGCCTTCACAAACTCCAGCGTGCCGCGCGCTTGCAGCTCGGCCCGGCTGAGCCGTGGACCGCGCTTGAGTTTTGGGCCGCCCAGGCGACGGCGATCAACCTTTACCGGCGCTTCGGGCTCGGGAAAGAGATGGGCGGGCTGATCACGGCGGGCAGGGGCATTGTTGTTGCGCTGCCGGTGATGCGGCGCAATCGCCTGGATCTGCTTCGCCAGCATCAGTGCCGCGTCCAGATGCTTGTTGTCGACAATGGCCGGTTGATTGATCCGGGGCATCTTGTCGAACAGGCGATAGGGAAGGACCTGCCCCTCATGACGGATCTCGATCTTGCCGTCAGGATATTCGCAGATGTGGACACGCTTACCTACCAGAGCCTTGCTGATCGCAGTAGGCTCCAGAATGAACAGAACCTTGTTGTAATGCAGCGTCAGTGCCTTTGAAATCTTCCGCTTTTCGCGCCAGACCATGATCGCGCGTAGATCGTCCTGCGGTGCCAGAGGGCGATGCAGATCACGACTGTCTGCCGCTGGGCGAGCAAAGCGCCGATTGTGCCGAACCATATAGCTTGGCAGAAAGGCGTTCGCTTCTTCGATCGACGAGATACCTTCCAGCCGCATCGCCTTGACCAGCCGGTCCTGCAATGTGCCGTTGGCTCGTTCGACCCGGCCTTTGGCCTGTGGCGAGTTGGCGCAGATGATCTCGATGTTCAGCGCATCAAGCGCGCGGCCGAAATGCGTCATGCCATCGCCCTTCGCCGTCGCCTTGGCATTGCGGAAGACCGAGTGCTTGTCGGAATAGAAGGCCACCGGCTTGCCGTGCCGCTCGATATATTCGCGCGTCGCTACCATGTAGCAAAAGGTGCTTTCGCTCTCGACCATCTGGAGATGCAGCAGCTCGCTGGTCGCGTCGTCAATGTAGACGAGCAGCGTGCATTTCGGACCGCGATCCTCGAACCAGTCATGCTTCGAACCGTCAATCTGGACCAGCTCGCCACGGCACTCCCGGCGATGGCGCGGTTGATAGGGGCGAGAACGACGCGCGGCGCGATCCTGCCAGATTCCCGCCTCGATCATCATCTGCCGCAGCGTCTCACAGCCCACCGAAATGTCGTGACGTTCCGCCAGATATTCTCGGGCCAGGGTCGGTCCGAAATCCGCATAATGCGTGCGGACGATCGTAAGGACGCGCTCGCGAAAGGCATCGCTGTGACGCCGGTTGCTCGGCCGACCACGCTTGCGCGACACCAGGCCTGAAGCGCCTTCGGCGCGCAGACGTTCCAACAATCGGAAAATCTGCCGGCGCTTCAAGCCCAGCAGCGTGGCCGCATCCTCAACCCGAAGCGCGCCGCGCTCCACGCGCATCAATGTGTCAAACCGCAAAAGCTCGCCATGGCTCATCGCCACCACCGTCATAAGCGCGTCCTCCCGAACTGCCAGGAGGACCATGCCACCGAGCTCTGCTAAGGACGCCCAAGGGTGTCATTTCTATTCAGCAGAGGGGTGTCATTTCTATCCGGCGCTTACAATCGCATAGTTCGATAATATATATTATGTTAAATCCATAACAATCCGCCCAGGTTCAATCCTCCAATATCTGGCTGTGCCGCTGGGTATCCCGCATTCGAATATAGACGACCAACGAGATGCCGATCATCACCGTGACATAGATATAGAATGCCTGCTCCATCCCGATCTGCTTGAACCACAGCGCGACGAATTCCGCCGTGCCGCCGAACAAGGTATTGGCCAGCGCATAAGGCAGCGCAACCCCCAATGCCCGGATATGCGCCGGAAAAAGCTCCGCCTTCACGACCGCGTTGATCGAGGTGTAGCCGGTGACGATGATCAAACCGACCATCACGAGCAGGCCCGCAATAAACGGGTTCTTGGTGACGGCCAGCGTCGCGAAGATCGGATAAGTGCCGATCACGCCCAATATGCCGAAGCCGATCATCAAAGGCTTACGGCCGATGCGATCGGAGAGCGCGCCTGCAAGCGGTTGAATCAGCATGAAAAGAAAAAGCGTTATCCCATTGATCTGAGACGCTATTTCTCGACTGAGACCGCTGGTGTTGACCAGGAATTTCTGCATGTAGATGGAATAGGCATAGAAAGCGATTGTCCCCCCCGCCGTCAGCATCATCACCGTCAGCGTTTCGCGAGGATGCCGCGTAATGAGTTCGACAAAGCCGGATTTGGGCGCGCCTTCAGCTTTAGCGACGGCAAAGCTTTGGGTTTCAGAAAGGCCGCGCCGCAGCCAGAAGACGACAATGGCCAGCGCTCCGCCGATCAGGAACGGAATGCGCCATCCCCAGGCGTCCAGTTCGGCTTCGCTTAGCATGGCCTGGAGCAGCAGCAGGACGCAGATGGCGACAAGTTGTCCCGCGATCAGCGTGACATATTGGAAACTGGAATAAAAACCGCGCCGGCTGCGTCCGGCCATTTCGGACAGATAGGTTGCGCTGGCGCCATATTCTCCGCCGATGGACAGCCCCTGCATCAGCCGGGCAAGGACCAGCAGCAAAGGCGCGCCCACACCGATAGTCGCATAGGATGGCGTCACCGCGATCAGCAGCGAGCCCGCGCACATCAACGCGACCGAGAGGGTCAGACCGCTTTTGCGGCCATGACGATCGGCATAGATTCCCATCAACCACGCGCCGATCGGTCGCATCAGAAAGCCGACCGCAAAGATTCCCGCTGCGCTCAGCAGTTGGGCCGTGCGATCTTCGTTGGGGAAGAAATGCTGTGCGAAATAGAGGGTGAAGGCCGAATAGGCGTACCAGTCATACCATTCGACCAGATTGCCGGTGGAGCCGCCGATAATGGCCTTCAGGCGCTCCCGCTGATTGGGCGCCGCAAGCGGTGACGTCATGGGGTCAGCACCATTTCACCGTCCTGCACTGCCCAGCTTTTCAGGCGCGAAAGCATGTTCATGCCGATCACATTGACATCCCCGAAGGCAGGAGAAATGACGATGTCGATATCGCTGGCACGGATCGGACCGATGGCCAGGGTCGCTATGGTGGAGCGTTTTGCGTCGATCTTGCCGTTCGCGGTCATCATGCTGACGCCGGGAGCATTGAGGTCAAAATTGAGCCCGGATGCCCGAGCCGAGGTTACGGACAAGGCCGTGACGCTTGCGCCGCTATCGATCAGGAAACGGGTCGGCGTGCCGTTGACCATGCCTTCCACCCAATAATGTCCATCCGCCGCGATGGGAATGCGCAACGCCTGCCCCTCCGCTCGCGCAGGGGGCAATGGTGCGGGCGCGTCACTGCTCGACAATGATGAGGACTCGCCCCCTTCCCCGCTCATGCGGCCGGAAAACAGGCCGAATTTCTCACCGGTCTTGAACAGGCCGAGCAGCGCGGCAAAGATGACGATCCAAAGTATCGCCATGCGCATGAGACCGCCCGACGGCGCGCGTCGGGCCAAGAGGGCCGATCCGACCAGGACAAGCGCCAGCACATACCAGAGACTGGACATTGCCTGATCGCCATCCATGCTTCCACCCCGCCTTCTACGTCCCGCCCAGTTCGGCTACCAGACCGTCATAGCCCGGTTCCACCCCTTCCGGGAGTGTCCGGCGCAAGGTGGCATAGTCCATGCTCTGGTCCATATGGATCAATATGGCACGTCGGGGCCGCACGGCCTGCACGGCATCCATTGTAAGCGCCAGATGCGCATGGGTCGGATGCGGCTTTTCCCGCAAGGCATCGACCACCCAGATGTCCAGCCTGTCGTAAAGGGCCAGCATATCGACCGTCATGTCATGAAAGTCAGTGGCATAGCCAATAGAATGGCCATCATATGTAAAGCGAAACCCGGTGGAGAAGATTTCGCCATGGGGCTGATCGGTGCAGGCGATGCTGATATCCCCGATGCGCAGGCCGTCGGGCAGCGCATGGGCTTCGATCGTGGGATGATAGCCGTGGCGTCCCTCGAAAGCATAGCCGAAGCGTTCCCGGAGCAATCTGAGCGTCTGCGGCCGGGCATAGCCGGGCACGGGAGTACCGCGATGATGATAGAGCTGGCGGACATCGTCCAGGCCGTGGCTGTGGTCGGCATGGTCATGCGTCCACAGGATGGCATCGATATGAACCACCTCCGCCGCCAGCAATTGCGCGCGCATATCGGGCGAGGTGTCGATCAGAAGCCGCGTGGTTGGACTTTCGATCAGGATCGAGGCGCGGGTGCGTCGGTTTTTCGGTTCATCGGGATCGCAGGCGCCCCAGTCATTGCCGATCCGGGGAACGCCCGAGGAGGTGCCGCTGCCCAGGATGGTGAGCTTGAGGCTCATGCTGCGGATGTGGCTCCGACCTTGCTGAAAAGCTTGCGGAAATTCGCTGACGTCGCTTCGGCCAGTTGTTCGACGCTCTCTCCCCGCAGATTGGCGAGAAAGCGGGCGGTGTCGGCTACAAAGGCGGGTTCGCAGGACTTGCCGCGATGGGGGACTGGCGCGAGGAACGGAGAGTCGGTTTCGATAAGCAGCCTGTCGATCGGCAGTCGCGCGGCCGTTTCCTGCAAATCCCTGGCGTTCTTGAAGGTCACGATGCCGGAAATGCTGATATAGAAACCCAGTTCCATCGCAGCATCGGCAAAGGCGCCGCTGGCGGTGAAGCAGTGGATGAGGCCGCCATAAGCCCCCTTCCCCATTTCATCGCGCATGATGGCGAGCGTGTCATCCTCCGCATCGCGCGTGTGGACGATCAACGGCAGTCCCATTTCGCGGGACGCCGCGATATGGGAGCGGAAGCTGCGCTGTTGCCGTTCGCGATCGCTATGGTCGTAATAATAGTCCAGGCCGGTTTCGCCTATGCCCACGATACGCGGGTGGGCTGCGCGTTCGACCAGCTTGGCCGTGTCGACATGCGGATGTTCGTCTGCCTCATGCGGATGGATGCCGACGGTCGCCCAGACATCGGGTTCGCGCAGTGCCGTGCCCAACACATCGTCCCATTCGCTTTCACGCGTGGCAATGTTGAGCATCAGGCCAACACCGGCGCCGCGCGCCCGTTCGAGCACGTTCTGCTGATCCTCGATCAACCCTTTGTAATTCAAATGGCAGTGACTGTCGATCAGCATGGTTTCACGCCTCTTCGGCGGGCAATTCGAGGCGCGGGAAAAGTGGCTTGGGCGCGCCGAGGATGAAACCCACGGTGCGAAGCTGCGCGTACCAGTCGCTGCCGATGGCGGCATAATTCCGCCTTTCCCCTGCCACGCCCATCTGGTCGAGCAGGGCCGAGGCGCTGGCCGGGATGACCGGCTGGATCGTGATGGCGAGATGGGCGATGGCTTCGTACAGAGTGGCGAGCACTGCCTCCATCCGGGCGGGGTCGGTCTTGCGGAGCGTCCAAGGCGCCTGCGCGTCGATATAGGCGTTGCAGGCGAAGACCGCCCGCATCCATGCTTCGATGGCAACAGACGGCGCGAGATCGGCCATGGCGGCCTGGAAGGTCTGCGCGGCCTCAGCGATGGTCTTGAGGAGGTCGCTGTCGACATCCTGAGCGGCCGGTTCGGGCAGGCGGCCTTCAAGATTCTTGGCGATGAAGCTCAAGGTCCGCTGGGCCAGATTGCCGAAGCTGTTGGCAAGGTCGCTGTTGGAGCGGGCGACGATTGCCTCCGCGCTGTAGCTGCCGTCATTGCCGAAAGTGACTTCGGACAGCAGGAAATAGCGGAGCTGGTCCACACCGAAACGCTCGGCCAGTTCCATCGGATCGGCCACATTGCCCAGCGACTTGGACATTTTCTCACCTCGATTGAGGAGAAAGCCGTGGCCAAACACCTGTTTCGGCAAAGGCAGCTTCGCACTCATGAGAAAAGCTGGCCAATAAACCGTATGAAAACGCACGATATCTTTGCCGATGATGTGCGTGATATCGCCACCTTCCGACCAATAGCGGGCCATGCGTTCGGCGTCGTCCGGATAGCCGCAGCCGGTCAGATAATTGGTGAGCGCATCGACCCACACATACATCACATGTCCGTCGCTGCCGGGTACCTTCACGCCCCAGTCGAAGCTGGTGCGCGAGACGCTGAGGTCGGAAAGGCCGCCCTCAACGAAGCGCATGATCTCATTGCGTCGGCTGTCCGGCTGGATGAAATCCGGTTGGCTGGCGTATAGGTCCAGCAGTTTCTGCTGATAGGCGGACAGGCGGAAGAACCAGCTTTCCTCGACCGTCCATTCCACCGGCGTGCCCTGGGGCGAGAGTTTCTGCCCACCCTCCCCTTCGGTCAGTTCCTTCTCGTCGTAAAAGGCTTCGTCACGGACCGAATACCAACCCTCATAGCGGCCGAGATAGAGATCGCCATTGGCCTCCATCGCCTGCCAGATGGCCTGGCTGGCGCTGTGATGATCCGGCTCGCTGGTGCGGATGAAACGATCATAGCTGATATTCAGACCATCGTTCATAGCCTTGAAATAGCTTGCCATTTCGTCCGCCAACTCGCGCGGCTCCATATTCCGGTTGCGGGCTGTCTGGGCCATTTTCAGCCCATGTTCGTCCGTGCCGGTCTGGAAGAAGACATCGCGGCCCATCATCCGCTGGAAACGGGCAATCGCGTCGGTGGCGATCACCTCATAGGCATGGCCGATATGCGGGCGGCCATTGGGATAGCTGATGGCGGTGGTGATGGTGTAGGGCTTCGACATGGGCCTTCCCTAGCGATAGTTAGCCCTTGCGCAAAGCCGCTTTTCAGTGCGCGAGCGCCGCGACATGCCCGGCCAGTTCGAACACCACCGCGCTTGGTTCCAGCGACAGGATGATGGCGCCGCTGGCAAGCTGGCGGGCGGCTTCCCAATGGTCGAGCGCCTTGCCGAGGTCGCTCCCCTGCCGCTGGCGAGCCGCATCCGCGATGAAGGCAGGCGCGCGTTCCAGAAAGGCTTCGTAGCGGGGCCGCGCCGCTTTCGACGCAAGCGTCTTGGCGAGGAGCAGGCGCTGGCGGTTGCCCGGATCGCCATCTGCGGCAATCGCCAGGAGCGACTGTTCGATGTCCGCGATATTCAGGCCAGCATAACGCAATGCCTTGCCGGGCGAACCCTCTCCCGCGTGGATCAGGGCGTTCAATTCCTTTGCGGACAGCGCTTCATCCGCAGCGCGCAATATGGTGCGCATGGCGTCCTCGCCAAGCGTATCGAAGCGCAGCGTGCGGCAGCGGGAACGGATGGTCGGAAGCAGGCGGCCAGGCGCGTGACTGACCAGCAGGAACAGCATGTCGGCCGGCGGCTCTTCGAGATTTTTGAGCAGGGCGTTGGCGGCGCCGCGCTCCAGATCGTCCGCGCTGTCGATCACCACGATGCGGCGCGAGGACATGGACGGAGCCGACTGGATCAGGCGCTGGAGGCCACGGACCTGATCGACCGTGATGTTGCGCGCCGTGCCGCTCTCCTTTTCCAGGCAGTAAAGCTCGGCATAGTCGGGATGGGAATCGGCTTCGAACAGGCGGCGGATCGGATGATCCTGCGGCACGTCCAGCCCTTCGGCCGAAACCGGTGGCCCGGCTGCCTCCGCCAACAGGCGCAGCGCCATGGCGCGAGCGAAGCTCGCCTTGCCGATGCCGCGCGGGCCAGCCAGAATCCAGCCATGGTGCAGACGCCCGCTCCGCGCCGCGCTCAGCAATGTGCGCGCCTGTTCGTCATGGCCGAGCAGTGACGTCATGGCAGCAAATCCTGCAGCGCATGCAGCAAGCGCTCCGTCACCGCCTCGCTGTCGCCCGACGCATCTACCGTGAGGAAGCGCGTCGGCTCCTGCTCGGCAAAGCGCGTGAAAGCCCTGGCAACGGACTGATGAAAACTGCGATCGCGCCCGCCGATCCGGTCGGAGGCATCTCCATCCCGGGAGCGGGCCCGCGCCGTCGCTTCCGCCTCGGGTAAGGTGAGGAAGAGGGTGCGATCGGGCAGGAAGCCCTCGCTGCCGATCCGGTGGAGCGTCAATATGTCCGCATCGGTCAGTTCGCCCATGCCCTGATAGGCGCGGCTGCTGTCGAGAAAGCGGTCGGACAACACCCATGCGCCGCGATCCAGCGCAGGCCGGATCGACTTTTCGACATGGTCCGCACGGGCAGCGGCGAACAGCAGCGCTTCGGCGCGGGGACTCCAGCGATCGGCACCGCCGGTCAGCAGCAATGCGCGAATGGCTTCCGCACCTTCGCTGCCGCCCGGTTCGCGGGTTTCGACCACTTCCAGCCCGCGGGCGCGCAGTGCCGCGGCAAGCGCCCGGAGCTGGGTCGACTTGCCGGCCCCCTCCCCGCCTTCCAGAGAGATGAAGCGGCCCCTTGTCGTTCGAGTGGCCGTCACCCGAAGAACGACTTCAGCCCGTTCCACAGACGGCCGAATATGCCCGCTTCGGAGACTTCCTCGCCCGCTACCAGCGGCAGGATCTGCGGCGGGGTATCGGGCGTGGAGATGATCAACTGGGCAATCTTCTGCCCCTTGGCGATGGGCGCCTTGATCGGGCCGGTATAGGCAACCTTGACCGAGATGTTGGACGACGCCGCACGGGGCAGGGTCACGGCCATGTCCTGCGGCGCGACAAGCGCGACCTTGGTGGCGCTGCCGAGCTGGACTTCGGCGGTTTCCACCGTCTGTCCTTTCTTGAACAGCGGTTGCGCCTTCCATGCGCGGAAGCCCCAATCCATGAAGCGCACGGATTCGGCAATGCGCTGATTGGCGCTGGTAAGGCCGGCGACGACCATTACCAGACGGCGGCCTTCCTGTTCGGCCGATCCGGTGAAGCCATAGCCCGCTTCCTCGGTATGGCCGGTCTTGAGCCCGTCGGCGCCCGCCACCTTGCCAAGAATGGGATTGCGGTTGCCCTGCTCGATATCCGCGCCGCCCATCGTCTTGCCCCAGGTGAAGGCGCGCGTGGCGTAGAATTTCTTGTAGAGCCCGGGCGTTTCCTCGATCGTCGCTTCGGCCAGGCTCGCGAGGTCGGCGGCGGTCACATAGGTCACGCCTTCGTCCGGCCAGCCGTTGCTGGTGCCGAAATTGCTGTTCTTGAGGCCTAGGCGCTTCGCCTCCTGATTCATCAGCGCGACGAAGGCCTGCTCGGTTCCGGCAATGCCCTCCGCCAGCACGACGCAGGCGTCATTGCCCGAGAGGGTGACGATGCCATGCAGCAGATTTTCCACCGACACCTGCTCGCCGGGGGAAAGGAACATGGTCGAACCGGCCTGGGGGCCGTGCCATTGCTGCCAGGTTTCCGGGCGGACCGTGAATTTCTGGTCGAGCTTCAGGTCGCCCTTCTGGATCAGACGGAAGGCGACGTGGACCGTCATCATCTTCGCCATGGAAGCGGGCGGCATTCGCGTCTCGCCGCCCTTGTCATAGAGGACGGCGCCCGAGGAAAGGTCCTTCAGATAGGCGATCGGCGCTTCGCCGGTATAGGGCGGTGCGGCGGCGGTCAGCGGCTGGGACAGCAACCCGACGAAAAGGAGGGCGGCGATGGACTTCTTCATGCGGGACTGCCTTCGGACTGGTGGATTCTTCGAGTGCCTTGCGCTTTCATTAGCCATGAGAGGGCCGATCTCAAAGCGCTCTATTGCTTCACCGCATCGGCCAGCAGGCCGACCGACAGGGCGTAGAAGTTCGAGCAATTATAATCGAGGATCGCCCGGTAATTGCTGGTGAGCAGATAAGCGGTCTTGCCCGGACCATCGGGTTCCAGCAGCGTCGCCATCACTCCGTCGCCGGGCCAGCTTCCGCCAGTCGGCACAACCCCCATGCGCCGCCATTCGGCCATGTTGAGCCAGCGGCTGTGCCGGTTGAACACGCGCTCGCAACGGGCCGGATTGGTGCGCGCGGCGATGCTTGCGCGATCGAGGTTGACGGGCACGGACACGGCGACGCCCCAGGGCTGACCCCGCCGCCATCCGGCATGGACGAAATAATTGGCGATGGATGCGAGCGCGTCGGCTTCGCTATTCCAGATGTCGACCCGACCGTCGCCATCGCCATCCTTGCCCAGCCGCAGATAGACGCTGGGTAGGAATTGGGGATAGCCCGTCGCCCCTGCCCAACTGCCCACCAGTCGGCTGCGCGGGACGCCATTGTCCAGCATCTTGAGCGTCGCGAGCAATTCCGGCTCGAACAGCGTCCGCCGGCGCCCTTCATAAGAGAGGGTCGCGAGGGAACGGATCAGGTCGAAATCGCCGGTGTAGGAACCGTAATTGGTTTCATGGCCGTAAATGGCGACCATGACCTCCTCCGGCACGCCGGTTTCCGCCTCGATCCTGGCCAGCCGGGCGCGATTGGCGAGATAGGCGGTGCGACCCCGGCTGATGCGCGCCGCATCGACATGTTGCTGGCGATAGGGCTCGAAATTGGGGATCGGCGCATAAATGCTGCCGCCGGGCTGGGTTTGATCGAGTTGAACCACGCGCGGATTGGGCGTCAGGCCCGGAAACACGCTGTCCAGGGTCGCGTCCCGTATGCCCAGAGCGCGAGCCCTGGGACGAAGGGATTCGAGATATGCGCGAAAGGCGACATCCTCCTGCGCCATGACGCTGTCGGCCGTCAGGCTGCCCGCCATGACGGCAGCCAGTCCCAGCAACAGCGACATGATCGACGAACGCATTGAAGAATCTCCTTATCCCCTTTTGTTGCACAGGGATGCCGTGGCGTGAATCCCCTTATTGGCGCATGACGCCATTCCAGCGCCGAAAGCGCCTTCCTGCGATTTTGCTCTTGGCATGGCCGCCGGGTTCGCTAGGAAGCGTGGCAACGGACAGGTGGCCGAGTGGTTTAAGGCAGCGGTCTTGAAAACCGCCGTGGGTTTACGCTCACCGTGGGTTCGAATCCCACCCTGTCCGCCAATTGCCATTGATTTAATTGATAGTTTTTTAACCGAGGGGCAATGTTACCATAAACGCTCCCCGATAGATCGGGCGCTAGGCGCTTAGCCTCACTATGCCGCCGGAACGCGATTGCAGATTGCGCAGGCCAGATCGGGCAACTTTTCCGGCTGGTGCGGGTGCAGTTCGATACACACCCTACGCGACAAATCGCGGCTGGAAATGGCAGGGAACTGCGCATTCCCAGCAATGGCAGCTTCCCCGTCGAAAATGACTGGTGACGGGCGATTGACCGAAAGGGCCGAAAAGCGGGGGATGCGCGCCAGCCAAACTCAAGTCATGGCGTTTCGCGCACCAGCCGCGCAATTTCCTTCACGTATCGGGCCGCTGCCTTAGCCTTTGCAGAATAGCCGCCATGCTTGCGGGCGTTATGGTTGCCTCTAGGTGCGCCGGGATTCGTGCCGCCGTGCATCCTGCAACGCCGCTTCCCCTTCACTGCCGGGGATTGGCAAGCCGTTCCCGAGCGGGTCCGGGCTAGGCAGCGCGGTGATTTTGCCAGCCGTGCCGGTTGCATTGGATTGTTTGACTGATTTTCCATTTTCCCGGTCCCCCGCATGCTGGTGGAAATGATCGGCAACCACGGCCTGCCCGCCTTCGTTCACATGCACATGCTTGACGGTTTGTTCGCGCGGCTGGTGCAGCCTTGCCAGCGCCTCCAGCGTGGAGCGGCAGGCAGCTTGGGCCTTGAGCGCCAGCCGCATGTATCTATCCGCCGCGTCGGGATAGTGCCCCATGTTGTTGCCTGAGCGCCGGGCCATGTCGGTAAAGAGCGCGTCCAGCGAGATCGCTTGCGAGGTGAAAATGCGGCTGGCCAGTGATAGGTCGCCTTTCATGGCCCGCTGAATTTCCTCCGCCAGCACGGCGCTGCTTTCGGCAATATCTGGCTTGAGTTGGTCGCCAAACATTTGCGAGCCGAACGACATTGCCAGATTGGCGTTGCGGGTTTGCGGGTCCATCGTGATCCGCGCCAGCGTTCGCCCGATTTTTTCGTCCGCCCGCTTTTCGACTTCGAGCTTGCCGGTTTCGCCCGGTGCCACCAGTCCATCGCCGGGATTGGCCTTCGCCTTTTTCGCCATTGTCAGTCCTTTGCCTTGCGCGCCTTTGCGCCGATGTTTTGAGAGGTTCCGCAACGCTTGCCGATCACGCGCCCGCCCGGCTCCAGCCGCTCCAGGCCGAATTGTGACGCTGCCTCAGGGCTTGCGCCTTTCAGGACATAGGCAAGCGCCGCCTCCAGATTGACTGCGTGGAGATCGGGATTACCCGCCTCCAGCCCCAGCCGCCCGCCTATCGGTTTGCTGTGGATCACGCGCGCCCGGTAAGGCTGCCCGGTGATCCGGCGAAGCCAGCCCCGTTGCAGCGCCGTAACAACGGGCACCAAATCGGAAGGCACATGGGCGAGCAAGTGACAGTGCCCGCCTTTGTCATGGCCGTTGCCGGGCACATTCTCATGCGTCCAGAGCCATGCCGTGCCGCTGCCATGCCGGGCCAGTGCCTTTTTCAACAGATCGGTAAAGCGATAGGTCGCCTTCGCCATGCCCGCCAATGGCACTCCAGCCGCCTGCCAGTGAATCGAGATCATGCGCGTGACTGGCAGCCCGATTTTTTCGGCATGGCGCTCAGCGGCCCTTAGATTGCCAATTTGAGCGGCTGTCAGGGCATGGCTTTGCCGGTCAGCACGGTTACGCGCGCCGCCCCTGCCAGTGCCTCCAGCGGAAAGGGCTGCCACACCAGAGGTAAGGTTATTAATCGCAAGCGCCGTGCCATTTCCAGTAATCGGCGGATTTGCGGGCGATTGCGGCTGGAGCGGTGCAATTGAAACTCCACCGAAACCGCTTTCCCGGTGGAGTTTCAAAGCGCCGCCATGCCGGGCGCTATTGTGCGGCTTGGGCATGGCGGCAGAGATCATGCGGCAATCCAGACAATGGCCAGCTTGCCGGTGCTATTCGGTCTGCGCTGCCCGCTGTCACGGATAAGCCCCTTGCGCCTCAATTCGCTGGTGCGCGGCTGGATAGACCAACGGTCCATATCGAGCCGTGCCGCCAGTTCATCGGCGGTAAGGCCGTGCGCGCCAGCATCGCGGATTGCGCCCTCTGCCATGCGCTGGAGCCGCCCCAGCTTGGGCGCTATGTCGTTGGCAGCGGCAATCGAGGTTTCCACGTTCCGGTGCCCCGGTGCATCGGGATAGGTGCTCATTCCGCGCCTCCCTCTGCCATCGGCGGCAAGCCCGCACGGTCCAGCAGCTTCGCAAGCCAATCGGCCTGCGCTTCGCTCATGGGCGTGGAATCGACGGCAAGCTGGCCAAGGAATTGCCCGGCCTTCCGGCTCAGGCGGCTGGTGCCGTTTAGCAGGGCAAGCGCCGCTGCCCGGTGATCGGGAAAGGGTCGCTCAGTCATTGCAACGGCCCTCCCCAAAGCAGAGCCGCGCCATATCCCGCGCCATCCAAGGCGACAGGCAGAAACGGGCCGCAAGCATTTGCGCCCGCCAGTCCGATGCGGTAGAGGAGGAATGCAACCAGCCGCCAAGTTGATTGCGCGAAGCCCCGGCCTGCCCGCCGGGGTTTTGCATATATGCCGCCATTGCTCATGCCCCCGCCTGATAGGTCGGGAGGTTCGCCAGATAGGCTTCGAGATCGGCAAACGAGATCAACGTGCGCCGCCCGGCCTTGCGAGCCTTGAGATCGCCGCGCTTCAAGGCCTCATAGATCGAGGTGCGCGACATGCCCGAAAACTGCACGGCTTCGGGCAAGGTGCCGTATGCTTTTGTCATGGGAATTGTCCCTTGCTGTCCGCCGCGACAAGTGCGGCCAAGCAGGGACATGCCGCTAACCGGCTGGCCAAAATGGGGGTTCTTTCCCGCCCCAATCGGGGAGAGTTACGCCCCCACAACTAAAGGCCGGGAATTATGCCGTCTGCAAATTCCGCCGGGTGCTGCCGGTGCAGTTGGCAAGCCGCTTTCACAACCTCTGTCAGATTGGCGGTTTCACGCGCGCCGAACGCCAGCGTCACCATGCGGCCATAGAAGTCCATGAAGGGCGTTTGTGCCTTAATCCGGGCATCTGTTGGAAAGTTGTTTGCAGATACGGGCTGGCCAAATGCGGCTTCATAGATCGGGGCCAGGTATTGCCCGCGCTGCACTCTGAGCCGCTTTTCCTCCGATTGCCGCCACGGCCCTCGCTGGCTTTCGGTTGCCTTCGCAGCTTCCCGCATGAAACTGGCCAGCCAATCCAGTTCGGCAACGGCAGCCTTGAAACGGCGATAATCGGAAGGTTCGCCCATAACCATGCCGTCGCCAATATCGGTCCCGCCTTCGCCGTCCCAATGGTGCCAAGCGTGATCCCATAGCCGGGAGTCGGCAGCATGATCGCACTGGAATAGCTCCAGCCATGTTTGCCCGGTCAATGCTGCCAGCCGCTCCAGTTCCCCGCGAATATCGGCATTTGAAGTCCGTTCCGGGCCATCGGTAATGTTCGGCAAGGAAATGGCGAGCGAGCGCCTAACGGCCATCGCCAGCCAGTCCATATCCCTCCCCGGCGACAGCGGAAGGGCGAAGCCTGCCAAGGCGCTGGCAACGGCTTCTGGCGTGACTGCCGGTAGCATGTGATCCCTGCCGATGAATGCGGCAAATTCGGCATCATCGGCAAAGCTCATTCATGCCCCCGTAGACTATCCAAATAGGCGTCCACCTCCGCGCGCTTCCACTCCGGCGCAGCGTCATAGAGCGTCTTGAAATGCTCGTATTCGGCCATCGCCCTATGTGCCTCCCGCATGTATTCTGCGATCCCCAGAGCGTCCGCGCGGCTGGCGCACCAATGGCGGCGTTCCTCGTGCCCTATGCGCCGCGCAACGGCATACCAGCGGGTGCGATGGCGCACCTTTACGAAATGCCGCTCGCTTTCCACCGTGACAATCCAGCGATCCTTGAGCGCGAACGGCAACACGGCAGCGGCTTCGTTGGCGCTGTCAGTCCACACGGAACGCGACTCCGAAACGGCCCATTATCTCGCGTTGGTCGGCCCCGTATTCAGGCGCATGGGCAATATCGGCTTCGCCCTCCCATTGGCTGCCCCATTGCATCCCGAAATGCTCGCCTGCCCAAAATGCGCCGCAGCCATCATCCCCGGCAAGGCAGCAATCTGCGTCCGGGTCCGTCATTTCGTCCAGCATGGCGATAGCTGCCTCTGCCACGGCCTCCAGCGCCACCTTATCAAGCCGGGCCAGTGATCGCCGCGCCTTGGCGACTCTCGCCATGTGCGGCCTAGCGGCCTCATGTGCGCGCCGCTCCCATGTGTCATAGTAGCTCATGCCGCTGCCCCCCGGATTGGCGAAACCTTGGCACCAGCCGCGCCGTCGCTGGCGCAATAGGTTGCCCAATCGGCCATAAGCCGCCGCCGTTTGTCGAATAGATCGCCGCGCCGGTAAGCCGCTTCGGACTTGTTGCCGATCACATGGGCCAGCGCCATTTCGCAGACTTCATGGGCATAGCCGGTGCATTCGGCAGCCCAATCGCGGAAGCCGGAACGGAAGCCGTGAACGGTGCATTCCAGCTTCATGCGGCGAAGTAGCATCGACATTGCCATAGTGGACAGCTTGCCGCCCTTGTCGGCTGGAAACAGGCTGGCCTTGCCCAGCGGTTTCACGGCCTCCAGAATCTCGACAGCGCGCGAGGACAGGGGAATGCGATGTTCCTTGCCCGCCTTCATGCGGGACGCTGGCACGGTCCAGATTGCCTTGTCCAAATCGACTTCGTCCCACGTTGCCCCTAGCACTTCGCTTGTGCGCGTGGCCGTGAGAATGACAAACTCCAGCGCCAGCGCCGCCATTGCCTCCCGCTCCCGCAGTTGCCCCATGAACGCCGGGATTGCCTCATATGGCATAGCCTTGTGATGGCCGCGCGTAAGCCGCGAACGGGGCGGCAGGATTTGCGCGATATGGCCGCGCCAGCGGGCAGGGTTTTCGCCCTCCCGGTATCCGCGCGCCTTGGCGGCATCGAGCACGGTTTCAATCCGCCCCCGGATGCGGCTGGCAGTTTCCGGCTTGTCCTGCCAGATCGGCTCAAGGATTTTCAGCACATGCGCCGTGCCAATTTCGGCAACAGGCAATTCTCCCATGACGGGATAGACGTAGCTGGCCAGCGTGTTGCGCCATTGCTGCCGGTGCTTGTCATTGCGCCAGCTTGTCTCATTCGCGCCGATATAAGCCTCTGCCACGGCCTTGAACGTCATTCCGGCTATCGCTGCCGCCTGAGCCGCTGCAAGCGCCTCTGTGGCCTCTCGCTGGCGTTCCTCCAGAGGATCAATTCCGGCTTTCACCTTGAGCCGCAGGGCATCGCGCGCCGTGCGGGCATCGGCAAGGGAAATGCCGCCTTGTCCAGCCGCGCCCAAGCCAATGTCGCGCGACTTGCCCTTGAGCATGAAGCGATAGACCCATGACCGCGCGCCGGTTTCCTTCACCAGCAAGTGCAGCCCGCCCCCGTCCGCATGGCGTCCGGGTTTCGCATTCTTGACCGCCAAAGGCGTAAGGGCGTTGCTGAGCTTGCGCGGCATGGCTGGCGTCTCCGTTCCCAAATCCGTTCCCCAATAATACGCCGGTTTTATGGGAACGCAACCGGATAGAACGGGACAGGAACGGAGTGGGATAGAGCCGATTATCGCCTATTTTTCGCGCTTATTTTAATGCTGACGGATGCATCGGGACGCTAGTTTCGGGGACACCCTGTCCGCCACTTCGGAACAACGGTGGGCACTCCGCCCGCCGCCGAGGCTACGCCGTTAGCGGCGAGCACCCGCAATAGGTTGCTCTTCGAGCCCATGATGCGGACTTCCTCGCGATCGACTTCCACCCGCTGCGCGAGCGCACGCAGATGATCGCGCCGGTAGCCACCGCCCTCCAGTCGGATACGTTGCCGCGCGGTCGAGGCGAAGTCGCGCAACATCGTCGGTGTGATCGCTTGCTGCGCCGAGCTTACTAGCAACGCTGAGGCGCGCTCGGCGTCCGCTCGCGCCTGATCGCGGGTCGCCTTCAATCCGTCGATGCGATCCTTGAGCGCCGGATCATCGAGATCGGCGACTCCACTTTCGATTGCGTCATAAAGCCGCTTCAAGCGCAGCTCCGTCTCCGCAGCGCGCTTGTTAAGCTCGGCGATATGCTCGCGGCGCCGGTCGGATCGGTCCTGTCGGCGGTCCAGAACTTCCGACAGCACGTCCTCAAGTCGATCGGGATCAAGCAGCCGTTCCGCCAGATGATTGGCGACGAGATCGTCCAGCCGCTCCATTGCCACGGTCATGCCCTCGCACGCGGTCGCTCCCTGTCGCGCCTTCATCGAGCAGGTGTAATAGCGATAGCGACCGCTCTTGCCGGTGCGGATCGTCATCGCCCCGCCACACTTGCCGCAGTGGATCAGCCCCGTTAGCAGCGTCGGGCCTCCGACGACTTGCGGATGCGCGACCTTCGGGCTGCGCGCCTTCAGATGCGCCTGCACCGCATCGAACATCGCCTGGTCGATGATCGCTGGAACCTCGACAGCGATAACCTCGGCGGCAGGCTTCAATTCTTTGCTTTTGCCGCGCTTGTTAAACTCGTGCCGCCCCGCATAGGTAGCGCGCGTCAGCATCCGATGCACCGTGCCGATGCCCCAGCGCCCGCCGTCGCGGGTGAAGATGCGGCTCTCGTTGAGATGCTTGGTGATCGTTTTGACACCCATCGGGCCGGACGTGCCGTCGCCTTCCAGCGCCAGCTTGAACGCCAGCCGCACCGTGTCGGCGTGAAGCGGGTCGATCTCCAGCTTCTTCTTGGTCTTCGCGCCGCGCTGTTCGGCAGCGACGACGCGGTAGCCGATCGGCGGCAGCGAGCCATTCCAGAAGCCCTGACGCGCATTCTCCTTGAGCGCGCGCAGGACGTGCTTGGCGTTCTCCTTCGACTGATACTCGTCAAACAGCGCCATGATCTGGCGCATCATGACGTGCATCGGATCGTCGCCCATCTCCTGCGTGATGGAGAGCAGCTTCACGCCGTTCTTGGCGAGCTTGCGGACGTAGAACTCCAGCTCGAAATGGTCGCGGAAGAATCGCGAGAAGCTGTGGACGACAACCACGTCGAATGTCGCGGGCTTGCTCGTTCCGGCCTCAATCATGCGCTGGAACTCGGGCCGGCGGTCGTTGGTGGCGGATGCGCCTGCCTCCACGAACGTATCGACCAGTTCCAGTCCGCGCGAGAGACAATAGGCTTCGCCCTGTTTGCGCTGATCGGGAATGGAGACGTCGTGCTCGGCCTGCCGCGCCGTCGAGACGCGCAGATAGAGGGCGGCGCGTAGCGGCACGGTCATGGCAGTTTCCTCACGTCATTGGCACGGCCCGAACAACTCGTCGAAGACATCGCCGAACCATGCCTCGAACACGTCCACTTCGACGCTCGTGACCGGAACGCGCTCGGGCCAGTCGTCAGTGACGGTCCATGCAGAAAGATCGTCTTTTGGCGGCCGACCCACGTACGGCCGAGCCGAGCCGACCGGCAATCGGACATAATCGAGCAAGTCGTCCGGGCAGTATGCAGGACGGCGCGGCGTCCGACGACGAGGCTTGCGAGACGTGGCCATGCGAACAGCGTGCCGCTCGCCTTCCTCTCTCGCAAAGGCTTCGACGCAGCATAGCGCAGATAGGGGCGGACGGCGATGCAGTTCATGGCTCGCCCCACGGGTTGACCACCGTGATGCCGCAGTCCGCGAAGTCGGCGACGTTGCGAGTCGCCAGCCGCGCTCCGCGCGACCGGACGATGGCGGCGATCTGCGCGTCGATCTGGCTGATCGGTTTGCCGCTCTGTTTCCGCCCGGCAGCGATCTCAGGAAAGGCAAGCGCCGCCTCAGTGTCGAACGGCAGGACGCGCCCTGCCAGATCGACGTCGAACATCGGCCGTGCTGCGGCGAGCAGATCGTCGCGCCGGCGTCCCTCGGGAAGTAGCGCCAGCCCGTAGAAGATTTCCGCCTGCGTCAGCGTCGTCGTGAACACGCCCGCCATTGGCTGCTCAGCAATCCACGCCATGACCCTCGGGTCAGGCTCGCGCCGCATCAGCTCAGAGATGACGTTGGTGTCGAGAACGATCATTCGCCGAAGTCCACCGGCTGCCGAATCGGCTCACGCCGAATGTCAGGCAGATCGACTCCGCCCAGCTCGCCGAAGCGTTCGTTGATGGCCTGGCCTAAATTGCGAGGGCGCGGGATTTCTGTCGAAAGCGCCGATCGGAGAATGTCGCGCGCTTCGTCTTCCATCGACCGGCCGTGCATTGCCGCGCGCAGACGAAGGCGATTTTTGATCGCGTCGTCGATGTTTCGGATCGTCATTACCGCCATGATAACCTCCATAAGTCAATGACTGCATATTAGTCGATTGACATGAAAAATTGCAATGCCGCGATGGCGAGGCTACTATCTCCAGCCTGTGAGTTTGACGCTGATGGGAACACTGCTGACTGCATCATCAGGATCGCCGGGCAGAGCGGTTATCCGGGCGCTGGACAATGCGCCTGCGCTGGCAGCCTGGGCGCGCGAAGAAGGGTTTCGCGATCTACGCCCGTCTTTTTGGCATGTGACGGTTATATTCTCTTCGCATAGCATGTTGACGCTAGACCCGGACGCTCTCCAGATCGAACCCGGTTTATCCCGGCGGGTTGAACGCATGGGAGGACTGATTACGCTATGTTTTCCGTCGCCCGTTCTAGTAGCTCGCCACCTTGTTCATCGGCAATCTGGGGGTGCGTGGGATTTCCGCGCATACAGACCGCATGTGAGCTTCACGCCTGATGATGGACGGAATCTGCGAGATGTTCGCCCTTTCGATGGGATGCTGATGTTCGGGCCTGAAATCTTAGGCTGAGATCTTGAGGAGGGGGAAGTCTCCCCCTGAGCGGGAGCCGAGTGTCTCCCGCTACCCCCTCTGCGGGGACACCCCGCAACTCCCCGCAGGCGCATTCGCGCCGATTGATAAATCCGCCGCTGCGGATTTCAGCTTTTCCAATGCTGCGGAGATCGGGCCAGGGCTACGCCGGCCCGATCGTATTGTTGGTCGTTGCACTCCCCGAGATGGGGTGGGCGTCGCTTCCCTTTAGGCCCGCCGCGCCGGGCCGCAACGCGCGCGAGGCGCGCTTACCTCCTCTGCGTTCCGGTCCTGCGGATGCTGCCCGGCTCCGCCGGCGGGCCTGCCGGTCGCTTTCGCCGCCCACCCCATTCCGGGGTGTGTGTGGTTTTGAAGGAGAAGTGTGATGAACGCTGTTACCGAAACCGCAGCCGCCGAGCCTGTGTCGGGCATTGAGATTTTCGTGCCACTCGCCAAGCTCAAGAAGTCCCCGCGCAATGCCCGCAAGGTGCCGCATGGGGAAGCCGCTATCGAAGCGCTGGCCGCGTCGATCCAGCACAAGGGGCTGATCCAGAACCTTGTTATCGAGCCAGAGGCCAAGGAGGACGGGACGCCGACCGGCTATTACCTCGTCACCGCTGGCGAAGGCCGCAGGCTGGCGATGCTGCTGCGCGCCAAGCGTAAGCAGATCAAGAAGTCCGAGCCTGTCCGCTGCTGGCTGGACACGGCGAACGACCCCGCCGAGATCAGTCTGGACGAGAACGTGACCCGCACGCCGATGCACCCCGCCGACCAGTTCGAGCGGTTTGCGGAGCTTTCCAACGACAAGGGTTGGGGTGCGCAGGAGATCGGCGCGCGGTTCGGCGTGTCGGCTGGCGTGGTGAAGCAGCGGCTTCGCTTGGGTGCGGTCAGCCCGAAGCTGTTGCAGGTCTATCGGGAGGACGGTCTTACGCTGGACCAGTTGATGGCCTTCGCGATCACCGAGGACCATGCCCGTCAGGAGCAGGTGTTCGAGGGGCTGCATCACAATCGCGAGCCGTGGATTATCCGGCGCGATATGACCGCCGCCAACGTGCCCGCCGATGATCGCCGCGCGGTGTTCGTCGGGGCCGACGCCTATATCGAGGCGGGCGGCAACATCATCCGTGACCTGTTCAGCGAGGACCGGGGCGGGTTCTTCGAGGATGCCGGCTTGCTCGATTTGCTCGCCGCCGAGAAGCTGCGGGAGGTTGCCGAGCAGGTGCAGGCCGAGGGCTGGAAATGGGCCGAGGCGCATATCGACTATCCCCACGCCCACGGGATGCGCCGCTTCTATCCGCAAACCATCGCCCTGACCGACGAAGACGAGGCGCGGCTGGAGACGCTGTCCACCGAGCATGACGGGCTTGCCGAAGGCTATTCGTCCTATGACGAGATGCCCGAGGGCGTGGCGACGAAGCTGGAGGAGGTGTCCGACGAGATCGACGCCATTTCCGCCAAGCGCCATGCTTACGATCCCAACGTGGTCGCACATGGCGGGGCGTTCGTGGTGCTTCACCATGACGGCACGGTCAGGATTGAGCGCGGTTTCGTCCGCCCCGAGGACGAGGTGCTGGCCGATCCGCAGCCCGAGGACGAAGCGGAAGCCATCGACCGGGAGACGGTCGAGGACGAGCAGGCCGAGGGCGACGACGAGGACATGCAGGAGATCGAGGAAGAGGACGAGGAACTGGGCAAGCCGATTTCTGACAGCCTTACCCGCGACCTGTCCGCCCACCGGACCCTTGCCTTGCGCGTGGCGCTTGGCGAGCGGGCCGATCTGGCGCTGATCGCCTTGACCCACACGCTCACGGCACAACTGTTCTACAGCTACGCAGAGGCCGGTTGCCTTGAGGTTCGTCCGACCGTGACGCCGCTTGGCAGTCATGCGGATGGGATCGAGGACACCCCGCTGGCCGCAAAGGCGAACGAGGCGCGCGAGGCTTGGGCCGAGCGGATGCCGCGTGACGTGGCGGACCTGTGGGGCTTCATCGTCGGGCTGGACGACGAGAAGCGGGTGGCGCTGCTGGCGCATTGCGCGTCCCGCACCGTCAATGCGCTGCGCCTGCCGTGGGATCGCAAGCCCCGGACGCTGCAAACGGCGGACAGACTGGCGACTGCGCTGGCGTTGGACGTGGCGAAGGACTGGACGCCCACTATGGACAGCTACCTTGGCCGCGTCACCAAGGCGCATATCGTCGAGGCCGTGACCGAAGGCGTGTCGGAGGACGCCGCGCGCCGTATCGCGGACATGAAGAAGCCGGACATGGCGCAAGCCGCCGAGCAGCTTCTGGCCGGAACCGGCTGGCTTCCCGCCGTGCTGCGGACGCCGAAGCCGGAGCAGCCCGCGCCCGCCGAGGCCGAGGATGCCGGGGCCGTGGGGCAGCCGTCCGAAGCGGAGGCTCCCGATACCGAAGCGGAGGACGGCGAAGTCTCCTACGCCGTTGCCGCCGAATAGCGGCATTAGGCCGGGGCCGCGCCAACGGTCCCGGCTTCCCTTTCATCGTCGGCCAAAAAATCGCGGCCGCGCCCTTTCCGGGCGCGGCCGCTTTGCTTGATCTCGCCGCTCGCCGGGCACCGCCCGGCTCGCGGATCAACCCTTGAAGTTTCGGGTAGTTTGGACAAGAACCGCCGCAGGCTTACAGGCAGAGTTGTTATCGCGCATCGCGATATAAGACACCGATGTTAGGCAGTGATGCTTCCATCTACCCTTATTGCAGCTTTACGGCTGAGCGGACGATCCGATCGAACACATAGGAGTGCCTGTAAGCCACCTATTAGGGGGGTGGGGTGTCAAGTCTGGCGAAACTGCAAGCGGCGAAGTCGCTCGATGATCTAGCGGCGATCTTGGGCTACAAGCCCGCAGCGCTCGCCTATCTACTTTATCACCTTCCCAGCGCTCAGAAATACACCACGTTCACTATTCCCAAACGCGACGGGACGCCGAGGCAGATTCTCGCCCCCACGCCTAAACTGAAGCTCCTGCAACGGCGGCTCGCCAATGTCCTCTATCTGGCGCTGGCCGACATCGACAAGGCGGGTGCGCCACGCCGACAGCTCTCGCATGGTTTTGCCAAGCATCTATCCATCGTGACGAACGCCGCGGTCCACAAGCGGCGGCGTTACGTGTTGAATCTCGATCTCAAGGATTTCTTCCCGTCGATCAATTTCGGTCGCGTGCGCGGTATGTTCATCAAGGACAAGCGCTTCGGTCTCGATCCCAAGGTGGCGACCCTCATCGCGCAGATCGCCTGTCACGATCACGTTCTTCCCCAAGGCAGCCCCTGTTCGCCGGTCATTTCCAATGTCGTCGGGCATCTCCTGGACATTCGGCTCGTTCGCTTCGCCAAGGCGCAGAAATGCACCTATTCGCGCTATGCCGACGACATCACTTTCTCCACGAATGCCAAGGCGTTCCCAGCCGATGTCGCTGCCCCAATACCGGGATCGGAGCATAATTGGGCGCTGGGCGCCGCCTTGTTGAAGGAGATCGACAAGGCTGGCTTTGATGTGAACCCGGCCAAGACGCGGATGCAGTATCGTGGGTCACGGCAGGTCGCGACCGGGCTGCTCGTCAACGAGAAACCAAACATCCGACCCGAATACTACCGCACGGTGCGCGCGATGTGCTGGTCACTGTTCGGCAGTGGAACTTATTACCGCATTGTCCCGGCCGCGCTGGCGGGCGGAAAGCCGGGCGATCCCGATATGCAGGAACCCGCCACCTCTCTTGCGCCGCTGCAAGGGATGCTGGGCTACGTCTATCAAGTGCGCGATCAGGTCGATGCGCGGTCCTCTATCGACAAGAAGAAAGAGGCGACGGCAACGCGGAAGCTATACATCCGCTTTCTATTTTACCGAAATTTCGTCGTTGCGCCTAAACCGCTTATCATTCCCGAGGGCAAGACCGACTCTATCTATCTGCGCGCTGCGATAGAGAAGCTTACCGCCTACCATCCGCAGCTTGGCGCAATGGATAAAGGGAAGTTCAAATCCGCGCTCAAGTTCATGAATTTTTCGAGCACGGTCCATGACGTCCTACAGATCGGCAATGGCGCGGGCGATCTCCTGCACTTCATTCGGAAATATCCCGACGCGCTCAAGCATTACCGGCACCGGCCTTTGCCCAACCCCGTCATCGGGCTGATCGACAATGACGATGGTGCCAAGGATATCTTCAGCGTCGCCAAAAATCTCGGCGCTCCCAATATTTCGAGAACCTCTACAGACCCGTTCTACCGTCTCGCCGCCAATCTCTATCTCATTAAAACGCCGGAGATCGGCGCGAAAGGCACGAGCTGCATTGAGGACTCGTTCGGTCCTGCACTTTTGAAGACCGTTATCGACGGCAAAGTGTTCGACCCCAACAAGAAGCACGACGAACCCGGAAAATACGGGAAAGCTAGGTTCGCCGAGAAGGTCGTGCAGCCGCAAAAAGACACGATCGACTTCTCAAAATTCGCGGGCCTGCTCGACCGCATCGTTGCGGTCCTAGACGATTACGCCGCCAATCCGCCGCCGCCCTGACACAATCAGGAACGCGGCGGCATATAGGTCGCGTCGAGCCGACGATGGATAAGTGACACGAGCGTCAGAAGATCCTCGGCGTCAGTCTTGGCCATCGGCCAGTGGATGCGCGCTTCGTGGGCAGTCGTGTTGCGGAACATGCCGAAGACGCCTTTGACGAGATTGGAAAAGCCGCTTTGCTCGCTACGCTCGCTCACCGTTCCGCGCGGATTGATCGCCAGCATCGGCGGATCGCCGCCCAGCACGCGGTCCACCAGCGTTCCCCCGTCATCTGACAGACCCGTCCTGACCCGCATCTTGTCGGCGACACTTTTCACCGCCTCCTGGACCGCATGGAAATAGTCATCGGCCAGCAGCTCAGCGCGGCAGAAGCGCAGCACGTCCGGGTGAACGCCGCGCGTCTCCAGATCGGTGCGCAATTCCTTCGCGCGGCGCTGCGCTTCCGGCGGGGTGGTCGCTTGCTCGACGGTTTCGATCTTTCCCGCTTCGCTAACCACGAGGCCGGCAAATGCTAGGGCCTGGTTGAGACTGGCGCGCATAGGCTCGTAACGGTGTGGCTCCCGGCTATAGCGGGCGGGCCTCATCGCATGGCGGATGAAGCCGAGGATGCGGGTGCGGTCCTGCCGGGCGTTCTGGCTGGCGACGAAGGCGTTGTAGATGCGGTGCCGCTTGGTAATCTCGCCCGGATCGGTCATCTGACATGTCGCTATCAGCATCGCGATCTCAGTCCCCTTGAGTCCCGTTTCAGTGTCGCCGAGCGCGCCAGCGATGGCTTCGAGCTGATCCTGCGAAAACAGTTGCGCCACCAATTCCTCCTCCCTTTGCGAACCTCCGTGGTCTCCTTCGGTCGAATCGCTAAATCACCTTGGAACGTAGGATGAACATCGCGCAAGACTGTTGGCAGAGTTGCCGACATAGTCGCCGGTCATACAAAACTCCCTGACTTCCGAGCCGGACATCCAGCGGCCTCCCCAATGGCTTGTCTGGCCGAAGCCGATCGCCCTCCCGCAAAGGCGTCGTCCAGCTTTTTTCCGCCGCCTACGGCTTTGCATCGCGAAGCAAAAAAGCCGCCGCCGCCCAACCTCCACTGCGTTGCAGCCGCAAGCGGTGCGGGGTCGATCGCGCCCCGGCCGACGCCGAGCCATCGAGGCCGCGATGGTGTGGCCCGAGCAAGTAGGAGATTGCGACATGGCTACGATCGGCACCTTCACCGCCAACAGCAAGGGCGAGTTCACCGGCGTTATCAAGACGCTCACCCTCAACGCCAAAGCGACCCTTCGCCCGGTCGAGAAGGAAGGCGACAAGTCCCCCGACTTCCGCATCCAGTCCGGCGACATGGATATCGGCGCCGCCTGGAAGAAAACCAGCCGCGAAGGCCGCGATTACATCTCGGTCAAGCTGGACGATCCGAGCTTCCCGGCGCCGATCTACGCCACGCTGTCCGAAACCGACACCACCGGCGAATATGCGCTGATTTGGTCCCGCTGACCGGCGAAGGCGCCCCCGCTCCACCGAGCGGGGGCGCCTTCGCGATGGGACAGCAGAACTAGCCGGACAGCGAATCGAATAGGGGAAGCGGCATCGGGCCGCGCTCAGTCAGTGCGCCAGCATCGTAGGGTGCGATCGTCACCCATTCGACCGCCCAATCCAACGTCAGCTCGCCGGGGCCGATCCGCGAAATCCCGGCGCCGTCCACCACGACCCGGAAGTCGAAGCGATCTTCCTCGGCTTCTAGGCGGCCTTCGATCAACGAACCGTCGCTCGCTGCCAGCAGGAAACGCTCCTCAACCTCGTCATAGGGGACGCGCAGCGTTTTGGTGATGTCGCCGGCGACCGCGATGCGCTGGCCCGGCTGTCCCGTGATCGTAATGCTCATACCGACTCCTTGCAGCCGGTTTGGATCAAAACAGGAACAAATGGCAAGAGCTGTTTGCCGGCACCGCAGGACGGCGCGTGCTTGGGGCTCTGCCCCTGGCGCACTCCAAGCGGCTTCCGCCCAGCTTCCTCCTCGCGCTGCGCGCGTTCCGTGCAGCCGGTTCCCCGCGAAGCCGCCTTCCGTTTGCACCCCCGGTCTCGCCGACGGGCAGGGTTTCAGCGCGGCGCTCCGCTGCGCGGAAACCCAAGCCCAAAGGAGGCCAAAATGCACTACCAGCTTGCCACCCGTTTCGGTCGCAACGCCCATCAGATCAGCGGCCGGGAGCCGCTCGACAACGAGGCTCTGTATCGCCACGTCCCGTCCATCTTCGCCCGCGAGGCGCACGACAGCCGTTCGGATCGCTACGTCTATGTCCCGACCATCGACATCGTGGAGGGGTTGCGCCGGGAAGGTTGGTCGCCGTTCTTCGCGGTCCAGTCGGTTCCGCGCGACGGCAGCCGCCACGGCCACGCCAAGCATATGCTACGCCTGCGCCGGGACGACGGTATCGGCAAGCCGGAGGCCGCCGAAGTCATCATCGTGAACAGCCATGATGGGACCAGCGCCTATCAGATGTTTGCCGGGATGCTGCGCTTCGTCTGCACCAACAGCATGATCGCGGGTGAGCGGTTCGAGGAGGTCCGCGTGCCGCACAAAGGGAATATCGAGCATGACATCATCGAGGGCGTGTTTACCGTCGCCGAGGACTTCCCCCGGCTGATCGACGCCAGCGAGTCGATGAAGGCGATGCAGCTTTCGCCGGATGAGCAGCGCTTGCTTGGCGAGGTTAGCCTTGTTGCGCGCTATGGCGACGACGAAAGCCCGGTTCGGCCCGAGCAGATCATCGAGCCGCGCCGCCGTGAGGATGTGGACCGCAGCCTGTGGACCACGTTCAACGTCATTCAGGAGAATGTCGTTCGGGGCGGATTGCAGGGCCGCAAGCGCAATGCAGAGGGCCGCATTCGCCGTGCCCAGATGCGCGCGATCAATGGCATCGACCAGAATGTCACGCTCAACCGCGCGCTATGGACGCTGGCCGAAGGGATGCAGCGCCTCAAAGCGGCCTGACCCCATAACTACCGCAGGGCCGGAGTTTCCGGCCCTGCGGCTTTGCCGTTTTCGCGCCGATCCGCTGCACCGGATCGGCAGCGACCGCGCGTCCCAAGGTCCGCGCGGTCGCAATCGCGCTCGTCGGGCTCACGCCCGGCTCGGGTTCAACTTTCAGTCTCGGACGGATCGAGTTCGGCGACAAGATCGCTGGGCGTGACACCAAGCGCGGAGGCCAAGTGGAACAAGGTGACGACGGTTGGATTGCGTCGCCCACGTTCCAGATCGCTGACATATTGTTGAGTAAAGCCTGACGTCTCGGCAAAGCGCTCTTGGGTAAAGCCCCTTTCCTTTCTCAGCTTCGCAAAGTTCAATCCCACGAGACGCCGCATGTCCATGCGCGGCAAACTGGACGATACACCCTATGCGGTTTATCCCATATAAGGTGTATCGCCTGATCGGCGCTCAGCCTCGCTGCGAAAGGTGCAATGAACGATGCAGGATTCGCTCGTAGCCGAGCGGTGTATTTGGTCTAGGTTGGTTAACTGGGACACGGCGGGGGCGTCATGACCATGTGCCAATTTGAGGACCGCGTACCAGAGTCGGCGCAACTCACAGCCTACGACGAAAGTCATTTTCAGGACTATATTCGTTTGCTTGATGCCGATGCCGAGGGTGCCGACTGGCGCGAGGTCGCCGCCACAATTTTCGGCATCGACGTCACCATCGAACCCGGTCGAGCGAAGACAATGCACGAAAGTCATCTTGCGCGCGCACGATGGATGACAGAGATCGGCTATGCGCATCTACTCGGCTGCGAGCGACCGCGGCAGACTTAATACTTCATCCAATTTGGCGGTAATTCTTTGTCAGCGCAGCCGCGTCAGCGGCATGTCTAAGTGCATTCTTCGCGCTTTCGCCTGTTGGTTGCACCAACGACCTTCGCCCCTCCGAAATCCGCGCGTGGCGCGGTTGGGAGGATGCTATGCCGACGCCGCCGAACCGGCGCCAACGGCGCGCCGGCAATCTGTCCGACGTGCTCGGGCGCGCCGATTTAGCCGCCGAGTTTCTTCGACGGAACCGCACATACCGCGCCGAACATGAGCAGATGCAGCTACGCATCGCGGACGGCGCCGTCGCGAAGAACACCGCAGAGGCGGCGTTCGCGCGGCGCTGGGGGTTATCCTTTCGCCACAGCGCCGGATGACCTTTCAGAGCCGGTCGTCTGGCGCCCAGAGCTGACCGCCGTCACGGTCATTCTGGACGCAGCGCCGGGTGAGTATGAGAGCGCCGCTCCGGTCGATCCGCGCGCGCTCGGCGCGCTGCTCGCCGACCTGGCTGGCATCGACGGACGCCACGTCATCGTCGCCGATGCGGCAGGCGAACATCGACTGTGGCTACGCGAGGCGACGCCCGGTCGGCCACTTGCCGCAGTCATTCCGCTGGACAAGGATTTCATCACCCGCATCGCCAGCCTACTGCGCTTCCACCGCCGCCTTCTCGGCCGGGCGGCGGGGCCGCTGCCTCGTGGCTGGCCACTTACCGCCTATCGGTTGGCGCGCCTTGACCTGATGCTCCGCGCGCTGGACCTGCGCCATGCAGGCGCGACCTATCGCCAGATCGCGGCCGAGCTGGGGCGCGAGGATGCGGCTCGACTTCCCGCGACCGAGTGGAAAATCTCGGCCGCGCGCTCCTTCGTAGTGCGCCTGGTTCGCGACGCTACGGCGCTCATGAAGGGCGACTACCGAAAGCTGCTCCGCATCCGCTGACCAAGCTTCGGCTTCAATACCCGCTTGGGTGGTCGCATCCGTGCAACCGCAGATCTTCGTACTCCACCCGGCCCGCCTTGCTTTGCCATTTTCGCCTCCTGCCGCCACCGCCCGCAGGAGCCGTCACTTGTCCGATACGCCCACCAACCTGCCGCCCCGCTTCCTGCGCACGCCGGAAGCAGCACGCTTCCTCGGCCTCTCGGGACGCACCCTTGAGAAGCACCGCTATTTTGGCACCGGCCCGGCTTACCGCCGGATCGGCGGCCGCGTCGTCTATTCGGTCGATGACCTGCGTGCCTGGGCTGACATCGGCATCAAGCATTCGACCTCCGATCCGGGACAGGACGATCTCATGCCGCGCGCGGATTCGGCCATCGCCCGGAGCCGGCGATGAGCGTCCCGCCGTCACCCATGCGCCACCGCCAGCCCTCCGACGACGGCATGACGCGCGTCGAACTGACATGGATCGAGAAGCGGATCGAGCACTGGATCAGGTTCGGCCGGGTCGCGGTGGACGAGATCGTGGATCGCCGCCGCCGCATCGTCCGCTTCCGTCCCGGTGCGATCTTCGCGTTCGTCCGCTGGGCGGCGAACGACTACGGCACGGTCAGCTCGCGCATCGACATCCTGCGCGCGGTCGGCGCAGGCGAACCGTTCACGACGCTGCCGTTCGTGCGGCCGGGCGGCGACATCCTGCTCAAGATCGAAGGCTGGCCCAAGGTCCAGCAAGTTCTCGCCGCGATCGACGCGACCGAGGCGGCCGGCGTCGATCCCTGCGATGCCGCACCCGACCATTGGCGGCATGTCCACAACCGCATCGCCGCCGGACAGGCCCCGCGCCCCTACACGCTGGAGCGTCATCGCGCCTGGCTCAAGCGCCGGGAGATTGAGGGATGACGCGCCGTGGATGGGCCGTTGCGACGGCCGCCGCCGCCTCGCTGTTCGCCACATCGTTCGCCGGCGTCGCGGTGTTCGATCCGCTGCCGCGCGTCGTCTGGAACGCCAGCGCGAGCGCGCCGATCGGGCTTTATCGTATCGAGCCGGTGCGCGATCCGCCGCTTGACACACTGGTCGCCGTGACGCCGCCACCGGCGCTGGCGCGGTGGCTGGCGGAGCGCGGCTATCTCGGCGAGCGCGTGCCGCTGTTGAAGCATGTCGCGGCGCGGCCGGGGCAGATCGTGTGCCGCATCAACGCGGTGGTGAGCGTGGATGGGCGGCCCGTCGTCGTCGCCCGGCAGCGTGACGGCCGGGGCCGCCCACTGCCGGTCTGGCAAGGCTGCCGCACGCTGCGCGCCGGCGAGCTGCTGATGCTCAACCCCGACCACGCCGACAGCATGGACGGTCGCTATTTCGGTCCGCTGCTGGCCTCGACCGTGCTCGGCCATGCCATCCCGATCCTCACCCGCGACACGCCCGACGCGCCGCTTGTCTGGCGCTGATCCGCTTCCTCGCCTGCCAACCCAAAGGAGATTCCCATGCAGATCGGCAGCTTCTTCCGCACCGCCAACGGCTACGAAGGCATCATCGAGACGGCGACGCTCGACATCCGTATCTCGATCGTTCCGGCCGAGCAGATCGACGCCGACAAGGCACCCGACTGGCGCGTCCACCGGGGCGACGGCGGCGAAGGCCCGGAGATCGGCGCCGGCTGGAACGAGTCCGGCGAACGCGCCGGGGACTACGTCTCGCTGCGCATCGACGATCCCGCCTTCGCGCAGCCAATCCGCGCCGCGCTGTTCCAGAACACCGCCGACAAGTCGGCTTGGTCGCTGCGCTGGAACCGCCAGCCAAAGTCGCGCGAGCAGGACTGATCCCGTGCGGCCGATCATCATCCCTTTGTTCGCGGGAGAGCCGTCTCATCCCTTCGTCCCGCTCGGGCGCAGGCCAGCCGGGGCGCGCAGCGACGGTCAAGGGCGGCCGAAGGCCGGCGCTCCGCGCGCACCCTTTACCGCAGCGAGCACACTGGCAGGCTGGCGGCGGAGCGGAGTCGGATCGGCGGTAGCCCTTGCCGTCGTCCTGCTGTCCGGCGGCGTCGCGTCTGCCCCGGCGATGGCGCAGGATATGCCGGCCGCGCGGTCGGCGGTCGTCCATCCTTACGCCGTCCATGTCGCCGAGGCCGCGCGGCGGTTCGGCATCCCCGAGGCGTGGATATGGGCGGTGATGCGCGTCGAGAGCGGCGGCAATTCACGCGCAGTCTCGCGCGCCGGGGCGATCGGCTTGATGCAGATCATGCCCGCGACTTGGGGCGCGCTGCGCACCCGCTATGGCCTCGGCCCCGATCCGTTCGATGTGCGCGACAACATCATGGCGGGCGCGGCCTACCTGCGCGAGATGCACGACCGCTACGGCAACGCCAGCGCGATGTTGGCGGCTTATAATGCGGGACCAGGCCGCTACGACGACTTCCTGTCGCGCGGCCGTCCGCTGCCCGCTGAGACGGTCGGCTATCTCGCCCAGCTCGCGCCGATCACTGGAGGATCGGGCGCTGTGGATGTGGCGGTAAGCGTGCCGCCTGATCCGTTCGCCTGGCGTCGCGCCGCGTTGTTTGTCCGCACGGGAAGCGCCGCATCAGATGCAGTTGGCGTGCAGTCCGGCAACGGCGAAACCGCGCCGGAAACGCCCTCGGGCAGCGTAGAATCTGACGGCGGTCGCACGACAGATCCGTCGCCGAATGTGGCTCGCGAGACGCTGTTCGTGTCCCGCGCCCGCGCGGGCCGACCGCAATGATCGGCCTGTCGCTCCCTTCATCCATCCGAAGCAGCAAAGTGGCTGGGGAGGAGGAAAACGGTAGGGACAGACGAGGGCAAGATACAAGGCCCGCCCCGTTTCGCCGAAAAGCCGAGGCTTTTCCGAGGCTTCACGCGGGGGCATCGGTCGGCGCGCGTGCCGCGCGGAAGAGAAAAGCCAGCAAAAACAACGCCTCGAATGGCACCACAGGCCATTTTCGGCCGAAAGCGGCCCGGCCATGAGCGAGGACAGCGACTTCCGCGTCCGGCCGGGTAAGGCCAAGCGCAGCAAGGCGCAGGGCCGCAACGCCCGCGGCCTAGTCGCCGAGGTGCTGCGCGCCGCCGCCATGAGCGGCGGCAACCCTCGCCGCGCCTGGAGCGGGCCGTCCCGCCGCGGCCAGTCCAACTTCGGCCGGGGCCGCACCGCATTCGCGCGCAGCCGACTGTTCGGATCGGGCCGGCGGGTGCTGGTGAAGGCGCTGCCCGTTAATCACCGCGGCCGGGGCGGATACCGCATGGCGCCGCTGTCCGCGCATGTCGCCTACTTGAAGCGAGAGGGCGTCACCCGCGACGGCTCGCC
Organism: Sphingobium sp. TKS; assembly: GCF_001563265.1. Lineage (NCBI taxonomy): Bacteria > Pseudomonadati > Pseudomonadota > Alphaproteobacteria > Sphingomonadales > Sphingobiaceae > Sphingobium > Sphingobium sp. TKS. The sequence continues at coordinate 2,548,912 of NZ_CP005083.1, read as the reverse complement.
GACGCGCATGTTCGATGCGGCCGGCGACGACGCCGACGATCGCGGCTTCGCCGATCGCTGCAATGACGACCGGCATCATTTTCGCATCATCGTCTCGCCCGAGGATGCGGCCGAGCTGACGGACCTGCGCGAATATACCCGCGACCTCGTGCGCCAGATGGAGGCGGACCTGGGGACGCGGCTCGATTGGGTCGCGGTCGATCACTGGAACACCGACAACCCGCATGTCCATCTGCTCGTGCGCGGCGTGACCGACACCGGCGCCGATCTCGTCATGGCGCGCGACTACATCAGCCACAACCTGCGCTCCAACGCCGAGGAACTAGCGCAGGCCGAACTTGGCCCGAAGCCCGAGCATGAGGTTCAGCGCACGCTCGAACGCGACGTGGCGGCCGAGCGCTGGACCCGGCTCGATACCGAGATCAAACGCTCGGCCGACGAGCTGGGCGTGATCGACCTGCGGCCCGAGCGCCCCGGCCCGGACGATCCGCGCCTCCGCCGCTTGATGGTCGGGCGGTTGCAGCATCTGGAGTCGATGGGGCTCGCCGCGCAGGGCGAGCCGGGCGAGTGGGCGGTTGCCGAAGGCGCGGCGGCCAAGCTGCGCGAGCTGGGCACGCGCGGCGACATTATCCGCACGATCGGCGCGGCGCTCCGCGAGCATGGTCAGGACCGGCCGCTCGATAGCTATGCCGTCGTCACCAGCGCGCCCGAGAAGCCGATCGCGGGCAGGCTGATCGACAAGGGCTTGCACGACGAACTGATCGGCACGGCCTATGCCGTGATCGACGGCACCGATGGCCGCACCCACCATGTCCGGCTGCCCGGCGTCGAGGCGCTGGAGCACACACCGAAGCTCGGCGGCATCGTCGAGCTGCGTGCGATCGGGCGGCCGGGCGAGGAGAAGCTGACGCTGATGCTCGCCACGCGGTCGGACCTCGACCTCGCCGCGCAGGTAAAGGCGCCCGGCGCGACCTGGCTCGACCACCGGCTGATCGAGCGCGGCGCGAGTGTCGCGGATGGCGGGTTTGGCGCGGAGGTGCGACGCGCGATGGACGCGCGAACCGACCATCTCGTCAAGGAAGGGCTCGCGCGCCGGTTCGGCGAGCGGACGGTGTTCGAGCGCGGGATGCTCGACACGCTGCGAAAGCGCGAGTTGGACGCGGTTGGCGCGAAGATCGCGGGCGAGACCGGCCTTGCTTATCGCCCCGCCGCGTCCGGCGAGAAGATCGCCGGCATCGTGCGCCAGCGTCTCGCGCTCGCCTCCGGCCGCTTCGCCATGATCGACGACGGCCTCGGCTTCAGGCTCGTGCCGTGGGCCAGCACCCTCGAACAGCAACTCGGCCGTCAGGTGTCCGGCGTCGTCCGCGCCGGCGGCGGCATCGACTGGACGCTCGGCCGCAAGCGCGGCCTCGGCATCTGACTCAGGAGACCTTTCATGTCCGCGACCAAAATCCTCTGGGGCCAGATCATCATCGTGTTTCTGATCGTGCTCGCCGGGGTGTGGGGCGCGACGCAGTGGACCGCCGCCGCGCTCGCCTACCAGCCCGAGCTTGGGCCGCCTTGGTTCGAGGCGTTCGGGTTGCGCGTCTATCCGCCGCCGGCTTTCTTCTGGTGGTGGTTCAGCTTCGACGCCTATGCCCCGGACATCTTCAAGACCGGCGCGTTCATCGCCGCATCGGGCGGGTTCGCGTCGATCGCCGTGGCGATCGGGATGTCGGTGTGGCGCGCGCGTGAACTGAGAAACGCCGAGACCTACGGCTCGGCGCGCTGGGCGACCGATCGCGAGGTTCATGCTGCCGGGTTGCTGGGGCCGAACGGCGTCGTGCTCGGCAGGCTCGCGCGCGACTATCTGCGCCACGACGGCCCCGAGCATGTGCTGTGCTTTGCGCCGACCCGTTCGGGCAAAGGCGTCGGCTTGGTCGTGCCCTCGCTGCTGACCTGGCCGGCCTCGGCGATCGTTCACGACATAAAGGGCGAGAACTGGACGCTGACCGCCGGCTTCCGCGCACGGCACGGCCGCGTGCTTCTCTTCGACCCGACCAATGCGGAATCGGCGGCCTACAATCCGCTACTAGAGGTGCGGCGCGGCCAGTGGGAGGTGCGCGACGTGCAGAACGTCGCCGACGTGCTGGTCGATCCCGAAGGCAGCCTGGAGCGCCGAAACCACTGGGAGAAAACCTCGCACTCGCTGCTGGTCGGCGCGATCCTTCATGTTCTCTATGCCGAGCCCGACAAGACCTTGGCCGGCGTCGCGGGCTTCCTGTCGGACCCCTCCCGCACAATCGAACAGACGCTGGCGGCGATGATGGCGACGCCACACCTCGGCGAAGCCGGCGTCCATCCGGTCGTCGCCAGCGCGGCGCGCGAGTTGCTGAACAAGTCGGACAACGAACGATCGGGCGTGCTCAGCACCGCCATGTCGTTCCTCGGGCTCTATCGCGATCCCGTCGTCGCGCAGGTCACGCGGGCGTGCCAGTGGCGCATATCGGATCTGGTCGAGGGCGAGCGACCGGCCACGCTCTACCTAGTCGTGCCGCCCAGCGACATAGCGCGCACCAAGCCGCTGATCCGCCTGATCCTCAACCAGATCGGACGCCGGCTGACCGAGGAGCTGACGCCCAAAGGCAACCGTCATCGCGTGCTGTTGATGCTCGACGAGTTTCCCGCGCTCGGCCGGCTGGACTTCTTCGAGTCCGCCCTGGCGTTCATGGCGGGCTACGGGCTCAAGGCGTTCCTGATCGCGCAGTCCCTCAATCAGATCGAGAAGGCTTACGGCCCGAATAACGCGATCCTCGACAATTGCCATGTCCGCGTGAGCTTCGCCACCAACGACGAGCGGACTGCCAAGCGCGTGTCGGACGCGCTCGGCACGGCAACCGAGATGCGGGCGATGAAGAACTACGCCGGGCATCGCCTGTCGCCGTGGCTCGGGCATTTGATGGTGTCGCGGTCGGAGACCGCCCGCCAGCTCCTCACGCCCGGCGAGGTGATGCAGCTACCGCCCGACGACGAGATCGTCATGGTGGCGGGCGTCCACCCGATCCGCGCGAAGAAGGCGCGCTACTTTCAGGACCGCCGGCTGTCCGAACGCATCACCCAGGCGCCGAACCCGGAGGCGGTCAAGGCGCGAGCGGACGACTGGACCGGGCGGCAGGCGGCCGCTGACCCGAAGCAGGTCGCGCGCATCGTCCGCGATGCGGAAGACGCCGCCAATGGCGGTCTGCGCCGCGAGCCCGAGCTGCCCGAGCACGTCGCGATTGCGCCGGAGACGCCGGCCACACCGAGCCAAGAGTTTGCGATCGTGGAGGACGAGCAGGACGACGCGGCGCGGCAGGCGGCTGTGCGCCGCCGGATGCAGGGGATGGCGCGGCAGGCGTCGCTCGATCCTGGCGACGGGATCGACTTGTAGGAGGCCGACATGCGAACCCGGCTCAACGTCTATTTTCCGCCCGCACTCGCCAAGCAGGTCGATGAGCTGGCGATCCGCCGACGCATCTCGCGATCCGCGATCGTGGAGGCGGCGGTTGCGTCTTACCTGTCCCCGGACGGCGCCGACCGGATGGAGGCGGCTTTCGCGCGCCGGCTCGATCGGCTGTCGCGACAGGTGCAGCGGCTGGAGCGCAACACCGGCCTTTCCACCGAGGCGCTGTCCCTGTTCGTCCGGTTCTGGCTGGCGGTGACGCCGCCGCTGCCCGACGAAGATCAGGCGGCGGCGCAGGTCAAAGGCCGCAAGCGCTACGAGGGCTTCATCGAAACGCTCGGCCGGCGCTTCGCCAGCGGCAAGACCTTAATGGACGAGATTCCCGAAGATGTCTGGCCGCGCTCGATATCGTCCGAGTCGGACTGAATTGCACGGCCGATCATGATGTAGCGGAAAGCCGCTTCCGCCCTCGGCACCGTATCTGCCGCCCCCTCTACTACGCCGACAAGTGGCTGTTGCGGCCCGAGTATTCCTGCGTCTCTTGATGTGCCCCGACAGCCGGGCGGCGGTTCGCCCGGTCCTTTGCAGGGGCCAGTAGTTGACCGTCCACCCGATCCGATCCGAGGCGAAATCACGCGGCGCGCGGATGCTGCGCACCGCGCTCGGGCCGTCGATCGCGGGATGGCTCGACGACCCCGCCGTCATCGAAGTGATGCTGAACCCGGACGGCCGGTTGTGGCTCGATCGGCTCGGCGAAGGCATCAGCGACACCGGCGAGCTGCTCAGCGCGGCGGACGGCGAGCGCATCGTCCGCTTGGTCGCGCATCACGTCGGCGTTGAGGTTCACGCTAAGTCCCCGCGCGTTTCGGCCGAGCTGCCCGAGGGCGGCGAGCGATTCGAGGGTCTATTGCCACCCGTCGTCGCCGCGCCGGCCTTCGCGATCCGCAAGCCCGCAGTCGCGGTGTTCACGCTCGACGACTATGCGCGTGCCGGCATCATGTCGGCGGAGGAGGCCGAGGCGCTGCGCCACGGCGTCGAGACCCGCGCCAATATCCTTGTCGCGGGCGGCACCGGCGCGGGCAAGACCACGCTGGTCAACGCGCTGCTGGCCGAGGTCGCCAAGACCAACGACCGCATCGTCCTGATCGAAGACACGCGCGAGCTGCAATGCGCCGCGCCGAACCTCGTCGCCATGCGCACCAAGGACGGCGTGGTGTCGCTGTCCGAGCTGGTCCGCTCGTCGCTGCGCCTTCGGCCCGACCGCATCCCGATCGGCGAGGTGCGCGGCGCCGAAGCACTCGACCTCATCAAAGCCTGGGGCACCGGCCATCCCGGCGGGGTCGGCACGATCCACGCGGGGACAGCGCTCGGCGCGCTGCGCCGCATGGAGCAGCTCATCCAAGAAGCCGTCGTGACGGTTCCGCGCGCGCTGATTGCTGAGACGATCGACCTGATCGCCGTGCTGGTCCGCGATGCGCACGGACGCCGGCTGACCGAACTGGCCCGCGTCGATGGGCTCGACCCCGCGACCGGCGACTACCGCCTCGCACCTTTCACCACCCCCAAGCCCGGAGACCTGCCATGATCCATGCCCTTCGGCATGGCGCACGCCGCGCCATGCTCACCGCCACCGCCAGCGTGATCGCGCTGACCTTCGCCGTCCCGGCCCGCGCGGGCGGTTCGTCGATGCCGTGGGAAGCCCCGCTGCAATCCATCCTCGAAAGCATCGAGGGTCCGGTGGCGAAGATCGTCGCCGTCATCATCATTATCGTGACCGGCCTGACGCTGGCGTTCGGCGACACGTCGGGCGGCTCGCGCAGGCTGATCCAGATCGTGTTCGGCCTGTCGATCGCGTTCGCCGCCAGCTCCTTCTTCCTGAGCTTCTTCAGCTTCGGCGGCGGAGCGCTGATCGCATGACCAGCGCGGCCGATCATGGCGAACCGATCGCGGGCTATTTCGCGCCGGTCCATCGGGCGCTGACCGAGCAGATTTTGCTCGGCGGCGCCCCGCGCTCGCTCGCCATCGTCAACGGGACGCTGGCGGGCGCGATCGGCCTCGGCCTGCGCCTGTGGATCGCCGGCCTTGTGATCTGGGCGATCGGCCACGGGCTGTCCGTCTGGGCCGCCCGCCGTGACCCGCAATTCGTGGACGTGGCCCGGCGCCACCTCCGCTACCCGACATGGATGCGGCCATGATGAGCTTGCGTGAATATCGCAGCAAAGCTGCAAACCTTCCCGACTTCCTGCCCTGGGCCGCACTGGTCGGCGAAGGCGTGGTGCTGAACAAGGACGGCTCGTTCCAACGCACCGCTCGGTTCCGCGGCCCCGATCTCGACAGCGCCACGCCCGCCGAACTGGTCGCCACGACATCGCGATTGAACAACTCGCTGCGTCGGCTCGGCTCCGGCTGGGCGATCTTCGTCGAGGCGCAGCGCTCGCCCGCGCTGGACTATCCCGAAGCTGCGTTTCCAGATCCCGTGTCGGAGCTGGTCGAGTTCGAGCGCCGCGAGCAATTCCGTGAGGAAGGCACGCACTTCGAGAGCCGCTATTTCCTTACCCTGCTGTGGATGCCGCCGGCCGAGGTAGCCGCGCGCGCCGAAGGCTGGCTCTACGAGGGCCGCTCCACATCCGGCGTCGATCCTTGGGAGCTGCTCAAGGGTTTCACCGACCGCAGCGACCGGGTGCTCAACCTGGTCGAAGGCTTCGTGCCCGAGGTCCGCTGGCTCGATGACGCCGAGACGCTGACCTACTTGCACAGCACGGTTTCGACCCGCCGCCAGCGCGTGCGCGTGCCGGAAACGCCGATGCACCTCGACGCGCTGCTCGCCGACGAGCCGCTGACCGGCGGGCTCGAACCTAAGCTCGGCGATCATCATCTCCGCACGCTCACCATCGTCGGCTTTCCCAACGTCACGTTCCCCGGCTTGCTGGACGAGCTGAATCGGCTCGCCTTCGAGTATCGCTGGTCCACCCGCGCGATCATGCTCGACAAGACCGACGCGACCAAGCTGCTGAGCCGCATCCGCCGCCAGTGGTTCGCCAAGCGCAAGAGCGTCATGGCGATCTTGAAAGAGGTGATGACCAACGAGGTGTCGGTCCTGATGGACAGCGACGCATCGAACAAGGCGGCCGACGCCGACACCGCCCTGCAAGAGCTGGGCGCCGACTATGCCGGCATGGCCTATGTCACCGCGACGGTGACGGTGTGGGACCGCGATCCCGCCATCGCCACCGAGAAGCTGCGGCTGGTCGAGAAGGTCATCCAGGGTCGCGACTTCACCGTCATCCCCGAGGGAATGAACGCGATCGAGGCATGGTTGGGGAGTCTCCCCGGCCACACCTACGCCAATGTCCGCCAACCCCCGATTTCCACCATCAATCTCGCCCACCTGATCCCCCTGTCAGCAGTATGGGCGGGGCCGGAACGGGACGATCATTTCGGTGCTCCCCCCTTGCTCTACGGCAAGACCGAAGGATCGACCCCGTTCCGGTTTTCCCTTCACGTCGGCGATGTCGGCCACACGCTGATCGTCGGCCCGACCGGCGCCGGCAAGTCGGTGCTGCTCGCCCTCATGGCAATGCAGTTCCGCCGCTACGAATGGGCCCAAGTCTTCGCCTTCGACTTCGGCGGCAGCATCCGCGCCACCGCGATCGGGATGGGCGGCGACTGGCAGGATCTTGGCGGGATGCTCGCCGACGAGGCCGGCGACGGCGTGCAGCTCCAGCCGCTCGCCCGCATCGACGATCCGACCGAGCGCGCCTGGGCGGCCGAATGGCTGGCGGCGATCCTCGCGTCCGAAGGCGTGGCGGTCGATCCGCAGGCCAAGGAGCATCTGTGGTCGGCGCTCGGTTCCCTTGCTAGCGCGCCCGTGCCGGAACGCACGCTGACCGGGCTCGCCGTGCTGTTGCAGAGCCAGCAGCTCAAGCAGGCGCTTGCCTCCTATTGCCTTGGCGGGCCGTGGGGCCGGCTGCTCGACGCCGAGGCCGAGCGTCTCGGCGAGGCGTCGGTCCAAGCGTTCGAGACGGAGGGCTTGGTCGGCGCCGGATCGGCCGCCGCCGCCGTCCTGTCGTACCTATTCCACCGGATCGAAGGCCGGCTGGATGGCTCGCCCACGCTCATCATTATCGACGAGGGCTGGCTTGTCCTCGATAGCCCCGACTTCGCCGCACAACTCCGCGAATGGCTGAAAACCCTGCGCAAGAAGAACGCCAGCGTGGTGTTCGCCACGCAGAGCCTCGCCGACATCGAAAGCTCGAACATCGCGCCGGCCATTATCGAGAGCTGCCCGACGCGCATTTTCCTGCCCAACGAGCGCGCGGCCGAACCGCAGATTGCCGCCATCTACGAGCGCTTCGGACTCAACGCCCGCCAGATCGAAATCCTCAGCCGGGCCACGCCCAAGCGCGACTATTACTGCCAGTCCCGGCGTGGCAACCGGCTGTTCGAGCTAGGCCTCGGCGAGGTCGCGCTGGCCTTCGCCGCCGCATCTTCCAAGACCGATCAGCTCCGCATCGCCGAGCTGGTCGAGACCCACGGCCGCGAGCGCTTTGCCGCCGAATGGCTGCGCCATCGCGGCCTCGCCTGGGCGGTCGATCTTCTTCCCGAACCCCCACCCGATCCGCTGGCCGGTCGCCGGGAAGATGCCGGCCAGCTCCCCCTTGCCTTGAAGGACATGACCCCATGAAACCCGATATCCTGCGCCGCGCCATGCTGGCGGGCGCCATCGCCACGTCGAGCATGATCGGCATCACCGCCGCCACGCCGGCGCACGCTCAGTTCGGCGGGATCGTCTATGACCCGACCAACTATGCGCAGAACGTGCTGACGGCCGCCCGGTCGCTCCAGCAGGTCAACAACCAGATTCAGCAAATCCAGCAGCAGGCGACCAGCCTCATCAACGAGGCGCGCAACCTGGCTTCGCTGCCGTTCAGCTCCCTCCAGCAATTGCAGCAGCAGGTGCAGCGCACCCAGCAGCTTCTCGGCGAGGCGCAGCGGATCGCCTACGACGTGCAGAACGTCCAGCAGGTGTTCAATGGCCGCTACAAGGGCGCGGCGCTGACCGGCACCCATGCGCAGATGGTCGCCAACGCCAATGCGCGCTGGGAGGATAGCGTCGGCGCGTTCGAGGACGCGCTGCGCGTTCAGGCCGGTGTCGTCGGCAACATCGACGGCGCGCGCACCACGATGGACGGCCTGGTCACGTCCAGCCAGTCGGCGACGGGTGCGCTCCAGGCGGCGCAGGCAGGCAACCAGCTTCTCGCGCTGCAATCGCAGCAGCTCGCCGACCTGACGGCGCTGCTCGCCGCGCAGGGCCGTGCGCAGGCGCTGGACTCGGCGCGCAACGCGACCGTCGAAGCCGAAAGCCGCGAACGGCTCCGCCGCTTCCTGACGCGCTCCACCGGCTATCAGCCGGGCAACGCCCGCATGTTCCACGACTGACGCCCGTGGACAGCAAGCTCCTCGCGCGCATCGGCGCCATTGTCTTCATCGCCATCACCATCACGATGACGGCGATCGAGATGAGTCGTGCGCCCGAACCACCGCGCGCGGCGCCAGCGGCCGTCTCCGATACCTCGGCGACGGACCCGCTGCTGATCGAGTTGCGCCGCTGCCAGTCGATCGGCGCGGCCGGGGCAAGCGACCCCGATTGCCTGCGCGCCTGGGGGGAGAACCGTCGCCGGTTCCTCGCGCCCGGCGCGCGCCCCGCCGCCCGCATCGCCGATGGCGCTACCCCGCAGGAGAATTGATATGGGCGGCACCGGCGTCGTCGATCGCTTTCTGGATGTCTTCACCCGCTACATCGACAGCGGGTTCGGCCTGCTCGGCGGCGAGGTGGCGTTCATCGCCACCACCCTGATCGTCATCGATGTGACCTTGGCCGCGCTGTTCTGGACCTGGGGTGAAGGCGACGACATCATCGCGCGCCTCGTCAAGAAGACCCTGTTCGTCGGCGTCTTCGCCTACATCATCGGCAACTGGAACAGCCTGGCGCGGATCGTCTTCGAGAGCTTCGCCGGGCTCGGCCTGAAAGCGTCCGGCACGGGCTTCACCGCCGCCGAGTTGCTCCAGCCGGGCCGGGTCGCGCAAGTCGGGTTGGAAGCCGGCGAGCCCATCCTCCAGTCGATTTCCGACCTTATGGGCTGGGTCGCGTTCTTCGAGAATTTCATCCAGATCGCCGTGCTGCTGATCGCCTGGCTGCTGGTCATTCTCGCCTTCTTCATTCTGGCGATCCAGCTCTTCGTGACCCTGATCGAGTTCAAGCTGGCGACGCTCTGCGGCTTCGTCCTCATCCCGTTCGGCCTGTTGGGCAAGACCGCCTTCATGGCCGAGCGCGTGCTGGGGCTCGTGATCTCGTCGGGCATCAAGGTGTTGGTGCTCGCCGTCATCGTCGGCATCGGCTCCACCTTGTTCGACGAGTTCCGCGCCGGCTTCGGCGGCGCGCAGCCAAGCATCGAGGACGCGCTGGCCGTCGCGCTCGCCTCGCTCTGCCTGCTGGGGCTCGGCATCTTCGGCCCGTCGATCGCCAATGGCATCGTCTCGGGCGGCCCGGCGCTCGGCGCAGGCGCCGCGGCCGGCACCGCGCTCGCGGCCGGCGGCGCGCTCGCCGGTGGCGCTGCCGCCGCCCGCCTCGGCGTCGGCGCGGCGGCGGGTGCAGTCGGCGGCGCGGCCCGCGGCGCTGCATTTACGTCTGGCGCTGCCAACAGCGCCTATGCGCTCGGCTCGGCCGGCAAGACCGGCGCGGCAGCCGTTGGCGGTGGCGCTGGCGGCGTCGGTCAGGCCGCTGTGGGCGCAGCCATGTCGCCGCTGCGCAAGGCAGCCGCCTCGCTTAAGGACAGCTACCGCTCCGGCGGCCGCGCCGCCGTCACCGCAACGGGCGGGACCATTTCAGGCGGCAGCTCCACGCCGTCGCCGGACGCACCGGCTGGCGCTCCGGCCTGGGCGTCCGCGATGAAGAACCGCCAGACCATGACCCACGGCGGGACCATCGCCGCCCACACGCTGCGCTCCGGCGACGGCGGCGGCAGCGGCGCGTCCGTCGACACCAGCCAGAAGGATTGATCCATGTTTAAGCGCCCCAGCATCCGCTACGGCCAGACGCCCGAACCCGCGACCCCTTATCAGCGCGCGGCGCAGGCATGGGACGACCGCATCGGGTCCGCGCGCGTGCAGGCGAAGAACTGGCGGCTCGCTTTCTTCGGGACGCTGGCGCTATCGGGCGGTCTAACCGGCGGCCTCATCTGGCAATCGGCTCGCGGCCACATCGTCCCGTGGGTGGTGCAGGTCGATCGGCTCGGCGAGGCGCAGGCGCTCGCGCCCGCCGAGGGCGGCTACCGCCCGACCGATCCGCAAGTCGCGTTCCATCTCGCGCGCTTCATCGAGCAGGTTCGCGCGGTTCCGGCCGATCCGGTCATCGTGCGCCAGAACTGGCTTCGCGCCTACGACTTCACGACCGACAAGGGCGCGCTGTTCCTCAACGATTATGCACGCGCCAACGACCCGTTCGCGCAGGTCGGCAAGGTGCAGGTCGCGGTGGATGTGTCGAGCGTGATCCGTGCTTCGTCCGACAGCTTCCGCGTCGCCTGGACCGAGCGGCGCTATCAGGACGGCAGCCTCGCCGCGACCGAGCGCTGGTCGGCGATCCTCACCGTCGTCGTGCAGCCGCCGCGAACGCCCGACGCCCTGCGCAAGAACCCGCTCGGCGTCTTCGTCAATGCCCTCAACTGGTCGAAGGAGCTGTCGCAATGACCGGCATACCCATCCGCCGCGCGGCCACGGCCGCGCTGTTCGTCTCCGCATCCGCGCACACCGGCTGCGCCACCACGTCGGCCAGGCCGCCCGTCATCGCGTTCGACGATCCGCCCCCGGCGATCGTGGCGACGCCCGCGGCCGAGCCGCCCCGCGCGGTCGAGATCGTCACGATCCCCGAGCCGCTGCCGCTGCCCGGTCAGTTGAAGCCGGTGACGGAAGGTCCGCGGCCGGCGGAGCCCGCCGATCCACGCCGCCGCGTCGGCGACGCCAACGACGCCGCGCGCATCCAGCCGGTGCGCGACGGCTTCCTCAACGCCATCCAGCAATATCCGTGGACCGAAGGCGCGCTCTATCAAGTCTATGCCGCGCCCGGCCAGGTGACGGACATCGCCTTGCAGGAAGGCGAGCAGCTCGTCGGGCCGGGGCCGGTCGCGGCCGGCGACACGGTGCGGTGGATCATCGGCGACACGGTGAGCGGCAGCGGCGCGACCGCGCGCGTGCATATCTTGGTGAAGCCCACCCGGCCTGACCTCGCCACCAATCTTGTCATCAACACCGACCGTCGCACCTATCATCTGGAGCTGCGCGCCACGCCCGCGACCTACATGGCGTCAGTGTCCTGGTCCTATCCGCAGGACCAGCTCATCGCCTTACAGGGTCGCAATGCGGCTGCTGTTGCCGCCGCGCCGGCAGCCACCGGCGTGGACGTGACGGTGCTCAATTTCCGCTACCGGATCGAAGGAGACCGCGTGCCGTGGACGCCAGCCCGTGCGTTCGACGACGGGCGGCAGGTGTTCATCGAGTTTCCCGCAGGGATCTCGCAGGGCGAGATGCCGCCGCTGTTCGTGACCGGCGCGCACGGCGACGCCGAGCTGGTCAATTACCGGGTGCAGGGCCGCTACATGGTGGTCGATCGCCTATTCGCCGCCGCCGAGTTGCGCCTGGGCGACCGGCGCACCGAGCAGCGCGTCCGCATCGTGCGCGACGACGGGCGGAGGGGGCGGCCGTGACCGACAGCCACGATGCGCCAGCCGAAGCGCGGTCGGAGCCGCAGGCCGCTCGCCCCGATCCCGCCGCGTTCCAGCTTCGCGGCCATCCGCCCCGCGTCATGCGGCTGTCCCGCAAGGCGCTCGCCGTCGTCGGCGTGGCCGCCGGGCTCGGCATAGGTGGTTCATTGATATACGCGCTACGGCCGCCGGGCGATCGAGCCGCGCAGGAACTCTACAACACCGACAGTCGCGCTACGTCCGAGACGATCACGTCCGGCCCGCGCGATTATGCGCAGGCGCCCCGGCTAGGCCCGCCACTCCCCGGCGACCTCGGCCGCCCGATCGTGTCGGCGCAGCAGCGCGGCGAGGACGTGCCCGTGCCGCCGATCGGCGCGCGGCCAGGTCCGCCCGATCCGCGCGCGCAGGCCGCGGAGGCGGCTCGGCAACGTGCGGCGCAGGAGCGCGATGCGGCCCGCACCAGCTCGGTGTTCCTCGGCAGCGGCGGCCCGCGCGCGGGTGCGGAGCCGGTCTCGACGCCGGGCTTGCCGGCGCCTTCCGCGCAGGAACCGACTCAGCAGGAAGCGCAAGGCGATCAGGCCGGCAAGCGCGCCTTCATGGCGCCGGCGGCCAACCAGCGCACGGTCAGCGTCGAGCGACTGACCGCGCCGGCATCCCCGAACCTCGTGCAGGCCGGCAGCATCATCCCGGCCGCGCTCATCACCGGCGTCCGTTCGGACCTGCCCGGCCAGATCACCGCCCAAGTGACGGCCAACGTCTATGATAGCCCAACCGGCCGCATCCTGCTCATCCCGCAGGGCGCCCGCCTGATCGGCGAGTATGACAGCAAGATCGCCGCCGGGCAGACCCGCGTGCTGCTCGCCTGGGATCGGCTCATCATGCCGGACGGCCGCTCGGTCGTTCTCGAGCGCCAGCCCGGCGCCGACGGTGCAGGCTTCGCGGGCCTACAGGACCGCGTAAACCAGCATTGGGGCAATCTGCTCAAGGCCGCGGCCATCTCGACCCTGCTTGGCGCGGGCGCCGAGCTAGGCGCGGACGATGAAGACAACCTGACCCGCGCGTTGCGACGCGGCTCGCAGGACACCATCAATCAGACCGGCCAGCAGATCGTTCGGCGGCAGCTCAACGTGCAGCCGACGCTCACAATACGACCGGGGCATCCTTTGCGCGTGGTTCTCACCCGCGACCTGGTGCTTGAACCGGTGGGAGCAACAAGATGACGAAGTTAAAGCTGGGTCCGCTCGCCGACGACCGCCCCGTGAAGCTGACAGTGGAGCTGCCGGCTTCCGTCCACCGCGATCTTGCGGCATACGCCGCTATGCTCGCGGCCGAGACCGGCGGGGACGCCATTCCTCCCGAAAAGCTCGTTTCGCCGATGCTGGCGAAGTTTATGGCGAGCGACCGGGGCTTCTCCCGCCGCCGTGACGCCAAGGGCTGAGACGTCCGGCTAGGGTCAGTTACCCAAGAACCGCCTGCGGCGCTCCTGCGCGTCCAGCTTCGTGGGCCGGGGCCGCGCGTCATGTGCCTGTCGAAGAAGGCGCTGGCCGCGTTCGGCGTAGTGGTCGGCCGCAGCCTCAGCGGCTCGCTTTGCGATGTTATCGCGCCCAAAGAGGAAAAGGCGGACAAGTAACTCTGCAATACCGAAAGCCGCGCCGCATCCTAGACCATCACGTCGGGACCGAAGGATTTCGGTCAGGTCCCCAAGCATGACGAAGCCCGCTCCGAACTGGACGACCAGCGTAAGCAGCACGATGGTGATTATCTCGCCTTGCGCCATGATGCGCTTCTTTGTCCGGTTCCAAATCAGTCCGGCCGTTGGTTGCGATCCGGCCTGTTAACGTCACATCTCACTGCATCGCGCGTTCACGGGATGTCGAAGGACAGCGCATGGCGGTCGCGCACGAAGGCGAGGAAACGCCTCAGCGCGGGATTGCAGTTGTCCTTTCGCCAGTAGCCCGAATAGCTGATGAAGGCCGGCCCCTGCTCGCCCTGGACGGGGCGATAGACGACATCGGGATAGCGCGCGCCCGTCGCGCCCTCGCAGACGATCGACACGGCCGACCCGCCGCCCAGCACGCTCAGGATCGCCTCGCGGCTGGCCTGATGCATCCTGATGTCGGGAGGCTCGCCCGCCACCATCAGGCGGCCGAGCAGCAGGTCGCGAATTTCCGGGCCGGGATCGGCGGCGGGCAGCAGAAAGCGCTCGCGCCGCAAATCGGTCCAGTGAACGGTTTCGCTCGCGGCAAGGGTATGATTGGCCGGCAGCGCGGCCATGACACGCTCAGTCCAAAACGGCTCGCGGCGCAAATCGACATGGTTTGCTTCCCCGATCAGGATGGCAATATCGATCTCACCCGTGTCCAACCCTGCCAGCAGCGCGCCCCGATCGGCTTCCATACCGTCGATCTCTACATCTGGATTGGCCGCCAGCCAGCCCAGCATCGCCGCCCGCAGATAACCCGTCGAGATCGCGCTGTTGTGCCCGATCGCGAGGCCGCCGGCGCGGCCCTGACCCGCCGCCCGCATGGTCGTAACCATCTTGTCCGCGCTCGCCACCATGTGCCGCGCCGCGCGAATAAACTGTGCGCCGGCGAGCGTTATGCTGACACCGGCCTGCGAGCGGTTGAAAATCCGGCCGCCGATGACGCGCTCCAGTTTGAGGATAGCCCGGCTCAACGTGGACTGCTCCACGTTCAGCACGCGCGCAGCCCGGTAGAAACTGCCATGATCCGCCGCGGCGATTGCATAACGAAGCTGACAAATATTGAAAGGCAACTACCACTCCGCCAATCATACATTTTCTACATAAAATAAATATCCCCCCCCTATTAAATACATCTGTAGATACTATTCCGATATCAAATGCAGTTTAGTAGCATCAGATTTGTCCTGATCGCGCTGTTAGCATCCCCATGCCGGTGATCCATTCAGGTATGGGTTCATAATATTGGCTGACAACCTGGTACGGACGGGACCGGGCAAGCGCTGCCATGGCGGCAATCCAACAGCGCACTTCATTGACGCCGCCCCCACACGACTCAATTAGATCGGACTCATTCCAGTGGTCTGCGATGCTGATCTCTCCATTCGCCATTGCGGCCATGAAATGCCTGTCCCACTCGGGATTGAGGTTCCGCAAACCTGTCCCGCCGCTTTTGAAAGCCGCAGCGGCCCGGAAGACATTGCCCTGTCGCGCGGCGCGATCGGCAAAGGATGTTTCGCCCCCCGCGATCATCCGTGCCCGCGCTTCGGGGCTGGCAGTGGCGATGTTGGGGAGCGGCGGATCGTGCGACAGGCCGCCGGAGCCGATGAACACGATCCGTTCGGGTCGGCCCTTCGCCCATTCGCCTACGGCCTCGCCTAGCACACGGGTACGCTGGAAAGGCGGGCGCGGTGCGGCGGCGCAATTGATGAATATCGGGACGAGCCGCGGCAATTCCGCCCCTATTTTGGAAAACAGCAGCTCGAGCGGTTGGGTCGCGCCATGGTCGACCAGCATGTCAAACGACAAGGCAGCATCCACGCCTTGGTCTATCACCGAGGCCGAAAGCGAAAGGGCCGCTTCCTCGTCCACCGGCATTGCTCCCGGCACGGAGCCATAGTCTCCTAGCGAGCGAGCCCGGGCACCGATGCAGAATGGCGGCAGGATGTTGTATTGAAAGCCGTTCATATGGTCGGGATAGAAGACGACGAGAAGATCGGGGCGCATCTCCTCTAATATTCGCGCACTCTCCGCCACGGCCGCGTGGAAACGCTGCTCGGCTTCCGGCTCGGTGCGGTTACGGTCCATGAGCGGGGAATGGCTCATGCAGATGGCCCCCATAATCATCGCCTCGTTCCTCTCCCCGCTTTTGCGGGCTCATGGTGCAGGTGTAGCCGTAACCGATCAGTGGCGCAGGAAATCCAGCACCATCCGGTTGAACTCATCGGCATGTTCCCACTGTGCCCAGTGTCCGCACTGGTTGAAGATGTGCAGCCGCGAATCCGGGATGCCCGCGACCAGGCGTAGGCCTGCGTCCATGGGGACAACCCGGTCCTGACGCCCCCAGACGATCAGCGTCGGTGCAGCGATGGCGGGCAGTCTGGGGCCGAAGTCCGGGAACTGGCGCGGATTGAGCTCAGAGGACTTTAGAAAATTCTCCAGATGGTCGCGCCGATCCAGCATATTGGCAAGCCGAACATTGAGCAGATCGCCTGTAAGCACGCTGGGATCGAACACGAAGACGTCATTGAACCGCTTCAGGTTCTCCAACGTAGGGTCGCGATATAGCGCGTTGAGCAACTTGATGCCTTCGGTCGGCATCGGGGCGAACAGGCTGGCCCCGCCTGTTCCGCCTCCCATCAGCACCAGCTTGCCGGTCTGCTCGGGATAGGTGAGCGCAAAGGCGACCGCGCTGTGCCCGCCCATAGAATTCCCGAGCATATCCACCCGGTCGATTCCGAGCGCGTCGATGACGCCCTTCACGATGCGGGCATTGAGGTCAGAACGCGAACCGGCGTTGACGATGCTGTCGCTCTTCCCCCAACCCGGCACGTCGATCAGCAGGACGCGAAAGCCAGCATCCACCAGCGGCTCGACATTGCGGTGAAAGTTCGCCCAGCCGCTCGCGCCCGGACCGGACCCGTGCAGCATCACGACCACTCGCGATCCGGCGCGGAAGTCGTTATAGTGAATATTCAGTTCGCCATCGCCTTCCGCAACGGTGACGAAATGGCTCGCATTTTCTTCACTGATGGTCATCATCACGGCTCCAGCCAGAATGTGTGTGGGGCGTGGCGCATCAGCCGGCCTTGTCGTTGAGCATGTCGAGAGCAACGTCGACGATCATGTCTTCCTGTCCGCCCACCATCTTGCGGCGGCCCAGTTCGACCAGAATTGCGCGGGTATCGAGGCCATATTCGGCCGCCGCCTTTTCCGCGTGACGCAGGAAAGAGGAATAGACCCCCGCATAGCCGAGCGTCAGCGTCTCCCGGTCCACCCGCACCGGGCGATCCTGCAAGGGGCGGACAAGTTCTTCACCGGCGTCCATCAGCGCGAACAAGTCCGTGCCGTGGTTCCAGCCCATCACGTCAGCGGCCGCAATGAATACTTCGAGCGGCGCATTGCCTGCCCCGGCGCCCATGCCCGCCAGACTGGCATCGACACGCACCGCACCGCCCTGAACCGCAACCACGCTGTTCGCGACGCCAAGGCTGAGGTTGTGGTGCGCATGAACGCCGCGCTGGGTTTCCGGCTTCAGCACGCGGTCATAGGCCGCAAGGCGCGCGGCATACTGGTCCATCGTCATCGCACCGCCGCTGTCCGTCACATAGACGCAGTGGGCGCCGTAGCTTTCCATCAGCAGCGCCTGTTTGGCCAGCGCCTCCGGTTCTGACATGTGGCTCATCATCAGAAAGCCCGACACGTCCATCCCGAGGCCGCGCGCATATTCGATATGTTGCTTCGCGACGTCAGCCTCGGTGCAGTGGGTCGCCACCCGCACCGAACGCACGCCCATCTCGTGAGCACGTTTCAGATCATGGATCGTGCCGATACCAGGCAAAAGCAGCGTCGTGAGTACGCTGTGCTCCAACACTTCGGCCACCGCGCCGATCCAGTCCCAATCGGTGTGTGCGCCAAAGCCATAGTTGAAGGAGGAACCTGAAAGGCCATCGCCATGGGCGACCTCGATCGCATCGACCTTCGCACGGTCCAGCGCCCTTGCAATCGCGATCACGTGATCGATTCCGTACTGATGTCGCACGGCGTGCATACCATCGCGCAGAGTGACATCCTGGATATACAGCTTGTCGCGGGTTGGATCGAAGGTCATGCCGAAACTCCTTCGCGAAGACGCTGCGCGATCTTTTCGGCGGTCCGGAGCGCCGCGGACGTCATGATGTCGAGATTGCCAGCATACGCAGGCAAATAATGGGCGGCGCCCTCGACCTCGAGGAACACGCTGACCTTCAGTCCGGTGAACTCGGTTTGACCGGTGTCCGCCATTTCCGGGATGCGGAGCGGGTAATTGGATCCGACATGTTCAAACTGAACGGGCTGCTTCAGACGGTAGCCCGGAACATAGTCCTGCACCTGCGCCACCATCTGCGCCACCGACTGTTCGATGGCGGCCGTATTGGCCACCTCGGTGAGGCAATAGACCGTGTCGCGCATGATCAGCGGCGGTTCGGCGGGATTGAGAACGATAATAGCCTTGCCCCGCGTCGCGCCGCCGACCTGCTCGATGGCCTGGCTGGTCGTCTCGGTGAACTCGTCGATGTTGGCGCGGGTGCCGGGCCCAGCACTTTTCGACGCAATTGACGCTACGATCTCGCCATAGTGGACCTTGGCGACACGGTTGATCGCGTGGACGATCGGGATCGTTGCCTGACCGCCGCAGGTCACCATGTTCACATTGCGGGCATCGAGATGATCGTCACCATTGACCGGCGGTATGACGTGCGGGCCGATGGCAGCGGGCGTCAGATCGACCACATGCTTGCCGTGGCGCTGGAGGATCTCGTTGTTCCGGGAATGGGCTCCTGCAGACGTCGCATCGAAGACGATGCCGATCTTTTCGAACCCGGGCATTGCTACCAGGCCAGCGACACCTTCAGCAGTGGTGGGGACGCCGAGCCGCTCGGCGCGCTTCAGGCCATCCGATTCAGGGTCGATGCCGACAAGGGCACCCATCTGCAGACTGTCGGAAAGACGCATCACCTTGATCATAAGATCGGTCCCGATGTTGCCGGATCCGATGATCGCAACGGGAAGTTTGTCGCTCATGAGTCAGTCCCTGTAAGAGAAGGAGACAGTGCCAAGGCCACCGATGGTGGCCCTGACAATGTCGCCCGCGGCGATCGGCACCATTGGGCCGAGCGCGCCGGTAAGGATCAAGTCGCCCTTGCGCAGCGGTTCTCCCTGCTCGGCAAGCAGGTTTGCGAGCCAAATGGCTGCGTTGAGGGGGTGGCCCAGACACGCTGCGCCCGCGCCAAGCGACGCGATCTCCCCGTTCTTCTCGAGCACCATACCGCAGGTCCACAGGTCGAGCCCGGCGAGTTCATGGCGGGTATTGCTCAGCACGTAGAGACCTGATGAGCCGTTATCGGCGACGGTATCTGCGAAACTGATCTTCCAGTCCGCGATCCGGCTGTCGACGATTTCGATGGCCGCCGCCACCTCGGCAATAGCTGCCTCCAGTTCCTCGCGAATTACCGTACGATCCGGCAAATCAGCCCCAAGGATCAGCGCGACTTCAGCCTCCGCCTTGGGCTGGAGCAGGCGGCTGACGGGAACGGTGCCACCATCGGCCACCGCCATGTCTTCGAACAGCACGCCGAAATCGGGTTGATCCACGCCAAGCTGCGCCTGCACCGCCTTGGCCGTCAGTCCGACCTTGCGCCCCGCCACGCGGCGGCCCTGATCAATCCAGTGACGCGTGTTGATCGACTGAATGGCGTAAGCGCCCGCGCCATCATCAACCGCGAGGATATCGCGCAAGGGCGCAACGGCTCCATTGGAATAGGCTTCACGCAAGCGCTCGGCGGCTATGTGTTGCTGGGACATTTATCGGTATCCGGTTTTGTGTTGACGAACCAAGAGTTGAGAAGAAGAGCGCATCACCCGGCGGACATGCCGCCATCGACCGGCAGCGCCGCGCCGGTCACATAGGCAGCGCGTGGGGACATGAGCCAAACAACTGCTTCGGCCACTTCCGCGGGCTGGCCGATGCGCCCCATGGGCACGGCATCATCCATCGCATGTGCGTCTCCGCCGGTGACTTTCAGGAAATTGGGGGTAAGTGTGCCGCCGGGACAGACCGCGTTGACCCGGATACCCGCCTTGGCGCCGTCCAGCGCGGCCGCCTTGGTCAGCCCGACGACCGCGAACTTGCTCGCGACATAGTGGGACAGGCCCGGCATCGCCTTGAGCCCGAAGATCGAGGCATTGTTGACGATGGCGCCGCCTGTCTCCGCCATCGCTTCGAACTGGTATTTCACGCCCCAGTAAACGGCCTTGAAATTGAGGTTGATCACCCATTCGGCCTCGTCCTCAGGGATCTGGTCGATTGGCTTGAAATCGGCATGGCCGCCTGCGTTGTTGAAAGCGAGATCCAGCCTCCCGAAGCGGCTGACCGCCGCGTCCACTACGCCCTTGATCCCGTCACGTACCGAAACGTCCGCGCTGTGAGCAAAGGCTGTGCCGCCCAGGCCCGCGATCTCCGAGCAAAGGTCTTCCAGCGGCGCAAGACGGCGGCCGACCAGAAGCAACGTCGCGCCCTCTCGTGCCATGGCGAGAGCCGCAGCGCGGCCCATGCCACTTCCGCCCCCGGTTACGATCCCGTATTTTCCGCGCAGTTCCATTTCGTTCAGTTCCCAGAGCGTCTTGCTGTCAGTCAATCGGGCGGTTCAGGTGCCAGAGCGTCTCGCGCTGGAAGGCGATTCCCGCGCGCAATAAAAGGTCTTTACGCCCCCGCGCCGCCGCAAGCTGAAAGCCAAGCGGCGCTCCGTTCGCCGCTGGCGCACACGGCTGACACGTCATGGCCGAAGCTTCGCGGCCAATATCCACAGTCGCCAGATCAGCATAATGGAGGTCGTTGACAATCATGGTAGCGTTCTGTCCGATGCCAAAATGCGAAGGCGGCAACACCGCCCCGCAGGTCTTATTGCCCGCCCCCGATCAGGATGGACGCCATGCGCGCAGGCTTGTCGCCAAGATTGCGCCACGCGTGGCGCGTGCCGTTCTGGATGACGACATCCCCGGCCTTGAGATGGGTAAGCTCGCCATCATCCAGCTCCATCCACAGTTCCCCTTCGAGGATGATGTCGTAATCGACCGTCATGGTCTTGTGCTTGCCCGAACCATCGGGATCGAACGTCTCGGCAAGACCGGGCAGGAACTTCATCTGTTCGGCGCCGGCGGCTTCGGGATCGAAATCGGGAGAAGCCATCACACTGTCAGGCGGGAACTGAACGATGATGAACGAGGAACCGTGCGGCGAAGGCAGCATGGAAACCACCTGCGCAACAGGATCTTTCCCGTCAAAAGGCAGGCTGGGCACCGCTGGAGCTTCCCACGCCAGCGTCGTCTGGAATCCGGGCACCGCAGCAAAGTTGTGCGTGTTGCTGACCGGTCCATCAGACATGACATAGGAACGTCCATCGCGCTCCGCCGTTACCACACGTCTTACCATCTCAATTTTCCTTTCCTTGCGCGTTCAAGCGCCGTGCATCAGGGCTGGACGACCACGTTGACGAAGCCGCCCGCGCGCTTTTCAGCGACGGCAAGCGCCTCGTTCACCTGATCGAGCGGGAAAACACGATGTTCGAAAACGGACAGGTCCAGCGTTCCGGCAGCAGCCATCGCGGCCACGTCCTGCCCTTCAGCCACGGTGAACCAGAGTGAGCCTACAAGGCTGATCTGCGCGCACATCAATTGATGCATGTTGACCGAAATCGGCGCGTTCATCCCGCCCACGTCGACCAGTTTGCCGCCGCGCCGCAGCGCGTCGATGGCATCGATCATCACTTGCGCGGGCGCACCCGGCCCCATTGTATCGAGTACGGCATCCACGCCCAGCCCATCGGTCAGCCCCTTGGCCCAATCGCCAACAGGCTCCTCACCAGATGACAGCACAAATATTCGCGAAGGATCGATCGCCCGCACCCGCCCCAGCAGTTCCTTATTCCGCCCCACGCCCAGAACCCGCGTCGCGCCCATGGCCAGCGCCAGCAAGACAGCGCCAAGGCCCAGCGTGCCGCTCGCCCCGTTGATAAGCACCGTCCGCCCCGGTCCAACCCCGGCTTTGACAAGGCCCGAATAGGCGGTGCCGAGGTATCCGAATCGCGCCGCCTGCTCAAAGCTCACCGCTTCGGGCAGTTTCACCAGTCCGTTGGCAGGCGCGGTCGCATACTGGCTGAAACCGCCATAGGGATAATTGCGATAGACTTCCGTTGATGCCGGACCAAAGCCGAAATAGCCTTGAAAGGTATAGGCCGTACAATTGATCGCATCGAGCGAACGGCAGGCGTGGCACGATCCGCATGAGCGGCCGGGATTGATATAAACCCGATCACCGGGCGCGATGCCCGTCACCATCTCTCCCACTTCCTCAACTACGCCTGCGGCATCCAGCCCATAAATAGCCGGAAGCGGCGGCACCGTGAGATAGGCCCGGTCACCATAATTGCTCATCACGTTGCGCAGATTGGGAACAACGCCAGCCGCCTTGACCGCGACCACAACGTCGAGCGCGCGGGGCGCAGGGCGATCGATTTCATCTACCAGAAAGGACCCGCCGGGCGCGTGGACACGCGCCGCGTTCATCTTGGCCATTTGCTTCTCTCCTCGTCGTCGGTTCGTGTTTTCAAAGGCCCAGTTCGCTGCGCGGGCGGGTCAATGTGTCGATCAGTGCGTAGGCAATCTTGCGCGCGCAGGGCATCAGATCGGGCACGTAAGTCGCGCCCATGCCACCCAGTCCTTCCGCCACCGGTTCGGGCGATCCACTCGCTGGCCAAGGCCAGCCGATCCGTGCAGTGGGTACCCCATATCGGCGCAGCGCGGCGCCATCGGTCTGCCCGCCCAGCGGATCGGGCACGGGATGCGGACGCCCCTCCTCCGTCTCCCAGCCACGCCGGGCAGACTGGATAATCCAATTATCGGGATCGGTCGTGCCGCCAGGCACGGAACCATACATGTCCCATTCCAGCTCCAGATCGGGAAAACGCGCCGAAAGATCGCGCACGAAAGCCGCAAACTGCGCCTTCACTTCCGCCGGACTGGTGCGCGGGTTGATCCGCAAGTCGAAGAACAGCTCGGTCACCGCCGAAGGGAACGAGGGCCGCTCGTCAGAGCCGGAACGGATGCCCGCTATCCAGCCGTGCGGCTTGATGACGCCCGACTCATTGCGATCGGCATAGTCGATCAGCCATTGTTCCAGTTCAGGAATGACTGTGGCCGCCGGAATGATGGAACTGCGAAAGCCCGGCGTTCCGCGCGGTACTCCGGCGTAACCATAGCTGCCCAGAACACGCAGGCGGAACCAGCCGATGCCCGGCTCTTCGTGATAGACGAAGTTCCACGGCTTCATGATAATGGCGAAATCCGCCGCCGCGCCGCGCGCCAGCAGGTGATGCAGGCCATTGGACATGCCCGCATGATCGCGCGCGGCAATGTCCACCGGCATGCCGCCATCGGCAAGGCCGAACAGCAGATCGCCGGTAAGCGGCACTTCCGCCTCGATCAGCGCGGTCGCCACCTCGGTCAGCGTGGCGATCATCCCCTTGGGATTGGATGCTCCCAAACCATAGACCCAGTCCCCCAGAATCTTCGCCTGCGGATGAAGATCAATGAAGTGGGACGGACCGACCCATGGCTGATCGTCCGCATTGCCTTCCAGATGCGTATCGATTGGGCAATAAAGCATCACCGCTGCACCGCCGCCGCTGCCACGCTTTTCGGCAAGCACATTGCCGGTGATCTCGTTTATCGGCATGTAGCGCGCATTCATGCCGATCTTGCCAAGCCGGGATGCCATGAACTCGCTGGCTTCGCGGGTTGCGCCCGTCGGGCTATGAATATCCGTCAGATCGAAGATCAGCCGCTGGAGCCGCGTGGGATCAAGCCGTGCGACCGTCGCATCCAGCCATTGCTGACGCTGTTCGCCGAAAGGCACCTGCACTGTGGGCTTCATGGATTTCCTCCCGCGGCTTCGCTGGGCACGAACTGTTCGGCAAAGATGTTGTCCGGGTTGACGCCCAGCTCCTCCAACCGGGCGAAGGCGGCCTCGATCATCCGGGGCGGACCACACAGATAAGCGACCGTATCGGGGTGGGTGACGTCATCCGGCCCCAGCGCGTCCACCGGATTGCCCGCCAGCAAAGAACCCGTTGCCCCGCGATCGACGGATATGCGCGAGCGCAGGGTCGGCATCCACTGTTCGCGCAAGCGGATTGCATCGAGACCGAACAACGCATCGGGATCGGTGCAACCGAAGCTCAAGACGGTCCTGGGTTTCGGACCGGACTGGGCTCGCAGTCCGTCAAGAATGGAGAGCATCGGCGCAAGACCAGTACCGCCAGCTACCAGGATATGCGGCGCACGTACCTTGTCGCGCAGAAAGAAGGCGCCGAACGCACCTTCGATATCCAGCACATCGTCCGGTTTGGCTTCGTCAGTCAGCCATTGCGACATAACGCCGCCCGGCAGGAGCCGGATGAGGAAATCCAGATGCGGCAGATCCTTCGGGGTGCTGGCGGGCGAATAGCTGCGCACAGCCTCGGCGCCGGGAACTGAAATCTGGAAGAACTGCCCCGGACGGAAATCCACCCAGAAGCCGTCCGCCAGTTCCAGCCGCAGCCGCACGACATTGGAGGCAATGCGCTCGACCTCGTTGACGAAAGCCTTCGCCTTGGTCGCCCGGACCGCGCCTGCCTCGCTGTCATAGCCGAGTTCGAACCGGCAAGAGCCGATCGCCTGCGTCTGGCACAGCAGCCGCATTCCAGCTTCGTATTCGCTGCGGAGCAACGTGGTGTGTCCACCCGCTTGCCGCGTTTCCCCGGCGATCAACCGGGCAACGCAACTGGAGCAGCTTCCCGACCGGCACTGGTAGAGCAGCGGCAGATCGGCAGCGATGCCTGCATCCAGTATGCTCTCACCCGGCTTTACACTGACGGTGCGCTCGACACCGTCAGCGAAAGCCAGGAGCACGTCGGCAGAGCCGGCCACCGATCAGTCCTCGATCTTCTGGACTTTGTAACCGGGAGGCACGCCCTCGGCTGTGCGGCGCATGCGAAGGCTCGTGGTCGGAATTTTGCCCTCCACACCGCGCGGCGGCTTGGCGATGCCACGGTTCCAGCGCGAGGCGAGCTTGCGCCAGGTGATCGGTGAAACATCGGTGGAGACGAGTTGTTCGTCATCCCAGCCGCTACCATCGGCATAGAAGTCCTGCATCGCCTCACGAGCGTAGATATCGCAGTCATTGAAGCCATTCAGCGCCAGCGGCTTGTAGAATGTCTTGTAGCGATAGTCGTAAGCCTTCCGGTCTTCCTCGGCGGGACATATCTTCACCAGGACCTCCCAGTATTCATGGGTGTCGTGGGTGATCGGAACATACCATTCATACTGGACGACATGTTCTTCCGGCCAGTTTTCGACCATCAGAACGCCGGGCAGCACAACCGAGGTTCGATAGAAACGTCCGTTCATCCCTTCGATCTTGAGGCCGAGCCGCTCGTTCTCGAGAACCGGCGCCCACTTGTCGGTGAACAGCCACTGCATCATGCCCTTGGGCTGCCCCTCGTCCTCGACCACCTCAATGCAGTCTTCGGAGGTCGGCAAAATGCCGAGCGGCAGCGTCCAGTTCAGCGCATGGACGATGCTGTTATCCTTGTGGACAAGGATATGTGCGTTATCGAAGCCGTTTTCGCACGCGATGCGCCAGTCGCCAAAGCCAGTGCGATGCATCCCCTTGGTCACCGCACCCTCATCCAGAATGCTGGGCGCCGCAGGCCAGAGCGGGTGCGGAAAACGCTCGCTGTTCTGCGGGAACCGATAGGGTAAATCTTCGGCCAGCGGCGGCACGTCTTCGAGCGCAAAGTCATCCTCGCGTACGAACACGAAGATCATGCCCGCCACCTCTTCCACCGGATAGGTGGTTAATCCCGTCGTGCCGATCAGCGGATCGTCGGGATTGGCGACGATCGTCGAAAGCTTGCCGTTTTCAAGATCGAAGGTGAAGCCATGATACCAACAGCTGATCGAATCCTTGGTAAAGCAGGTCGGCTTGGCGGACAGACGGACTCCCCGGTGAACGCACTGATCCTTCAATGCATAGATCTTGCCCTCCACCCGGCGCAGCACGATGGGGATTCCACAAATCTGAATTCCTTCGACAGCTTCCTCAGGAAGTTCCTCGCTGAACAGCGCGGGATACCAGTGATTGATAAAACCCCAGGCTGCGTCCTTGTATGGCTGATACTGGCTTTGAAGACCGGTATCGTTCACCCGGGCCGCGCCAGCGTCGTCGCCTCCACGGACCTGGCGCCGTCGCACGATCGAAGTATCGCTCTCGCTCATTAGTCTCTCCGCCATTTTTGATGCCCGGCCGCCCCCCCCCGCATCGCGCTAAGGGACATGGCTGCACTCGAAGGCGAGAAGCCAGTTTATCAAGAGAAAGTCAATAGATTTTCAATCGAGCATGGATAAAAAGGATTCGCAACTTGAAGGGATTGTCCCGTTGCGGTAGGCCGCGCGCCATGCGATTTTCATAGAAGGTCCTGAAAAATCGAGATGAACAGCGTCATGGAACCAAAATATTATCGAGGCTGGCACTTGGCGAAATCAGATTTCGAATATCGCGTTACCGGTTTCGAATGGTCGGTGCTGCGCTTCTCAGAATCGTTTGCCCGGTTTGTCGCTGAAACGGGTTCAGTCATCTTCACAAGTGACCTGAAGATGTCGGAACATATAATTCTGCACATAATTCGCATGCAGGATCGGCCGAAGAATGGCGCTACCATTGCTCGACTTATGAACCGGGATGATCTTCCGAATATACAATATTGTCTTCGGAAACTTGAATCGGCTGGCCTGGTCCAAAAAATCCGTGAAGGAAAAGGAAATCAATTCGCCTATGCGGTCACTGAAAAGGGCGAAAAAGTTACCGACGAATACCACGGTATTAAGGCGCAGATCTTAATGAATCGCCTGATGCAGATTCAGGATGTGCCAGAAAAGCTGGAAATGCTCACCAATTTTCTCTCGATACTGACGGGAGTTTATGAAGAGGCTGCTCGTGACAGCGCAACCATCACGCCGAACGAACTGCCACCCTCCTGAGCGGATTATTTTCCATGTCGGTCGACCTGCTCGCAGGCTGGAGTCTGCGTGCAAGGATCAGCGACTGATACAGCGCCGCAATCTGGCTGAGGATCGAAAGCGCCAGCGTTTCAGGGTCACGTGTTGCCGGGATCAGGCCGATCGGCCCGACCAGACGCTTCAACGCTACGTCTTCGACACCGCGTGACCGCAGTTCCGCCAGGCGCCGCGCATGCGTTGTTCGGCTTCCCATGGCGCCTATGAACAATGCGTCCTGTTCTAATGCCTGCATGATCAGATCCGGTTCCCAGTCATGATCGTGGAACAGCATCACCACAGCCGTATAACCGTCTATCCGCAAATGATCCGACCGCGCCGGTGTCTTGAGCAAGAAGCCCGGCACGCCCCATTCCGCCACCCTGGCGAGGAGGTCCGCGTCGGGACTGATGACGGTGACCTGCGCGCCATAAGGGTAAGCGAGCTGAGCCAGGACTTCGGTCTCTGTGCCGTGTCCAACGATGACCAGACGGAGGTCGGGATGATGATGTGCAACAAAGGCATTCCCACGCCAACCGATTGTGGAGGCATGAATCTCTTCCGTAGCAAGGCCGCCGTCACGCCCGACAACAAGCGCGACCGCGACGCGGCCGTCCAGCATCCGCTGCGCCGCCTTTATGCTCTCCTGGGCCGGATCGGGAATGATCAGCAAGTCCAGTCCGCCGCCGCAGGGGAGCCGAATGTCGATATAGGGCGAACCTGCACCGAAACGCACACATTCCGGAATGCACGACTTCATGATGCGGAGCGCCTCGCCAACGACGGCTGCCTCCACACAGCCGCCCGAAAGAGAGCCGTGATAGGTCCCGCTTTCGGCGACGGCCATGTGTGTTCCTGGCGCACGCGAGGATTGGCCAACAACGCCGGTGATCGTCACCAGCGCGGTGCGTTCGCCGCGGGCTGCGGCATCGTTCAGAAACCGGAAGAGGGCCGAGGCACCTTTCATGGCAAACGCTCGTTCAATCGCTGCGGGTCATTGCAGGCGAACGATCAAATAGATCAGCGTCGCCGCGGAGATCAGCAGATGAATGATCGGCAGGCTACGCCGAAGCACCGGTGCCCAGGCTAAGCCGACGAGGTCGAGCGCTTCATTCTCCTCTTCCGGCCAGTCCTGTCGAGCCGATGATGCAGTGGCCATCGCAGGTTGCGGCATTGATGGTGGCTTTGAGGTAGCTCCTGCCGGGACGGACTCCTGCGAACCACTGCCTAGGATCAGTTTCTCAAGACGCCGGGCAAATTCCTGCATCAACTTGGCGCCGATCTCATCTATCATACCCGTGCCGAATTGCGCGGCGCGACCGCTGAGTTCATATTCGCTGTCGATTGCGATGTCGCAGCCGCCCGGAACAGACGAGGCCTGCATCGTCACAACCGCCTTGGCGCCGCCGCCGCCACGCACCTCGCGGCCCACGCCTTCCACTTTCATGCGATGCGCGGCTCCGTCCCGCTCTACGAAATGGAGATCTCCACTATAGGCCATCTCGATCGGGCCGACCTTCACTTTCATGCGGCCGACATAATCGTCCCCTTCGCCGGATTCGATGCCTGCCCCGGGCATGCAGGATGCCACGCGACGAACATCAAGGAGGATGGGCCATGCTCGTTCGACCGGTACGGGCAGTTTGAAACGATACTGGAAATTCACCGGTCTGGTTCCTCCTTAATGCCGTCGAGGTGTTCGGCCCGTGCCCACGCACCGGCTTTCGACAGGGCTTCGAAAATCCGCTGGGGCGAGGCAGGAAACTGCTCGATCTTGGCGTCGAGGCAGGCGAGCGCGTCGTTGACCGCACCTGCGACAGCCGCAGGCGCCGAAATCATCGCGGACTCGCCCATGCCCTTGATCCCGCCAGGCACGAGCGAGGACGGCGTTTCCAGATGGGATATCTCAATGTCCGGGATGTCGAGGCTGGTCGGCAGCAGATAGTCCTGAAACGTGGACGTTATGAGCTGTCCCCGCTCGTCATGAACCAGTTCTTCGAGCAGGATCATGCCCACTCCTTGTGCCAGGCCACCTCTGATCTGGCCCTCAACGATCATCGGATTGACCATCCGACCGCAGTCCTCGACGGCATAGGCCTTCTCGACGCGCGCCAGACAGGTCTCGATGTTGATCTCGACGATCACCGCATGGCCGCCATTGGCGAGCACGATGTCGGACGGGTCGAACGCGGCAGTGGCTTCCAGCGCCGGATCGAAATTGTCGGGATGCGTCGCCTCAGCAAAATAGGCCGCGCCGGCAACGGCTGCGAACGGCATCTTGCGGCCAGGATCGTCACGGACGTGGATCATGCCGCCGCTCATCTCTATCTCGTCGGGCGAAGCCTGAAGCAGCCGCGCGGCGACGGCGCGCATCCGCCCTCGCACGATTTCGGCGGCACGGCCGATTGTCCCCGCTCCGAACACGGCGGACCGACTGGCCACGTTGCCGAATCCGACCGCATGATTGGTGCTGCCAGCCAAAATGGTGACATCGTCTACGGACACGCCAAAGGCGTCTGCCGCGATCTGGGCAAGCGTGGTTGGATTGCCCTGACCGGATGTGACAATGCCGGTCGTGACCGTTACCTTACCGGTGGGCTCGACACGAACGGTCGCCGTATCGTGAGAGGTCAGCGGATAATCGAGAAAATTGAGCGCGCGCGTGCCGATCCCGCTGATCTCGCTGAAAATCGAGATGCCCAGGCCGAGCAGACGGCCTTGCCCGAGAGCTTCCTTCTGCCGCTCTCGAAAGTCTTCGTAGCCGACCATTGCCTCGAGCCGGTCCACGGTTTCGAGGAAAGTACCTTCGCGGATCGTCATGCCGGCCCGGGTCTGATAAGGAAAATCCTCCTGTCGCAGAACATTGCGCCGTCGGATCTCGAAAGGCGACAAGCCCAGTTTCCGCGCCGCTCGGTCAATCAACACCTCGCGCGCGAGAGTAGGCGCGGTAAAGCCCACACCGCGATACGCGCCAATCGGGCATTTGTTGGTCGTGACGGAGAAGGATTCGGCGGACAGAAGTTCGATCTTATAGGGATCGGCAACAACCAGCATGCCGGAATGGCCCTCGACCAATGGAGTCCACGGCAGGGAATTATAGGCACCGCTGTCGGTCGTCACACGATCGCGCAGCGCGAGAAAACGGCCCTGATCGTCCAGCGCGAGCGCAATTTCGTTGATCTGCTGTTTGGCTTGGGGGGCACGGAAGAGATTTTCCTGCCGGTCTTCGATCCAGCTGATCGGTCGCCCCAGTTCTATGCTGAGCAGGCACGTCAGCAATTCTTCGGGATGAAGATGCGCCTTCTGCCCGAACCCGCCACCGACCATCGGCGTGATGACTTCGATATTCTGCTCGGGGAACTGAAGAAAGATCGCTGTCATCGTTTTAATGAAGCTGGGCATCTGCGTTGCCGACCAGCAGGTCAGCATATTCGTGGTCCATTCGTGCCGGGCGACGAAGCCGCGCGTTTCCATCGGCGATGCGTTGATGCGTGGCGTGAGGAACCTTCCCTCGACCGACAGGGCGGCTTGGGCGAAGACATCCTCCACCGGATCCGCCACCCGATGCGAGCGATAGACGAGATTGGCCGGCACCGCGGCATTGGCCAGATCGTCCGTGCCGATGGCCGTTACGACATCGGTGACGACGGGCAGCTCCTCGATGTCGACTTCGATCCGTTCGAGCGCGTCTTCCGCCTGGGCCCGGCTATGCGCGACCACGACGGCAATGCTTTCGCCGACGAAGCAGATCTCATCATAGGCAAGCAGCGGCTGGATGGTCGCGACGAAGCCCTTATGTTCGAGCGCAGACGCAATTCCCGGGCAGCGCGCGCCGCTGTCCTGGCCTGTCCAGACCAGCTCCACTCCGGGCATTGCCAACGCTGGGGCAGTATCGATGTGCCTGATTCTGCCATGCGCGACAGGACTGCGCAGGATCGCAACGTGCAGCATGTCGGGCAAGACGATATCGGCGATGTAACGTGCCCGACCCGTCAACAGACCGGGGTCTTCGCGGCGCGGGATCGACGTGCCGATCGATTGGGGTCTGAGCTGGGCGACTTCGCTCTTGCTCATTCGGCACACTCCCGATCGCCGTCAGCGATGTCGGGCCGTCCGGTTTCCGCATAGTCCATGATCGCATCCACGATCGTCTGGTACCCTGTGCAGCGGCAGATATTGCCCGACAGCGTTTCGCGCACCTCACCGCGCGTTGGATGGGGGTTTTCCGCGAGCAAGGCCTGTGTCGTCGCGAGGATACCTGCGGTGCAGAAACCGCATTGCAGTGCATGATGCCTGCGGAATGCCTCCTGCAGGGGATGCAGCGTATTGCCCTTGGCCAGGCTTTCGACAGTCCGGATTGTCTTGCCGTCCGCCTGTACGCCAAGCATCAGGCATGAGCGGACCGCCAGGTCGTCAACGATGATGGTGCACGCGCCACAGACGCCGTGTTCGCAGCCCGTCCGGACTCCATAGAGGCCCAGTTCCTCGCGCAATGTGTCCGCAAGGCTCAGACGCGGTAAGACGCTGAAGCGCCGCTCGCGCCCGTTGATGGTGGCGATCACCTCCAGCGTTTGGTCTTCTTCGGCCCTGCGCATCAAAACGCTCCCGTTGCGAGGCGGGTGAGCGCGCGGCGCATCAACGTCGTGGCCAGTGACATCCGGTATTCGGCGCTCGCATGGGTGTCGGACCGCGCATGAATGTCCGTCGTCGCCAGAGCGGACGCCTCGCGAATGACCGATGGGGTCAGTTCCCGGTCGATCAGATAGGCCTCGGCGGCTACCGCGCGGATGGGGCGGTCGGAAATGCTTCCGAGCATCAACCGGGCCTTGCGGCAGATCCCGTCCTCGATACGTAGGCCCGCGGCCGCCATCGCGATCGCGAGATCGCCCGACCGCCGTGCCAGTTCCTCAAACGCCCATTCCATGTCAGAAAAGGGGACCTCTACGCCGGTCAATATCTCGCCGGGCTCGATCGCGGTGGTGTAGTGGCCTTGAAAGAAATCAACCGCTGCAACGGAGCGCGATCCCCCGGGCCCCTCAAGCAGCAACATGCCGTCCAGCGCAGACACCACGAGAGGCATTTCCGCCCCGGCATCCGCATGGGCGAGGCTTCCCCCGAACGTTCCCCGGCTTCGTACTGCCTGATGGGCTACATGATGCAGCGCCTCGGACATGAGCGGGAAATGCATCCAGATATCCAGTGATGACGCATTGGCAGCATGCGTGACCATCGCGCCAATCCGCATCGACTCCGGGAGGACGCTGCTTTGCCGAAGCCCGTCTATGCCTCCAAGGTCGACCAGCATCCGGGGCGCGGCGACGCGCAGGGCCATCATCGGAAGCAACGACTGCCCGCCCGCCAGCGGACGGGCATCCTCATCATCGCTCAGCAATTCGATCGCATCTGCGAGGGACGTAGGACAGGCATAAGAAAAAGGCGGAAACTTCATGAATTCAGTGCTCCGATTCGTCTCATACCTGCCCCGCCGCTCAATTGAATTTGAATGCGACCGTCACACCATATGTCGCCGGTTGTCCGGCGAACCGCGCAATGGTGTCGTAGTCGGTGAATATGCTCGTCACATAGTATTTGTTGAACACGTTCTTGCCAAACAGCGTCACGCGATAGCGGCCATCGTTGAAGGATGCGCCGGCGCGCACGTCCACCAGCGAATAGCCGGGGATGGTGTAGGTATCTTGGGGGGCTACGGACGATGCGAAGTCGGGTGTAATCACCAGTCCGCGCGCCCCGCCGATATTGGCATTGGCCTTGCTGCGCGTCGAGAAGACGATGCCCACGAAGGGTTCGGCGTTGCCCATCTGCCATTTATAGTCGGCAGCCAACCTCAACTGATATTTAGCCCCTCCTATTCATCACAGCGTCGTTTCTGCGCGCAGCGGAGCTCGGCGAGCCCTGGCCGCGTAATCAGGGCGAGCGCCTGCGCTGCGTCTTTTTCACCGCTGGATTTCGGTAGGTTTGCGGGGTTAATGGACGGGGCTCAGACGTTCGGCGGCACGGCCGCGTTCGCTAGGTCGGGGCTGATCTGAGGGCCGCGGCAATGGTCCGGAAAACGGCGGCATCCGGACAGGCGGAAGCGAAGGCCACGCGGATGCGGGATGCGCTCTCGATGACGCGGGCGGCGACCTTGAGGAGCCGCAGGCGCAGGGTCGCGAACTCGGCGCTGGCGAGTGCTTTGGCCTTGGGAATGGCCTGCTGAATACGCCACATCAGCCAGAACGCAGCGGTGTGCAGGATCAGCCGCATCTGGTTGGCGTTGGCCGAGCGGCACGAGGTGCGATCGCTGGCCAGCTGCGCCTTGTGCAGCTTGATCAGGTTTTCGGCCCGACCCCGTGCGCAGTAGAGCGTGTCGTAGATGTGCTCGGCCGATCCCTCCTCGAGCGAGGTGACGACGTATCGGATATCCATGCCCAGGATGCTGGCCTCGATCCGGGCGACGACACGGCGCTGGCAGTTCCAGCTTTTTGCGCCGTAGCGTGTCTGGGTATAGTTGCGCAGGACCACATGATTTCCCTCGGCGCGCTTGACCGCGCAGGCATCGGCGACCTTCACGATTTCGGGATCCGTGCGCAGGGCGGCGTTGGTGGGCAGGCCAAAGACATAGTCGATGCCGTGCGCCTCGCAGAAGGTCATGACCTCGGGCCTGCCATAGTGCCCGTCGCCACGAATGGTAATGTGGGTGTCGGGCCAGTGCCGCCGGATATGTCGGATCAGGCGCCGGATGTGGCCGGCAGCCTCTGCGCCCGAGGGCGTCTTGCCGGTGCGCAGCAGCATCGCGACCGGCCTGCCAGTCGCCGTGTCGTAGACATGGATCGGCAGAAAACAGCGCTCGCCGTGATGGCCATTCCAGAAGGACAGCTGCTGATAGCCGTGAACCACATCGCAGGTGTCGTCGATGTCCAGCGTCACTGCTGCAGGCGCTGCCGGATAGCTGGCGCAGTAGACATCGACCATCGCGACCATCATGCGCGCCAGCTCGCGCGTGGTCGGTGCGTTTTCCCAGCGGCTCATGGTGGGCTGACTGGCCAGACCCGCACCCGAACCCGGCAGCTTGCCCAAGGCCAGGCGGAAACCGGGATCATCGCGCAGCGTGTCGAGGTCATCGGCGTCCTCATACCCGCAGGCAATCGCCAGAACCCGCGCACGCAAGATGTCGGTCAGCGAATGGACGATGCGCGAAGGATCGCGCGGATCGGCGATGCAGGCGGCAAGCCTCTCGCAGATCCCCATCAAACGCTCGGCCTGGGACAGCAGAAGTACACCGCCATCGCAGGTCATCCGACCGCCATCGAAGGCAGCACTCACCTTCTTGCGTGCAATGGCTGGGAATCCAAAACGGGTGCGACTATCGTCGCTCGCGGCGGGTGTGGTCTGTGGCATTTTCTGTCCGGCATCAGGTCAGGTGTTAGCAACCATTTTCCTAATGCAGATCAAAGCGTTACGCCACATCCGCCAACCCAAATTACACACCGTCATGAATATGCCGGGTTAGGCGTATAGGGAATGACTGATCCCTTATAGTCCATCGGCCCGCCGGCTGTATCCAGGCCAACGAATTTCGTGACCTTGCTGTCGAGGATGGAGCCCGACGCGGCAAGCGTCAGGCCGGGAACGGGCGTGAGCGTCACATCCAGTTCGGCACCGATCATCCGGGACTTGGGGATGTTGTCGAGCGCATCCAGTACGCCAAAAATCGGGTCGACGATCTTCGAACGAAGCTGCTTATCCTTGTAGTCATAATAGAAGCCAGCGCCGACGATCTGAAGGCGCCGCTCAAGCGCAGACAGTTTGAAGCCGGCTTCATAGGACAGCAGCGATTCCTGCGTCACCGGCAGGAACTGCTCGAAAGTCGCGGCCGATGCGATAGGGAAGCTGCCCGCCTTGTACCCCTTTGCGACATTGACGTAGAGCAGCGCGTTCCCCGACACCTTGAAATCGACACCCGCGCGCCAGGAGACATTGTCTTCCTTCAGCATGTCCCGGAATTCGCCGGGGAGATAGGTCGCCGGCGTTCCGTCGAGCGTGGTGTTGTCGAGCGGCGCGCAACCCGCGCCAATGGGCGGCACGGGAACGCCGGTGGGGGTGAAGCCGGCGACCGGGAAGGATCCGAGCTGGATCGCATTTGCCAGACCGTCGAATGCAGCGGCGAAGGTGCCATCCCCGGGATCGCCCGTACAGGTCGCTGCGGTCCTTCGCGCATTCGTATACCGGGCGCCGCCCTTCAACGTAATCCGTTCGTTGATGTCGTATTCGGCGTTGGCGAAGAACGCGTAGTTACGCATGCGCTGGTCTGAATAGACATAAGCACCGGTGTAACCAAATATGGGAGCGGTGCTGATGTCAGAAAGTGTCTGCAACTGATATTCGTAGACATGACTCTTTTCGTAGTTCGCCCCCAAGACCCACCGGAGGGCACCACTCGGTCTGTTCGCGATTCTAAGCTCTTGGCTGAAGGATTTGATGCGCCCTTTGTCGACGATGAAATCATCGGCCATAAGAGTAGTGCCATCGGTTTCGAATCCCTGATCGGGCTTGTAGTCTACATAGGATGTGATCGAGGTCACGGTGATATCGCTTGTCACATCCCAATTGATACGCGCCGACCCTTGCAGCAGACGGTTGTCTGCATGCGGGCGGGTCGAGGGAGTCCAGTCGGCCGCGCGCGCATTGAACGGGGAGAAGGGGAATGCCCGCAAACCCGGAACCGTGGTTGCCGGGGATTGTGACAACAAGGTCTGATATTGCGGGGCCTGCGGATCACTCCGGTCGCGCCAGCCATTGAGGTTGATCTCGACGCTGACGGTATCGACCGGATCCCAGTCGAGTAGCAGACGTGCGCCGTAGTAAGCGACTTCGCCCAGTTTGTCATTACGCGTATAGCTGCGTTGCCAGTCATCGGCATGCGCGCCGGTGACGGCAAGACGAGCGCGCAGAGTGTCCGTCAGCGGTCCGCTGACATAGGCATTCCCCTCGATACGATTGAAGCGGCCATAGGATATATCGCCGCCCATTTCGAAGCTGTTCGTCGGCTTGGCTGCGATGAAGTTGATCGCGCCGCCTGTCGAGTTCTGGCCGAACAGCGTCCCTTGCGGTCCCTTGAGAACTTCCACCCGCTCCAAGTCGAAATTGGCATGGGTAGAGAGCGCCGGAAACGACAGCGGAACCTGATCGACGTAGACGCTGGTCGTCGGATAGGCCGCAAGGGAAGTCTCGTAAAAGCCGACGCCGCGCAATGTATAGACCGGGGTCTGTGTGGCCGAAGGGGCATAGCTGAGACCGGGAATGGAATTTGCCAGGTCGCTCAGGGAGACAATGTTTTGGCTCTTGAGCGTGTCGCCGCTAAGCGCCGTGATCGCCAGGCCCACCTTGTTGATCGACTGCTCGCGCTTGTTTGCCGTGACGACGATATCGGTGCCGCTATCGACCGCGTCCTGCGCGAGCGCGGCACATGGCATTAGAGCGTACAGCGACGCCGATCCCAGACATAGCGTTAGTATCCCTGATCTATGGGCTTTCATCCCAATATCTCCCCTTTCGAGTAAAACCTGGCGCGCAAGCTTCCGGTGCTCCTTCGCGGACGGAACGGCTCCTGCATCGTCCTGACCTAGCCGATCCTATTTTGGTGCACGCTGGGTAACTCGCATACTTCCCATCATTAGTCAATAGATAGTCCATTGAGTATCAATTGTAAACCACACTTAGGTCATGGCCTAGTGTCCTAGGTGCGAAAAAAGGGGCGGTGAAACTTTAACCGCCAGAAATAAGAGGATAAAAAATTGGAATGCGGAAGGGCTCGGCCATAGGATCTCGCGACGGTTCACCGCGTTGTTCGGGGCAACCCCGCTATCCTCCAAGCCCGAGCATAGCCCGCTTAGACTGTCAGCCGTGGACCGAGGAGACCTGCCGCGGTGACATTGTAGAGCCAAGGCTGTGAGTGCGTCTCGAGCGGCGGCGGGCCCGGCAGCTCCAACCGCTTGGTATAGTCGGTCTTCGACACGCCAAAGCTCAGTTCACCGACGCCCTGCCAGCGACCTTCATAGGTGATCCCACCTGTCCATTGGCGCACGCGGTTCTAGATTCGCTCGGTGAAAGAGAATTCAGGCTCGACCGGCCTGCTCCCCGATCCGGGTTGGGCCGTAGTCGATCACCGCCGAGCCGGAATATTGTTGCCGCAAATCGCGCCCGCGCGCTGAGAGGTGGATGACGTGCAGCCGCCGTCCTTCGATGAAGCTGCGCGTCACCCGCAACTCGCCGCTAATCGATTTGAAGCGGCTGCGAGGATCAGCGATCATCGTCCGATTGGCGACGCCGTCGCGCGTCACGCCCGTCAGCAGGTTTGCGAACGTCGTTCGATCATCGAAGACCGATCGTAATAGCCCAGCGCGCATAAGGCTAAGGCGACCCGGCACGATAGGCACCGCGGCGTCCGCCTCGATCGAGGCCAGCCGCAGCTGTGCACATTGGCGACCGTCGATAGCGATGCCACGTCCCCGGCCTCCGGAAGCTGTAATCAAAGATCCCTGTGGGGGAGGGAAACAGTTACGCCGCTGCGCTCGCGGCCGAGACCGGCGGGGACGCCATTCCTCCCGAAAAGCTCGCTTCGCCGATGCTGGCGAAGTTTATGGCGAGCGACCGGGGCTCTCCCACCGCCATGATACCAAGGGCTGAGCCGTCCGGCTAGGGTCAATTACCCAAGAACCGTCTGCGGCGCTCCTGGGCATCGACCTTGATAATCGCTTCCTCGGCATTGGCGCATTCGCCGCCGCGCACCGAGCCGTCGCGGCATCCGGCCACGACCTGTCGCGCTTCGTCGAGATGCGCCATGAAATACTTTGTCCCGCGCGCCTCGCTCGATGCCGGTGACATGGGTGTCAGCGCACTGGCGACGACGGTTGCAGGCGATGGCGAGATGACAGGCCGCAAGATGAATCCGCCCGCGAAACCGATCGCCAAAGTGACGATCAAGACGATGATTGTCTTACCTTGCGACATGGCTTTGCACTCCAAAGATCACTGGCTCATCTTACTGGAATCTCGGTGGAAAATCAAAAGACAGCGCGTATTGCGTTTTGATGAACCCAAGGGATCGTCGAAGCGCAGGATTGCCGTTATCGTCTCGCCAGCAAACCGCGCCAACTTTCGTGCCCTCGATCAATTGCTCACTCCCCCGACTTTTTCTCTCTAGCCGTCTCAAGCAATGGAGACGCAAGCGAAACTAACGGCCAGTCAGACTTTCGCCCGACATACCCGCACGCAGGCTGGCGGTCTTCCCGGAGCACTGCGACGCATTCGGCGTATGCGGGCATCGGCCCAAACTTCCCGGACATACACGATTTTTTTGGAAAAGGTGTGCCGCGTCGCGCGCCGTCTGCTTCCGCTAGTCGCCTGACGGAAGTCTGCCTGTCCGCAATCGTTGAGAGTTTCAGACGCCGTGAGGCGTCAGAAAGTCGACGGTGCCCGAACCCGCGGTTCCCGCGCGTGATCTATGGGGATTTGCGTTTTGCGCGAGCCTTGGGGTGATGGATGTCTGCCCCAAAGTGGACGGTATCGAAAGCAGACCGGCGGTTTTTGAGCACCTCTGACGGTCGTCTCAATGAAGACGGTCCGCTTATGAGGCGACTTCGTCTGCTTTTCGGGTGACGAGGCACGAGCGTAGCGGTCCTCCGGAGCACAAGGCCTTCGGAGGGTGGAAACGATATGCCGCGCCGGGTCACGACGTTGTTCTCCCGGTGGGCGCCGGCGGAGATGGCGGTCCGCGTGGGTGATACCGTCGCTCAAAGGTCTCGATGATGACCATGTTGCCACCGCAGCATGGGCATGGCGGACATGAGCCTGAAGCGTCCGGCGGCATTTCTTCGGCGGCGGGTGGCTCCGTCCCCAGCAGGCGGCGAGCCCGTTCGAGATTCTCCCTTCGAGCACCGCTGGCGAGCAGGCCGTAATGACGGATACGATGGAAGCCTCTGGGCAGGTCGTGCAGCAGGAAGCGGCGAATGAACTCCTCGGCGGCAAGCGTCATGACCTGTTGCCGGTCTGTGCCGTTGCGGCGGTAGTCTTTGTAGCGGAAGACGACCTTGTCCCCGTCGAAGGCGAGAAGCCGGCTGTTCGAAATGGCCACGCGGTGGATGTAGCGCGACAAATAGGCGAGTACCGCTTCGGGACCGGCAAAGGGTGGCTTGGCATAGACCACCCAGCGCTTCTTTCGCACCGGAGACAGGTGACGCAGGAAAGCCCGGCGGTCGGCGAGATGTGCCATACCGCCGAAGAAGCCAAGCTTGCCGGCCTGGTGGAGATCGAGGAGCCGCGTCAGGAACAGGCGGCGGAAAAGAGCTCCCAATACGCGCACGGGTAGCAGGAACGCCGGGCGGGCTGAGATCCAACGTTCGCCGTCGAGCGAGAGCCCGCCTCCGGGCACTATCATGTGGATATGCGGATGGTGGGTCAGGGCTGAACCCCAGCTGTGGAGCACCGCCGTGATGCCGATGCGCGCGCCGAGGTGTTTTGGGTCAGCAGCGATGGTTTGCATGGTTTGAGATGCGGCACGAAACAGCAGGTCGTAGAGCTCCCTCTTGTTCTGCAGCGCGATGGAAGCGACCTCAGCGGGAAGGGTGAAGACGACATGGAAATAGCCGACCGGCAGCAGGTCGGCTTCGCGCTCGGCCAGCCATGTGCGTGCGGCTGCGCTTTGGCACTTTGGGCAGTGCCGGTTGCGACAGCTATTATAGGCGATGCGCCAATGACCACAGTCTGTGCAGGCTTCCACATGCCCGCCCATCGCTGACGTACGACAATATTCAACCGCCGACATGATCTTCAGCTGGTGCAAGCTCAGATGACCGGCGCGCGCGCTGCGATATGCCGGGCCCGCACTCCTGAAGATGTCGGCGACCTCGAGCGAGGTCCGCACCTGGCTCAGCCGTCCGTTGCGGCTCCAGACGGCAGCAGCAGCTTGTCGAGTGGACTGGTGATGGAGCGCACCGTCTTGGTGGCGACGCGCGTGTAAAAGGCGGTGGTGTTGAGCTTGGCATGGCCGAGCAGCGCCTGGATGACGCGGATATCGACACCGTCTTCGAGCAGGTGGGTCGCAAAGCTGTGCCGCAAGGTGTGCATGCCGACACGCTTGTTGATGTCGGCCGCCAGAGCCGCCTCGACGACGACACGATAGAGTTGCCGCGTGCTCAGCGGCACCTGGGCGTTTTGCCCCGGAAAGAGCCAGCCATTTTCTCGCATGATGCCTTGCTGGCGACCAGCACGCCACCAGTCCCTAAGCAGCAGGAGAAGCCCCTCGGGAAGCATGGCGTTGCGATAGCGCCCGCCCTTGCCACGCTCGATGCGCAGCAGCATGCGCTTGCTGTCGACATCGCTCACCTTGAGCGCTGAGACCTCCGATACGCGCAGGCCCGCGCCATAAGCCACGGACAATGCCGCCTGGTGCTTCAGGCACGTGGTGGCTTCGAGGAGCCGTTTCATCTCCTCAAGGGACAGGACCACCGGTATCTTGCGGATGTGAGCGGTCCGAACCAGCTTGCGGGCGAGCTCAGGTCGGTCGAGCGTATGGGTGAAGAAGAACCGTAGCGCTCCCACCACGCTGTTCATCGTCGGCACCGGCACGCCAGCATCCTGCTGCTCGATCTGGAACCGGCGGACATCTTCCGCCGTGGCTGTATGCGGCGAACGTCCCAGCCAGGTCGCGAACCGCCCAACGTCCCGGAGATAGTTGCGCTGCGTCTCGCGCGAGAAGCGGCGCAAGGTCATGTCGTCGATGAGCCGCTGGCGCAGCGGGCTATGGGGGACAACGGGTATGAGGTCGGTCATCGTGAGGCTCCTCAGTTGAAGGAACCTCGATGGTCTGCTCGCGCCCTACCGCCCTCAACTCAGGACCTGCCTACCGCCTGGGCCTTAACCTGTTCCCGAGCACCCCTCCCGCGCAGCGGGTTCGTGCATCGCCCAGAACCCGACTCGTCGAAACGTCGGCTAAGCCATTGTCGGGTTCGTAGATCGAGCGGCGCGAGACGGCGCCAATAGACGATAGTTGGCATCTCCCGGCGGCTCTAGGGTAGTGCTATGGCGAAGGTAAAGTGCCCATCCTCATCGGGCGTGGCCCGCCATTCCCTTCCTCAAGTCGGTAAAATTGATCCTGGTTAAAGCGGGGCGGTTTTTCCGATGCTAGAATCGGCTCGTTCATCATCGGAGGTGACGATGTCTGCCGATACTGACGCGCGCTATTTGTTTCGGCGCGCAAGAGAGGAAACCGCGAAGGCCGATGCTGCGGCACGGCGGAGCGCTTCGTCGCAGGAGGTCGCGGCCCATCGCGAACTCGCGCTGCGCTATAAAGTCAGGGCCTTGGCGCTGTCCTGCCCCGATCAGGTTCTGCACGACGCGATGGAAAGAGAGCCGTGATCGGCTGGCGGGAACTTCTACCCACGCACAGAATTTAAAAAAAAGCGCCCCCGGGCAAGGGATAGCCGGGAGCGCGACTTGTTTGCTGTCGGGCATCCAAATCATCCTCCGCATAGCAAGGGGGCGGGTTTCTGGCAATCTACCCAAAGGTAGAGCGCATGCTTTCCGTAACGTAACCCATATGGTCGAAGGCAGGCATCCCCAGGGCAAAAAGCCCAATTGAAAATTCCCCTGGAATGCCGACATTTCTGCCGTTGATAGGATGGCATGACGATGGACGACACAGGCGGGATTTCAACGATGCAATCGGCGGCGGAAAATGGCGGACGATGGAAACGGCGTTCACCGATCGAGACAGGGCTCTTGGGCCGCTGCCCGCGCTGCGGCGAGGGGCATATATTTCGCGGTTTTCTGACGGTGCGCGATCATTGCGAGGTCTGCGGGCTGAATTATGACTTTGCCGATCCGGCGGACGGGCCAGCCGTGTTCGTGCAGTTGTTCGCCTGCGTGCCGGGAGTTGTCTTCATCATCATGCTGGAAATCTTGGCGCGACCGGGGCTGTGGGTCCATCTGGCGGTCGGCGTTCCGGTGCTGATCCTGACGACGATCCTGCCCCTGCGGCCAATCAAGGGATGGTTGATCGCCGCGCAATATGTGAACAAGGCCCAGGAAGCCGGCACCGCTCAATTATGGGCGAAATTGCACGGCGGTCGGCCCGGCGATTAACGGCCGCCTGCGGAGCCTGTCGATTTAGGGTGTGTGGGGATTCAGCCTATGGCGGGCTGCAAATCGCGGCTTTCTGCGCTTCCGGTGCTCACGACCTTCATGGTCGCTGCGCGCCGGTTCTCGAAATCCGCAATTTTCGCCTCACCCTGAGCTGAATCTCCACACACCCTAGATCAGTATGGCAGAAATCTCGGCGCGCTTAACTAAGCGCGCCGTGGCAATGCTTGTATTTCTGGCCCGAACCGCAGGGGCACGGCGCGTTCCGGCTGATGTCCAGATTGGCGAATTCTCCGCCCTGACCAGCGCCTACAGGCGGGCGCGGCAAAGTCGTGGTGATGCCGCCAATCTGTCCGCCGTCAATGTCCCCGCTATTATCTTCACCCGAAAAGGGATCGATATGCGTGGTGATGAAGTCGGGCAGTACCGGCAGCTCGAATTCGGGCAGCGGTTCCTCCATGCGGAACTGAACGCGGGCGATCGACCCGGTCACATCCTCCCGGATATTGCCCAGCATCCGCTCAAACAGGGCGAAGGCTTCCTGCTTATACTCGTTGATCGGCGTCTTCTGTGCATAAGCACGCAGGTGCACGACCTGGCGGAGCGCGTCGAGGGTCGACAGATGCTCCTTCCAATGATGATCGAGGCTCTGGAGCAGGATGCTCTTCTCGATCATATGCCAGTTTTCGGGGTCGAGTTCCTTGACCTTCTCCGCCACGGCTTCGTCAGCCAGCGCAGTCAGCCGTTCCTCGATCATTTCCGGATCGACAT
Organism: Sphingobium sp. TKS; assembly: GCF_001563265.1. NCBI lineage: Bacteria > Pseudomonadati > Pseudomonadota > Alphaproteobacteria > Sphingomonadales > Sphingobiaceae > Sphingobium > Sphingobium sp. TKS. The sequence continues at coordinate 2,505,993 of NZ_CP005083.1, read as the reverse complement.
GATCCTCCGCCAGCCAGGCGTCGAAATCGGGTTCGAGGTTCAGCACCTCCGCTGTGCGGGCCTTCAGGCGCTCCATGTCCCATTGTTCGGGATAGGTGCCCGGCGGGCAGGAGGCGCCGACCAGATCGTTGACCGTCTCATGCCGCATGTCGACGACGACATCGTCCACCGTCTCCGCGTCCATGATGTCGCTGCGCTGTTCGTAAATGACCTTGCGCTGGTCGTTCATCACGTCGTCATATTCGACGACCTGCTTGCGGATATCGTAGTTGCGCGCCTCGACCTTCTTCTGCGCGGTCTCGATCGCCTTGCTCAGCCATTTGGACGGGGGCAGCGCCTCGCCATCCTCCAGGTTCGATCGGATCATCTTGGCGAACATGGTGTCCGGGCCAAAGATGCGCATCAGATCGTCGTCAAGGCTGAGGTAGAAGCGGGACAGGCCGGGGTCGCCCTGACGGCCTGAACGACCGCGAAGCTGATTGTCGATGCGACGGCTTTCATGCCGCTCGGTCGCGAGGACGAACAAGCCGCCGGCCGCGAGCACTTCGGCCTTTTCGGCCTCGATTTCGGCATCGATGCGGGCGATGGCCGCCTCGCGCTCCGGTCCTTCCGGCATGTCGCGCAGCTCATCCTCGACGCGCATTTCCAGATTGCCGCCGAGTTTGATGTCGGTGCCACGACCGGCCATGTTGGTGGCGATCGTCACCGCGCCCTTGCGACCCGCCTGCGCGACGATATGCGCTTCGCTTTCATGGAAGCGGGCGTTGAGGACGGCGTGCTTGACCCCTTCCTGATTCAGGAACTCGGACAGCATTTCCGATTTTTCGATCGATACCGTGCCGACGAGGACCGGCTGGCCCTGCTCGGCGTGGATCTTGATGGTCTTGGCGATGCCGCGGAACTTGTCTTCCAGATTCTTGTAGAAGCTGTCTTCCTCGTCGACCCGCTGCACCGGCCGGTTGGTCGGGATGGTGACGACGTTCATCTTGTAGATTTCGAAGAATTCGGTCGCTTCGGTCGCGGCCGTGCCGGTCATGCCGCCCAGCTTCGGGTACATGCGGAAATAATTCTGGAAGGTGATTGAGGCGAGGGTCTGGTTTTCCGGCTCGATATTCACCGCTTCCTTGGCTTCCACCGCCTGGTGCAGGCCGTCCGACCAGCGGCGGCCGTCCATCATGCGGCCGGTAAACTCGTCGATGATGATGACCTTGCCGTCTTTGACGATATAATCGATGTCGCGGCGGAACATGGCGTTCGCGCGCAGCGCCTGATTGACGTGATGGACGACGGCGGTGTTCTCGAAATCATAGAGGTTGGCGCCCTGAAGCAGCCCCGCCTCTTCCAGCATGCGCTCGATCTTCTCGGTCCCGTCCTCGGTCAGGGTGACGGTGCGCTGCTTCTCATCCTTTTCATAATCGGCCTCGTCCAGCCGCTTCACGATGGCGTCGACCGAGACATAGAGTTCCGACTTGTCATCGGTCGGCCCCGAAATGATAAGCGGCGTGCGCGCTTCGTCGATCAGGATCGAGTCCACCTCGTCGACGATGGCGAAGTTGAAGGGCCGCTGCACCATCGATGCGCGGTCGTACTTCATGTTATCGCGCAGATAGTCGAAGCCGAGTTCGTTGTTCGTCGCATAGGTGATGTCGGCGTTATAGGCCTCGCGCCGCTGGTCTTCCGACAGGTTCGGCACGATCACGCCGGTCGTGAGGCCAAGGAAGCGATAGACCTGCCCCATCCATTCGCAGTCACGGCTGGCCAGATAGTCGTTCACCGTGACGACGTGGACGCCCTTCCCCTCCAACGCGTTCAGGTAAGTGGCAAGCGTCGCGACCAGCGTCTTGCCCTCACCCGTGCGCATTTCAGCGATCTCGCCGCGATGGAGGACGATGCCGCCGACCATCTGCACATCATAATGGCGCTGGCCCAGCGTGCGCTTGGCCGCTTCGCGCACCGTGGCGAAGGCTTCGGGCAGCAGGCTGTCCAGGGTTTCGCCCTGCGCCAGCCGCTCCCGGAATCGAACGGTCTGCGCCGTCAATTCCTCATCGGTCATCGCGGAGATGGTGGGTTCGAAAGACGCGATCTGTTCGACGGTCTTGCCCAGCGACTTCACATAGCGGTCGTTGGAGGAGCCGAAAATGGACTTGGCGAGTGCGCCGAACATGCAAGTTCCTGACAAAAGGGGACGCGCGCGCCTTAAGGGCGACGCACGCAGACATGCGCGGCGATTTAGGGGGCGCACAGGCGTTAGTCAATCAGAGCGGGTATGTCCTGGTATCCCAATAAGGGCTGACCGCGCCAATTTTCAGAAACGAAATGATCGGATAAGCGGGATATTGGCGGATCGCGGCGTCTTGTGCCAAAGCCTGATAAAATGAGAGGCATTTGACGATGGTTCCCGCCCCTGCCCGCATGAAGTTGCGTGGCGCGACTTTTATCGTGATGGCGGTGGTTGCGGCCCTTCTCTGGTTCGGGATTACGGCGCTCGCCACGCCGTTAGATCATGATGAGAGCCAATATGTAGCGGGTGCCTGGTTCAGTTCGCACATGCTGATCTATCGGGACTTCCTCTACCTTCAGCCGCCGCTGCACGCTTGGCTGTTCGCGCCGCTCACCTGGGCGTTTCCGGGAAAGATGCTCGCGGCGATGCGGCTTGCTACGGCGGCCTGTGCGGTCGGCACGCTCCTGCTGCTATACCTTGTTCAGCGCCGGGCAGGCGTTTCACGCGGCAGCGCGGTCCTCGCGACCATCTCCATGGCCACCACGGCAGCGTTTCAGTTCACCGCCAGCGTGACGCGCAACGACATGCTGCCAACCATGCTGGCCACGCTGGCGATGCTCCTGATGATCGCAGCGCTGCACATCGGGCGGCGGCGCCACTGGTTCGCGGCGGGGGTGTTCTTCGGGCTGGCGATCGCCGCCAAGCTCAATTTCATTCCATTGGGCGCGGCGGCGGGCGGCTTTGCCCTGTTGGCCTATCGCCGCCATGCCCTTTGGCTCGCCCTTGGCGCATTGGCCGGGATCGCGCCGATGCTCATGGCCTGGGCCGCAGCGCCAGCCGCCTTTTCCTATGGCGTCGTCACCTTTGCCGCGAGCGGTCCCTTCGCCTGGTATGCGGCCAATGGGGCGGGCGACGAGCTGGCATTGGGCGAGAAATTCGCGGACCTCGCGAAATATCTCTGGCGGGGACCGGCTCTGATGAGCCTTGCAATGATCCTTGGCCATGGGTGGGCGAATCGCGGGCGAGCCTGCCCGCCTGAGAGGCAGTTTGCCTATTGGATGATCGGCGGCGGATTGATCGGCGCTGCATTGCCCACGCCGTCGCAGCTTCAATATGTCATGCCGCTGCTGCCGCCGCTGGGCTTGGCGCTCGGCATCATGCTGGACGATGCGCGGGCATGGCATGGTCGTATGCGGCCGGGTTTGATCGCTTTGCTCTGCCTTGCCGCTGTGCCGGGGCTGTTGCCGTCGGGCGGCCATGTCGCAGCGATGACGCGCCACGGATCGCCTATCCTGACCGCGAGCGCCAACGCTCGCTGGGCGGGGGCGCAGGTGCGCGCTCTGACCGGCGATGACGAGATCGTCAGCCTTTCGCCCCAGCAACTGGTCGATAGCGGCCTGAACATCGACCGGCGCTTTGCTCCAGGCCCCTTCGTCTATCGGACGGGATGGACGATGGACAAGGCCGAAGCGCGCAGCATTCATGCGATGATCCCGGCAATCTTGACGGATCTGGACCGCGATCCGCCCGAGGCCATATTGGTCGGCTATGAAATGGGGACGCGCAAACTGCCTCTGAGACCCGACGACAGCCTGATCGCCTATGCAAAGCGGCGTGCCTATCGGATGCTCGCCATGCCGGACGGCGTCGGAAAGCTGTATATCCGCCCATCTCGCCGTTGACGGACGGGCATATTGCGCTAATCGACGGGCATGACTGAACGCTCGCCCCTTGCCCCCGCCGCTTTCCCCGATCTTCCGCCCATTGCGGGCGTTACGGCGCGCGTGGCGCGAGCGCGCTACAAGAATTGGGACCGCTGCGACCTCACCTATGTCGAACTGACCGCAGGTACGGCGGTCGCGGGCGTCACGACGCAGAGCAAATGCCCCTCCCCCGAGGTGGAATGGTGCCGGGACGCCATTCCGCTGGGATCTGCGCGGGCTTTGGTGGTCAATGCGGGTAACGCCAATGCCTTTACCGGGCATCGCGGCCGCGCCGCCGTGGAGGCGATCGCCGCCAAGGTCGCCAATCATCTGGACTGCCAGCCTTCGGATATCTTCATCTCTTCGACCGGAGTGATCGGCGTTCCGTTGCCGGTGGACAAGGCCGAGGCCGGGCTGGAAGCTGCTTTCACGGCCCCCCCCTGCGGCTGGGAAGATGCCGCGACGACCATCGGCACGACCGATACCTATGCCAAGGGCGCTCACGCCTCCGCCATGATCGGCGGCACGCGGGTCGAGCTGGTCGGGATCGTCAAGGGTTCGGGGATGATCGCGCCCGACATGGCGACGATGCTCGGCTATATCTTCACCGACGCCGCCGTCGATCCCAAGCTGTTGCAGCAGATGCTGTCCGCCGCCAACAGGAAGACCTTTTCCTGCATCACGGTCGATAGCGACACCTCGACCAGCGACACTGTGCTGGCCTTTGCTACGGGCAAGGCGGGCAATGCGCCGCTCACTTCCATGGAGGATGCCGGAGCGGATGCCTTTGCGGCGGCGCTGGGCGATCTCTGCCGCCAGCTTGCGCATCTGGTGGTGCGCGACGGGGAAGGCGCGACGAAATTCGTCGAGATCACCGTCGAGGGCGCGGAAAACGATCCGAGCGCGCATCGCATCGCCCTTTCCATCGCCAATTCGCCGCTGGTGAAGACGGCCATTGCCGGGGAGGACGCCAATTGGGGCCGCGTGGTGGCCGCAATCGGCAAGGCGGGCGAGCCTGCCGATCGGGACAGGCTTTCCATCCGTTTCGGCGCGACTCAGGTGGCTTCCGGCGGCCTGGCGGTCGAGGGCTATGACGAAGTGCCGGTGGCAGCCCATCTCAAGGGACAGGACATATTGATCGGCGTCGATCTGGGGCTTGGCGACGGTCGGGCGACAGTTTGGACATGCGACCTGACTCACGGCTATATCTCGATCAACGCGGATTATCGTAGCTGAGAATAGGGCGGAGCCGATGCCGATCGAATTGCACGATCCTGTCGTCGCGCTGATGCGCGAAGTGGCGCGGGACGTCGTGATGCCGCGCTACCAGAATCTCGCCAGCCATGAAGTCAGCGAGAAAGCGGCCGACGACCTCGTCACCATCGCGGACAAGGAAAGCGAAATCCGACTGGCCGAAGGGCTGGCCGCCATATTGCCGGAAGCGGGCATCATCGGGGAGGAAGCCTGCGCTGCCGATCCCGCCATCCTGGACCGCGCAGGCGACGGCCTCAATTGGATCATCGACCCAATCGACGGAACGGGGAATTTCGCAGCGGGAAAGCCGCCCTTCGGCATCATGGTCGCGCTGGCCGATGCGGGGACAATCCTGGCCGGGTGGATATTGGACCCGCTGACGGGACGTCTATGCCATGCCATATTGGGCGCGGGCAGCCATATCGATGGCAAGCAGGTCTATGCCCGGGAAAGCGGCGAAGCGCTGCCAATCGCCGCACTCGCCGTCTATTTCATGACCGATGAAGAACGCGCCGACATCAAGCGCCGGTCGAAGGCCAGTTTCCAATTGGTGGATATTCCCCGCTGCGCTGCGGAGCAATATCCGCGCCTGGTGCTGGGGCAGAACGACATTTCGGTCTTCGCGCGCACTTTGCCCTGGGATCATGCGGCGGGAACGCTGTTTCTCAATGAGGCGGGCGGGCGGTGCCAGCGGCTGGACGGATCGCCCTATGTCGTGGGCGATCTGCGGCGCGGGCTGCTGGGGGCTTCGTCCCCGCGCCTTTGGGATCTGGCGGCGGAGCGGCTGTTCCGCTGAAATAGGGAAAGGACGGACATGCTGACGATCTGGGGACGCCTCAACTCGCATAATGTGAAGAAGGTGGCCTGGTTCGCTGGCGAAATAGGCCTGCCTTATGTTCGCCATGATGTCGGCGGCCAGTTCGGCATGAACGACGCCTATGTGGAGATGAACCCCAACCGGCTGATCCCGACGATCGAGGATGGCGATGTTATGCTGTGGGAATCCAACGCGATCCTGCGCTATCTGGCTGGACGCTATGCGCCTGAGCCGATGTGGCCCGCCGATCCCGCTGCACGGGCGCAGGGCGACAAATGGATGGATTGGCAGTTCAGCTTTGCCGATGCGCAGCGGGATGCCTTTGTGAACCTGATCCGCAGGAAAGCGGAAGATCGGGATGCGGCGGCCTTGGCGAAGTCGGCGCGGACATCGGGTGAAGCGATGCTGATCCTCGACCGCGCATTGGCCGGGCAGCCCTGGCTGTCGGGGGAAAGCTTCGGCGTCGCGGACGTGCCGATGGGCGTCTATGCCCATACTTTCTTCACGCTGGAGATGGAGCGGCCAAAGGTGCCGCATGCGCGCGCCTGGTATGACAGGCTACGCGAAAGGCCAGCCTATGCCGAGACCGTCATGATCCCGCTGACCTAAGATAAAATATGCTCCTGCGAACGCAGGAGCATATTTTGGAAAGGCCGTGACCGACCTTTCCTCATTCCATCAAAGAACGCTTTCGATCCAGCCCTTGAGCGCGCTCTTGGGCGCCGCGCCGACCTTGGTGGCGGCGGCTTCGCCATTTTTGAAGAGGATCATCGTCGGAATGCCGCGCACGCCATATTTGCCGGGCGCATCGGGATTTTCGTCGATATTGATCTTCGCGATGACGACCTTGTCAGCCAGTTCTTCCGAAATTTCTTCCAGAGCGGGGCCGATCATCTTGCACGGGCCGCACCATTCCGCCCAGAAATCGACGAGGACAGGCTTGTCCGCATCGATGACGTCCTGCTTGAAGCTCAGGTCGGTGACTGCCTTGGTAGCCATTTTTGGTATCTCCTTCGGTTGGCAGATATTTAGGACGGAGTGGCGTCGGTCTCAACGGGCGGAAGCGGCAAATTCTCCTGCGCGGACGGAAAGGCCGGCTTGTGCCGCGCCAGCAGCTCGGGCGGCAGGGTGATGAGCCGGGGCGCAGCGGTGTAGAGCAGCCCCGCCTCGATCCTGCGATCGGGGAAGATCACCTGCAACGCGGCGGCATAGGCCGCCATCTGCCGGACATGGGCCAACGGAACCTCCTCCACGACAAGCGGCGATATGCGGCCTGTCTTGAAATCGATCAGTTGCACCAGACCGTCGCTGATGCGCAGCCGGTCGACGGTTCCGGCGATCACCGCCTCGCCCACGACAGCGGCGATCGGCGCTTCGGCCAGCGCATCCGGTCCGAAAAGCCCGGCAAATTGCGGGTCTTCGATAACGCGCAACGTCTGCTTGATGACGTCATGCCGCCGCGCAGGATCGGCAAGACCCTGTTGCGCCAGCCATTTGTCGGCACGCAGGCGGCGGCTGTCGGGCGGCACATCGGCCAGCCGCTCGAACAGCCGATGCAACCAGCGGCCCCGCTCGGCCGCATCCCGCATCGCAGGGGTCGGCGGCGGATAGGGCACATCATCCTCCACAGCGGCAGACGGCGCCAAGGGACGCGGCGGCCGCGCTTCCGCTGGAGCGGGACGACGCAACCAGGATGGCTCGTTGTGAACCGCCTGATTTTCCGCGATGCCATGTTCCGCCGGTTTCGAGGGGAGAATCTCACTCCCGCGCCAACTGCGCCGCGCACCCCAGAGCGGATCGGCCTCCCATTCCGCCTCCAGCGAGATCAGCGCACCTTCGACAGCCGCATACCAGCTTTCGGGCTTGACCTCCCCCTTGGCCCTGGGTCCGAGCGATCCGGCGACGACCAACCTTTCTTCCGCTCGCGTCAGGGCGACATAGAGCAGGCGCCAATGCTCGGCGCGTTCGACGGCGCTCGCTTCCTCTGCCACCTGTCCGATCGCGCCCTGCCGTTCCGCCTTGCGCGGCGCGATGATCGGCAACCCGTTCCATTCGAGCGAATCCGCGCGATTACCCGCATCCGGATCAAGGCAGGCATCAGCAAGAATGACGATGGGCGCCTGCAAACCCTTGGCGCCATGCACCGTCAGCAGACGCAGCGAATCGCCCTGCGCGGCGGCATCGCGTACGATCTCCACCTCGCCCCGGTCGAACCAGTCGATGAAGCGCTGGAGCGAGGGATAATCGTCATTCTCGAAGGCGAGCGCGGCGTTCAGCAATTCCTCGATCGGATCGGCGGCTTCGGAGCCCAGGCGCTCGATCAGGCGGCGGCGGCCATCCATCGGGCCGGACAATATCGCCTCCAGATAGCGATAGGGGGTGGTGAAGTCCGCCTGCCCCAGCAACTGGCGCAAAGGCTCCAGCAGCGCAGCGTCCAGCGTCTGCGTCAGATGCTGCCACAGCCCGGCGCGCCGGTTGATGAGGCGGTCCATCAACGCGTCCTGCGTCCACCCGATCAGCGGCGAGACCAGCAGCGCGGCGAGGTTCAGATCATCCTCCGGCTGCACGGCAAAGCGCAGCGCCGCCAGCAGATCGCGCACCGCCAGCGGCGCGTTCAACCGCAGGCGGTCGATGCCCGCCACCGCGACCTTTTCCTCATAGAGCCGGGCCACGATCAGCCGCGCCAGTTCGCTGCGGCGGCGGACCAGGATCATGAAGTCGCCCGCCGTCACCGGGCGGCCCCGGCTTTCCAGCATCAGCCCGTCATCGATCCGCTGCCTGATCTGGCGCGCAATGGTTTGCGCCAGAACGCGCTCCTGATCGGCGGCCCAATCCTCTTCCCCCTCGGCCTCGTCGGACAGGCCCGCGACCACAGGCTTCCAGAGCAGCACTTCGCCGGGGAAGCGATTCGCGCTGATATGCCGGACTTCGCCCGGTTCCAGCCCGAAACGCTCGGCGCGCAGCGTCGCGATGGTGCGGTCGACCACATCCAGAACCGCGGGCGTCGAGCGGAAGCTGTGCTGAAGCGAGAGGTCGTAAAAAGGATGACTCGCATCCTCGGCATGGCGCTGGAAGACGATCTGCGCGGCCCGGAAAGATTCGGGGCTGGTGCCCTGAAAACCGAAGATCGCCTGCTTGAAATCGCCCACGGTGAAGATGGTGCGGACCTTGTCGCCCTTCGCCCCTTCGCCTGCGAAAAACTCCGCCGCCAGCGCGCCGACGATCTGCCACTGGCTGACATTGGTATCCTGCGCCTCGTCCACCAATATATGGTCGATGCGCTGATCAAGCTTGTAGCGTATCCAGTCGGCAATGCCGGGCTGGGACAGAAGTTGCGCGGTGTTGGCGATCAGGTCGTCGAAATCGACCGCGCCCGCAAGTTGCTTGGCCTGGGCATAGGCGCGGGCATAAACCCGCCCGGCGTGCAGAGCCTTGGCGAGCAAAGCGGCATAGGCGGCGCGGAGCCTGAGGCCCAACAGTTCGGCACAACGCTCATGGATGCGTGCAATGGCGTCCCCATAGCCATCCACCGGGGGCGCCCAGCCTTTGGCGGTAGAGATCAGTTCGCCATCGGCCTTCGCCCAGACGACATGGAGATCGGTGAGCGTGGCCGCCCGCGCCGCCGGATCGAGATTCCGCCAGCGCGCGATCCGGTCGCAGCGCTCCAGCGCCCGACCCGTGCCCCAATCCGCATTGGCCTGCGCGATCCATATCAGCGTGCGCATATCGAACAGGTCGTCCGCGCACTGTGTGGCTATATGAGCGTCGATATCGCCTTCGGGCAGTTCCAGTTCCCGCAGCAGCCAGGGCGCGATATCCTCCGGCAAGGCCTTGAGCGCGTCCAGCCGGGCCGCACAGCGCAGCAGGAAATTCTCCGCGCCTCCCTCGCCCATGCGCAGGCTGAGCGCCTGCAAAGCTTCGATCAGCGCATCGTCGCCCTGCTGTTGTGCGACCACCACCATGTCGGCCAGCGTTTGGCGCGCCAGTGTTGCCTGCTCGCGCTGATCGAGCGGCCGGAAACCGGGCGGCAAGTCGGCCTCCAGCGGAAAAGCGGTCAGCAATTGCTGACAAAAGCCGTGAATCGTCTGGATGCGCAGGCCGCCGCCAGTCGACTCCAGCACTTCGGCAAAAAGGCGGCGCGCCCGGTCGCGGGCTTCCGGGCCGGACTCCTCGCTCAAAGCCTCCAGATCGTGGAAGAGATCGCCTTCCTCCATCTGCACCCAGGCGGCGAGCCGGTCATGGATGCGATCGGCCATCTCCGCCGCGCCCGCCTTGGTAAAGGTCAGGCAGAGGATATTTTCCGGCCGCACCCCTTGCAGCAGCAGACGGAAAACGCGCGCGGTCAGCACATGGGTCTTGCCCGTGCCCGCCGATGCCGACAGCCACACATGGGCGTCGGGCGCGGCGGCCTGCGCCTGGGCGCCGGCCAGCGGTTGCAGAGCCTTGGCCTTTTTAGCCATCGTCGCGGCCATACCATTCCTCCAGCCGCATGAGCTGGTCATAATCGCCATAGTTCGCGACTTCGGGGTTCACCTGCGCATCGAAGGGCGCCGAACCGAGGAGGTAGGTGGCGGCAATATCCTCGAACTGCGCGTAGACTTGGGAGGTGAAGTCGGCGGTGATGATCTTGTCCCGCTTGCCCATCGGATCGACCGGGCTTTCCCGATAGCCAAAGGCGTCGCCCTTCTTGGCGAGCGACCAATATTCGAAGCTCCCCGCCACAGGCGCCGTGTGGGGACCGGGAAAGCCGTCATGCTCCGCGATCAGGCCCAGCAATCCGAGCTGAAGCGCATAGCCAGCCTTGACCTGCCGGGCGCTGGGGGGCTTGCCGGTCTTGTAGTCGACAATGCCGAGCTTCCCGTCCGGCAGCAGGTCGATGCGGTCGGCCTTGCCGGTGAGCGTGACCCCTGCAATGTCCGCACGGCCGTCAATCTCGACGGAAAGGATCTTGCGCCCAGCGGCGAGGTCGCTCGCCACCTCGGCGGCGATCCAACGGATCGCTTCGATCAGGCGCGGCTGCCAGAGCGCTTTCAGCAAGGGATGCACATTCGGCTGGTCGAACATCGCCCGCGCACGGGCTTCGAGATCGGCCAGGTCGCGGCTGCCCGCCTCTGCCCATTGCTGGAGGATTTCATGTACCGCCGTGCCGCGCCAGGCCGGCCCGGCATCGGCGTCCACCGGATCGAGCCGCGCCAGACGCAGGATGCGCTTGGCGTAAAAGGCGTAAGGGTCGGCCTTCAACCGATCGACATCGGTGACGGGAATGACTTTCGGGCGCACCGACAGCGGCGGCACCGGCGCGGGGCGGCTGGCGGGCCGGTGGTCCGCCGCATCATCGATCGCTTGCGCCAGCGCGGCATAGCGATCGGCGCTTTTCCATTGCGGCCCCGTCATGGCCTTCAGCCGCAGCCAGAAGCGCGAAGCGACCGCCGGGCCGCCCGATCCGCGCCGGGCCCGCGTGATAAGGATTTGCGGCGCACCCAAGGCACTCGCAAAATCATGGGCGGCAAGGCCGATCCGGCTTTCCAGTCCCGGCAGCCCGATTTCCCGCCGGATGCGGGGCGCCAGCCAGGGATCGGGCGCGGGCAAGCCCGGCCATGTACCCTCGTTAAGGCCGCTCAGGATCATCAGGTCCGTCTGCACCAACCGCGCTTCGATCAGGCCAAGGATGCTGATGCGAGGATGTCCCCCCTGCGGCGGGCGCACCGACAGCCCGCCCAGAAGATGGTCGAACAGGGCTGGCAGCGCACGTATGTCGGCCTGGCGCGGCCCTTCGCTAGCCGCCTCCTCCATCTCAGCGAAGAGGTCGGCGGCGGCATGGCCCTGATGCCCGGCCCAGACCGCATCGCGCGACAGGCGACCGGCATGTTCGCGAATGACCGCCAACTGCCCGGCCAGGTCCGGCGCGGCCAGAAAGGCTTGTTCCAACGGTTCGAGCAGGGTGCGGGCTTCCGCCCACCAATGCCGCGTGCGAGCGCGCAGCGTGCGCTGCCGATCTTCACCCTCGCGGTCGCCAAGCAGCAGGTCGAGACCGACGATCCCCGCCTGCGGCCTTGGCCCGCGCAGCAGCAGGTCGAGACCCCGCACGCCCTCCAGCCAGGCGAGCCGCCCCTCCCCGCGCATGACGAGCGGATGCTTGAGCAGGGTTAGCAACGCAACCGGCGCAAAGCGTTCCGCCAATGCTTCCGCCATGGCGATCAGCAAGGTTCCGGGCGGCAAGCGAGACAGCGGTTGCCCGGCGGAATCGTCGGCGTCGATGCCCCAGCGCTTGAGATGCGCGGACACGCGGGTCGCCAATTGCCGGTCCGGCGTCACCAGAGCGGCGGTGCGGCCCGGCGTCTCCACCGCTTCGCGCAGAGCAATGGCGATGGCCTGCGCCTCCTCGCCGGGTGTCGCGACCTCCAGCGCCTCCACCCCCGCGAGCGAGCGATCCGCCGTCTTGAGATCGCGCCAGCGGCTGGTTAGGCGCGGCGGCAGCATGGCGTTGGAAATATTGCGTCCCCGCACGGCGCGGGCGTCATGCTCGCTGCCCCAGCGCCAGAGCGCCACATCGTCACGCGTCGCGCTCATCCGGTCGAGCAGGCGCTTCAGGGCGTATTGGGGATGGGTTTCATGCCCCGCGGGCGCCCGGCCGGTCAGTGGATCGGCGTCAAAGGGACCGATAGCATCCCAGGCGTCGCCATCCATCTCCTGATCCAGACCGGCAAAGACTACAGCGCCCTTGGGCAGCAGCGCGATCCGCCGCAGCAGCGCGGCAATCGCCGGGGCCGTCGTGGACATGCCCGCGGCAATGACGAAGCCCTCGGGCGGCGCCTTCGCCCAGCGGGCGGACACACGATCCAGCAGCCGATTGCGGCGATCCGCCAGATCGATGCAACCGAGCCGCGCTAGTTCCTGCGGCCATTGCGCCAATAGGATGCCGAACAGCTTGAGCGAGGTCTGCCAATGCTGCGACAGTTCGTCGGACAAAGTGAGATCGGCCAGCGCGGTGACCGAAAGCCGCTCAACCTGTATCTGATCGAGGACCGTGCCCAGCGCCTGGGCGAGTTGCAATGCCTGCCCCGCGTCCACCGGGTGCGCCGATGCCTGCTGGACCATCCGCGCCAGGATCATCTGGCGGCGCATCGGCGCTATGGCGGGCGGCACAGCCTCGTCCTCGCCCAGCGGATCGAGCGCGCTGCCGACCTGTTCGCCCAGATCGGCATCACCCAATGCGACAAGGCGCGGCAATAGCAGCCCGCCGCCCGATTTCCGCACGAAAGCGTCGCTGACCGACCGGACGGCGCGATTATTGGGCAACAGGATCATGCCCTGCGCCAGCCGCATCGGATCGCCGCCATGCTGGGCGAGGAGGCCCGCGACCAGCGCATCGGAAAAGGCGCGGTGCGCCGGTATGTTGAACAGCGCCGGGCGGGTGCGGTCACCCATCGGCCAGCATCGTCTCCACGGCGGGGATGGCCTGCGGCGTGCCGACATCGAACCACAAGCCCTGGTGCGAGACGCCATAGAGGCGCCCCGCCTCTATCGCCCGATTCCAGAAGACATTGGTCGAAAAGACCTCCGACGGCGGATCGACAAGCAGGCTGGGCGACATGATCTGGACGCCGGTAAACACGAAGGGCGCGACATGGGCCGTCTTGCGCCGGGTCAGCCGGCCGTTCGCGTCCATATGAAAATCGCCCGGCCCCTTATGGCAATTGGCGCGGGCCAGCGGGACCAGCAGCAGCAGGGCGTCCATGCGCTCCGGATCCCAGATCTTCCGCATCATGCCCAGCGTTTCCTGTGGGCCGTCGATCCACAGATTGTCGCTGTTGGCGCAGAAAAAGGGCGCATCGCCAAGCTGCTCCCTGGCATGGATCAACCCGCCGCCGGTCTCCAGCAGCTTCCGGCGTTCGTCGGAAATCGCCACCTGCATGCCGTTGCAATGCGCATGCAGATGCGCCTCGACCGTGTCGGCCAGATAGTGGACATTGACCACCAGCTTCCTGATGCCACCCGCCGCCAGCCGATCCAGCGCATGGTCCATCAGCGGCTTGCCCGCCACCTTGACCAGCGGCTTGGGGCGGGTCGCGGTCAAAGGGCGCATGCGCTTGCCCAATCCTGCGGCCATCAGCATCGCGGTATCGATCATGCGGGGGTGAAATCCTGTAACGCGTGATGACGCTTGTCGGCAGGAATATTGGCCGCGAACCAAGCCGCCACGGGCGCCAGCGCGGGATGGGCGAGGTCGCGCTCCAGCAAATCCCACATGCGCGGCAGATAGGACAGATAGCGCGGTTTGCCGTCGCGCTTCCACAAACGGGTGAAGATACCGATGATCTTCGCATTGCGCTGCGCGCCCAGCACAGCATAGGCGGCGTCGAAATCCGCTGGCGGATTGGCGATGGCGCGATAATGGTCGAGCATCGCCGCCTCCAGCGCGGGAGGCACGTCGCGCCGCGCATCCTGGAGCAACGAAACGAGGTCATAGGCCGGGTGCCCGGCCAGCGCGTCCTGAAAATCGAGCAGACCCAGCCCATGGGAAGCCGCCCGGTCGATCAGCATGATATTTTCCGCGTGATAATCGCGCAGCACCGTGACGACCGGGCTGGCCGATTGCTCGACGATCGGCAGGACCGCGTCCCAAGCCTCGGCATAGGCATCCTCATCCACCGGCAGACCAATGGCAGGACAATAATATTCGGTCAGAAGGCCGGCTTCGCGCTGATAGACTGCGCGGTCATAGGGCGGAACATCGGCGGGCGGCAGACGATGCAGGGCAGCCAGCAAATCGACGGCGCGGCTATACACATCCCATTCCGCGTCGGGCACGTCCTCGACATGCTCCTTGACGCGCAGATCACCGAAATCCTCGATCAGAACCAGCCCTTCTTCCAGATCGCGGGCCAATATCTGTGGCGCGGCAAAACCGTTCGCCGTCAGATGCTCTGCAATGGCGATAAAGGGGCGCGGGTCTTCATGGGGTGGCGGCGCGTCCATCAGCACCGCCCGGCGCGCACCGTCGATCACGCGGAAATAGCGGCGGAAAGACGCATCGCCAGCCAGCGGCACGATGGCGGCATGCTCCCACCCCGCTTGCGCGAGGAAAGCGGGAGCGGCGGCGGGCGGGATCATATCTGTGACCATCGCTCCGTCCAAGCGTCCGGCGCGCGCGCTGTCAAGCGCCGAGCG
The DNA here is from genome assembly GCF_001563265.1 of Sphingobium sp. TKS. NCBI lineage: Bacteria > Pseudomonadati > Pseudomonadota > Alphaproteobacteria > Sphingomonadales > Sphingobiaceae > Sphingobium > Sphingobium sp. TKS. The sequence continues at coordinate 2,490,827 of NZ_CP005083.1, read as the reverse complement.
CCATCGAGTTCGATGCCGATGTGGAACCGCAAGGCTTCGGGCCAGGCGCCCTCTCCCAGCCGGTCGGGCCATTCGACGATCAGCAGGCTGTCCATCAGATACTCGTCCAGCGCCAGTTCCTCCGCTTCCTCGGGCCTGTCGAGCCGGTAGAGGTCGACATGAGCAACGGGCAGGCGGACTTCGGGAATGTCATAGGGCTGGACGATGGCGAAGCTGGGACTAGGCGCTTCTTCCTCCAGCCCCAGCCCTTCCAATATGCCTCGGGCCAACGTCGTCTTGCCTGCGCCAAGTCCGCCTTCCAGCGCGATCACGTCACCTATGCGGACAAGCGCGGCCAGACGATGCCCGAATGCCAGCATCTCGCCCTCCCCCGCCAGGATGATTTCGTTCTCAGTCACGGGGCAGCTCGATCACGACCATGGTGCCCTGCCCCGGTTCCGACACCAGTTGAAGCGTCCCGCCATGCGCCTGCGCCAATTGCCTGGCGAGCGGCAGGCCGATCCCCGCCTTGCCGCCGTTGCGCGCCTGCTCGGTCCGGGAGGAAGCGTCGAAGATGGTCCCCTGCCGCTTGGCGCTGATGCCCGGACCATTATCCGACACGACAAGACGCGCATTGTCCGCCGTGCCGTCGCCATGCAGCAGAACGCGGCCGCCCCGGCTGCAATAGCGCACCGCATTTTCCAGCAGATGATCCAGCGCCTGCCCGATCCGGCGCTTGTCGCCCTGCACCGTGCCCAGGCTGGACTGGAGCGACATGGCAAGGTCGATCCCCTTGGCGGTGGCGTCGCCCTTGATCCGCGCCACGGCGTCGCGGGCTTCCACCGCCAGGTCCACCGGCGCTTTTTCTATGGGCAGCATCCCCGCCTCGCCCTGCGTCAAATCCAGAACATTGTCGATCAGCATGGAGAGCCGGTTGGTGCTCTGCAGGATGCCGTCGACATATTCCCTGGCGGACGTGCTGAGCTCTCCCGCATAACCCGCGCTCATCATTTCCGCGAAACCGGCGATGGTGGTGAGCGGCGTGCGCAACTCATAGCTCATATTGGTGACGAAGGCGGTCTTCACCTTATCCGCCTGCTCCAGCGCGTCGTTGCGGTCGCGCAGCACCTGTTCCACGCGGCGGCTGTCGGTGACGTCGAGCATGGTGAACAGCGCATTGCCGTCGGGCAGCGGGATCGCTGCGAATTCGAAGATGCGCCCATCCGCGAAGCCGACATGACCGACGCGCTGCTTGCGTTCCACCGTGGCGGCCCGCACCAGTTCGCGAACGAGATTCGCCTGCTGCGGCTTGGCCAGGCGCGATTGGACCGCTCGCATCAGTTCGTCGATGCGCGGATGCTTCGCCAGCAAATCCTCGGACACGTCCCAGATCGAGCGGAAACGGCTGTTCCAAAGGTGCAGGCGCCCATCGGAGGAAAATACGCCGATCGATTCGAACAGATTGTCGAATGTCGCCGTGCGGACGCGGAGCAGCGTATCGCGCGCGCTCGACAACTGGACTTGCTCGGTCCGATCCTCGAAGATCAGCAACAGCCCGCCATCGGGCAAAGGCTGCCCATAGACGCGCAAATGGGTGCCGTCGGCCAGCAGCCAATTTTCCTCGCGGGGATCGGGCGAGAGGAACCAGTCGCGCCTTTCCGCGCGCCACGCCGGGAAATCCCGGTTTTCGGGCAGTCGCCGCGCTTCGCGCATCTGGTCCAGCACCCGCTCGAAGGGCGGATTGTCCGCCAGCCACTCCTGGTCAAGCCCGAACAGGCTCATGAAGGGCTGGTTCCAGAAGCGCAATGCCCGGTCGGACCCAAAGCGCGCCACGCCGGCGGACAGGCGGTCCAGCAAGTCCCGCTGCGCCGCCTCCAACCGCCGATGTTCGACGCGGGACTGTTCCAGCTCATTCTGGTCCATCGCGAAACCGGCCACGCCCGCCGTCCCGAGCGGGACGTCGACGACGCGCATGGTCCGCCTCTCGCCGTCGATCGTGGCGGGCACCATGCGCTCGACGGGCGTACCGTCGGCAAGCGTCTGAGCAGCGGCGGCTTGCGGTGTGAGGCCGCCGACCGTCTCGACCAGTTCGGTGCCATGGGCAATGACTTCGCGGGCGCTTTCGCCGTCCACCGCCCGGACATAGGCGGTGTTGACGAGGCTGAGCCGCATGTCCGCCGTGCGATGCCACATCGGGAAGGGCGCCGCCTCCACCAGTCCCGCCAGTGCTTCCAGCGCCTCGCGGAGCTGTTCGACCTTGCCCTTCAGCGTCTGGATTTCCGACTGGCTGTCGGTCGCGTCGAAAATCCAGAGCACGACCCCGCCGCTTTCGGCCAATACCGGCCCCGCGGGCGCGCCCCGCACCAGCAACAGGCGGGACGAATCGACGCCCCGCACCGGCAGCGCGAAGCTGCGGCCCGCGCGCTGGGCGGCGGCGATTTCCTGCGCCAATGCGGCGGCGTCATCGGCTTCCAGGCCGCCGTCGGGTGCGGTCAATTCGGACACGAAGGTCGGCACCCGATCCTTGCCAAGCCATTTGGCAAGCCGGTCGGCCGCTTCCAGCCGGCCATCGGGGTGGATGACGATGGGGGCGGCCGGTGCGGAGGCAAGCAGAACCGACAGCCGATCCAGCTTGCCCTGAGCCTGCATGCCTTCGCGACGCCGGCGCTGGCCGCTGGACAGCGCCCAGATCGCCGCGCCCAGCCATGCGGCCAGCACGACGCCGAGAATCACGGCGGCAAGTGGGGTCAACGTCATTACGCCCTACTTCACCCTCATCGCGAAAAATTGCCCCCGTGCATGATCTTGAGGGGACTAACCCAAGTCAGATGCAGCGTGAAGCGCTGAGATGGAAAGAATTATATGCGGGGCGACGGCGTCGCCGGCCTTTTGGATGAGCTTGGGTGATTGTCTGGCCGCGAAACCCGGAGCGGCAATGGGTAAGATGGCCCTTATTTCCGTCATCTCAGCGAAAGCTGGGATCTCTTGAGGCCAGGTCGTGCGTTATCGCTCGAGATTCCATCTTTCGCAGGGATGACGATATTATCAAACGTCCACTTTGGGTCGAAATCCGACAGAGCACTACTCAGCCCTGCGGCATACCAGCCAAGCTATGCCATCTTCACTGCCGATGTTTGAGAGCTTCGTGGTGAGGATATGTCCGAGCATTTTCTTGCCCGGGAATTGGTGGAGCCTAGCGGGATCGAACCGCTGACCTCCTGCATGCCATGCAGGCGCTCTCCCAGCTGAGCTAAGGCCCCATCGTTGCGCGGCATCATACCGCATCCCAATGGATCGAACCATGTCCGGCTTCGCGCCGTCGGCCCGGATGTCTGGACGCCCGTCGTTTGCATTGGGGAGCGTTGATCGAGGTCGTTTGCAACCTCACCACACCCCTCGCTTACGCCCGGGAGTTTTTCGGGAAAATGCCCCGCGGACATTTTCTTTATCCGAAAAACTGGTGGAGCCTAGCGGGATCGAACCGCTGACCTCCTGCATGCCATGCAGGCGCTCTCCCAGCTGAGCTAAGGCCCCGTTTTCCAGTGTCGGCGCCGTTTGGGTCCGGCGCCTGCGAGGTCGCTGCCATTAGGTGGCAGCTTCCTCCTTGGCAAGCATAAAATTCACTTAATTGTCGTCGTCGCCATCATCGGCGGCGGCATCGACGCCCAGGTCGTCGTCACCACCCAGATCGACATCATTATCCGGCGAATCACCGTCATCATCAACGTCCAGATCCAGGTCCAGATCGTCATCAGCCGTCTCGATTTCGCCATCGGCGGTTTCGATGACCTTCTTGGGCGCTTCCTCATAAGGCAGCGGCTGTTTCGACTTCAGCACCGGTTCCGGTTCCCAGGCCGTGCCGCAGTTGATGCAGGTGACCGGGTCATCCTTACCCAGGTCGTAGAAGCGCGTGGCGCATTTCGGGCAGGTACGCTTCGTGCCCCATTCAGCCTTGACCATGTCCGGCCTTGTCCTTCTTGCGAGTGCTCAAAATGGATATTACGCGGCACGACTGGGTCGCCCGCGAAGAGACGGCGCCTTGCCATAGCCAAACCGCGCTGTCAAAAGCCGGGCGCAATTTTTCAGTTCCTTCCAGACGGATTGACCCGTGACCGCTTCTTTCGACCACCCAACTCCCATGACCTTCACTGCCGCGCCGCCGCTTTCCGGTTCGGTCACCGTGCCGGGCGACAAGAGCATTTCGCACCGCTCGCTGATGCTCTCGGCGCTGGCCGTGGGCGAAAGCCGCGTCGAAGGTCTGCTGGAAGGCGAAGACGTCCTTGCCACCGCCGCCGCCATGCGCGCCATGGGCGCGGACATCCGCAAAGACGAGGAAGGCATCTGGCACGTTCACGGCGTCGGCGTGGGCGGCCTGCTCCAGCCCGAAAGCGCGCTCGACATGGGCAATAGCGGCACCTCGACCCGCCTGCTGATGGGCCTGGTCGCCAGCCACGCCATCACCGCGACCTTCGTCGGCGACGCGTCCTTGAGCAAACGTCCCATGGCCCGAGTCACCGAGCCGCTGTCCCGCATGGGCGCCGGCTTCACGACCAGCCCCGGCGACCGTCTGCCGCTGACCATGCGTGGCGCATGCCCGGCCGTGCCGCTGGACTATCGCCTCCCCGTCGCCTCCGCGCAGGTCAAGTCGGCCATCCTGCTCGCGGGGCTCAACACCCCAGGCATCACGCGTATCGTCGAGCCCATCCCCACCCGCGACCATAGCGAAAAGATGCTGAAAGGCTTCGGCGCCGATCTCAATGTGGAAGTCGAGACGGACGGCACTCGCATCATCACGCTGAAGGGCGAAGCCGAACTCCGCCCACAGTCGATCGTCGTGCCCGGCGACCCTTCCTCCGCCGCTTTCCCGATGGTCGCCGCGCTGCTGGTTCCCGGTTCCAAGGTCATCATCGCCAATGTCGGCCTCAACGCGACCCGCGCCGGCCTTGTCGACCTGCTGCGCGAAATGGGTGGCGATATCGCCATTGAAAATCCACGCGACGTGGGCGGCGAGCCGGTGGGCGACCTCGTCATCACGGCCTCGGCGCTCAAGGGTGTCGAACCCGACCCTGCCCGCGCTCCGTCGATGATCGACGAATATCCCGTGGCCTTCATCGCCGCCGCCTTCGCGGAGGGCCGCAGCATCTTCCGGGGTCTGGAAGAATTGCGCGTCAAGGAATCGGACCGCATCGCCACCATGGCGGCGGGCCTGCGTGCCATTGGCGTCACGGTCGAGGAGCTGGAGGACGGCATCGTCATAGAGGGCAGCGGCGGCGCGCTCCTTCCCGGCGGCGGCCCGATCGCCACGAAGCTCGACCACCGTATCGCCATGAGCTTCGCAATCGCCGGCCTCGTGTCGAAAAATGGCGTCACCATAGACGACATGCGCCCGGTTGCGACCAGCTTCCCCGGCTTCACCGCCCTGTTGCAGACGCTCGGCGCCATGGCATGAATTTCGACCTGGCCAACATCATAGGCCTGATCGGCAGCGGCCTGATGGTCATTGCCTATGCCTATAGCAACATGGCGAAGCTGCTCAATTTCACCCTCTTCAACCTGCTGAACCTGATCGGCTCGCTGCTGCTGATCTATTCGCTGATGGTTCATTTCAACGTCGCGTCGATGGCGCTGGAAGTCGTCTGGGCCTTCATTGCCCTGATCGGGCTCGCCAAGGCGCTGCGGAAAGGCAAAACATCATGATCATCGCCGTGGATGGCCCAGCCGCATCGGGCAAAGGCACGATCGCCAAGGCGCTCGGCCGCCATTACGGCCTGCCCGTCCTCGACACCGGCCTGCTCTATCGCGCAGTGGGCCTCGCCGTCCTCAAGGCCAGCGGGGATCCCGATCATGAAGCCGACGCGCTGGCCGCCTGCGATTTTGACGACGCGATGCTGAACGACCCGGCGCTCCGCAACGAAGCCGTCGGATCGCTTGCCTCCCGCGTTTCGATCCATCAGAGCGTCCGCAAAGCCTTGGTCAAGCGTCAGCGCGACTTCGCCACCCAGCCCGGCGGCGCCATCCTCGACGGCCGCGACATCGCGACGGTCATCGCGCCCGATGCCGATGCCAAGATCTTCGTCACCGCCAGCGTCCATGTCCGCGCCCAGCGCCGTTATGACGATGCCCTGTCGCATGGCAGCCATCCCGATATGGACAGCCTGATCGCGGACATTCAGGCCCGCGACACCCGCGACATGAGCCGCGATCATGCCCCCCTGCGCGTGGCGGATGGAGCGGACTTGCTCGACACCAGCAATTTGACTATAGACGCGGCCGTCCAGCAGGCCATTGCACTGGTGGACGCTCAGTTGGAACGTCGGCCAAAAGCCTGACGCGATGACGGCGCTTGGGATTCCCAGGCGCCCTTTTCGCTTATCCGCGGGGCGTCGACTCGTCAGGGCCGAAAGGATGTTCGCACGGTATTCGGCCGTGCGGGCGCTTTGGCCTGAAAGACCACCGGAGACAACCGGTAGGCCAGCAATGACGAGTGAAGGACTATATTATGGCCTCTACGGCATTCCCCTCGCGCGACGATTTCGCCGCGCTTCTCAATGATTCTCTCGGTGGCGAGGACGGCGGCTTCGAAGGCCGCGTCGTAAAGGGCACCGTTACCGGCATCGAAAACGACATGGCGCTGATCGACGTCGGCCTGAAGTCGGAAGGCCGCGTGCCGCTGCGCGAATTCGCCGCGCCGGGCCAGAAGGCTGACCTCAAGGTCGGTGACGAAGTCGAAGTCTATGTCGACCGCGTCGAAAACGCCCATGGCGAAGCCATGCTGTCGCGCGACCGCGCGCGCCGTGAAGCCGCCTGGGACAAGCTGGAATCCGAATTCACCGAAAGCGCCCGCGTCGAAGGCGTCATCTTCGGCCGCGTCAAGGGCGGCTTCACCGTCGATCTCGACGGCGCCGTGGCGTTCCTGCCCGGCAGCCAAGTCGACATCCGCCCCGTGCGCGATGTCACGCCGCTGATGGACATTCCGCAGCCCTTCCAGATCCTGAAGATGGATCGCCGCCGCGGCAACATCGTCGTGTCGCGCCGCGCCATATTGGAAGAGACCCGCGCCGAACAGCGCAGCGGCCTCATCCAGACGCTGGCCGAAGGTCAGATCATCGAGGGCGTCGTCAAGAACATCACCGACTATGGTGCATTCGTTGATCTGGGCGGCATTGACGGTCTGCTGCACGTCACCGACCTCAGCTACAAGCGCATCAATCACCCGAACGAGATGATCAACATCGGTGACACCGTTCGCGTTCAGATCATCCGCATCAACCGCGACACCCAGCGCATCAGCCTTGGCATGAAGCAGCTCGAGAGCGATCCGTGGGAAGGCGCTGCCGCCAAGTATCCGGTCGGCGCGAAGCTGTCGGGCCGCGTCACGAACATCACCGAATATGGTGCGTTCGTAGAGCTGGAAGCCGGCATCGAGGGTCTGGTCCACGTTTCGGAAATGTCCTGGACCAAGAAGAACGTCCACCCCGGCAAGATCGTTTCGACCAGCCAGGAAGTCGAAGTTCTGGTGCTCGAAGTCGATCCCGAAAAGCGCCGCATCTCGCTCGGTCTCAAGCAGGCCCAGAACAACCCCTGGGACAGCTTTGCCGAACGTCACCCGATCGGTTCGACCGTCGAGGGCGAAGTCAAGAACGCGACCGAATTCGGCCTGTTCATCGGCCTGGACGGCGACGTCGACGGCATGGTCCACATGTCGGACATCGCCTGGGGCATTTCGGGCGAAGACGCGCTGGCTCTGCACCGCAAGGGCGAGACGGTTCAGGCCGTCGTTCTCGACATCGATGTCGAGAAGGAGCGCATCAGCCTCGGCATGAAGCAGCTTGAGCGTGGCGGTCCGGCCGCTGGCGGAACCGCGGCTGCGGCTGCCGGCCTCAACAAGAACGCGATCGTCACCGTGACCGTTCTGGAAGTGCGCGACGGCGGCCTGGAAGTCCAGGCGGGCGAAGATGGCGCCGCCGGCTTCATCAAGCGCAGCGACCTTGGCCGCGACCGCGACGAGCAGCGTCCGGAACGCTTCCAGATCGGCCAGAAGTTCGACGCCATGGTCACCGGTTTCGACCGCGCCAAGAAGCCGACCTTCTCGGTCAAGGCGATGCAGATCGCTGAAGAGAAGCAGGCCGTGGCTCAATATGGCTCGTCCGACAGCGGCGCGTCGCTGGGCGACATCCTTGGCGAAGCGCTGAAGGCGAAGAGCGAAGGCTAAGGCCTCCTTCGATATCTAACTTAAGTAATAGAGCCCGCCGGAACTTAGCTCCGGCGGGCTTTTTCTTTTCCCATAATGAGAAAGACATACCGATATTGGCCAATTGTCAGAACGTTGAGGATTCATTATAAATTAAGCGGGAACCAGAAGGGGGAGTCTGGAGGACCAATGATACGCTCGGAACTGATACAAAAATTGGCTGAGGAAAATCCAAACCTCAACCTCCAGGAAGTGGAAAGGATCGTCGATCTTTTCTTCAAGGAAATAGTCGACCGCCTTTCAAGTGGCGGTCGAGTGGAATTGCGCGGCTTTGGCGCGTTTACGACACGGGCGCGCGACGCGCGTACGGGGCGGAATCCGCGAACGGGGGAGCAGGTTCCGGTGGACGCGAAGCGCGTTCCCTATTTCAAGCCAGGAAAGGAAATGCGCGAGCGGTTGAACACGAAAGCTGCGGTCTGATTCAAGCACATCCTTGACCTCTGCGCCGTTAGCCTTCAGGGGGTAACGGCCCGAGCGGACGTGGCGAAATCGGTAGACGCAGCGGACTTAAAATCCGCCTCCCCCTGGGAATGCGGGTTCAAGTCCCGCCGTCCGCACCAGCTTTTTTTCCAGGCGCTAATTTCCCAATTCCAGTGCTTATTGCTGGATATCCACCTCATTTGTGGTGATGATCGGTCATGGCCGGTGCAATCAATCCACAAAGCTTCAGCGATTCCCTCGTCATATTGGGGGCAGCGGGGCTGGTCATTCCAGGATTCGCTCGGCTCCGGATCAGCCCGGTCATCGGCTTCATTCTGGTCGGACTGGCAGTGGGACCGTCTGGATTGGGCGCATTGGTCGGCCAATATCCCTGGCTCTATCATGTCACCATTTCCAACAGAGCGGCGATAGAGCCCTTTGCCGAACTCGGCGTCATCCTGCTTCTTTTCTCCATAGGGCTGGAACTAAGTTTTCGTCGTCTTTGGACCATGCGGACGCAAGTATTCGGTGTCGGCGCGGCAGAATTAATTGGCGGCGGTACTCTTATTGCACTTGGCCTTTATTTACTGGGTCAGGCACCCGCCGGCGCTTTCGGCCTTGGACTCGCATTGGCGCTGTCATCGACGGCGGTCGTTCTGCCGATGGTCGGCACGCAGAGCGCCGTGGGCCGCGCCGCATTTTCCATGCTGCTTTTCGAGGATCTGGCACTCGTCCCGATCATCTTCATGCTGGGCGCCCTCGCGCCTTCCGTGGCAGCCAGTCCTGAGGGGCCCTGGAGCGAACTGGCCGACACGCTGCTGAAAAGCGGCATCACCATCGCCATCATGCTGGTCCTGGGCCGCCTCTGCCTGCCGCATATCTTCAGTCAGGCCGCGCGCACCAAAAGCCCTGAAGTGTTTCTCGCCGCCAGTCTTCTGGTCGTTATCGTTTCCAGCATGGCGACCTCCATTGCCGGCTTGTCACCAATCGTCGGCGCGCTTCTGGCGGGTCTGCTGATTGCCGAAACCGACTATCATGGCGAGGTCGAGGTCATGACCGCGCCGTTCAAGGGGCTGGCTCTGGGCGTCTTCCTCATCACCGTCGGCATGGGCCTGGACGTGCGCGTCATCCTTGCCAATTGGCCAAATCTTATTCTGGCCGTGGTGGGAGTGGTTCTTGCCAAGACGCTTGTAACCGCCGCTTTGCTGTACCTCTCAGGCGCGAGGAAAGGTGTCGCGCTGGAAGTCGGCGTGCTGATGTCCAGTCCATCGGAAACCACCCTCATCGTGCTTTCCGCCGCCGCCGCCGCCCAATTGATATTGCCCTCCACGGCCGCCTTCTGGCAGATCGTGACGGCAATCGGACTGACCATTACCCCGCTGCTGGCGCGGCTGGGCCATGATGTTGCCCGGCGGCTGGAAATGGCGCTAGGCGAAGAGGCGTCCGAAATCAGCGAAGATCATGCAGAATCTGCTGCCGTCGTGATCGGTTTCGGGCGCGTGGGGCACATGGTGTGCGACTTGCTCAATCTGCATAAGCAGCGCTTCATCGTCGTGGAATCCGATCCGGATGTCGTCGCGGAGGCCCGGCGCAGGGGATATCCCATCCTGTTCGGGGACGTGTCGCGGACCGAAATGCTCGACAAGCTTCGCCTGGGTCATGCGCGCGCGTTGATCCTGACGATGGACGACCCTGTGCTATCCATCCGCATGACGAAGCGCGTGCGCGGCTGGGTGCCGGACTTGCCGATCATCGCACGCGCGCGGGACACCGATCATGCGGCCCAGCTCTATCGGGCGGGCGCGAGCGACGCGGTTCCGGAAACTCTGGAAAGCTCGCTTCAACTGGCGGAAACCGCGCTGGTCGACCTGGGCGTGGCGATGGGGCCGGTGATCGCCTCCATACATCAGATGCGGGAAGACCTGCGAATGGACATCAAGGATGCCGCCCAGCTTGAGACGGCGCCCAAGCTGCGGCGATTGCGCGCGGATGAGGTGCCTTAAGCCTCATCTCGCGGCGGGCTGAAAACCGACCAGCCGGTGCGGCGGGCCAGTTCTTCCAGAGCCAATGTCCCGAGTTGGCTGTTGCCATTTTCGTTCAAGCCGGGGGACCAGACGGCGATGGAGGCGCGACCGGGAACGATCGCCAATATGCCGCCACCAACTCCCGATTTGCCGGGAATGCCGACGCGGAAAGCGAAATCGCCCGATGCGTCATAATGACCGCAGGTCAGCATCAGGGCATTGATGCGCTTGGCCCGGCTGGACGAAACGACCCGGCCACCCTCCGGATGCTGACCGTCGAGCATCAGGTAGCGTCCGGCCAGGGCAAGCTGACGGCAGCTCATTTCGATCGCGCATTGGTGGAAATAAGTGCCGAGCACCAGATCGACCGGGTGCCTGATATTGCCGAAGGCGCGCATATAATTCGCCAGCGCCATATTGCGGAATCCGGTGGCGGTTTCGGAGGCGGCCACGGCTTCATTGATGGCGATGCTGTCGTCCCCGGCCAGATAGCGCACGAAGCGCAGCATTTCCCCGATGGCGACGCGGGGTTGATGGCCGCCCAGATTGACATCCGCGACGACGATCGCGCCTGCATTGATAAAGGGGTTTCGCGGAATGCCCCGTTCCTGCTCCAGTTGGACGATGGAATTGAAGGCATTGCCGGATGGCTCCCGCCCTACCCTTTCCCAGAGCTGGTCACCGACTTTGCCGAGCGCGAGGGTCAGCGCGAAGACCTTGGAAATGGATTGGATCGAAAAGCCGGTGTCGGAATCGCCGCCTTCGATCAAGCGGCCATCGGCGGTGGCTATGGCGATGCCGAACTGGCCGGGATCGACCTTGGCCAGTTCCGGAATATAGCTGGCGACGGTACCGCGATCTTCCCGGGTCGCGGCTTGGGCGACGATATCAGAAAGGATCGCGGGCAGGTCCATGGCTGGCCTCAGATTCCGGAGAATGATTCAGGTGATAGGTTACATGGATAGAAGCGCGAAAGAACGTCGTTTTCTCGGATTTTTCCTACGGGTCAAAAGTCCGGTGCGGCATAGCCTGATCGGGGTGATGCATGGGTGGCAGTAACTGGCCATTAGCTGCCATTGAGCGCATCCGTGTTCCTGCCTTCGCAGGAACACGGTGTAATTCAAGAAAACAGCGCGAAACAGAACGTCCGCTAACCACCCTTATTAGACAGGTGAAAGGCCCGCTTACAGCAGGGGATGGACTTAGGCTGGAACGTTGGCGAGGGTAGCCTTGACCGCTTCAATCGCGGCCTGTGCCTTGTCGCCTTCAGGGCCACCACCCTGGGCCATATCCGGACGGCCGCCGCCGCCCTTCCCTCCCAGCGCTTCCACGCCCGCGCGTACAAGGTCGACGGCGCTGATGCTGTCCTTCAGATCATCGGTCACGCCGACGGCGATGGTGGCACGCCCGTCGACAACGGCGAGGACCGCGGAGACGCCGCTGCCCAAGGTCGCCTTGTTCTGGTCGACCAGGCCGCGCAGCTCTTTGGGGTCAAGGCCTCCTATGACCTGACCGATGAAGTCGATGGCGCCGACCTTTTCGGGGCCTGCCGCCTGTGCGGAGCCGCCGCCGCCTAAAGCCAATGCCTTCTTCGCTTCGGCCAATTCGCGTTCGAGCTTGCGGCTCTGTTCGACCAGCGCGGCGATGCGGGCCGGGACTTCCTCCGGCGTCGTCTTGAGCGCGGCGGCGGACTGGCGCAGCCGATCCTCGCGGTCGGACAGCCAGAGGCGCGCCGCTTCGCCAGTCAGCGCCTCGATGCGGCGGACGCCGGATGAGACGGCAGATTCCGAGATGATCTTGAAGATCGCAATGTCGCCCGTTGCGCGGACATGGGTGCCGCCGCAGAGTTCGACCGAATAGCTGTGCGCGTCACCCGTCCCCATCGAAAGAACGCGGACTTCATCGCCATATTTTTCCCCGAACAGGGCCATGGCGCCTGCCTGGATGGCGTCGTCGGGCGTCATCAGGCGGGTCGTCACCGCCTCATTATGGCGGACCTGCTCGTTCACCTCAGCCTCGATCGCGGAAATCTGGCTGTGGGTCAGCGCCTCGGGATGGGAGAAGTCGAAGCGCAGGCGTTCCGGCGCGACCATGCTGCCCTTCTGCGTGACATGCGCACCCAACTGGTTGCGGAGTGCGGCATGCAGCAAATGCGTCGCGCTGTGGTTGGCGCGGATGCGATCGCGGCGGTTGACGTCCACGCTCAGGTGAACGGTGTCGCCAACCTTGATCTTGCCCGCGCCGACCTTTGCCTTGTGAGCATGGAGGCGGCCGAGCGGCTTGGCTGTATCTTCCACATCCGCGACCAAGCCCGCCTGCGAGCTGATCGTGCCCGCGTCGCCCATCTGGCCGCCGCTTTCGCCGTAAAAGGGCGTCTGGTTGGTGATGATCATGACCTCATCGCCCGGCCCGGCCGCATCGATGCGCGCGCCGTCCTTGACCAGCGCGAGGACTTCGCCCTCGCCCACTGTGGCGGTGTAGCCGATGAATTCGGTGCTGCCGGTGCTTTCGGCAATGTCGAACCAGATTTCGTCCGACGCCTTTTCGCCCGATCCCTTCCACGCGGCGCGGGCAGCGGCCTTCTGTTCCGCCATCGCCTTGTCGAAGCCTTCGCGATCGACGCCGAGGCCGCGCGAACGCAGCGCGTCTTCGGTCAGGTCATAGGGAAAGCCAAAAGTGTCGTAGAGCTTGAACGCGGTTTCGCCGGAGAGCGTGCCGCCTTCGTGCAAGTCGCCGGTCGCTTCGTCGAGCAGCTTGAGCCCGTTTTCCAGCGTCTTGCGGAAGCGGGTTTCCTCACGCAGCAGCGTTTCCTCGATCAGCGGCTGGGCGCGGACCAGTTCCTGATAAGCGCCGCCCATTTCGGAGACGAGACTCCCGACCAGACGATGCATCAAAGGCTCCTTCGCGCCGATGATGTGGGCGTGGCGCATGGCGCGGCGCATGATGCGGCGCAGCACATAGCCGCGGCCTTCGTTCGCGGGCAGCACGCCATCCGCGATCAGGAAGCTGGTCGAGCGCAGGTGATCCGCGATGACGCGGTGACTGGCCTTATGCTCGCCATCGATAGCGGTTTTGGTCAGCGCACCCGATTCCTCGATCAGCGCCTTGAAAGTGTCGGTGTCGTAATTGTCGTGGACGCCCTGAAGTACAGCGGCGACGCGTTCCAGGCCCATGCCGGTGTCGATGCTCGGCTTGGGCAGTTCGGAGACGATCTCATTCGCCTCCTGCTCATATTGCATGAAGACGAGGTTCCAGATCTCGACGAAGCGGTCGCCATCCTCCTCCGGGCTTCCCGGAGGGCCGCCCCAGATATGCTCGCCATGATCGTAGAAGATTTCCGAGCAGGGACCGCAAGGACCACTATCGCCCATCGCCCAGAAATTATCCTTGGTGGGGATGCGGATGATCTTGTGCTCGGGCAGGCCTGCAATCTTCTTCCAAAGGTCGAAGGCTTCATCGTCGGTGTGATAGACGGTGGCGGTCAGCCTTTCGGCCGGGATGCCCCATTCCTTGGTCAGCAGGGTCCAGGCGTGGGTGATCGCCTGTTCCTTGAAATAGTCGCCGAAGCTGAAATTGCCCAACATTTCGAAGAAAGTATGGTGGCGCGCGGTGTAGCCGACATTGTCGAGGTCGTTATGCTTGCCGCCGGCACGGACCGACTTCTGGCTCGACGTCGCCTTGTTGTACGGGCGGGTTTCCAGCCCTGTGAAGACATTCTTGAACGGCACCATGCCCGCATTGACGAACATCAGCGTCGGGTCGTTGTGCGGCACCAGAGGCGCCGATGGGACGATGGTGTGGCCGTTGGCCCCGAAATAGTCGAGGAAGGAGCGGCGAATGTCGTTGGTCGAAGTCATGAGGCGCGATTTAGTGGGAAGCGCTCCAACGCACAAGCGGGGCTTTTCGTCGTTTATTGGAATATCGGTCGATGGGGTTTTGGATTGGGACGGGTAGCGTCTCATTTGCCCCCTCCCGATAGCAGGAGGGGGCACATTGGTTACGCCGCCGCCTTCGCCAGCGCGCGATATTTGTGGAGCAGCGGTTCCGTATAGCCATTGGGCTGGCCGACGCCTTCGAACACCAGAGCGCGAGCGGCCTGCCAGGCCAGGCTGGACGGATTGCCGCTCATGGGCCGGTAGAGCGGATCGCCGGCATTCTGGGCATCGACCTTGGCCGCCATGCGGGTGAAGGCGGCGTCGACCTGTTCCGCCGTGCAGACGCCGTGGAGCAGCCAGTTCGCCATATGCTGAGAGGAAATGCGCAGCGTGGCGCGGTCTTCCATCAGGCCGATATCATGAATGTCGGGAACCTTGGAGCAGCCGACGCCCTGATCGACCCAGCGGACGACATAGCCAAGGATGCCCTGGGCGTTGTTGTCCAGTTCCTGAGCGATTTCCTCTTCGGACCAGTTGCGGCCCTGCGCGACCGGGATGGTCAGCAGCTTATCCAGCGGTGCGATGGCTTCAGCCTTGCGCTCAACCTGGCGGGCGAAGACGTCGATGCGATGATAGTGAGTCGCGTGCAGCGTCGCTGCGGTGGGGGACGGAACCCAGGCGGTGTTGGCGCCGCTCTTCGGATGCCCGACTTTCTGGTCGAGCATATCGGCCATGCGGTCCGGCGCGGCCCACATGCCCTTGCCGATCTGGGCGCGGCCGGAAAGCCCACAGGCGAGGCCGATCTGGACGTTGCGGTCTTCATAGGCCGTGATCCAGTCGGACGTCTTCATCTCCCCCTTCCGGATCATCGGGCCGGCGCGCATCGACGTGTGCATCTCGTCGCCGGTGCGGTCGAGGAAGCCGGTGTTGATGAAGACGATGCGGTCCTTCACTGCCTCGATGCAGGCGGCGAGGTTGGCAGAGGTGCGGCGTTCCTCATCCATGACGCCAACCTTCAGCGTGTGGCGGGCAAGGCCGAGCAGATCCTCAATGGCGTCGAACAGGCGATTGGTGAAACCGACTTCTTCAGGGCCGTGCATCTTGGGTTTGACGATATAGACGCTGCCAGTGCGGCTGTTGCCACCTTTCCTCTTGAGGTCGTGCAAGGCGATCAGCGTGGTGACGATGCCGTCGAGAATGCCTTCCGGGGTTTCCTGGCCGTTGGCGAGCAGGATTGCCGGGGTGGTCATCAGATGGCCGACATTGCGGACGAACAGCAGGCTGCGGCCCGGCAGGGTTAAGCTGCTGCCGTCGGGCGCGGTGTAGCTGCGATCCGGGTTGAGCGCGCGGGTCATCATCGCGCCATTCTTTTCGAACGTGTCGCTGAGGTCGCCCCGCATCAGGCCGAGCCAGTTGGAATAGGCGGCGACCTTATCCTCCGCATCCACCGCGGCGACCGAGTCTTCCAGGTCGCAGATGGTGGTAAGGGCGGATTCGAGGATGACGTCGGCTATGCCAGCAGGGTCGTCCTTGCCGATCGGATGCGAGCGGTCGAAGACGACTTCGATGTGCAGGCCGTTATGGCGGAACAGGCGGCCCTTTTCGCTTTTGCCGCGATATTGGGCCGGGTCGGCCAACTGGATGTCGCCGCCGGTAAGGTCAGCCCAAGAGCCGCTAGCGAGCGGAATGGCTTCGTCGAGGAAGGATTTGGCCCAAGCGATGACCTGCGCGCCGCGCTGCGCATCATAGCCCTTGCCCGCCGCCGCGCCGGGAATCGCGTCGGTGCCGTAGAGCGCGTCATAGAGGCTGCCCCAGCGCGCATTGGCGGCGTTCAGCAGGAAACGGGCGTTGAGGATCGGAACGACCAATTGCGGCCCGGCGAGGCGGGCGACTTCGTCATCGACATTCTCGCTGCCGATCTGGAACGGCGCCGGTTCGGGGACGAGATAACCGATCTCGCGCAGAAAGCCCTGATAGGCCGCGCCATCGAAGCTGCGCCCACCGCTTTCCCCGTGCCAGGCGTCGATCTGCTCCTGAATCGCATCGCGCTTGGCGAGCAGCGCGGCATTTTCCGGGGCGAACTTCGCGAAGATCGCGGCGGCGCCCTGCCAGAAAGCTCCGGCCTCTATGCCCGTGCCGGGGAGCGCCCGTTCCTCGATGAAGCTGGCGAGTTGCTGCGCGACCTGGAGGCCTGCGCGATCGGTCATGCTGGTCATGGATGATCTCCTTTTGCGCGGGACCATAGACGGATCACATTATGTTCGGTAGACGATATTATTTGAATTCAGATTTTCCTCTGGTGAAACAAATGATGGACCCGGATTATGACCTGTTCGCGACCATCGTGGACGAAGGCGGCATGGCGGCGGCGGGACGGCGGCTGAATATCTCGCCCGCCATGGTGTCGAAGCGACTGGTTCGGCTGGAGGAGCGGCTGGGCACCCGGCTGATCCACCGGACGACGCGTCGGCTCGCGTTGACCCCGGCGGGCGAGCGGCTGCATGACGATCTGCGCGCGATCATGGCGGCGCTGGATGAGGCGGAGCAGCGCGTGTCCGGTGCTTCGGCGGAGGCGACGGGGACTTTGCGGGTATCGGCGCCGACATCCTTCGGGCGGATGCATGTCGCGCCCTATCTGGGCCGATTTCTGGAAACGCATCCCAAGGTGCGGATGCAGATCGACCTGTCGGACGACTATGCCGACCTGCTGGCGACGCGGGCGGACCTAGCCATTCGCATCTGTTCCGATCCGGGGCCGGGGCTGGCCGCGCGCAGGTTGGCGACCAACCGGCGGGTCTTGTGCGCCGCGCCCGCTTATCTGGAGCGGTTCGGGGTGCCGGAGACGATCTCCGATCTCCGGAAACATCGCTTGCTCGCGGCGGATGGGCAATTGCCTTGGCGGCTGATCGGGCCCAAGGGCGCGACTTCCGTCGAAGGCGACAGCCATGTCCGCACGAATAGCAGCGAAATGGTGCGCGAACTGGCGCTTTCGGGCGTGGGCATCGCGCTGCGCTCGCTCTGGGACGTGAGCGACGCGCTAGCACGCGGCGACATTCGGCAGATCATGCCGGACCATGAGGGATCGGCGGATGTCGGCCTCTATGCCGTTCATCTGCCGCAGAATAATCCGCCACTCGCCATCACCGCCTTTGTCGATTTTCTTGGTCAACTCTATGCCCCCAGCCCGCCTTGGGAGCGGTCGGGCATTGCCCCAGCGGAAAAGCAGCCTTTTTGATGCCGTGATTTCCGAGCCGCGAAATGTTCCATTTCGCTCCAAATCACTCTAGAGGCCATCCCATGGACGAAAACACCCGGCGCGCCGCCCTAGACTATCACCGCTATCCGCAACCCGGAAAGCTGAGGATCGAACCGACCAAGCGCATGGTCAACCAGCGCGACCTGGCGCTGGCCTATTCGCCCGGCGTCGCCGCGCCCTGCATCGACATTGCCGAAGATCCCGAAAAGGCGATGGACTATACCGCCCGCGGCAATCTGGTCGCGGTGATCTCCAACGGCACGGCGGTGCTGGGGCTGGGAGCCATCGGCGCGCTGGCTTCCAAGCCGGTGATGGAGGGCAAGGCCGTCCTCTTCAAGAAATTCGCGGATATCGACGTGTTCGACATCGAGGTCGACACCACCGATCCCGAGAAATTCATCGAAGCCGTCGCCCTGCTGGAGCCGACCTTCGGCGGCATCAACCTTGAGGACATCAAGGCGCCGGAATGCTTCGCCATCGAGGCGGAGCTGAAGAAGCGGATGAACATCCCGGTCTTCCACGACGACCAGCATGGCACGGCCATCGTCGTCGCGGCGGCGGTGCGCAACGCGCTGGTGCTGCAGGGCAAGACGCTGGCCGATGCGAAGCTGGTGACGTCCGGTGCGGGCGCGGCGGCGCTGGCCTGCGTCGACCTGCTGGTATCCATGGGCCTGCCGATCGAAAATGTGACGCTGACCGACAAGGATGGCGTCATTCATTCGGAACGCGAGGGCATGTTGCCGAACATGGCCCGCTATGCCCGCACCACCAATGCACGGACTTTGCCGGACGTGCTGCCGGGCGCGAACCTGTTCCTGGGCCTGTCGGCGCCGGGCGTGCTGAAGCCCGAATGGCTGCCACTGATGGCGCCCAATCCGCTGATCTTCGCGCTCGCCAATCCGGAGCCGGAAATCCGCCCGGAAGCGGCGCGAGAAGCCCGTCCCGACGCCATCATTGCGACCGGCCGCTCGGACTATCCCAATCAGGTCAACAACGTCCTGTGCTTCCCCTATATCTTCCGGGGCGCACTCGATGCGCGGGCGACCGAAATCAACGAGGCGATGAAGGTCGCTGCCGCCGACGCCATAGCCAATCTCGCCCGGATGCCCGCCCATGACAGCGTCGCCCAGGCCTATGGCGGGCGCAAGCTGGTCTTCGGGCCGGACTATATCATCCCCACCCCCTTCGACCCCCGCCTGATCGCGGAGATCGCCACCGCCGTCGCCAAGGCTGCGATGGACAGCGGCGTCGCCAAGAAGCAGCTCGATCTTGAGGTCTACAAGCGCCAACTTGCCCAGCAGAATACTCGCTCGGCGCAACTCATGCTGCCGGTGTTCGAGGCGGCGCGCGGCACCCAGCGGCGCATCGCCTATGGCGAGGGTGAGGATGAGCGCGTGCTGCGCGCCATTCAGGATGCGCTGGACGAAGGCATCGTCCGCCCGGTCATCGTGGCGCGGCGGCGGATATTGGACCAGAAGCTGCCGGATCTGGGTCTGCGTTTCCAACTGGACCGCGATGTCGAGGTGGTCGATCCCGAAACCGACCATCTGTTGATGGGCGAACTGGTCGAGGCCTATCGGAGCGTTGCCGCGCGGCGGGGCGTATCGTCCAACGAGGTCGTGCGTCATGTCTACCGCCGTCCGAGCGTCACCGCCGCCATGCTGCTGCGCACCGGCCGCGTCGATGCCGCACTGGTCGGCGGCAACAGCGAATATTGGGGCGAGGTCGAGCATGTGCTGCGCATCATCGACCGCACGCCGGGCAACAGCCGTATCTATGCGCTGTCGGGACTCATTCTGGACGCCGGTGCGCTGTTCATCACCGACACCCATATGGTGCCCGATCCAACACCGGAGCAGATCGCGGAAATGGCGCTGCTGGGGGCGACGGAGCTCAAGCATTTCGGCCTGACGCCGCGCATAGCGCTGCTCTCGCACTCCAATTTCGGGGCGTCCCACTCGCCCAGCGCGCGCAAGATGCGCGAGGCGCTCAAGCTGGTGAGGAAGGCCGCGCCCGAATTGATGGTCGATGGCGAAATGCATGCCGATGCCGCGCTGAGCCAGGGGCTGCGCGAGCGGCTGATCCCGGATTCGCGGTTCGAAGGTCCGGCCAATCTGCTGGTCATGCCCAATCTGGACGCGGCGAACATCACGCTGACGGCGCTGTCGGCTTCGTCCAGTTCGCCTACGGTCGGGCCGATGCTGGTGGGGCTGGCGCAGCCGGTCCATGTGCTGACGCCCGGCGTGACGGCGCGGGGCATATTGAACCTGACCGCCATCGCCGCAGCGGAAGTGGAGCGCGAGGGCTGAAGCCTTAACCTTTTTCTGCGATAATCCGGCGAAGGTTTTTTGCGGTGACGGACGGTTCATGGCGGGACGGATTTCGACAGGGGTGAAGCTGGCGATAGGCGGCGGCGTCGCGGCTGTGGCGCTGTTGCTGGGTCTGTCGATGGGACGCGGACGCGACCTTGCGCCGCACCGGCCTGCTCCTGTTCAGGCGACCAAAGCGGCCACGCCAGCCAAGCCCATCGAACGGACCCGCGCCCAGCCCGTAACGGTCGATCCACATGCACTGCTGGTGAAGCGCGTTCTGCCGATCGACGGCCCCTTTCGCCATGGCGACTATGTCTGGGACGAAGGCGGCGCTCCCGCAACGGGACCGGTCATCATCACCGTCGACCTCAAGGCGCAAACGCTATCCGTCTTCCGGGCGGGCTATGAGATCGGATCGGCGGTCATCATCTATGGCGCGGACGACAAGCCCAGTCCGATCGGAGCCTTTCCGATCACGGAGAAGGATGCGGATCATTATTCGCGCACCTACAACAACGCGCCCATGCCTTACACGCTGCGACTGACCAGCGACGGCGTGGCGATCCACGGCAGCGACGTGCAGTGGGGCAATGCCACCCATGGCTGCATCGGCGTGCCCAAGGCTTTCGCGAAAAAGTTGTTCGGCGTGGCGAATCTGGGCGATCTGGTGGTGATCACCGATGGCAAGATGCTCGACACCAGCCATGCCAAAACCGCTGCCTGAGTTGCGCCGAATATCAACGCACCTGCAATAAATTCATCCGGGCTACAGCTTGATTCTCCATGGTAACGTGATCATGTGCGGGGCTTAACCCCTATCGCATCGCAACATGGAGCAGCCGATGGCGCAAGCCAGCCGCGCGGTACATCCCGCTCTTGTCATTCTTGCGCTCTCCATGGGCGCTTTCGCCATTGGCACGACCGAATTCGCGGCGATGAGCCTGCTGCCCTTTTTCGCGGACGATCTGCGGATCAGCGAGCCGATGGCGGGCCATGCGATCAGCGCCTATGCGCTGGGCGTGGTGGTCGGAGCGCCGGTGATCGCCGTGCTTGGCGCCCGATTGCCCCGGCGGACGCTGCTGATCGGATTGATGGCCCTGTTCGCGATCGGCAATGGCCTCAGCGCCGTTTCGCCCGATTATGCGACCATGCTTCTGTTCCGCTTTCTGAGCGGCCTGCCCCATGGCGCCTATTTCGGCGTTGCGGCGCTGGTGGCAGCGTCTCTGGTGCCGAGCGACCGGCGAGCGCTGGCGGTGGCGCGGGTGATGACCGGCCTGACCGTCGCGACCGTCATCGGCGTGCCGGTGGCCAATTGGACGGGACAGGCGCTTGGGTGGCGCTGGGGCTTCGGCATCGTCGCGCTGCTGGCGATGATCACCATGACGCTGGTAGCGCTGTACGCGCCACGCGACGCGGGCGATCCGGAAGCCAGCCCGATGCGGGAACTGGGCGCGTTGCGGGAACCACAGGTGCTGCTGACGCTGCTGACCGGAGCGATCGGTTTCGGCGGGATGTTCGCCGTCTATACCTATGTCGCGTCGACCATGATTTCGGTGACCCATGTGTCGGAGCAGCTGGTGCCGGTGGTGCTGGCGATCTTCGGCATCGGTCTGACCATCGGCAATCTGGTCGCGGCCTGGGCGGCGGATCGGGCACAGAGCCGAACGGCGGTCATCGTGCTGTTGTGGAGCGCTGCGTCGCTGGCGCTGTTCCCGCTGATGGCAGGGAATATCTGGAGCCTGTCGCTGGTGATCTTCCTGATCGGCTGTGGCGGGGGTCTGGGCAGCGTGCTCCAGACCCGGTTGATGGACGTGGCGGGCGATGCGCAAACGCTGGCGGCGGCGGCGCATCATGCCGCCTTCAATCTCGCCAATGCGCTGGGGCCGTGGTTGGGCGGCATGGCGATTGCGGCGGGCTATGGCTTTACTTCGACCGGGTGGATCGGCGCGGCGCTGGCGCTGGCAGGTCTCGCAATCTTTCTGTTCGCACTGAACCAGCGTCAGCGCTCGATGCGGCTGGCGCCCATTCCTTGCGAATAAGCCGACTGCCGTTGGTTCACAAACCGCTCTAATCCGGCTTGCAGAGAGCGTAACCAGCGCTGTCGCGCGCCTGGAGCGCTGAAGCCGCGTCGCTGGCGATGCGCGGGAAACTGACGCCTTCGAGCGACCCCCGGCCTTTGCAGACATCGGCGCACTTCATGTCGACCACGCCGGGAAACGCTATCTGATCGCCGTCATATTGCGCGACGACAATGCAATGATCGCTGCGGGAGAAGCTGAGGATCAGCTTGTCGCCTGCGCGGCGCGCCGAACCTCCACCCGTGCAGCTTTGATCTTCCCCGAAGGTCGCTTCCAGGCCGAAGCGGTAATCGCCATTCTTCGCCGGGATCACGCAAAGCGCATCGCGGCCCGCCTCATGGGTGCGCTGGTAGAGGCCGATGGCCGGAATTTGCGCCGCGTCCTCAATCACGCCGGTTTCAATGGCTGCGCGTTCAAGGCCCGAACCTGTCTGGACGCCGGTCTCATGTCGGCCCGGCGCGGGCGCAGCTTCACGCTGGCACGCAGCGAGCAGGACCAGCGCGCCCAGGCTAATCAGCCGCATCGGCGTCCGGCGTGACCGGCGCAAGGCCTTCCGGGCCGATATGGCGGAAAAAGCAGGAGCGAGCGCCCGTATGGCAGGTGGGACCGGCGGGGACGGCCTTCACCCAGACGGCGTCCTGATCGCAATCGATGCGAAGGTCGCGGACTTCCAGCATGTGGCCGGAGGTTTCGCCCTTTTTCCAGAGCGACTGGCGGCTGCGCGACCAGAAATGAGCGAAGCCGGTGTTCATGGTGAGCTTGAGCGCCTCTGCATTCATATGCGCGACCATCAGCACTTCGCCGCTGTCCACATCGGTGACGACGGCGGTGATCAGGCCGTCTCGGTCATATTTGGGGTTGAGGGTCAGGCCTCTGTCGCGCGCTTCGTCCATCAGCGGGCTATAGAGCGCACGGAGCCTCATGCGAAGCCCCGATTATCAAGGGATAAGGGAGAAAATGGGGCGATCGACGGGATCCGAACCCGCGACCTCCGGTACCACAAACCGGCGCTCTAACCAACTGAGCTACGATCGCCACAAGGGCCGTGCCCCTGAGAGAAGGGCGACATATGCGGCCCATCCCGCGCCGTCAAGCGGCCTGATGCCGAAAAAAGCATGAGGCCAAAATAAAAAAGAAAAGGGGTGACGAGCCTGACGCCCTCACCCCTTTTCATGCCTTTCGGAAATGGGCACGCGCATGGGAGACTGGCTCCGTGCCGCTGCGCCCAAATCCTGAAACTTCTCTCCGTAAAACTTTCGCCAACCGCGACGCCGGCTCTAAAAAAACAGACAAAGGCGCTCTTTGAAAGAGCGCCCCTGGACCTTTTAGTTGACCGAATCCTTCAGACCCTTGCCGGCCTTGAACTTCGGCTGAGCCGAAGCCTTGATCGTCATCGTTTCGCCGGTGCGCGGGTTGCGACCGGTCGAAGCCTTGCGCTGCGAAACGGAAAAAGTGCCGAAACCGACCAGGCGAACTTCGTCGCCCTTCTTGAGCGCACCAGTGATCGCATCGAAAACGCCCTCGACGGCCTTGCTGGCGTCGCTCTTGGAAAGGCCGCTGCTTTCAGCCACTGCGCTGATAAGATCCTGCTTGTTCATGCCTTGGGAACCCCCTTCTAGCTGTTTGGATAACTTAGGAATCGCGGCGTAGGCGGCGCAATAAGGCGCAGCTTTGGGGCCTTGTCAAAGGGAAAGCTGCATCGACGGCTACCCAGACAAGATTTTACGTCAAAACCTTGTTGAATAGCCGTCAAACCCGATATTTCCTGATCCGGTTCAGTGCCGGATCGACGCTTCCCCGTCCCGTCCCTGCGCCGGATTCGGCTGGGCGGCCAGATCGTCTTCCTCGGTCCAGGCGATTGCTTCCGGCTTCGACATCAGCGCGCGGGCCAGCACCTCGTCCACATGGGACACGGGAACAATCTCCAACCCCTCCCTGATATTGGCCGGGATCTCCGCCAGGTCCTTTTCATTCTCGGCAGGGATCAGTACCGTCTTGATACCGCCCCGCAGGGCCGCGAGCAGTTTTTCCTTAAGGCCGCCGATCGGCAGCACCCGCCCGCGCAGCGTGACTTCGCCGGTCATCGCCACATCCTTGTGGACCGGAATGCCCGTCAGCGTCGACACGATGGTCGTTACCATGCCGATGCCCGCCGATGGACCATCCTTGGGCACCGCGCCTTCGGGAAGGTGGATGTGGATATCCTTGCGGTTGAAGATGCTGGGCTTGATCCCGTAGCCGGGCGAGCGCGCCTTCACATAGGAGAAGGCCGCCTGCACCGATTCGGTCATGACCTCGCCCAACTTGCCGGTGGTCCTGATCGCGCCCTTGCCGGGAACGGTCACTGCCTCGATGGTCAGCAATTCGCCGCCCACCTCGGTCCAGGCCAGGCCCGTCACCGCCCCGATCTGATGCTCTTCCTCGCCCACGCCATGGCGGAACTTCCGCACACCGGCATAATCGGCCAGATTTTCCGGCGTGATGACGACCTTGTCATAAGCGCCTTCGAGGATCTTGCGCAGCGCCTTGCGGGCGAGACGCGCTATTTCGCGCTCCAGCGTGCGGACGCCAGCCTCGCGTGTGTAATAGCGGATCAGGTCACGAACCGCGTCCTCGGTGACCTCGAACTCGCCTTCCTTGAGGCCATGGGCATCGATCTGCTTGGCGAGCAGGTGCCGCTGGGCGATCTCGACCTTCTCATCCTCGGTATAGCCTTCGAGCCGGATGATCTCCATGCGGTCGAGCAGCGGCTGCGGCAGATTCAGCGAATTGGCCGTCGTCACGAACATGATGTCGGACAGATCGACGTCGATCTCCAGATAATGGTCCTGGAACTTGCTGTTCTGTTCAGGGTCCAACACCTCCAGCAGCGCCGAGGCCGGATCGCCGCGGAAGTCCTGACCGAGCTTATCGATCTCATCCAGCAGGAAGAGCGGGTTCATCGTCCCCGCCTTCTTGAGATTGGTCACGATCTTGCCCGGCAGCGAACCGATATAGGTGCGGCGATGGCCGCGGATTTCCGCTTCGTCGCGCACGCCCCCCAGCGACTGGCGCACGAATTCGCGGCCCGTCGCCTTGGCGATCGAACGGCCAAGCGAGGTCTTGCCGACGCCCGGAGGGCCGACAAGGCACAGGATCGGCCCCTTCAGCTTGTTGGTGCGCGCCTGGACGGCGAGATATTCGATGATCCGGTCCTTGACCTTCTCCAGCGCGAAATGATCCTCATCCAGGATCGCCTGCGCTTTCTTGAGATCGGTCTTGACCTTGCCCTTCTTGCCCCAGGGCAGGCCGAGCAGCACGTCGAGATAGTTGCGTACCACTGTCGCTTCGGCCGACATGGGCTGCATGCCCTTGAGCTTCTTGAGCTCCGCCGTCGCCTTGGCGCGGGCTTCCTTGCTGAGCTTGGCCTTGGCGATCTTCTCCGTGAGTTCGGCAAGCTCGTCGCCTTCCTCGCCTTCGCCATTGCCCAGCTCGCGCTGGATCGCCTTCAACTGCTCGTTCAGATAATATTCGCGCTGGGTCTTTTCCATCTGCCGCTTCACGCGGCCACGGATCTTCTTCTCGACCTGGAGCACGCCCAGCTCGCCTTCCATGAAGGCAAAGACCATCTCCAGGCGCTTGACCGGATCGGCCTCGACCAGCAGCGACTGCTTGTCGGCAACCTTGACGTTGATATTGGCGGCGATGGCATCGGCCAGACGCCCAGCATCCTCGATCTCGCGCAACTGCACCGGCGTTTCGGCAGGCAGCTTCTTGTTGAGCTTGGCGTAATTTTCGAACTGTTCGGCCACAGAGCGCATCAGCGCGGCGGCTTCGGGGCCTTCGGCGGCCAGTTCCTCGACCTCGGTCACATCGGCAACCATATGGCCATCGGCATTGGCGATGCCGCCAAGCCGGGCGCGCTGCTTGCCCTCCACCAGCACGCGGACCGTGCCGTCGGGCAGCTTCAGCAATTGCAGGACCACGGCAATGACGCCGGTATCGTAGAGCGAATCCTGACCCGGATCATCCTCTGCGGGATCGAGCTGGGAAACGAGAAAGATTTCCTTGTTGCCTTCCATCGCTGATTCGAGCGCGGAAACGCTTTTGTCGCGGCCTACGAAGAGCGGCACGATCATCTGCGGGAAGACGACGATGTCGCGCAGCGGAAGAAGGGGATATTGCGTAGTCATTCACTCTCCGGGGCGCTTATTCCACCCAGTCATGCGGTTCATCGCCTTTATGGGGAGAGTCACCGCATGGTTCAATCATGCCTTATAGATCCGGAATGATGAATAAGGGCTGATCCTGTCATAAGTTCAATCAGAAAGGCAATTTAAAGCCGGGGGGCAGCGGCAAGCCGGCGGTCATCTTGCCCATTTCGGCGTTGGACACTTCGTCGGCCTTCTTGCGCGCATCGTTGAACGCGGCGGTGACGAGATCCTCCAGCATCTGCTTTTCCGTAGGGGAAAGCAGGCTGTCGTCGATGGCGACGCCCAATATGCGGCCCTTGGCGGAGGCGCGAACCTTCACCAGACCACCGCCGGCCGAACCCTCGACCTCCAACTTATCGAGATTTTCCTGCGCGCGTTGCAGTTCCTCCTGCACGCGGCTCGCCATGCCTAGAATTTCATTCAAATCTTTCATCGCTCTGCGCTCCATTGTTCAAGCTCATCGCTAAGCTCGGCATCGGGG
Organism: Sphingobium sp. TKS; assembly: GCF_001563265.1. NCBI lineage: Bacteria > Pseudomonadati > Pseudomonadota > Alphaproteobacteria > Sphingomonadales > Sphingobiaceae > Sphingobium > Sphingobium sp. TKS. Next base: position 2,463,958 of record NZ_CP005083.1, on the reverse strand, counting down.
AAAGCGGCCAACGCCGCCTTGACCACCGGGGTTTCCATGATTTCCGCGCGAGCGTCCGCCGCCTTGCGCATTTCCTGTTCGAGCAGGGTCGGCACGGCAGAGCCATCGCTTTGCGTGACGCGCCAGGCCACGCCAGTGACTTCCCGCAACGCCGGGGTGATGCGGCTGACAAAACCAGGCAGCAGCGAGGGCGCGCCGGTAAAGTCCAGTTCTGGCGGGGCGTAGCGGGTCACGCCGATGCAATCGTGCATTTCCTGCGCGAGCTGACCTTTGCCCTTTTGCCAGAAAGCTTCGATGAGATCTTCAAAGCTGGCGGGAAAGTTGGCCGCAGGCGCGCCGGAGGATGGCGCAGCGGATGCTTGGCCGGGGGCAGCAGCGGTGGGCGCGCCTTCGCGAAGCAGGCGGGCGATCTCGCCCGGATCGGGCATGGTCGCGGCGTGCATTACGCGCAGCAGCGCCATTTCGCACGACTCGATGGGCAGAGCGGCGTTGGCGACCTCGTCATGGCCCTTGAGCAGAAGCTGCCAGAGGCGGTGGAGCGGCGCGAAGCCCAATTGCGAGGCCCAGTCGGCCAGCGCTTCGCGTTCTTCGGCGGACTGGCCGGGATTGGCGATGTCGCGCCCGGCCTTCACCAGCGTTACGGCGTGGACCAGTTCGAGCAAGCCGCGCATCAGCGACAACGGCTCGACGCCCAGCGCATATTGGTCGCGCACGGCACCAAGCAGCGCGCCGGTGTCGCCTTCGAGCAAAAGCCCAAGCAAGCGGCGGGTGGAACCGCGATCCGACAGGCCCAGCATGTCGCGGACCTGGGTGGCGGTAACGAGTGGTGCCCCTTCGCCCATTTCGGCATGGGCAATGGCTTGGTCCAGGATGGAAAGGCCGTCGCGGGCAGACCCTTCGGCCGCCTGGGCGATGAGCGACAGCGCGTCGGGTTCGGCTGCGACCGACTCGGATTCGACCACATGGGCGAAGTGGGCCGCGAGCAGTTCCGCAGGGATGCGGCGCAGGTCGAAGCGCTGACAGCGGGACAAGACCGTCACCGGCACCTTGTTCACTTCGGTCGTCGCGAAGAGGAATTTCACATGCGCCGGGGGTTCCTCCAGCGTCTTCAGGAGCGCGTTGAACGCGTTCTTCGAGAGCATGTGAACTTCGTCGATGATGTAGATTTTGTAGCGGGCGGAGACGGCGGCGTAGCGCACCGCCTCGATGATCTCGCGCACATCGTCGACGCCGGTATGGCTGGCGGCGTCCATTTCGACCACGTCGATATGACGGCCTTCGGCAATCGCCCGGCAGGGCTCACAGACGCCGCAGGGGTCGATGGTCGGGCCGCCCCGCCCGTCCGGGCCGATGCAGTTGAGCGCCTTGGCGATCAGGCGGGCAGTGGAGGTCTTACCCACCCCGCGCACGCCGGTCATCAGAAAGGCATGGGCCAGCCGACCCCGCCGGATCGCGTTGCCCAGCGTCTGGACCATGGCGTCCTGCCCGATCAGTTCCCGGAAATTGCGCGGGCGATATTTGCGCGCAAGCACGCGATAGGGCTGAGGGGAATCGGACATTCGATCAGTCTAGCGGCTTGGGGCGAGGCTGTCGAAGCCGGAAAGCCTTTAAGGGGCGGGTTTTGTTTCGCTGCCGGATGAGGACATCGACGCTGCGATGAATGGAGGTGGGAGCCGGAACGACCCGCAGCGAAATCACTGTGGCTGCTTCCGTCAGGACCTGACCAGGTTCGCGACGACTACGTCCGCCCGACTCCCGGCGCGGCATATGGCGAAGTGATGAGTTTATAGCAAGGGGTCGCGGACGATCACTGTTACGAAAGGCAAAAAGCGAGGCCAAGGAATCAGGTGCTCCTGCCTTAGGTGCTCCTGCCTTCGCAGGAGCACGACAACCCACAGGTCGATGTCCCGCGCTATTCCAGACCCGTCTTCTGCGCTTTTCCAACAAAATCCAGCGCGGCTCGGGCAGTTTCGGCTATGGCGGCTTCGGCAACCTTGGCATCTACCGTGGGGCGGTCGAGATAGATGGCGAGGATATATTCCTCTCCGGCGGGCGACTTCACCAGCGCCACATCATTATAGGCGGTGCCGCAGCTTCCGGTCTTGCTGCCGGAAGTCCAGTCCTTGGGAAGGCCTGCCTTGATGCGGTTGGTGCCGGTGGTGCTGGCGTTCAGCCAGCCCCGCAACTTGCCGGCGCTCTCGGTTTTGAGGTCGCGAAAGATCAGGCGCCCCATCAGTCCGGCCATGGCGGCTGGACTGGTGGTGTCACGCTCGTCGCCCTCGACATTCTCGTTGAGCGTGGGTTCCGTCCGGTCGAGGCGGGTCACGGTGTCGCCATGAGCGCGGATGAACATCGTAAGACCTTCCGGGCCGCCGATCATCGGGAGCAGCAGATTGGCGGCGCTGTTGTCGCTGACCTCTACGGCAGCGGCGGCCAGTTCCTCCATCGACATGCGTCCGCGCTTGCCGTTCTTCTTGACGACCGGGGCATAGTCCAGAATGTCCGCCTTGGTGAAGCTGATCTGGCCTTCGAGGCCGAATTTGCCGCCTTCCGCGCCCGTCAGGATGGCTGCCGCGAGCGGCGCCTTGAAGGTCGAGCACATGGCGAAACGCTCGTCGCGGTTGAAACCCAGGATCAGCGCGCCCTTGCTGTCGACCAGCGCGACGCCCAACCGGCCACCGGTTTCGGTTTCGATCTCCTTGGGATTGCGGACCGATTTCATGGCCGATTCGCTCACCATATAGCGGGGCGGCGGCGGGAGGAGCGACTGGCGGGGGGCTTCATCCTGCGCCAAAGCCGGGGCGGCAAGCAGCAGGGCCGCAAAGATCAGGCGTTTGGGCAAGCTTACATCCCCTGCATATTATAGGATTCGCCGGGGATGCGGACGGTCAGGCTTTCGAGCTTCTCGTCCAGTATGATCTGGCAGGACAGGCGGCTGGTGCGGGTCGCCGCGGCGGCGAGGTCCAGCATGTCCTCCTCATCCTCACTCGCCTTTTTGAGCTTGGCGAAGTCGGCGGCGTCGACGATGACATGGCAGGTGGAGCAGGCCATCTGGCCTTCGCAGGTGCCCTCAAGCGGCTGTCCCGCGGCTTGGGCGACGTCCAGCAGGACCGATCCGGCCGGTGCTTCAACCTCCTGCTTATGCTCTCCATCGGCGCTGATGAAGATTACCCTGGTCATGGTGCGACGTTCCCCGCTTTTCTTCAAGGCGCCCATATTTGGGCTGCCTCATTCAATATCCTCGCGGCATCCTCCAGTTCGGCCAGCGTCGTGTACCGGCCAAAGCCGATCCGCACCGATCCACGCGCCTCCGCGTCTGAAAGGCCGAGTGCGCGCAGCACATGGCTAGGCCGCCCGGACCCACTTGCGCAAGCGCTGCCGAGCGAAAAAGCGACATCGCGGCATTCCGACAACAGCCGCGCACCGTCCACTCCAGCCCGGCGAAGGTTGAGATTGCCGGGATAGCGACAGGTTTCGCTGCCGTTGAGCGTCCATTGGAAAAAGAGGTCGCGGGCGGCTGTCCAAAGCGATTCGACATGGGCGCGGTCGGTTTCGGCGCGCTCCCGCATCAAGCGGGCAGAAGCGCCGAAGCCCGCGCAGAGAGCGGGCGAAAGGGTGCCCGAGCGCAGGCCACCTTCCTGCCCGCCGCCATGGATGACGGGGGTGAGATCGACGCCCTCGCGAAGCCAGAGAGCGCCGACGCCTTTGGGGCCGTGGATTTTGTGGGCGCTGATCGCGACCATGTCGCATAAGGGCGGAATGGGGACGCGGCCATAGCCTTGCACGGCGTCGCAGAGAAAGAGGGCGCCCGCACGGTGGGCAAGCTCGGCCAGTTCCGCAACCGGCTGAATGACGCCGATTTCATTGTTGACCAGCATGACCGCGACCAAGGCCACGCCGGGGCGGATGGCTTTGGCGGCCTGGTCGAGATCCACTAGGCCGTCGGAGCCCACTGGAAGGATGGCGACGTCGCGCCCCGCCCTGCCCTGCGCTTCGACAGTGTCAAGAACGGCGGCATGTTCGGTGGCGACAGTGACGATTCCGCCCGAAGGCGCGCCCCGGATCGCCATGTTCAGCGCTTCGGTAGCGCCGGAAGTGAAGAGGAGGCGGCCGCCCTCCGGAAACAGCTTCAGGATTTCGGCGCGCGCGACCTCTACCTGCGCGGCGACGACTCGGCCCAGGCGGTGGGCGCTATGGGGGTTGGCGAACTGGTCGCGGAGCAGCGGGACCATGGCGTCAAAGGCTTCGGGCGCGAGCGGCGTGGTCGCCTGATAGTCGAGATAGATGGTCATCGGGCGCGCGCCGCCATGCTGGTCCAGGCTTCGATGAAGCGGTCTATGTCGGCTTCGCTGGTGGCGGGGCCAAAGCTGACGCGGATGACTTCGCCTGCCTGCGCTTCATCCCAACCCATGGCGTGGAGGACATGGCTGGTCTTGAGCGAGCCGGAGGAACAGGCGCTGCCGGCCGAGACGGAAATGCCCGCGAGATCGAACTGGATAAGCTGGGCGCGGGCCGAAAGGCCGGGCATGCGGTAGCTTGCGATGGAGGGGATGCGCGGGGCGTCGCGCGCGACGATCTCGCCGCCGAATGCTTCGATGGCGTCATCCAGCTTGGCGCGCAGGGTGGCTACCTTGGGAATCCAGTCGGTGCGGGCCTCCAGCGCCGCCGCCATGGCGAGGACGGCGGGGAGGTTTTCCGTGCCTGCGCGATAGCCCTGTTCCTGCCCGCCGCTGGCGTGGATCAGGGTCAGATCCTTGATGAGCAACGCACCGATCCCCGGAGGGCCGCCGAATTTATGCGCGCTGATGGCGATCATGTCAGCGTCGGGGAGAGGGAGTTTGGCGGCGCTCTGGGCGCAGTCCGCGAAAAGGATGACGCCCTCGCGGTCGATCTCTTCCAGGGGCTGGATCACGCCGGTTTCATTGTTGACGTGCTGGATGGCGAGGAGGCTTTTTCCGCCGTCATTAACGTGCAAACAGGAATGATGAATAAGGAGGCCGTTGATATCCACCTCCAGCCGCTCGGCCTCCGGTGTCACGCGCAGGACCGAATCATGCTCGACCGGCGATGTCAGGATTCGTCCCGCCTTGCTGCGGGTCAGCGCGATCGCAATGGCTTCGCTGGCGCCGGAGGTGAAGATGACATGCCCGTCCCAACCCAGCGCAGAACCGATCCGACGGCGAGCGTCCTCCAGCGCGGCGCGGGCTGCGCGGCCGTCGCCATGCGGGCTGGAGGGATTGGACCAGCTTTCCAGCGCCTGGATCATCGCCGCTTGCGCCTGCGGCAATATCGGCGTGGTGGCAGCGTGATCCAGATAGAGACGGTGGGAAGCCACGGACGGAAGACACTCATTGATTGCGGAAATGGTGGCGACTTCTATATAGGCGGTCTGTCGCGCAGCGCCAGCATTGGCTGCTGCGCCGTCTCCATTCGCCGTATCGACGGCCCAGAACCATAACAGGTGCCATGCCCGACGTAATTTTCCCCGGACCCGAAGGCCGCCTCGAAGGCCGCTTCAGCCCTCCCCCCCGCCCCCGCGCGCCGGTCGCGATGATCCTCCATCCGCACCCCCAGGGCGGCGGCACGATGAACGACCGTATCACCCAGGCGCTTTACAAGACCTTCGTGCGGCGCGGCTTTGCGGTGCTGCGGTTCAATTTCCGTGGCGTGGGGCGCAGCCAGGGCACGTTCGACAACGGCATTGGCGAATTGAGCGACGCCGCTGCGGCGCTCGACTGGGTGCAGAGCTTCCATCCGGAGGCGCAGACGACATGGATCGCCGGTTTCTCCTTTGGCGCCTGGATCGGCATGCAGTTGCTGATGCGGCGCCCGGAAATACGGGGCTTTATCTCGGTCGCACCGCCAGCGAACATGTATGACTTCTCCTTCCTGGCGCCCTGCCCTTCCTCGGGCATCATCGTCCAGGGAACGGCGGACGAGGTCGTCACCGCGAGCGCCGTGCAGAAGCTGGTCGACAAGCTGCGCACCCAGAAGGGCATCACCATCCATCATGACGAGATCCGTGGCGCGAACCACTTTTTCGAACATGAGCTGGAGCAGTTGATGAAGTCGGTGGATAATTATCTCGACATGCGGCTGTCGCCGGATTCGCCTATACGGTGAGCTGGGGTTACAGATTTGCAAGATTGGGGGCTGCGAAAGCGGCCCCTTTTCTTTTGGGTTACGAACTGGCCCCCTCCTATCCCCTCTCCAAGCTTGTGAGAGCATTAGCGCGAAGCTGCGATTGCGGCGGACGAGTAAATTTGCGCTTGGCCTGGAAGGGTGCGGGCTTTAGCGGCAGCGCGTGATGAGTGAGCCCAAGAATGACGTCCGCCTGATCTGGAGCCGCTATTATAGCGCCTTCATCCCCGCACCGGCGGGACCGGGCTTTCTGGACCGGCTGAAGGCAGCAAGCGGAGCGATCGGCGGGATCGCCATTACCGGCCTGCTATGCGGGCTGATGCTGGGGAACGGGATCGCCCATCCGCTGCTGGTCGCGCCCATGGGGGCGTCGGCGGTGCTGCTCTTTGCCGTGCCGGCCAGTCCGCTGGCCCAGCCCTGGCCGGTCTTGGGTGGCAATGTGGTGTCGGCGCTGGTGGGCATCAGCGTGGCAAAGCTGATCCCCGATCCGACCATTGCCGCCGCGCTGGCGGTGGGCAGCACAATCGGCGTCATGTCGCTATTGCGTTGCTTGCACCCACCCGGCGGGGCCGTGGCGCTGTCCGCGGTCCTGGGAGCCACGCAAGGCGCACCGAGCTATATGTTCGCCTTCGTTCCGGTGGCGGTGAATACGGCGCTGCTCGTGACCGTCGCGATCATCTTCCATCGGCTGGCCGGGCATAATTATCCCCATATCGTGCCCAAGGCACCCGGCACCCATGGCACCAGCGATCCCGCCCCCCTGTTGCGCTCGCCGTCGGAGCAGGACGTCGAAGAGGCATTGCATGCCTATGGCGAGACGCTGGACGTGGATGCGGCCGACTTGCAGATCGTCCTGCACGACGCGGAGATGCGCGCAGCCGAGCGGGCGCATGGCCGGCTGACCTGCGGCGAGATCATGTCTCGCGACGTGATTTCGGTGCGGGAAGGCCAGCCGGTGGCCGAGGCGCGGGCACTGCTCCACCTCCGGCGGCTACTGTCCTTGCCAGTGCTGGACAATGCCGGACGCGTGCATGGCGTAGTCGGCCCACTGGACCTGGCGCGCGTGGGTGAGCGCGTGGGCGACATCGCTTCGGAACCCTATATCGTGCACGCGGATACGCCGGTGGCGGCGCTGCTGCGTCCCCTGACCGGCGGAGGGCGGCGCGAGGCGATCGTGGTGGATGACGACCGGATGCTGCGCGGCCTCATCACGCAGACCGATCTGCTGGCGGCGGTGGCCCTTCGCGCTTAACGGCTGCCGTTTTCCAGCACGGGCAGGTCGGAGCCCGGAATGGCGGTGATGGCGACGTTGACGAACATCACCAGCCCCGCGACGATCATCAGCGTGCCGCGCTTGCGGTCCCTCTTCTTGACGATCGCATAAATGCCGCCGCCCGTCAGAGCCATGCCCGCAAGCATCAATATGGATAAAATCGTGCCAGCCATGAAGCAGGCCATAGGCGGGCGGGTGGACTGTGGCAATATCGCGGTTCAGCCCCTATGAGGCGCGGGAACGAATCACCTTTTGCGTGACAGGACAGCTTTACCGTGAAAATCGCACTCGCTTCCGATCATGCCGCCGTTGATCTGAAGGCGGAACTCGCAGACTGGCTGCGCGCCGAAGGCCATGAGGTCGACGATCTGGGTCCGGCGACCGCCGATCGGGTGGATTATCCCGATTTCGGTTACAAGCTGGCGACGGCAATTGCTTCGGGCGCGGCCGAGCGCGGCATTGCGCTTTGCGGGTCGGGCATCGGTATTTCCATCGCCGTCAACCGCAACCCCGCCTGTCGCTGCGCGCTGGTGTCCGAACCTCTCTCCGCCGCGCTCTCGCGTGAGCATAATGACGCCAACGTCCTTGCCCTGGGCGCGCGCCTGACCGGCGTGGACATGGCCAAGGCCTGCGTCGCTACCTTTCTTTCCACAGATTTCGGCGGTGGCCGCCATGCCGGCCGCGTCGAGAAACTCTCCCAGCCCGCGCTTTAAGGAGCCTGCCCTATGAGCACCGCCACCCTCACCCAGCCCGACCTGTCCGATATCCGTTCGGAAGGCTATTTCACGCGCAGCCTGGCCGATGCCGATCCGGCGGTCTTCGCGGGCGTCACCAACGAACTGAAGCGCGAGCAGAACCAGATCGAACTGATCGCCTCGGAAAATATCGTGTCAAAGGCGGTGCTGGAGGCACAGGGTTCGGTCTTCACGAACAAATATGCCGAAGGCTATCCGGGCAAGCGCTATTATCAGGGCTGCGCGCCTTCGGATGAGGTCGAGCAGCTCGCCATCGACCGCGCCAAGCAGATCTTCAACTGCGGCTTCGTGAACGTGCAGCCCCATTCGGGCGCGCAAGCGAACGGCGCGGTCATGCTGGCGCTGACCAAGCCGGGCGACACCATCATGGGCCTGTCGCTCGATGCTGGTGGTCACCTGACCCATGGCGCCAAGCCGGCGCTGTCGGGCAAGTGGTACAATGCCGTACAGTATGGCGTGCGCGAGGATACGCATGTCATCGATTATGACGCACTGGAAGCGCAGGCGATCGAGGCAAAGCCGACCCTCATCATCGCGGGCGGTTCGGCCTATCCGCGGCATTTGGACTTCGCCCGCTTCCGCGCCATCGCGGACAAGGTCGGCGCGCTGCTGATGGTCGACATGGCGCATTTCGCGGGTCTGGTCGCGGGTGGCGCGCATCCGACGCCTTTCGGTTTTGCCGATGTCGTGACCACCACCACGCACAAGACCCTGCGCGGTCCGCGTGGCGGCATGATTCTGACCGATAACGAAGCCATAGCGAAGAAGATCAACTCGGCGGTGTTCCCCGGCCTTCAGGGAGGCCCGCTGATGCATGTGATCGCGGCGAAGGCGGTTGCCTTTGGCGAGGCGCTGCGTCCGGAGTTCAAGACCTATGCCCAGGCGATCGTGACCAATGCCAAGGCGCTTGCCGGCAAGCTGGAGCAGCGCGGCCTAGCTGTGGTGTCGGGCGGCACCGACACGCATCTGGCACTCATCGACCTGCGTCCCTATGGCATTTCGGGCAAGGATGCGGACGAGGCGCTGGAGCGCAGCTTCATCACCTGCAACAAGAATGGCGTGCCGGGCGACCCGCTGCCGCCCACCAAGACCAGCGGCATCCGCGTGGGCTCGCCCGCCGGTACGACCCGCGGTTTCGGCGTGGCCGAGTTCGAGGCCATTGGCGACATGATCGCGGACGTCTTGGAAGGCCTGCGTGACAATGGCGAGCATGGCGACGCCGCCGTGGAAGCCAATGTCCGCGAGCGCGTCTCGGCCCTTTGCGCCCGTTTCCCGATCTACGAAGGCTGATCGCCCTTGCGTTGCCCTTTCTGTGCCCATGACGACAGTCAGGTCAAGGACAGCCGCCCGACGGAGGATGGCGCCGCCATTCGCCGTCGGCGTCAGTGTGAAGCCTGTGGCGCGCGCTTCACCACCTTCGAGCGGATTCAGCTCCGCGACATATGGGTGGTGAAGAGCGAGGGGCGCAAGGAAGCCTTTGATCGCGACAAGCTGGCCCGCTCCATCGGGATCGCGTGCCGCAAGCGGCCGATCGATCCGAGCCGCCTGGAAAAGCTGATTTCCGGCATCCAGCGGCAGTTGGAAACGTCCGGCGACGGCGAAGTTCCTGCGCGGGCTATAGGCGAGATGGTGATGGAGGGTCTGAAACGCCTCGACAGCGTCTCTTATATCCGCTTTGCCAGCGTCTATAAGGACTTCACCGACGCACGGGACTTCGAGGATTTTGCCTCCACCGTGAAAGAGGTGGGCAGTGAGTGAGACGGTGATCTCCCCACCGCCTTCCCACCTCCGTTCGTCCTGAGTAGCCATTGAGCGAAGTCGAAATGGCGTATCGAAGGACCATGCCATGACATTCCACGCTTATATGCTGCGCTGCTCGGACGGCAGCTATTATCTGGGTCACACGGATAATCTCGAATATCGCGTAGCCCAGCATCAGGCTGGTGAGGTCGAAGGTTACACGCAAAAACGGCGCCCTGTATCACTCGTTTGGCAACAGGATTTCGGGACTCGCAACGAAGCGCTTTCCGCCGAGCAACAGATTAAGGGCTGGTCGCGGAAGAAAAAGGAAGCCTTGATCGCGGGCGATTGGAACGAGATCCGCCTGTTGGCGCGCAAATCCTTCGATACGGGGCTTCGACAAGCTCAGCCCCTACTCAGGACGAACGGAACTATGGAACAAGTACAATCCCCCTCCCCCGTCATCGTTCTAGTTCGGCCGCAGCTTGGCGAGAATATCGGCAAGGCGGCGCGTGCCATGCTCAATTTCGGGCTGACCGAGATGCGGCTGGTCAGCCCACGTGATGGCTGGCCCAATCCGGATGCCGGACCGTCTGCGGCTGGCGCGGATGTGGTGCTGGACAAGGCCAAGGTTTTCGAGACGCTGGCTGATGCAGTGTCCGACTGCGCCCATGTCTATGCGACCACCGTGCGCAAGCGGGGCGTGACCAAGCCGGTTGTGACGCCGGAAGAGGCTGCACGGGAAATCCATGAGGCAGCGGGGCGCTCTGCCTATGTGTTCGGGCCAGAGCGGTCGGGGCTGGAGACCGAAGATGTGGCGCTGGCGCGGAAAATCCTGACCGTACCGATCAATCCGGAGTTCGGGTCGCTCAATCTGGCGCAGGCGGTGATCCTGTGCGCCTATGAATGGTCGAAGCAGGCTGGGCTGGAGCAGCCGACCGTGGTCGATCTAGGCGAACCGGCTCCGCAAGCGGAACTGGAGGGGATGATCGACCAGTTCGAGACGCTGCTCGAAGGCGCGGGCTATTTCTTTCCGCCGGATCGGGCGCCCGCAACCAAGCGGACTTTGCGGAACCTGCTGACTAAGCCGGGTTGGAACCATCTGGAAGTGCGGACCCTTCGCGGCGTGCTGTCGGCGTTGGGCAATCCACGGGCGCGCTGAACCTCCGTCATCCCTGCCTGCGCGGGAAATGACGGACTAAGAGGACCGGAGGCGATCGAACTCGTTCATCTCATAGGCGATCGAGGCTTCGACCAACTTGTCCCACAACTCCCCGACCACATCGGAAGGGACGCCCAGGCGCTCCGCTTCAGCGCACACATTTGCGATGACTTCAGCTTTGCGAGGCTCATCGCGAACAGCCCCCCGATCCGGCTTGATCCGGGCAGCGGCGCGCATATGGGCAAAGCGCTGGTCGAGCAGCGCGACAAGCTGGCGGTCGATTTCGTCCACGCCTGCGCGGACTTCGGCCATGGTCGTGTAGCTTTCAGGATTCATGGGTGGTGGAACTAAGCCCGGAAACCGGGCCTGTCGAGGGTTGACGTTCGGGGTTGACAGGCTCCCATCCCTTCTCCATAGGCGCCGCTTCGCGATTGGTCCCGCATCCCGGTGAAGCGGTGGCCCTGCCCCTGAAATATGGATCGTAGGCGATACCGGGCATAACGTTGTTAGCAGTTGTAAGGAAATATCATGTCGAAGCGTTCCAGCGCCAAGTATAAACTCGACCGCCGCATGGGCGAGAATATCTGGGGTCGCCCCAAGAGCCCGGTCAACAAGCGTGAATATGGCCCCGGCCAGCACGGCCAGCGCCGCAAGGGCAAGATGTCCGACTATGGCATCCAACTCCGCGCCAAGCAGAAGCTGAAGGGCTATTACGGCGACATCACCGAAAAGCAGTTCAAGAAGAGCTATATCGAAGCCGCCCGCATGAAGGGTGACACCGGCCAGAACCTGATCGGCCTGCTCGAGCGCCGCCTGGACGCCGTGGTCTACCGCGCCAAGTTCGCGCCCACCATCTTCTCGGCCCGCCAGATCGTTTCGCACGGCCACATCTATGTGAACGGCGTGAAGTGCAACATCGCCAGCCGCTTGGTAAAGCCGGGCGACGAAATCACCCTGGGCAAGAAGGCGCAGGAAATGGCGCTGGTTCTGGAAGCGCAGGGTCTGCCCGAGCGCGACATCCCCGACTATGTGTCGCCCGATGGCGCCGCCAAGGTCACCTATGTCCGCGTGCCCTCGCTGGACGAAGTGCCCTATCCGGTGAAGATGGAGCCCAATCTGGTCGTCGAATTCTATTCGCGCTAATCGGCGGCGAATATTCGAAACAAGAAAGGGGCGGTCCGATCGGGCCGCCCCTTTTCTTTTGCCTATTTGGCCGGTTCGAGTTTCAGGGCAGACCTCAGGAAATTATCAGCGCGATCAAGCATCTGCGCGCGCACATCGCTATCGTTCAACTGATGGTCCAGATTCTTGAACTCCACCAGTTCGACCGACTTGCCCTTGCTCCTGAGGCGGGAGGCCATGGTGCGCGATTCCGCTATCGAAACATTCTGATCGATATCGCCATGGAATAGCTGCACCGGCGCGACGAAGGCATCGGCATGACGGGCAGGCGACCCGGCCTGCGCGACGGCGCTGTCACCGAACATCGCTTCGAGTGAGGCGGGGCTGAGGTCGCTTTTCCATTCCTGCTGCAAGTCGCCTATGTCCGTGACCGGCGCGATGGCGACGATGGCCTTGTAGAGCCGCGGATCGACCACCGCGGACTGAAGAGCGGCATAACCGCCATAAGACCAGCCGACGATCGCCAGCTTGGCGGGATCGGCTATCCCTTGGCTGACCAGCCATTTTCCGGCATCGTTGATGTCACCGATCGACCTTTGCCATGATTTGAAGCCGCTGCCTCCCAGCCAGTCAGCGCCAAACCCGGTCGAACCGCGAAAATTGGGCTGGAACACGGCATAACCCTGATGCGCGAAGAATTGCGCGAGCCAGTCGAAGCCCCATTCATCGCGCGCCCACGGCCCGCCATGAGGCATGACGATGGCGGGCAGCCCCTTGCCGTCGCTGCCTGGCGGCAAGGTCAAATAGCCGGGGATCGTCTTGCCGTCCGAAGCGACGAAGCCGACCGGCTTGACCGGCGAGAGCCTGTATTTATCCAGCGCCGGCTGGATCGCCATGATCTCGCCCAATTGCTTGGTCGCCTTGTCGAACAGATAATAGCGGCCCGCGTCGATATCGCTGCCTGCATAAAGGACCAGCTTCTGCTCGTCCGCGCTGGCATCGACGAAGCTGACCAGCGGCGCATTGGGCAGCGCTTTGCCCAGCGCCGCCGCGAATTTCTTGAGCTCCGGATCGAAAAAAGCTGAATGGCGCCGGTCGGTGGCCCAACTGACGCCCACGACGCGCTGTTGGCGGCCGATCTGGATCAGGTCGGTCACATCGACATCGCTGCGGTCGTAGACCAGCTCCTTCTTCATGCTGCCGTCCAAACTGATGCGGTAAAGGCCCGCACGCCCATTTTCCGCATCCGTGCCGTAAACGACGTCCAGGTCGGAATCGACCGCCTGCGCCTCAAAACCCTGTGCAACGACACCCGAAACCGACTGGGTCGAGAGCGGAAGCCAGTCGCGGCTTCCCTTCTTCCGATAGAAATATTCGTAACGATGCCCGCCATAGCCCATGCTGGTCGTCGGACGCGTCACCATGATCCTCACCGCCCCATGGCCGTCCGTGATGTAGGACACGGCATCGCCACGCGGGATTTCGACCATAGAACGCGCAAGGCTGCGCGTGTTCACGCGGTCTACGCCCAGCCCCTGTCTGCTTTGCGCCGTCAAGTGCCCGGTCGTCTGTTCGGGAATATAATAACGATCCATAAGGACGGTGCCGTCCTCACGCTCCCCCATCCAGTCGAGAATGCTGCCGCCGCCAAGAGCGATCCCCAGCTGCGTCGTGCTTTGCCGGGCGCTCACCATCTTGACGTCCGTCCCGTCGGCATTGACGCCCAACATGCGCGTCTGGCCGGTCCTCTGTCCGAACACGGTGCTGATCATATAGACGTTGCAGAGAATGCGGTCATTGGTCGACCAGCCACAGGATGTCAGTTGGTCCGGATTGCCGTTCGAGGCAAGGATCAACTTGCGGTCGGCATCGCCGCCGATCTTGAGCACCGACACGACCGATCCACGCCCTGCTGTCGCCTCGATCATCGCCAGCGACTGGCCATCGGGCGAAATGCTGACATCGGAAACGGCGGGCCGGGCGCCGAAGGCCTTGGCAGCATCGCTTTGTGCATGGGCCGGCACGACGAACGCAACCCATGGTAAAAAATTCAGAAACTTCAATCGCATGAAACTACCCCCTTGCGGGGTCCAGAAATATATACAGCCGTAAAACTGTCAACGCCTGACGCTTGCCGGTTCCGGTGCGCGGTGCCATCATCGCACCAATCCATCTGTCGAGGTTCCCCCCTGATGCGCCCCTCTTTCGCCAAGATCACGCTACCGCTCATCGCCCTGTCCTGCGCGCTGCCAGCCTCCGCCGCGTCCTCGAACGACGGCCCTTCCATCGACACGATGAAGGAGGTGGTGAAGGAGATTTCTTCCGACGCTTATGAAGGCCGCGCGCCGGGGACGGTGGGGGAGGAAAAGACCCTCGCCTATCTGGTCCAGCGGTTCGAGGTGCTGGGACTGAAGCCCGGCAACAAGGGTAGCTGGTTCCAGGATGTGCCGCTGGTCGAGATCGACGCGAAAAATGTGTCGCCGCTCCGCTTCACCGGCGGCAAGAGCGCTGTTTCCGCCAGTTACGGACCGGAAATGGTGATCGCCACCTATCGCACCGGACAGCCGCATGTCGAGGTGAAGGACAGCCCGGTCATCTTCGTCGGCTATGGCATCAACGCGCCGGAGAAGAAGTGGAACGACTATGCCGGCGTCAATGTGAAGGGAAAGACGGTCATCATTCTGGTGAACGATCCCGATTACCAGACCCCGACCCTGCGCGGGCCGTTCAACGGGCGGGCGATGACCTATTATGGCCGCTGGACCTACAAGTTCGAGGAAGCGGCGCGGCAGGGCGCGGCGGCGGCGATCATCGTGCATGACACGGTGCCCGCCGCCTATGGCTGGAATGTCGTGCAGTCGAGCTGGACCGGCGCTCAGCATGTCGCGGACAGCGCCAACGGCAATGCCGACCAGTCCGCCGCGATCGGCTGGATGCAGAAGGACAAGGCTGCCGCGCTGATGGCGAGCGCGGGGCTTAATCTGGACACGTTGATGGCGGCGGCGAAGAAGCGCGGGTTCAAGGCCGTGCCGTTGAAGGGCATGAAGGCGAACCTCAGCTTCGACAATGCCATCCGCAAGCATAGTTCGAAGAATGTCGTCGCCCTGCTGCCCGGCAAGGCGCGGCCCGACGAATATGTGCTTTATGCCGCGCATTGGGATCATCTGGGCCATTGCGAAGCGGCGCCCGACGGCGACGACATCTGCAACGGCGCTATCGACAATGCGACGGGGACCGCTGCGCTGGTGGCGTTGGCGGAAGCCAATGTGAAGGCCGGACCGACGGATCGCAGCCAGGTCTTCCTGGCGGTGACGGCGGAGGAATCGGGGCTGCTGGGATCAGCCTATTATGGCAATCATCCGGTCTTTCCGCTGGGCCGGACGGTGGGCGGCGTGAATATGGACGCGCTCAGCATGGCGGGGCTGGCGAAAAATGTCGTCGTGATCGGCAAGGGCAAGTCCCAGCTCGATGCCTATCTGGACCGGGCGCTGGCGGCGCAGAAGCGGGTCGCCAGCCTGGAGCCGACGCCGGAAAAGGGCTTTTATTACCGCTCCGACCATTTCAGCTTCGCCAAGCATGGCGTGCCGATGCTCTATTTCGAGGGCGGGCAGAACCTGGTGAAGGGCGGACCCGCTGCGGGCGCCAAAACCGCCAAGGAGTATGAGGAACATCATTATCACGGGCCCAAGGATGAATATGATCCCAAATGGGATTGGGGTGGCGTGAAGGCGGATCTGAAGCTTTATTATGATGTCGGGCGGGCGCTGGCGAACACGACCGACTGGCCCAATTGGATGCCGGGGGACGAATTCCGGGCGATCCGCGACAAGAGCCGCGCCGGGAAATAGCGGGTTTCGGGCAATGCAAGCCATTAAGTGATCCGTGTTCCTGCGAAGGCAGGAACCCAGTTCCGCCGCTTGTGGATCATCGCACCATAGGAACTGGGCTCCTGCCTTCGCAGGAGCACGATGTGCTTCAAGAAAAGCCGTACGAAGCAGACCGTCCGCCTTCCACCCGAATTGGCCATTCCTCATAATGCCTCTGGAATGCGCGCCGCGATCCTGTAGAGGCGCGAAGAACACCCGCAGACAGGAGCCAAGCCCATGACTTTCCGTATGCCCGCCGAATGGGCGCCGCATGAATGGACCTGGATCGGCTTTCCCACCTCTCCCGAGGAATGGCCAGGCGCGTTTGACCAGGCGCGGCAGCAGATCGCGGATTTTGCGAGCGCGCTTCACGCCAATGGCAGGGGTGAGGAAGTAAGGCTGGTCTGCGCCAATGAAGGCGATGCGGAGGTCGGGCGCAGACTGGCGCCGAACGTCAGCATCGTCGTTCAAAAGCTGGGCGATGTATGGTTGCGCGACACGGCCCCCATTGCAGTATTGCGCGAGTCCGAACGTGCGCTGGTGGATTTCGGCTTCAACGGCTGGGGCGGCAAATATCGGATGCCCGGCGATGAGAATATCGGCGCGCGCCTGGCGGCGATGACGGGCCTGCCGACCTCGACCCAGCATTGGGTGTTCGAGGGAGGGGCGGTCGATACAGACGGCACGGGTTTGTTCGTGACGACCGAGCAATGCCTGCTCAACCCCAATCGCAATCCGGAACTGGACCGGGGCAAGATCGAAACCCTGCTGGCCGGATCGCTGGGTCTGTCGGATATGCTGTGGCTGGGCGATGGGCTGCTCAATGACCATACGGACGGGCATGTCGACAATCTGGCGCGCTTCGTGGCGCCGGGCGTGCTGGCCCTGCCCGAAGCGAGCACGGAGGATGATCCCAATGCGGCGATCTATGCCGATGCGCGGGCACGGGCCAAGGCCTTCGGCATAGAGGTGGCGTCGATCCCCTCCCCCGGCCGCGTCGTCGTGGACGGCGAAATCATTCCGGCAAGCTACATGAATTTCGCTATCGGCAATGCAGCGGTCATCGTGCCCATCTATGGCCAGCCCAATGATCAGGCAGCCTTGAATGCGTTCAGACCCTTCTTCCCTGGCCGGGAGATTGTCGGGCTGCGCAGCGACGCCATTCTTTCGGGCGGCGGCAGCTTCCACTGTTGCAGCCAGCAAATGCCGTCCGCTTAGATGAGCGCGATTCTGGCGCTGCGGGCGCTTATTTCCGGTATCATCATCGCCATCGTGTCGGTGGTGTCGCGGCGTTATCCGGGCCTTGGCGCGCTGATCGCATCGCTGCCGCTGATTTCGGTGATGGGGATGATCTGGCTGTGGAACGACAAGCCCGATGTCGAGAATATGGCGCGCCATGCAGAGGCGACATTCTATTATGTCATTCCCTCGCTGCCGATGTTCCTGCTGATCCCGATGCTGCTGCGGCGTGGGGTTGGCTTTGGGCCAGCGCTGATCGTGGGTTGCGTGCTGACGATCCTGCTCTATCTCCTGACCGTTGCCATTGCCGCCCGGATGGGCATTCGACTCTAGGGTATCGTTCATGACCAAAGTCACCGTTGCCGCGCTCCAGCTCGCCTTTTCCGACGACCGGGCGAACAATATCGAAATGGTCGCCGGCCATGTCGTGAAGGCCGCCGCGCGGGGCGCGAAGATCGTCCTCCCGCCGGAACTGTTCGAAGGCCCCTATTTCTGCAAGGTCGAGGAAGAAGCGCTGTTCGCCAATGCTCTGCCGCTCGACGAGCATCCCGCCGTGCAGGAAATGCGCAAGGTGGCGAAGGCCGAGGGCGTCTATATCCCGGCCAGCTTCTTCGAGCGCGATGGGCAGCACTATTACAATTCGCTCGCCATGATCGACGATGAGGGCGAGATCATGGGTCTCTATCGCAAGAGCCACATCCCGGACGGGCCGGGCTATGAGGAAAAATATTATTTCCGCCCCGGCAATACGGGCTTCAAGGTTTGGAAGACCAAGTTCGGCACCATCGGCGTTGGCATATGCTGGGATCAATGGTATCCCGAAACCGCGCGGGTGATGGCGCTGATGGGCGCGGAAATGCTGTTCTACCCGACCGCGATCGGATCGGAACCCTATGACGTCGGCCTCGACACCAGCCGCATGTGGCGCCGCGCAATGATCGGCCATGCGGTCAGCAACTGCATGCCGGTGGTCGCCGCCAACCGTATCGGTGAGGAAGATGGTCAGAAATTCTACGGCCACAGCTTCATCAGCGACGAATGGGGCGATTTCGCCGCCGAAGCCGACGCTAGGGACAATGGCGCGCTGGTGGCGACACTAGATCTGGCGCAAGCGCGCAAACATCGGGCCGGCATGGGCTTCTTTCGCGACCGGCGGCCGGAGCTTTATGCACGTATCGCCCAGGATATCTGACAGCAGGAGAGAGGCTATGACCGTTGCCCGGCACTATATCATGCACGCGAAGGAAGGCATGGACGCCGCATTGGAAACGGCCCTGCGTGCCATAGCGGATGCAGTGCGTCCGCTGCCCGGCTGCGAGGGTGTCGAAATGCTGCGCGATTTGGGGAATGAACGGCGCTTCGTCTTTATCGAGCGATGGGCCGACGTCGACGCGCACAAATCGGCTGCGGCGCTGATCGACAAGGGGCTGTTCGCCTCGCTGATGGCGGCGCTCGACGGGCCGCCGGATGGGGCTTATCTTGACTATCTGATGCGCTGACTCATGCGCTGAGCGTCAGCGCGCGGGCGAAGACCGCCTCGAACATCTCGGCGGTCAGCCGCCCCGTATTCTGGTTGTAGCGCGAGCAATGATAGCTATCGATTACGATCTTGCCGCTGGGCATGCGATGCTCCGCCAAATGGGCGAAGCGCGCCTTGGGGAGCTTGCCGCCCAGCACCTTCACGGCTGACTGGTGCGCGATTTGGCCGAGCGCAATGAAGACCTGCGCATTGGGCAACGCTGCCACCGCGGGTTTCAGGAAGGCCCGGCAATTGCGGATTTCCTCCGGCAGTGGCTTGTTCTGCGGCGGCAGGCATTTGACCGCATTGAGGATGATGATGTTCCGCAGCTTCAGGCTGTCATCCGCGCGCGCTTCATAGACGCCTTCGGCAAGCCCGAATTTGTGGAGCGTCGCGAAGAGAAGATCGCCGGCATAATCTCCGGTAAAGGGCCGGCCGGTGCGGTTGGCGCCCGATTTGCCGGGCGCCAGTCCGATGATCGCGATCTTGCCGAGAGGATCACCGAAAACGGGAACCGGAGCATTCCACCAGTCGGCATGTTCTGCCCGGTTTTCGTCGCGGAACGCAACGAGGCGCGGGCAAAGCGGACAATCATGCGGCGGTTCGCTATGCGGGATAGGGCTTTGCAGCGTCATGGCGACGGGATAGGCGCTGTCGGATGACAAAGACAAGCACTCGTCATGTTTACGCGCTCGCATTGGGATCGAACCGCCCGCTGTCGGCCCGGCTCGCTCCTGCGCGCTTGCTGAAGGAAGCAGTTCGCCTGATCGGGCAGTTGGGCACGGTTCTGGCCGTGGCTCCTGTCATAAAAACACTGCCCCTGGGACCATCGCGGCGGATTTTCGCCAATAGCGCGGCCTTGGTGGAGAGCCGCTTGCCGCCCGAGGCGATGCTTTTGCACTTGCAGGCGATCGAGCGCCGCCTGGGGCGCCAGCGATTCATGCATTGGGGAGCACGTCGTCTGGATATCGACATCATTCTCTGGTCCGGCGGGCGGTGGAACAGCCGTTCACTGCGCATCCCGCATCCGGCTTTTCGGGAGCGGGACTTCGTGCTGACGCCGCTTTGCGCGATTGCCCCGGATTGGCGCGACCCGGTTTCAGGACTTTCCATGCGCCATTTGCGCTTCCGCTTACGAAAAGCGATTTCTGGAGGTTGACCAGCCGCACCACCGCCTCTAGTGCGTGCGGACCTCATGATATGAGGGCCCTTAGCTCAGTCGGTAGAGCAACTGACTTTTAATCAGTAGGTCGCTGGTTCGAATCCAGCAGGGCTCACCATCCCCCTTCCGATCATCAGGTCAGGGCTGTCAGCAGCAGCGCGGCGCAGCACCATAGTTCGATCGACACCAGCAGGCCGAACAGGATGCCGAACATGGCATGAGGCTTCAGCGCGTCGTCCATCTGCCCTCTCCAATTCTTTCTGCAAGATGAACGGCTTAACCATGCGTCTGGTTCCCGGAGCGCTTTGGCGCAGAGCATCGGTTCACCGCATTTCCGGCGAAATGGTGGAGAGATGTAGCCGGTTGTCAGGGAATATCCGGCCCGGCGCTGATGCGGATCGGGCAGGATGTGGCGATCTCCATCACTGCATTGAGGCGACCAAGGCCCAGCCATTTCGCGCAATGGGTGGCGAGTTCCAGCAATTCTGCGGCGCTGAATTGGGCATGGAGTTCCGCCCAGAACAGGTCGTCAAAGGCGGCCGGGCCTGTCGCGAAGCGTTCGGCAAAAGCGATGGCCAGCGCTTCGCGTGGCGCATAATCGGTGCGCCGGTCCGGATCGTCGACCCCTGCGTAGAAATCTTCGGTAAGGCCGTGGCGTTCCATATCCTCCACCCGCGTTTCCGAGCAGGGAATGCAGCCGTTGATATGGGCAATACGGATGCGGGCGGCTTCGCGAATGCGGACCGGAAGCCGCGCCCCCTCCTGCAACGCGTCGCCAAAGGCATGCGCCGCAGCGCCAAGATCCGGGCGGAGGGACCACATGCGGGCGCCCTCCTCTCCGTCGCCGGGTGGGAGGGCGAGCCGCGCCATGATCTCAGAGCCTTTCGACGATAGCGACGTTGGCCATGCCGCCCGCTTCGCACATGGTTTGCAGGCCATAGCGGGAGCCCCGGTCGCGGAGGGCGCTCACCAGCGTCGCCATGAGTTTCGCGCCTGAGCCGCCGAGCGGGTGACCGAGCGAGATCGCGCCGCCATGGACATTGAGTTTCGCCGGGTCGGCACCGAGCGCCTGCGCCCATGCCAGCGGGACCGGGGCGAAGGCTTCGTTGACTTCATAAAGGTCAATGTCGGAGAGCTTCATGCCCGCTCTGGCCAGCGCCTTTTCCGTCGCGGGGATCGGGGCTTCGAGCATGATGACGGGGTCGTGGCCCAGCACGGTCATCTCATGCACGCGCGCGAGCGGGGTCAGGCCATGCGCCTTGAGGCCGCGTTCGTTGACCACCAGCAGCGCAGCGGCTCCGTCGCAAATCTGGCTGGCGTTGGCGGCTGAGATCACGCCATCCTCGGTCAGCAGCTTGACGCTGGCGATCCTTTCCAGGGTCGCGTCGAAGCGGATGCCCTCGTCGATCTTGTGGAGGACGGTTTCGCCTTCCGGGGTGACGATTTCGAGGGGGATGATTTCCGCGTCGAACTTGCCTGCTTCCGTCGCGGCGGCTGCACGGCGATGGCTTTCGAGCGCATAGGCGTCCAGCACATCACGAGTCAGGCCATATTTCTTTGCCAGCATTTCCGCGCCGCCGAACTGGCTGAAGGGCTGGTTCGGATAGCGGGCCTCGATGCCGGGGCTGCGATAGGTGCCAAAGCCATGTTTGGCGGGAAGCGTCCAGGGCAGGCCCATGGGGACGCGGGTCATGCTTTCGACCCCCGCCGCGATCACCACATCCTGCACGCCGGACATGACCGTGGCGGCGGCGAAGTGCAGCGCCTGTTGCGAAGAGCCGCATTGGCGGTCGACATGGGTGCCGGGGACGGATTCCGGCAGGCCGCTGGCGAGGACGGCGTTGCGGGCGATATTGGCGCCCTGCTCGCCGCCGGGGCAGGCGCAGCCCATGATGACATCCTCGACAGCGGCGGGGTCTAAGCCGGAGCGTTCGACCAGCCCCGCAAGGACTTTGCCCGCGAGATCGGCGGGGTGGACGCCAGCGAGGCGACCGCCGCGCTTGCCGCCAGCGCTGCGCGCGACGGCGGCGATATAGGCTTCAGCCATGTCTTTTTCTCCTGTCAGACGCCGGTGATACGGATGCCGGAGCCGGGAACTTTATATTTGCGGTTAAGGGCGATCAGGACGGAGGTGAGGCCTTCCGCCACGACCGAGTTGCACAAGGGGCCTGCATTCCAGGCACGCAGGCCGATTTCCTGCGCGAGCGCGACCACAGTATCGGCGGCTTCGCTGTCGTCGGCGCAGACCAGAACGTCGCACTCGACTTCCTCATCCAGCTTGGTGAGGTGATGGGCGCTGATATTCTGGAAGGCGGAGACGACGCGCACACCCTCGCCCAACATCTTCTGCACGGCTTCGACGGCGGAACCGCCTTCGGGAAGCTGGACGCGGCTGACCTTGGGCGGGACCAGGGGAACGGTCACGTCGATCAATATCTTGCCCGCCAGCGCCGGTTCGACATCCTTCACCGTCGATTGCTGCGCAGCATAGGGCACGGCGAGGACGACGATATCGGCCTGCGCGGCGGCTTCCGGGTTGGCGGCGCCGGTGACAGCGCCCTCCCCCAGAAGCTCGTTCATCTGGGCGGCGGCTTCCTGCGCGCGCTCGGCGGTGCGACTGCCGATGATGACCTTGTGGCCCTTATGCGCCCAGCGGAGGGCCAGGCCGCCGCCTTCCTTGCCGGTGCCGCCAAGGACGGCGATGCTCGCCAGAGCTTCATTCTGCATATTCAAACCTCTCCTGTTCTTTTCGGCGCTTGCGCGGGGGCGTGAGGATCATCGGGGTGAGTTCCTCAGCGGCCATGCCGCGCTCATGTATATCCTGGGCGATGGCGCCATAGGCGGTGCTGCGCTGGCGCGGGGTGCGGCCCAGCGAGCGGATCAGCGCCTCCATGGCGGCGGGCGGCATCTCCTGCCCGTGCTGGGTGCCGGCGGCGCGGGAAATGCTCTCATTCATCAGCGTGCCGCCAAGGTCATTGGCGCCCGACATAAGGCAGGCCTTCACTCCCTCCTCGCCCAGCTTGACCCAACTGGTCTGGATCGAGCGGATATGGGGGTGCATCGCGAGCCTCGCCACGGCGTGCATCAGCCGGACTTCGCGGAAGGTCGGGCCATGGCGCGCCTCGCCGCGCAGGCCCATGGGCGCTTCCATATGGACGAAGGGCAGCGGCACGAACTCGGTGAAGCCGCCAGTGCGGCGCTGGAGGTCGCGGATGCGGATCAGATGGCGCGCCCAATGGCGGGGCGTGTCGACATGGCCGAACATGATCGTGGCGGTGGTGGTGAAGCCGACCTTGTGCGCGGTTTCGACCACCTCCAGCCATTTCTCGGTGCTGAGCTTGTCCGGGCAGATCTGAGCGCGGACTTCATCGTCGAGGATTTCCGCCGCCGTGCCGGGAAGCGTGTCGAGACCCGCTTGCCTAAGGCGGATCAGGAATTGCTCGACCGTCAGGCCCAGCGTCGCAGCGCCTTGCGAGACTTCCAGCGGGGAGAAGGCATGGATATGCATCTCCGGCACGGCGGCGCGGACCGCTTTGGCAAGGTTGATGTAGGTTTCGCCGGTATAATGCGGGTGGATGCCGCCTTGCAGGCAGACCTCGGTGCCGCCGCGATCCCAGGCCTCGCGGGTACGGCGGATGACTTCTTCGAGGTCGAGATCATAGGGTTTGCCGCGCAGTTCCTCCGCCTTGTCGCCCTTGGAGAAGGCGCAGAAGCTGCATTTATAGGCGCAGATGTTGGTATAGTTGATGTTGCGGTTGACGACATAGCTGATCTCGTCGCCCATCACCTGTTCGCGCAAGGCGTCAGCGCTGTCGCAAATATGTTCGAGGTCGGTTTCGCGGGCGGAGAAGAGCGCAGCGATCTCCTCCTCTTCCAGCAAAGTGCCCGTCATGGCGCGCTCGACGATGGCGGCGATCTTCGGATCGACCGGCAGGGTCGAGGGGCGCGTGACGCGGGGCTCCAGCGCTATGCCCGGCGACCAGCTATCCTCGCGGGCAAAGCCGTCCGCATCGGCATGGGCGAGGATGTGGCGCACCATGGCCGCATCCTGCCAGCGATCATTATCCTGCGCATAGGCGGGATAGACCGGCAAGCGCGCGACCAGCATCCGCCCCTCCCCTTCGGTCGCCATGCGCAGGCGCTCGACTTCGGGCCAGGGCGCTTCGGGGTTCACATGGTCGGGCGTGACCGGCGAGACTCCGCCCCAGTCGTTGATCCCCGCCGACAGCAGGCGCGGGAAGTCGGCAGCCGAGAGATTGGGCGGCGCCTGGATGTTCATTTCAGGACCCAAAATCAGGCGAGCGGCGGCGATGGTCCAGAGCAGGTCTTCCATGTCCGGTTCGGGCGCATGGGCCATCACCGTGCGCTCCTTGGCGCGGAAGTTCTGGACGATGACTTCCTGGATGTGGCCATAGCCTTCATGCAGGTCTCGAATGGCTTCGAGCGCTTCGACCCGCTCCTCGCGGGTTTCACCGATGCCGATCAATATGCCGGTGGTGAAGGGGATTTGCAGTTCGCCCGCGAGGCGGATCGTTTCCAGCCGTGCCGCCGGTTCCTTGTCAGGCGAGCGATAATGCGCGCCACCCTTCCGGCAGAGCCGGTCTGAAATGGACTCCAGCATCAGGCCTTGGCTTACGGAAACCCGGCGGAGCGCGGCCATTTCCTCGCGGGTCATGACGCCGGCGTTGATGTGCGGCAGTAGTCCGGTTTCGTCACGTACCAGCGCGGCCATTTCGATGAGATAGGAGATGGTCGTGGCATGGCCGAGCCGCGCCAGTTCCTCGCGGGCGGCGGTGAAGCGCAGTTCGGGCTTGTCGCCCAGAGTGAACAGCGCCTCGGTGCAACCCGCCGCCTTGCCTGCGCGGGCGACGGCCAGCACCTCCTCGCGGGTCATATAGGCGTTCTCGCCGGGACGCGGGGGCTGGGAGAATGTGCAATAATGGCAAAGATTCCGGCAAAGCTGGGTCAGCGGGATGAATATCTTGCGCGACCAGCTTTGCACACGGCCATGGCCTGCCTCGCGCAGCGCCGAAGCGGCGGCCAGCAGATCGGCCAAGGGCGTTTCCAGCAAAGCTGCCGCCTGTTCGCTCATCCCGTTCCTGCCCGTCATCATCCGCTCCATCATCTTATCTTTGCGCCCGTCTCAGCCGACCGGCCCCGGCTGCTCGGGGATTGCGCCCGCGCCTCCACCAATACCGTCGAGCATTTCCTGCGGGAGATCGGCGGGCGCGTCCAGCAGGGCGACCAGCGACTGCATGAAATGTTCGAGGCTGGAGTCGCTACCCCACATCGGATGCGCGCGGCTATGGTCGACCAGGGCGCGCTGCCGCGCCGAAAGGACCGCGCTGATATATGCGCCCATGAACACGAAGCGCTGGTTCTGAAGTCCAGGCGACAGATGCGGCATCAGGCGGCGCAAATGATCGAGGCAGCGGCCATAGGCGATGTTCCACGCCGGATCGATCGCGTCCAGCATCATGTCCCTGTGGGTCATTGCGAAGATCACGATGAACTGGACATAATGCTCATCGGGCAGGCCAAGAACCGGCTGGACAAGGATATCCACGACCTCCCGGATCGTGCGGGGTCCGCCCTCCCGCTCCAGCGAGTCGAGCGCGGCGTTGCGTTCCCGGTCGAGCGCCACCGCGCCGTCCATGACGATGGCCCGCACCAGCGCTTCCTTCGACCCGAAATAATAGCCGACAGCGCCGTGATTCTTCTGCCCCGCCGCCGCCGCGATCTCCCGCACGGTGACGCCATCCACGCCCCGTTCCGCGAACAGGCGCAGGGCGACCTTCTTGAGCTGCTCCGCAGCGGCGCTGCGCGTGACGTCATCGGCCTTGGCAAGTTGAAGTCTGACCATGTGTGCATTTTTCTCATTGCCAAGCGCGTTCGTCAAGTGCATTATCCAATTGATCTAATCGACGGGTGAACAGTCGATAAAAGTGAGGGATGCCTAAGTGGAATCAGCGGTCGACATCGAGTCGCTGGCGGCGTGGATGACGGATCAGGGGCTTGGCTCCGGCCCGTTGATGGACGTGACGCC
Organism: Sphingobium sp. TKS; assembly: GCF_001563265.1. Taxonomy (NCBI): domain Bacteria; kingdom Pseudomonadati; phylum Pseudomonadota; class Alphaproteobacteria; order Sphingomonadales; family Sphingobiaceae; genus Sphingobium; species Sphingobium sp. TKS. The sequence continues at coordinate 2,437,933 of NZ_CP005083.1, read as the reverse complement.
GCTTGCGGGAGGGACGCAGAACATCCTGCTGCGTTTCAGCCGTGATGGGCGCGATTATGTGTTCCGTCGCCCGCCCGCGCATCCCCGTCCCAACAGCAATGAGACGATGCGGCGGGAGGCACGCGTGCTGCGCGCTTTGGCCGGGACAGCAGTGCCGCATCCGGGACTGATCGCGGATTGTAGCGATGAGAGCGTGCTGGGCGTCGCCTTCTATCTGATGGAGCCGGTGGATGGCTTCAATCCGGTGGGACAATTGCCCGAACCCCATGCCAGTTCGCCGGCGATGCGCCATGCCATGGGGCTGGCTCTGGTGGATGGGATCGCGGCCCTGGGCGCGCAGGATCATCAGGCATTGGGCCTGGCCGATTTCGGGAAGCCGGAGAATTTCCTCGGGCGGCAGGTCGATCGCTGGCGATCGCAGCTTGCGGGCTATGGCGAGTTTGACGGGTGGACGGGGCCGGAGGCGTTGCCCTCCGTCGGCGCGGTAGGGGATTGGCTGGAACGGCATCGGCCCGACCGCTTCATGCCCGGCATCATGCATGGCGACTATCATCTGGCCAATGTGATGTATCGCAATGATGGGCCGGAACTGGCGGCGATCATCGATTGGGAACTGGCGACGATCGGTGATCCGCTGCTGGACCTGGGATGGGTGCTGGCGACCTGGCCGGATGGGAAATCGGAAAGCACGGTATCGGTGAAACCCTGGAATGGGTTCCCGGCCGCGGGCGAATTGGTCACGCGCTATGCGGAGGGATCGGCGCGCGATCTGTCGGCTGTCGATTGGTATCATGTGCTGGCCTGCTACAAGCTCGGCATCCTGCTGGAGGGCACTTACGCCCGCGCCTGCGCTGGCAAGGCGCCGCGCGAGACCGGCGACAAGCTCCACGGCCGCGCCATCCATCTTTTCGAGCGCGCTGAAGCGCTGATCCGCTGACATGAAGAGGAATCCCCTTTGACCAACGAACTCGACTTCACCGGAAAGACGGTGCTGGTGGTCGGCGGATCGAGCGGCATCGGCAACGGCATGGCGCAGGCCTTCCGCCAGCGCGGTGCGCAGGTGCATGTCTGGGGCACGCGGACCAGCGCGGCCGACTATGCGGGCGAGGAAGGCTCCGACCTCGAAGGCGTCGGCTATACGCAGGTCGACGTCAGCGATGCGGCAGCGATTGCAGCGGCGCCGGTGCCTTTCGACAGGCTCGATGTGCTGATCCATTCGCAGGGGGCCGTGCTCTACCGGCGGCAGGAGTTCGAGGCCGAGGGCTGGAACAAGGTGATGGCGGTCAATCTCGACTCCATCCTGCATATTTCCAATCTGTGCCGGGAAGCGCTGGCGGCCGCCAAGGGGGCGATCATCGTCGTCAGTTCCATCGGCGCGTTCAAGGCGACCTTCGGCAACCCCGCCTATGCGGCGTCCAAAGCGGGCGCGGTCAATCTGGTGCGGGCGCTGGCGATTGCCTGGGCGGGCGACGGCATCCGCGTCAACGGCATCGCGCCGAGCCTGGTCGATACCAAGATGACCAAGGTGACGATGGACAATGACGAGCGGCGGACCCGAGCGCTGGCGAAGATTCCCCTGGGCCGCTTCGGGTCGGTCGAGGAGATGGCGGGCGTGGCGCTTTTCCTCGCCTCTCCCCTCTCCGGTTATATTTGCGGGCAGACTCTGGTCGTCGACGGCGGCCTCACGCTCACCTGAATTTTTCCAAGAAGGATCATCCGATGAACTTCGAATATTCCGATAAGGTGAAAGCGCTGCAAGCGCGGCTCATCGATTTCATGGACGCCCATGTCTATCCGATCGAGAAAGAGCGCGACCATTTCCACCATGACCCGGCGAACCTGTGGAAGCGCTGGCCGGGCACGGAGGAGATCAAGGCCAAGGCCAAGGCAGCCGGTCTGTGGAACCTGTTCCTGCCGCATGAATATGGCGAATGGAGTCCCGGCCTAACCAATCTGGAATATGCACCGCTGGCCGAGATCATGGGGCGCGTGATCGGGTCGTCGGAATATTTCAACTGCTCGGCGCCCGACACCGGCAATATGGAAGTGCTGGCCCGCTACGGCACGCCGGAGCAGCAGGAGAAGTGGTTGAAGCCGCTGCTCGATGGCACGATCCGCTCCTCCTATGTGATGACGGAGCCGGAGGTCGCCTCTTCGGATGCGACCAATGTCGCCACCACCATCATCGCGGATGGCGACGATTACGTCATCAATGGGCGCAAATGGTGGATTTCGGGCGCGCTCGATCCCAATACCAAAATCTTCATCCTGCTGGGGAAGACCCCCAATGACGGGCCGCGCCACCAGCAGCATTCGCAGATCCTGATCCCGGCCGGCACGCCCGGCATCGAGATCATCCGCCCGCTCGATGTGATGAACGCCGTGCATTCGCCCGGCGGTCATGCGGAAATGGTGTTCAAGGATGTGCGCGTGCCCAAGGAGAACCTGATCCTTGGCGAAGGGCGCGGCTTCGAGATCGCGCAGGGACGACTTGGGCCGGGCCGTATCCATCACTGCATGCGGCTCATCGGGCAAGCGCAGCGGGCGCTGGAATATATGGCGCGGCGGGTGGAAAGCCGGGTCGCTTTCGGGCGCAAGCTCGCGGATCAGGGGAGCATAAGGCAGGATATCGCCCTCTCCTTCTGCGAGATTGAGCAGGCGCGGCTGCTGACGCTGAAGGCCGCCGATGCGATGGACCGCTATGGCAACAAGATCGCCAAGGACCTGATCGCCGCCATCAAGATCGTCGCGCCGCGCATGACCCAGACGGTGGCGGATCGGGCCATGCAGGTGTTCGGCGGCATCGGCATTTCGAGCGATTTCCCACCCGCCGCCGCCTTCATGAATGCGCGCTACCTGCGCTTCGCGGATGGCCCGGACGAGGTTCACATGGCGCAGCTTGGCAAGCTCAAGATTGCTGAACTCAACCAATTGCCGGTGCGCTGAACTTTTTAACCGGAAAGGCGAGGAAGGATCATGCTGATGACCCCGCAGAACCAAGCCGACAGCCGGGCCAACCCCGGCCTCGGCAGTGCCTGGTGGATGGTGGCGGTTCTGTTCGGGCTGTACGTGCTCAGCTGGGTCGACCGGCTGATCGTGTCGATGCTGGTGACGCCGATCAAGGCGCATCTGCTGCTGTCCGACGTGCAGATCAGCATGATCACTTCGACCTCCTTCGCCATCTTTTATGCAGTTTTCGGCTTGCCGCTCGGTTGGGCTTCGGATCGGTTTTCGCGGCGCTGGATCATCTTTGGCGGCGTGGTGATCTGGGGGATCGCGACCACGGCCTGCGGTTTCGCGCAGACCTATGAGGCGCTGCTGATCGGGCGGATTTTCGTGGGCGTGGGGGAAGCGGCGCTGCTACCTGCCGCCTATTCGCTGATTGCCGACGCCTTTCCGCCGCGCCTGCTGACGCGGGCGACCTCGACCTTCCAGATGGCGGGCAAAGTGGGGTCGGCGACGGCCTTTGCGCTGGGAGGCGTCGCGATTGCCTTTGCGACGGCGCATACCGGCATTCACATTCCCTTTCATGGCCCCGCGCAGCCCTGGCAGCTGGTCATGATGATGGTGGGCTTGCCGGGGATCATCTTCGCGCTGTTGCTGTTCACCTTTCCCGATCCGGGCCGCAGGAAACCGCCGGGCGCGGCTTCAATGGCGGCTTCGGGCGAAATCCGAACCTTCGTTTCGCGCAACTGGAAGCTGCTGGCGCTGATGCTGGTGGGCACATCCTGCCTCGCCATGTGCGGCTATTCGATGACCAACTGGGTGCCCGCCTATATCGAGCGGCATTTCGGGTGGAAGCCGGTGCAATATGGCCTCGCGCTCAGCATGATGAACATCGTGTCGGCCGTGTCGCTGGTGGTGAATGGCTGGATCGTCGACCGGCTCTTTTCCGGCGGCATGAAGGACGCGCATTTGCGCTTCTATAGCTGGCTGATCATCGGTTTCCTGCCGGTGGTCGGCTATATGTTCTTCGCCACCAACGTCTATGTGTTCCTGGCCTGCTATTGCGTGGCGCAGTTCATCACCGTGCCGTTCATGGTCTATGTGTCGTCGGTCATGGGGCTGATCGCGCCAGCCACGATCCGGGCGCGGATGCTGGCCTTTTTCCTGTTCGTCTTCACGATCCTTGGCCTCGGTGCGGGGCCGGCGATCGTCGCGGCGCTGACCGAATATGTGTTCCATGATGAGGGCGCGCTGGGACAGTCGCTCGCCGTCGTGGTGACGGTCTGTTCGGTGATCGCCTTGATCTCCTTCCGCATGGCGCTGCGCTATCTGGCGCCCGCCATTGCTTCCCGAAAGGACGTTTGATGTCTTTGAGCCTTGGCGGGGTCGATCCCGCGCGTCGTGACCAACTCGCCCTTGCCGATGAGCGGGTGACTTATGACTGGCATCAGTTGGATGAGCTGCTCAACCGGGCGGCCAATGCGCTCAATGGCCTCGACCTGACCGAGCGGCGAGTGGCGGTGTTCGCGCCCAACAGCGCCGAGACAGTGATCGCCTATGTCGCCTGTCTGGAGGCGGGCATTTCCAGCGTGCCGGTGAGCTTTCACCTGACGCCTTCGGAGGCCGCCTATATTCTGAAGGACAGTGGCGCGGTGGCGCTGCTGGTCGGGCCGGAGACGATGGAGGCCGGGCTTGCCGCAGCCGCTGAGGCTGGCGTCAAGACGGTGATCGGCTGGCGCTGCCCTGATCGTGAAGATGTCATCCATTGGGAGGACTGGATCGCGGCGGCTTCGACCGCTGAACCCGATCCTGAGGTGCCACCTTTGCCGCATCTCCACTATACGTCCGGCACCACGGGACGACCCAAGGCCACCGAGACGCCGCCGCAATATTTCCCGCGCGCTGCCACGGTGAAGGCTCTGGCCGAAGCGATCCGATCGAAGATCACGCCTTCGCCCGGCATTGCCGTGGGGCCGCTTTATCATACCGGGCCGCTCGGCATGGCGCGCAATGTCTTTGGCGGCATGAGCCTGATTACCGTCGAGCATTTCGATGCGGAAAAGACGCTGGCACTGATCGAGAAATATAAGGTCGCAGGATCGGTGATGGTGCCGACGCATTTCCAGCGGATGCTGGCTCTGCCCGAAGACATCCGCACCAAATATGATGTGTCGAGCATCCAGCGGCTCGCCCATACCGGCGCGGCCTGTCCGCGTGCGGTGAAGCAGGCGATGATCGACTGGTTCGGGCCGGTGCTGGTCGAGGCCTATGGCGGGACCGAGGCGGGATCGACCACCTACATCACCTCGCAGGAATGGCTGGAGCGGCCGGGGTCCGTCGGCAAGGCGCTCCCGCCTTTCGAGACGGAGATTTATGGCGAGGATGGGCAGTTGCTGGGGCCGAACGAAGTCGGACAGGTCTATTTCCGCGACACCAGCGGCCATGGCATCGTCTATCGCGGCGATCCCGAAAAGACGGCCGCCGCCCATATCGCGCCGGGCGTCTTTACGCTGGGCGAGATGGGCTATGTCGATGCGGAGGGCTATCTCTTCATCACCGACCGCGTGTCCGACATGATCGTAAGCGGCGGGGTGAACATCTATCCCGCCGAGTCCGAGCATGTGCTGCTGCGCCATCCCAAGGTGGCGGATGTGGCCGTGGTTGCCGCACCCAATGCGGAAATGGGCGAGGAAGCGCGGGCGCTGGTCATTCCCAAGGATGCGGACGATCCGCCGAGTCCGCAAGAACTCAACGCCTTCTGCCGCGCCAACCTCGCCGGTTACAAATGCCCGCGCGGTTACGAGATGGTGGATGATATCGGCCGCACCGTCATGGGCAAGGTCAACAAGAAGGCGCTGCGCCAGCGCTTCTGGCCTTCTGATCGCACCATCGGGGGTTGAGCTTCATGCGTTTTGTCTTGCCCTTGCTGCTGTTGCTCGCCGCTTGCGCGCCTTCGGGGGAAGCCCGGCGAGATGGGAGCGACTGGCCGGGCTATGGCGGGATCGATGAGAACCATTACAGCTCGCTCACCGAGATCAATGACCGCAATGTCGGGAAGCTGAAGCTCGCCTGGTATCATGACATCAGCGGTGGCGGGTCGAGCCTTTCCGCGCCTATCGCGGTGGATGGCGTCGTTTATTATGCCTCGGGCTATAGCGTTATTCATGCGCTGGACGCTTCGACTGGCCGGGAATTGTGGACCTATGATCCGCAAAGCTGGAAGGTCGCGGGGCAGAAGATGCGCGCCGCCTGGGGCATCAGAGGCATCGCCTATGACAGTGGCATGGTCTTTACCGGGACCATCGACGGGCGGCTGATCGCGATCAACGCCAAGTCCGGCCATCCCGTCTGGACCGCGCAGACCATCGGCAAGGATGACGAGCGCTATGTCACCGGCGCGCCCTGGGTGTTCAAGGGCAAGGTCATCATCGGCCATGGCGGCGCGGACTTCGCGCCGGTCCGGGGCTATGTGACCGCCTATGACCAGCAGACGGGGAAGCAGCTCTGGCGCTTCTACACCGTGCCGGGCGATCCGAAGCTGGGCTTCGAGAATAAAGCGATGGCGATGGCCGCCCGGACGTGGACCGGCCAGTGGTGGAAATATGGCGGCGGCGGGACGGCGTGGAACGCCATGGCCTATGACCCCAAATATAACCGCATCTATATCGGCATCGGCAATGGTTCTCCATGGAACCAGAAGATCCGTTCGCCGGGCGGCGGGGACAATCTCTTCCTCTGCTCCATCGTCGCGCTGGATGCCGATACGGGCGAATATGTCTGGCACTATCAGACCAATCCCGGCGAGACTTGGGACTTCAACAGCGCGATGGATATCGAGCTGACCCGGCTCAAGATCGGCGGGAAAGAGCGCGATGTGCTGATGCACGCGCCGAAAAACGGCTTCTTCTATGTAATCGACCGGGAGACGGGGAAGCTGATCTCCGCCCGCAACATCGTGCCCGTCAACTGGGCGAGCGGGATCGATATCAAGAGCGGGCGGCCGATCGAGAATCCGGCGGCGCGCTATCCGGGCGGCAAGGCGGCGATCGTCTACCCCTCCCCCTTCGGCGCGCATAATATCGAGGCGATGTCGTTCAATCCGGGGACCGGCCTCGTCTATATCCCGACCATGGATCAGGGGCGGGTCTATATCGATCCGGCCGAGTCCTTGCAGGGCTGGAAGCATCTGAACGGCCAGCGGATCAGTGTCGGCACGGGCGCGCCGCCTCCGAACGTGGTGCCGGATCGGCCCGCGACCAGCTTCCTGCTCGCCTGGAACCCGGTGACGCAGAGCGAGGCGTGGCGCGTGCCGATGCAGGGCATTCGCGGTGGCGGCGGCACGGCAACCACTGCGGGCAATCTGCTGTTTCAGGGCAATGCGGCGGGCAAGTTCGTCGCCTATGCCGCGAATAACGGGACGCCGCTCTGGTTCTTCGATGCGCAGACAGCCGTGATGGCGCAGCCGATCACCTATCGGGCACGCGGCAAGCAATATGTGACGGTGATTGCGGGATCGCGTTTCCCCAGCGCCACCGGCATTGGACATGAATGGAACTACCGCACCCAGCAATGGCGCGTCCTCACCTTCTCGCTTGATGGCAAGGCTGCTTTGCCACCGGTGCAGCCCGTCGAAACGCCGGTCATCGACATGCCCGATTTCGCCGTCGATCCTGCCAAGGCCGCCCCCGGCGCGACCGTTTTCGGCCAGCGCTGCTCCATCTGCCATGGCGCCAATGCGGTGTCGGGCGGCATGGCGCCGGACCTGCTCCAGTCCGGCGTACCGCTCGACAAGGCCAGTTTCGAAGAAGTGCTGCACAAGGGCATCTTGCGCGAACGGGGCATGCCGCGCTTCGAGGAACTGACCGACACCGAAATCACCAGTCTGCAACATTATTTCCGCCAACGCGCCCGCGAGGTTTTGGCAACGCAAGCCGCTGCCAAGCCGGGCGCCCAGACACATAGAGGCTTGAATGAAGGTCAATGACGTCGTCACCTATGAGGTGGAAGGCCCAATCGCGGTCATCACGGTCAACTCGCCGCCCGTGAACGCGCTCTCCAATGCCGTGCGGCAGGGCGTCGCGGGCGCGGTGCAGACGGCCATCGGCGATAGTGGCGTGGGCGCGATGATGCTGATCTGCGAAGGAAGAACCTTCTTCGCAGGGGCCGAGATCAGCGAACTGGGCAAGCCGCCGGTCGAGCCGACCCTGCGCAATCTCCAGTTGGTTGTCGAAAATGCGTCCAAGCCGGTGATCGCCGCCATCCATGGCACGGCGCTGGGCGGCGGTCTAGAACTGGCGTTGGTGGCGCATTATCGCATTGCCGTGCCTTCGGCCAAATGCGGGCTGCCCGAAGTCAATCTGGGCCTGCTGCCCGGCGCTGGCGGTACGCAGCGTCTGCCTCGCATCGTCGGGGTGGAGAAGGCTTTGGACCTCATCACTTCCGGCGCGCCGGTCGGCGCCAAGGCGGCGAAGGAAATGGGGCTGCTCGATGAACTCGCGACGGAGGGCAATCTGCGCGCCGAGGCCATCGTCTTTGCGCAGCGCGTACTCGACGAGAAGCGTCCACTGCTCAAGGTCCGCGACCGTACCGAGAAGCTGGATGAAGCACGCGGCAAGCCGGAAATCTTCGCGGACTTCCGCAAGGCCAATGCCAGAAAATTCCGTGGCTTCAAGGCGCCCGAACATATCATCCGCTGCATCGAGGGCGCGCTGGAAAAGCCCTTTGACGAGGGCATGGTCTATGAGCGCGAACTGTTCAACGAGCTTCAGGCCGACAGCCAGTCCGCCGCCCAGCGCCATGTCTTCTTCGCAGAACGGCAGGCGGCCAAGATCGACGGCATTCCCGCCGACACGCCCATCCTGCCAATCCAGAAGGTCGGTGTGATCGGCGCGGGCACTATGGGCGGCGGCATTGCGATGAACTTCGCCAATGCCGGCATTCCCGTGACCCTATTGGAGACGAACGAAGAAGCGCTGTTCCGGGGTCTGCGCATCATTCGCGGCAATTATGAAACCACCGCGAAGAAGGGCAAGATGAAGCCCGAGGATGTCGACAGCCGCATGGGCCTGCTGACCGGATCGGTGGCGATGGAGGATCTGGCCGACTGCGACCTCATCATCGAGGCGGTGTTCGAAAATCTCGACGTCAAGCGAGAGGTCTTCGCCAAGCTCGACAAGATCGCCAAGCCCGGTGCGATCGTTGCCACCAACACCAGCTATCTCGACATTGACGACATTGCCGCCGCCACCCAGCGGCCCGAAAGCGTCGTCGGCCTGCACTTCTTCTCGCCCGCTAATGTCATGAAGCTGCTGGAAGTGGTGCGGACCAAGGATACCAAGCCCGAAATCACCGTCACAGCGATGAAGCTGGCCAAGACCATCGGCAAGATCGGCGTGCTGGTGGGCAATGGCTTCGGCTTTGTGGGCAACCGCATCCTTGCGGCGCGCAACACGCAGGCAGATCAGTTGGTGCTCGAAGGCGCGACGCCCTGGGCAGTAGACAAGGTGCTCTATGACTTCGGCTTTGCCATGGGGCATTTCCAGATGCGCGATCTGGTCGGCCTCGACGTCGGCTGGAATCGGGACGCGACCAGTTCCGCCAATGTACGGGAAATCCTCAACGAAATGGGCCGCCATGGGCAGAAGACGAAGGGCGGCTATTATGACTATGACGAGAACCGCAAGCAGACGCCCTCCCCCATCGCCATGCAGGTCATCGAGGATTTCGCCGCGAAGCAGGGCATCGCCCGGCGCGAAGTGAGTGACGGGGAAATCCACGACCGCATCCTCTTTGCCATGGTGAATGAGGGCGCGCGCATTCTCGACGAAGGTATCGCCTCACGGGCGTCGGACATCGATATCGTCTGGATCACCGGTTACGGCTGGCCGAAATATCGGGGCGGGCCGATGTTCTGGGCGGATTTGCAGGGGCTTCCCGTGGTGCTGGAGAAGCTGAAGGCGCTGGAAGCCGCCCATGGCGAGGCATTCAAGCCCTCTCCACTGATCGAGCGGCTGGTGGCGCAAGGCAAGGGGTTCAAGGACGCATGATACAGGGAAACCGCATCGCCATCACCGGGGTCGGTGAAACCCCCTTCCTCCGTAAAGGCGAGGAAGGGGTCATGAAGATGATGACCCGCGCCAGCCTCGCGGCGATTGCCGATGCGGGCCTGACGCCGAAGGACATCGACGGCTATATCTCCAACAAATATGCGGGGCATGGATCGGACGAGGTCGCCTTTGCCATCGGCGCGGGGGAGAAGCGCTTTTGCGCCACGACCGACAGCGTCGGTGGCACGGCGACTTCGGGGCAGGCGCTGCAACTGGCGCAGATGGCGATCGAGGCAGGTTTGGCGCGGCATGTGCTGGTGCCCTATGCGATCCAGTCGACCAAGCCGGGCGGCGTCTATGGCTTCCATGCGCGCGAGCCGCAAAAGGCAGGGATCGAAATGCCGGTCGGCTTCTTCGGCCAGCCCACCTATTTTGCGAGCATGGCGAACCGCTATGCCCATGAATATGGTATGACGGAGGAGGATCAGGCCGCCATCCCGATGACCTATCGGGCCTGGGCGGTGCTGACGCCAAGCGCACAGCGGCGCGATCCGATGGACCTCGCCGCCTATCGCCAGTCGCCCATGATCTCGACGCCGCTCAGGGCAGCGGATTGCTGCCTCACCACCGATGGCGGCGGCGCCTATGTGGTGAGCGCCATAGAGGAAGCCCGCGACATGCCCCATCCGGTGGTGAGCGTGCAGGGGCTGGGGTTGGGCTTCAACAACTGGCCACAGGGGGTACTGTTCACCCAGACGCCCTGCACCTACGACTTCCCCGGTGAGGTGTCGGCGAAGCTCGCTTATGCCATGGCGGGCTGCGATCCCAAGGACCTCGATCTGGCGCAGATCTATGATGGCTTCACCATCTCTGCGCTGGTGCAGACCGAGATGCTGGGCCTGTGCGAGCGGGGCGAAGGGCCGCGTTTCTATGCTGCGGGGCATGGGATGCCGGGCGGGCGCATGCCGATCAACACCAGCGGCGGACATATGTCGGGCGGCTATGTGCCGGGCATGAACCTGCTGATCGAGGCGGTGCGGCAATTGCGCGGGCAGGAAGGCGATCGGCAGGTGCCGAACGCGAAGCTCTGCGCCGTCGCGGGGCTTGGCGGCAACAATCATTCCACCACCATATTGGCGCGGAGCTGATCCATGGGCATTCCGATTTACCCCCCGAAGATCGAAGACCCGCTGTTTCAGGGCTATTATGACGGGCTGGAAGCAGGCGAGCTGCGCATCACCGCCGACGCCGAGACGGGCGAATGGATATGGTATCCGCCCGAAGTCATCCCCGGAAAGCCCGACGCCGTGCTGGAATGGCGCCCGGTTTCGCCGGAGGGCAGCGCCTATAGCTTCACCACTGTCATCCGCAGCCTGCTGCCCGGCGATCACAAGGCGGAAGTGCCCTTCACCGTCGTCCTGTTCGAGCCGGATGATGCGCCCGGCGTGCGCGTGCCGGGCTTGCTGATTGATGCCGATGGGATCGAACCTCGCTGCGGGATGCGGCTGCGCTTCCGGGCTGTGCAGGCGGGGGATCATAAGATTGCGAGCTTCGCGCCCCTTGCTTGAGGAACGCCTTATGGAAGTCGGCCGCCGCGAACTCTTGTTGGGCGGGGCGGCCATGGCTCTTGCCGGTTGCGCGGGATCGGGAGGGATCGGCCAGCCCCACCCGCCAAAGCCGCTGGGCCTTGCCGACTTCACGCTGGTTCGGGGCAATCTGGAAAGCCCGGAAGGCATAGCGAGCAGTCCCGATGGCCGCCTGTTCATCTCCAATGGCGGCGGCGCCATCAGCGTGCTGGAGCCCGACGGAACACTGCGCCAGATCGGCAAGGCACTGGCGCCCAATGGCGTGGCGGTGGACCGCGACGGCCGCGTCATCGTCGCCAATATGGGCCTGCTCAAGCAAATGCCGGGACCGTTGCAGCGGATCGACGTCGCGACGGGCACGGTAGAAACGCTGGTGTCGGAACTGGAGGGACGGCAACTGGTCGCCTCCAACGGCCCGGCGACGGCGCGCAATGGCGACATCTATTGCACGCACAGCACTTGGGGACCGCTTGGCAATATCGGCACGACCACGCCTTCGGGTTTCATCTACAGGGTCGCGCCGGATGGCAAAGCCTCGATCGTCGCGCGCGATCTTCGTGGGGTGAACGGCCTCTGCCTCGACCGGGAGGAGCGCTTCGTTTATGCCTCGCTGACCGCCGAAGGGCGCATCAGGCGCTGGCGGCGGCAGGCCGATGGGTCGCTCACCGATCCGCAGGATTATGGCCCGCTCTTGGGAGTCGTGATCCCCAACCATCAGGCGAAGGATATTCGCGCCATGGCTGCTGCGGATCGTGCGACGCTGGGCTATTGCGACGGCATCGCTTTCGATCGGACGGGCAATCTCTGGGTGACGCTGCCCTTCGCCAACCGGATCGTCGCGATCACGCCCGACGGGCGGAAGGTCGACATCATCCACGATCCTGAAGGGAAGATGCTCTCCAGCCCTACCAATCTCTGCTGGAGCGGCGCGGGCCTGCGCGACCTCTATGTCGTGTCGCGGGCGAGCGGTATGGTGGTGAAAGCGCGCACAGATGTTGCGGGTTTGCCGTTGGCGAACTGGCCTCGGACCTAAAGCGACGTGTTCCTGCGAAGGCAGGAACCCAGTCCCGCCCTCTGAACTGGACTCCTGCCTTCGCAGGAGTACGTCATTCTAAGCCATCTCGATCACGACCTTGCCCAGCGCTTTGCGATCCATGATCCAGCGGATCGCCTCTGCGCCCTGCTCGAAGGCGAAATGGCGGCTGATCTCCGGCCGCAGGGCACCCGCTTCATACCATTGGTAGAGCTGCTCGATATTGGAGGCATTGGCCTCCCGGTCACGCGCAAGAAACGCGCCCCAGAACACGCCGACGATCGCAGCGCCCTTCACTAGCGGCAGATTGAGCGGAATGGCCGGAATATCCCCCGTCGCAAAGCCGATCACCAGATAGCGCCCGTCCCAGGCAATGGTGCGAAAAGCCGGGTCAGCCAGCGCTCCGCCGACCGGATCATAGATGACGTCCGCGCCCTTGCCACCGGTCAGTTCCTTGACCGCCGCCTTCAGATCGGCGGTTGCATAGTTGACCGTCTCGTCCGCCCCATGCGCCCGCGCCAGGGCCAGCTTTTCCTCGGAGGAAGCGGCGGCGATCACCCGCGCGCCCATCTGCTTGCCGATCTCCACTGCGGCAAGGCCAACGCCACCCGCTGCGCCCAGCACCAGCAATGTCTCGCCCGGCTGCAAGCGCCCCCGCTGTTTGAGCGCATGGAGTGACGTCCCGTAAACCATCGTAAAGCCCGAAGCGACATCGAACGGCATGGCATCGGGTATGGCGAAACAGCGTGCCGCCGGAACCACCACCTCCTCCGTAAAGGCGCCCCAGATCGTCATCGCCGCAACCCGATCACCCACGCGCAGGCTGGTCACGCTCTCGCCCACCGCATCCACTACGCCTGCCGCCTCGCTGCCGGGGCTGAAGGGCAAGGGCGGCTTGGTCTGGTAGAGATTCTGGATGATGAGGCCGTCAGGGAAGTTGACGCTCGCAGCCTTCACCCGCAGTCGCACCTCGCCCGGTCCCGGTTCGGGCGAGGGCATATCCCGGAACACCAGTTCCTCGGGCGGTCCATGATGCTCGCACATCAGCGCGCGCATGGATCAGCTCCCTCGGAATTGCTGGCGCATCTTGTAATAATCGTCGCTTGGATATTTCTCGCTATGCTGGCCGGCGGGCCATTGCGCATAGGTAGTTTCCGACAGGAAAGCCGGAGAGGTATAGTCGGAAAGCCCTCGGCGGCGAATGATCTTCCATTCGCCATTGCGTCGTTCGAGATCGTCAAGATAGCGCCCCTGAAAAAAGACATCTTCCTCCCCACTACCATCTTTCCGGTCGCGGCGATGCTGCGCGAAATAATAGCATTCGGAAAAGGCCTTATCGCCCTGCACCTCGACCGAGACGTTGGAGATATGATGGCACGCATATTTGAGGGCGGAGACGATCTTGAAGGCGAAACCGACGAAATCCGAAGATTTGCCCTCGAACTTCCCATGTTTGTGCGTCGATTCCGGCCAGAATAGCGAGCGCAGCAACGCTTCATCCGCCCGGTCATTGGCGCGGGCATAGGCATAGAGCAGTTCGGCGATCGCCTGCTTGGATTCGATCACGTCCAGACGATCGGCCATGCTCATCGGCTTGCCCTTCCCTTTCGCGGTCGCGGCTGAGGCCTGCCCCACGGCCGCCAAGCCAAAGGGCACGGCCAGCATCGTAGCCAGCGTTCCGCGACGATTTTGCTCTTCCATGCTCATTCTCCCGGCATTTCCAGTAGGCCCGGCTCAGCCTTGAGGCGTGGCAGGACTTCCTTTTCGAACAGGCGCAGGCTGCGCCAGGAGACTTCAGGATCAAGCCCGCCTAGCAGCGCGTGGAACGTGACCGCCGTGCCGCGCCCCAAACCCTTCAGATAAGCGAAACATTCGTCCGGCGTCAGCACCTTGATATTGGGCATGGCCTTGAGGCCTTCGATCGTCTCGGCGGGCTGATAGCGGGTCTGGCCGGTGCCCCGCTCCTTGGCCCATTCGGCATAGGCGTTGGTCGCATAAGCGACATGCGGCGCGACCAGCGGCCAGTCGCGGTCGGGGTCGTCCGAGACATAGAGGAAGCTCGCCGCAGGCTTGCGCAGTTCCTCCGGTGGCCCGAAACCGGCCTTTGCGCGCTCTTCCTTGTAGAGCGTGAACAGGTCGGGATGGCCGGGGAAATATTGATAGCCACCCTTGGCCGCGCGGATGGCGGATTTGTCGGTCGAGCCGCCCATGTAGATTTTCGGACCGCCCGGCGTCGCGGGCGCTGGCGTCACGCGGACGGTGCGGCCACGATATTCGAAAGGCTCGCCGGTCCATGCGTTTTTGAGCGTCGCCATCGCCTCGTTCATGATGGCGAGCCGCTTGGTGATGTCGCGGTCGAACATTTCGAACTCATGCGGGCGATAGCCCATGCCCGCCGTCAGCCAGATGCGGCCCGGCGCGATATTGTCGAGGACAGCCAGGTCTTCAGCCAGACGCAACGGATCGTGCATCGTCACCACCAGCGCCGACAGGTGCGCGACGATCCGGTCCGTCGCGCCCAGAATAGAGGCCGCCTGGATCATGGAGGACGGGCAATAGCCGCCTTCCGCACCATGATGTTCGGCCAGGAAAACCTGGGTGAAACCCAGTCTGTCAGCCCATTGCGCCTGCTCGATCGCGGTGCGGTACAGCACGGGATGCGGCGCACCGAAGTCAGGGCGGTTCATGTCATAGCGAAGGTTGAGTTGCACCTTTGCGTTCCTCTCTCTTGTCTTGTCAGGCGGCTGAGACGCGGGACTGGATACGGCCTGTGACGTCCGCCGCCTGCATCGCCTTGCGGCTTTCGATCAGCGCATCAATCTCGCTTTGGGAATAGCCGATCTCGCTCAATATCTGCCTTGTATGTTCACCCAGACGCGGCGCGGAACCCTTGGCGAAGCTGGGTGTGCGGCTGAAATGGATGAAGCTGCCGAACTGGCGGACATGGCCGTACATGGAGTCGAAATTCTCGATCACCCGGTTGCTTGTCGTCGCCCAATCCTGCCACAGCGCCTCGCGCACCCAGCTCGTTTCGCGAGCGATTTCACTGGGCGCTCCGGCGGCTTCGAGAAGCGCATGGGAATCTGCGCTGCTCTTGTCCGCGAACCAGGGCTTGAGCGCCTCCAGCAGCACCACGTCGTTGGCTGAACGGTCGCGCGCCGTAGCGAAGCGGGGATCGCTCAACCATTGCTCCTGCCCGACCGCCTTGGCGAGCGCTGCGAAACGCTCGTCCGACCGGCAGCTAATGCAGAGCCAGCCATCGCTGGTCCGGTAAATCCGGTCGAGCGCATTGAAGCCCGCCTGTTCCTTGTCCAGCCGGAAGCCGTAAACGACCTTTTTGTCGGCATCGAGGAAATGTTCGGAGGTCGTCCACAGGCTCGAATGAAGCTGCGGAATCTCCATATAGTCGCCCTTGCCGGTGACGGAGCGATGTTCCAGGCCCATCAATATGCCAACCGCGCCGAGGAAGCCGTTATTATAATCCTCATTGCCGAAGACCGCGCGGGTCGGCGGATTGCCTGCGCCGCCGCCTTCGTAGAGCAGGCCGGTCCAGCCCGACACCAAGGGCGCGAAGCTCTTGAGCAGCGACTTCGGTCCCTTGGAGCCATAGCCGGGCAGATAGACATAGATGAGCCGCGGATTGAGCTTCGACAGCGCCTCATAGCCGATGCCGAGCTTGTCAGCCTTGCCGGGGCGCAAGTTGTGCGTGACGACATCCGCCGTCGCCACCAGTTTCAGCGCCGCTTCCAGCGCTTCGGGGTCTTTAAGATTGAGGACGATATCGCGCTTGCCGCGCTGGGCCGCGTCGAAACAGTCGGGCAGCGGACGCATCTGGTCGCCGCCGGGGGTTTCCACCTTGATGACGTCGGCGCCAAGGTCGGACAGCAGACGACCGCCATAGCCCACGGCGAAGAAGGAGGAGAAATCCACCACCTTGATACCTTCGAGCGGCCGGTCGAGAGGCTTGCCATCCGCGGCAAGCGCTTCACGGCGGCGGGCGATCAGGTCGGCCAACGCGCCATTGTCAGCGCCCACCTCTGGGGCGGGGCGGGGCGCAGCGCAAGGAGCGTTGCTCATGCGGACTGCCGGCGCGGCCTGATAGATGGTGCCGAAATCCTTGTCCGGCATGGCGATGCGCTGACCGACAAACTCCACCTGATCGTCGAGCAGCACTTCCGCCGGTTCCAGCACCGGCAGCGCCGCCACATCCGCCGCCTGGAACAGCGAAATCCATTCGGCGCGCGGCTTGGTCTTGAAGGCGTCGAAAATCTCGACGCGGGCGATTTGATATTCATCGTCGGTAAGCGGCACCGACATTTCCGGCGCGGTTACGGTCTGGATGCGGTCGCCAAAGCCCAGCACATCCATCGCCGCCTTAAAGCCGCCCTGCCCGCCGGTGTGCATCTGAAGGAAAAGGCCATCGCCGCATTCGAACATGCCAGTGGCAAGACGGGTTTTCCCGAAGCGATCGACAGCGCCGGAATCGCCAGCCTTGATGTAGCTGATGCCCTCTTCCTGCCACCAATTGTTCATCGGGGATTGGGCGATCATCGCGTCCAGCAGCGATGCCTCGACCCGCTGCCCCTGGCCGATATGGCGGCGGGCACGCACGGCCGAAAGAGCACCAATCACGCCGAGGAACGCCTGCCCATAATGCAGCGCCGGATGGCCGAGATAGACCGGTCCGGGACGGAAGCTACTGGACCGATCGATCATCGTCCCCAGCAGCGCGGCGGCCAGCGATTCCCCATGCGGCCGACCGGCAAAAGGCGTGTCCGCGCCATAGGCAGTCAGCGCGCAGACGACCAGTTCGGGGAAATCCCGGGCAAGGCTCTTGCCATCCAGGCCAAGCGCTGCGGCGTCCTTTTCCTCAAGCGCGTGGATGAATATGTCTGCCCCTTCCAGCAGCCCGCGCAGCGATTGCAACCCCTCCGCATCCCGCACATCCAGTTCGACGCTACGCTTCGAGCGGTCCCAGCTCTTGCGACTGAGATCATGGGCGAAGAAGGCGCCGCCCTTCGGCTCTACCTTCAGCACGTCGGCGCCATGATCAGCCAGCAGCATGGCGGCAATGGCGACAGGCATTTGATCCGCCAGTTCAATGACGGTCAGATGATCCAGGGGACCGGGCATCTCATCACTCCTATGACGGGCGAGGCCCGCTTCCTTTTCGGGAATTATCGTTATGGCGCCGCTTCTTTCGGCGGGCCGAAAAATGCTCTTCGGTGTAAAGAACACCAGTTTGACCCCAAGTGCAAGTAATTTTGCACCATGGGTTCAAATTCATTCGGCCGCCTTATCCTTGCCCATCAGGCGCGAGGGATCGTAGCGGGGCCGCTCCATCTGGAAACTGTCGCTGTTGCGGACATACCAGCCGCTGCCGTGCGTGCGGCCGATCAGCTTCATGGCGGGCGTGTCGAAATAGACCCGTTCCCTATCGCTGATGAATTCGTCGCGGATATGGGCCATCAAAATTTCACCGATCACCACGGTCTGGAGCGCGCCGATGTCCATCGCGGCGACCTTCCGGCATTCGAAGCTGACCGGGCTGGAGGCGATGCGCGGCGGCGCGACCACCACCGAGGGCGCGGTTTCGACGCCCGCATAGTCTATCTCGCTGACATCGGCGGGCGCATCGACACTGCACAGGTTCATCTTTTCGGCATCCGCTTCGCAAACGAGGTTCACGACGAACTCGCCGGTCGCGATGATGTTGGAGGCGGTGTTCTTCAGGCCACGCGAGGCCGGTTCCTTGAGCAGGCCCAGCACCACCAGCGGCGGTTCCGTGCCCACGCAGTTGAAGAAGCTGTAGGGCGCGGCGTTGAGGATGCCGTCGGCTGACTGGCTGGTGATCCAGGCGATGGGGCGCGGCGTGATCGTCGAATTGACGATCTTGTAGCGCGTGACCATCGGAAGCTCGCGCATGTCGAACTGCATGGACGGACCTCCTCTTATTGCGCTGCCTTGGCGGCCGCTTTCGCAGCGGCGCGGGCCTTGAAGCGTTCGCGTGCGCGGGGCACTTCCTCGCCCGCCTGACAAGTGTGGCAATAGACCAGCTCCAGCGCATGGGTCGTCGCCAGATCGCCGCTTTCCGCTTGCTGGAGCAGGCGCTTCGTGAGTTCGACCGCGTGGCGATTGCCGTCACCGATCGCCTCTCCCAACGCCATGGCCTCATCCACCGCCGTGCCCGGCGTCACCACCCGGCTGACAAGGCCGAGCGACAGCGCCTCCGCGGCATCAAGCATCCGGCCAGAAAAAATGATTTCGGCTGCCCGCGCCCGGCCCAGTTGCTTCGTCAGGAACCAGGCCGCGCCGCCATCGGGCACCAGACCGAACTCCAGGAAAGGCGCCCCGAACCGCGCATTGTCCGCCGTGAAAATCATGTCGCACGCCATGGCGAGGCTCCACGACACGCCAAAGGCGCCCCCCTCCACTGCCGCAACCGTGGGAATCGGCAAGGCGCGAACCCGGCTGATGATCCGCTGCCCCATTTCGAGGCGCGCCGCCAGCGCGAGCGCCCCCTCACCCCTTGCAGGAGGCAGCTTCACATCGCCGCCATTGGAGAAATAGCCCTCCGCTCCGCTGATGATCAGCAACCGGGCAGGCGTCGCATTTTCCAACACATCGAGCGCGGCGGAAAATTGCTCCCACATCGCGAAGGACACGGTGTTCT
Source organism: Sphingobium sp. TKS (assembly GCF_001563265.1). Taxonomy (NCBI): domain Bacteria; kingdom Pseudomonadati; phylum Pseudomonadota; class Alphaproteobacteria; order Sphingomonadales; family Sphingobiaceae; genus Sphingobium; species Sphingobium sp. TKS. The sequence continues at coordinate 2,418,649 of NZ_CP005083.1, read as the reverse complement.
TGGCGCGGGGCCGGTTGAGGATGATATGCGCGATCCCCCGGTCGTTCAGATCGAACAGCAATTCGGGGGCTTCGCTTACCGCGTTCATCTCTCTCGCTCTCCATTCCCGCACATTCTCTTCAAGTGCGGGAACTGAACTAGCCGACCGGGCGTCCCTCTTCAAGTAAATTTGCATCCATGTGCAAATTCATGCCTCGACTGCCTTGGGACGTTGGGTAGCGGGCAAGGCGTCCATGCCGCGTTCGGCAATGTCCTTGATCAGCCCCTCCACTTCCTTGCGCGCCGCGCCCTTCAACGCGCCGAGCAGGCTGGTCAGGTAGCTGCTCACCAGCCGCACGATGACTTCGTCGTCCGGAATGCGCCCCTGCGCCCAGTCGTTGATCGTCGCATATTCGAAGCGCACCAGATCCTCGACCAGCTTGTCGACCTCGACCCAGGGCTGGAGCTGCTTCTTGGCCACCAGCACCTCGATCCACTGGCGGTTATGGTGAACCGCAGGCGAGTGCATCGCTGCCCAGATGTCATGATCGACGTCGGAGCTGAAATAGAGCGCCATGATCGCCTTGATATAGTTGCGAATCTTGCGGTTGCGCTGCACGACGGAGATCATGCGCTCCAGATTATGCTGCATCGTGCCGGGCTCGCTGGAATAGGCGATGCGGCTGACATATTCGTCGAAATATTCCTGAATGGCAGAGGCAATCATCCGCTCCCGCGTCTGGAACGCATTATAGAGCGTGCGCTTGGCCACGCCTGCGCGCTGCCCGATCTCGTTCATGCTGAGCGCGGCGATACCCTGTTCAGCGATAACCTTGCGGGTTTCCTCCAATATTCGGCGGCGGCGCTCGATAATGGCCGGACTGGAATAAGTCTGGGGCCGCTCGCCGCTCTCCTTCAATTCTTCGTTCGCTTTACTCGCCAAAGTCAATCGCCTTCATTTCACTCTCATCCCATATGTCGGGATCATAGCGGGATTGCATGAACGTGCCAATTTATCCTTCCCTTGACGTAGAAAGCCCCGTTCCACCCGCCGGGAGGATAGCGGGCCGCGGATCTTCCATCACTTGCCCTTGGGCGCGGTTTCGCGCGCACGCTGGCGGATATAGTGACGCAGCCCTTCCAGCTCCCCGTCGGTCAACTGGCCGAAGGAACCCATGCCCCGCGCCATCAAGGCGCCGTCATGCACCACCGACTTGAAGGTTTCGGCGTCCAGCGGCACGCCCGATTTGCGCAGATCCGGTGCAGCGCCGCCCGCCATCATGCCCGAGCCATGGCAGATGACGCAGCTACTATTATAGATGCCCGCGCCGATCTTCGCCTTGTCGGCATCCACCACAAAGGCCGGATCATCCTGAATCGGTTCGTCCACCGAATCGACCTTCGGCAACTTCTTCACGCCGCCGATGGTGAAGGTCAGCAGCCGACGCTGCTGCTGGCGATAATCCCAGTTCGGCTTATTGGGGAAACTGCTGCGGAACCCGGTGATGACCGAGACATATTGCTTGCCGCCGACCGAATAGCTGATCGGCGCGGAAAGAATGCCGTTCTGCGCCGGATAGGACCAGAGCTTGCGCCCCGTCTTCGCGGAAAAGGCGTTGAACGTGCCGTCATTGGTGCCCTGGAACACCAGATTGCCCGCCGTCGCCAAAGTGCCGCCATTGAACACGCCGGGCTGGGGCACGGACCAGGCGATCTTGTTGTTGGCGACGTCGTAGGCGACGAGCTTGCTGGTCGCGACCGGGGGAACCATATTGGCCGGCGGCGCGCCCAGGCCCGTATTCACCATCATGCCGGGCTTATATTTCCAGTCCTTGATATTTGCCGGATCGACGAAGACGCGTCCTCCCTCCATCACCGGGATGTAGCTGTAGCCGGTCTTCGGGCTGAACGACATGGCCTGAATGCCGTGCGCACCATTGGGGAAGGGATACATCATGAACGGCTTGCCGTCGGGATATTGCGCGTCCGGATTGATGTCCGGCCGTCCCGTCACCGGATCGATCCGCTTCGCCCAATTCTGCTTGCCGAACTCGCCCGCCTGGATGAATTTGCCGGTCTCCCGGTCGATCGCGTAGAAAAAGCCGTTCTTCGGCGCATGCATCAGCACCGACCGCATCTTGCCGCCGATCATGATGTCGGCCAGCTCGATATCCATCGCATCGTTCCAGTCATGGCTGTTTTCAGGGTTCACCTGATAGTGCCAGACATATTCGCCGGTCTTCACGTCCAGCGCGACGATGGAGGAGAGATAGAGATTGTCGCCCCCGCCGGGGCTGCGGATCTTGATGTTCCACGGAAAGCCGTTGCCGGTGCCGATATAGATTCGGTCATATTTGGCGTCATAGGCCATGGCGTGCCATACCGATCCGCCGCCCCCCCATTTCCACCATTCGCCGTTCCAGGTCTTGGCGGCAGCCTCCATCGCCTTGTTCTCGAAGCCCTTGGCCGGATCGCCGGGCACGACATACCAGCGCCAGGCCTTCTTGCCCGTCTTGATGTCATAGGCGGTGACATAGCCGCGCACCGGGTTGTAGTCCGCACCGCCGAAGCCGATCACCACCTTGTCGCCCGCGACCCATGGCGGGCCGGTGATATAGGCGCCCTCGGCCTCATCGAGTGTCTTGACCGACCAGCGCGGCTTGCCGGTCTTGGCGTCGACGGCGATCAGACGGCCTTCACGCGTGGCGGTGAAGATGGTGCCATCCTTATAGGCGATGCCCCGCGTGCCCCAACCGGCGCGCATCCGCCATTTGGCTTCGGGCTGGCTCGCCACATCGGGATCATATTGCCAGAGCAGCTTGCCGGTGCGCGCATCGACCGCATGGACGACGCTCAGCCCCACAGCGAAATAAATGACGCCATTGACCGCCAATGGCTGAGTATAGCTGTCATAGCTATCGACATCATAGGACCAGGCAAGCCCGAGCTTTCCGACATTCGCTTCGGTGACTTGCGCGAGCGGGCTGTAATGCTGTTCCTTGTCGTCGCCGCCAAAGCTGGACCAGTTCGTCGCAGCCGGGCCCGCGCTTTCCGCCGAACGGGAGATGACGGCGGTGGAGAGCGCCAGAACCGCGGCCCCCGCCGCGAGCGCCGAAAATCTTGCCTTCATGGATCGCATCCTCTTTCTTCGGGGCGCGTCGCGACGCAGCCTTTTATTGCACCATCGTGCAATATTATGCACTTGTCAACGCGTCTCCTCAATTGACAGCGCAACGCTTTGCGGATTTAATATTGCACCGAAGATAAATTTTGGGAGCAGGGCCGTGAAGCGCAGGGCCACACAATGACCGTCCGGGTCGAAAGCCAGGGACGCGTCGGCATCGTCACGCTCGATCAGCCGGGGCGAGCCAATGCCTTCACCATGGCAATGCGCGAGGAAATCTGGCGCATTTTCGAAGAATTGGCGGAGGATGACGCGGTAGGCGCGGTCATTCTGACAGGTGCGAACGGGCAATTCTGCTCGGGCGCTGATACCGGCGACATGGGCCATCAGAACACGGCGGCATTCCTGCGCCGGATGCGCTGGCTGCACCGGATGGTGAAGGCGGTCGGCGGCATCCGCAAGCCCGTGATCGCGGCGATCGACGGCGCCTGCGTCGGCGCGGGCTGGAGCCTGGCACTGGCCTGCGACATCGCCATCGCCACGCCCCGAGCCCGCTTCTGCCAGAGCTTCGGGCGGATCGGCTACGTCCCCGATGCGGGGGCGGTGTGGCAGCTCAGCCGGCTGGTCGGGCCGATGCGGGCGAAGGAAATCGTCTATTCCGCCCGCATGATCGACGCGCAGGAAGCCTTGCGTCTGGGGCTGGTGCTGGAACTGGTCGAGAGTGACGCGCTGATGACACGGGCGCTGGAATTGGCGGGATCGCTGGCGCAGGGGCCGACATTGGCGATCGGCATGGCCAAACGGCAGTTCGAGGCCGCGCAGGCTCTTCCGCTGGACCAGTATCTGGAACTGGAATTCGCCATGCAGCCGCTGCTGGCCACGACCCAGGACCATCTGGAAGGCATATCCGCCGCGCGGGAAAAGCGCCCGCCCCATTTCCAGGGATTGTGAACTGCGATGCCGCAAACAACTTCCCCGCAACGGCCGTTGCCCCTGCCCGATCTGCTGTCGGAACCCTTTTGGGCGGCTGCGCGGCGCCATGAACTGCATATGCAGAGATGCGGCGCCTGCGGTCGGCTGGCCTATCCGCCCGAAATCGCCTGTCGGGCCTGTGGCGGGGGCGAGTTGCATTTCACGCCGGTTTCCGGGCACGCAACATTGCATAGCTGGACGGTGCTGCACGATCCGCCCTCTCCCGGTTTTCGCGACCGGCTGCCGGTGATCCTGGCGGTGGTGGAACTGGATGAGCAGGCGCGCCTGCTGATGAGCAGCAACCTCATCGGCGTCGCGCCCGACGATCTGCGCATCGGCCTGCCCCTTGAAGCGCGGTTCGAGGATGTGACGGACGACTGCACGCTGGTGCAGTTCGGCCTGGCTGAGCGCTGACCATGTGGGACTATCGGGACAAGGTGGCCGTCGCCGGGCTTGGCTACAGCACGCTGGAGCGGCGGTCGGACCGAACCCTGGCGGCGCTGACGCTGGAGGCCTGTGACGCAGCGCTGGCTGATGCCGGGCTGCAACGGAGCGATCTTGACGGCATCGCGACCTCACCCTCCATGCCGCGCTATGGCGGCAAGAAGGGCGTTGATGAAGGGATCGACGTGGTGACGCCCTGGTATCTGGCCGGGCTGCTCGGCGTGACTTCGGGCGTCCAGTGGATCGGCTCGACCAACGGCATGGTGACGCAGAGCCTGATCGATGGGGCGCTGGCGATCATCGGCGGACTTTGCGACCATGTGCTGGTCTATCGCGCGCTGCATGTACCCGATGGCCGCTACGTCAATTTCGAGCCAGTGCAGGCGGTGGGGAGCGACCAATATCTGGCGCCCTATGGATTCAGCATGCCACCCGCTTGGGCAGCGGTGGTGCTGCGCCGCTATTTCGAGCTTTATGGTTATAGCCGGGCGGATTTCGCCCATTATATCGCCAACAACCGCGCCAATGCGCAGCTTAACCCCCATGCCTATTGGCGGGGCAAGATCATCACGGCTGAGGATTATCTCGGCGCCCGGATGATTGCCGATCCCATGTCCATCCTCGATTGCGACATTCCCGTCGATGGTTGTTGCGCGCTGATCCTGACGTCTACGGAACGGGCGCGCCATCTGCGCCAGCCGCCTGCTTTGCTCACCGGCTTTGCGGCCTCCGCCCATCAGGGCGCAGGAGGCACGCCGATGAATCTTGAGGATATGCGGGACGGCGCGAAAGATGTTGCGCAACGGCTGTGGGACACAACCGGCCTGTCCCCGATGGATGTGGACAATGCGCAGCTATATGACGGCTTCAGCGTGCTCGTGCTGACCTGGCTAGAGGGCATGGGCTTTTGCCGGGACGGCGAGGGACTGGCATTCCTGCGCGAAGGCCATGGCGATCTGGGGGGCAGGCTGCCGATCAATACCGGCGGCGGAGCGCTGGGCGAAGGGCGGCTGCATGGCATGACGCAGCTTGCCGAAGCGGTGGCGCAAGTGACGGACCGTGCGGGCGAGCGGCGGGTGCCGGGCGCGGCGCGGTCATTGGCGACGATCTCCAACGGACTGGCGAAATCAACCGCCTTCCTGTTTAGCCGGGATGGGTAAGATCGTTCGGGCTGGAACCTGAACGGTGCCGAATTGATGGGCCTGATCGTCGCCGTTGATGAATATGGCGAACCCCGACCGCCGGAACCGCATCGCCAGGCAGCGCCGGTCGGGATCTTCCCATTGCGCGACGGTCAGGGGCTGGCCCTGCTCATCAAGCCACTCGACATCCGTTTCGGACAGCCAATTCGTGGCGTTGAAGTCCGGCTGTGATGATCGCAGTCTGGCAAGGGCAAAGGCATGCGCCTCGATCTCCCGATCACGCCCCGACCAGTCGACCCAGCCTGTCGCATTATCCTGCGCATAGGCATTGTTGTTGCCCTGCTGCGTACGCCCGAACTCATCGCCTGCCGTCAGCATGATCGTGCCGCGCGAGCAGAACAGCGTGCCGAGCAACGCCTTGATATCCCAGCGCCGCGCGGCCTGAACTGCCGTGTCGTCGCTCACCCCTTCGACGCCGTTGTTCCAACTGAAATTCTCGCCATGGCCGTCGCGATTCTGCTCGCCATTGGCTTCATTATGCCTGTGTTCATAGGCTGTGAGGTCCGCCAGGGTGAAGCCGTCATGGGCCGCCAGGAAATTGACGGTGCGCGTGGCTGGACCGCCACGGAAGATATCCGACGATCCGGAGAGCCGCGTCGCCAGAGCGCCAAGCGTGCCGCGATCCCCTCGCCAGAAGCGCCGTATATCGTCGCGGTAACGGTCATTCCATTCCAGCCAGCGTTCCCCGAAATGACCAAGCTGATAGCCGCCGGGACCGATGTCCCACGGCTCCGCGATCAGGATGCGATCGGCCAATAGCGGATCGACTCCTATCGCTGCTAGCAACGACGCCTTTGGATCGAAACCGGCCGGCAAACGTCCCAGCGCTGGCGCGAGATCGAAGCGAAAGCCGTCCACGCCCGCTGCACTGACGAAATGGCGCAACGAATCCAGGATGAGCCGTTGCGTGACGGGATGATTGCAGTCGATGCTGTTCCCCGTGCCGGTATCGTTGATCAGGCGACCATCGGGTTCATGCCGGAAATAGCTGCGAGCATCGAGGCCGCGCAGAGACAATGTCGGCCCCAGTGCATCGCTTTCCCCGTCATGATTATAGACCATGTCGAGGATCACCCCGATCCCCGCCGCGTGCAACGCCTCCACAGCGGCGCACAGTTCCGCCATGCCGCCGGGCGCCAGCCGGGGATCGAGCGCGAAATAGCTGACCGGATTATAGCCCCATGCGTTGTGCAGCCCAAGCGGCCCCAGATGCCGTTCATCGATCCAGGCGTTGATCGGCATCAGTTCGATCGCGGATACATGCAGGCGACGCAGATGATCGATCACGGCGGGATGACCGAGTGCGGCAATCGTCCCTCGCTGCTCTTGCGGAATGTCGGGGTGCAGCATGGTAAAGCCACGGACCTGAACTTCGTAGATCAGGCCGCCGCGACGAAATAAGGGCTGCGCAAGGGCGACCGGCGGAAGCGGCGTCCTCGCCACCCCCTTGGGCATGAGCGGCGCGGTATCGATGCAACTCCCCCGCTGCGCGGCGAGAACCGGATCGTAGACGAACGCCCGGTCGATTTCCGTTGCATAGGGATCAAGCAACAGCTTGTAGGGATCGAACCATAGTCCTGCGGCTGGATCATAAGTCCCGTCCGCTCGGAAGCCGTAGCGCGCGCCCTCACCCACGCCCGGCGCATCAATGGACCAGACGCCCTCCCCATCCCGTGCCATCGGCAGGCGCGTCTCGCGATCATCGGCATCGAACAGGCACAGCCGGAGCTGTTCGGCATTGGGCGAATGGACGCGAAAACGGGTTCCCAACCCATGAATGTCCGGGCCGAGCGCCCTTGGACTCATGGCGCGTTCCGGAGCAATGCGCGGAACAGCTCGGCATAGCGCGCCGCGCTGTGGGTCCAGGAAAAGTCGGCGCGCATCCCCGCACGCTGCATCGCCTGCCAGTCCGGCTTGTGCGCATGAAGCCGGATGGTCCGCGCAATCGCGCCGTGCAGCGCCAGCGGATCGGACGGCGGAAAGACGATGCCTGTCGCGACACCCGCGCTGACGGCGGCCTCATTGGCGTCGATCACCGTATCGGCCAGCCCGCCGACCCGCGCCACCACCGGCACGCAGCCATAACGCAGCCCGTAAAGCTGCGTCAGTCCGCAGGGTTCGAAGCGGGAGGGGATCAATATGGCGTCGGCGCCAGCCTGCATCAGATGGGACAGCGGCTCGTCATAGCCGATCTGCGCCCCCACCCGGCCGCGATGCCGGTCCGCGGCGGCCAGAAAAGCGCCCTCCAACGGATGATCGCCCGACCCCAGCACGGCCAGCTTGCCGCCCAGCTCCACAAGATGGTCGATCGCGCCCATCACCATGTCCATGCCCTTTTGCCAGGTGAGGCGGCTGACGATGATGAAGATCGGGGCATCGTCGCGGTCGAGGCCGAAGCCCGTTTCCAGCGCCCGGCGATTTGCGTTCCGCCCGCCCAGCGCCCGCGCGCTGAACGGCTTGGCGATAAGCGGATCGGCGGCGGGGTTCCAGATAGCGGTATCGACGCCGTTCAATATGCCGTGCAGCCGGTCCGCCCGCCCGTTGATCAGCCCATCCAGCCCCATGCCATGCACCGGCGAGCGGATTTCATCGGCATAGGTGGGGCTGACGGTGGTGATGGCGTCGGCGGAGACCAGACCCGCCTTCAAATAGCCCGTGCCGCCATAATATTCGACGCCGTCGACGCCCCAGGCTTCGGGCGGCAGGCCGAGCTGGGGGAAGATGTCCGCGCCGAAACGGCCCTGAAAGGCGAGGTTGTGGATGGTCACCACCTTGGGCACGGCATGGGCAGGCCCGAAGCGCATATAGGTGGCGGTCATCGCCGCCTGCCAGTCATGCGCATGGACCAGATCGGGCCGCCAGCCCTTCGCGCCTTCGGCCGCGATGTCCGCGCCTGCGCGGGACAGGGCGGCGAAGCGCTTCCAATTGTCGCTCCATTCGCCGCCGCCGGGATCGCCATAGGGACCGCCTTCCCGCGCAAAGAAATCCGGCGCGTCCAGCACCAGCAAATCAAGGTCGCCCACTCTGGCGGCTAGCACCGTGGCGGGCGCGCCGAACAGCGTTTCATAGCGCCGCAACGCCTTTGCCTTGCCCAGCCGCGAGAGGACGGAGGGATAGCCGGGCACCAGCGTCCGCACTGCAATGCCATGTCCGGCCAGCGCGCCGGGCAAGGCTCCCGCCACATCGGCCAGCCCCCCGGTCTTGATCAGCGGATAGATTTCGGACGCGACCGAAAGCACCTGCATCGAAGCCGTCTTGCCCAAGATCAGTCCACCAGCCGTTCGATCATATATTGGGTAATCAGCGTCACGCCGCTGTCGGTGCGGCGGAAACGCTGTGCGTCATGATCGGGATGCTCGCCCACGATCAGGCCAGGCGGGATGATGACACCCGAATCCAGCACGCATTTGTGCAACCGCGCCCCGCGCCCGATGACGCAATCGGGCATGACGACGCTTTCCGTGACGGACGAGAAGCTGTGCGTCCGAACGCCGGAAAAGAGCAGGCTGCGGTGGAGCGACGATCCCGACACGATGCACCCGCCCGCGACCAGCGAGGATGTCGCGGACCCGCGCCGTCCTTCCTCATTATGCACGAATTTGGCGGGCGGGGTGACTTCGGAATAGGTCCAGAGCGGCCAGCTCCGGTCGTACAGGTCGAGTGACGGCACCACATCGGTCAGATCGATATTGGCCTGCCAATAGGCGTCGATCGTGCCGACATCGCGCCAATAGGGCACCGGCTCGCTTTCGGCGCGCACGCAACTGTTGGAAAAGCGGTGGGCGACGGCTTTGCCATGGCTGACGATATGGGGGATGATGTCGCCGCCGAAATCGCGCTTGCTGGCGGGATCCCCCGCATCCCGGCGCAATTCTTCGATCAGGAAAGCGGTGCGGAAGACATAGATGCCCATGGACGCCAGCGCCACGCCGGGATTGCCGGGGATATGCGGCGGCTTCTTCGGCTTTTCGACGAAGGCGGTGATGACGTCCTGCTCATCCACATGCATGACGCCGAAACCGCTGGCTTCCTTCACCGGCACTTCCATGCAGCCTACGGTGACGTCAGCGCCGCTGTCGACATGCTGCTGGAGCATCAGCTCATAGTCCATCTTGTAGACATGGTCGCCCGCCAGGATGACCATATATTCGGGCGCATAATCCTCGATGATGTCGATATTCTGGAAGACGGCGTCGGCCGTGCCCTCATACCATTGGCTTTCCGACACGCGCTGGCTGGCGGGCAGGATATCGAAGCTTTCGTTGCGCTCCGGCCGCAGGAAGTTCCAGCCGCGCTGGAGGTGGCGGATCAGCGAATGCGCCTTGTACTGCGTCGCGACGCCGATGCGGCGGACGCCGCTGTTGAGCGCGTTGGAGAGGGCGAAATCGATGATCCGCGCCTTTCCGCCGAAATGAACTGCCGGCTTGGCGCGGCGGTCGGTGAGTTCGGCCAGACGACTGCCGCGCCCCCCGGCCAGCACATAGGCCATGGCGTCACGGGCGATCGGCTGGTGTCTTGGCTGCATCGGCCTCTTCTCCATCATGCCCGCGAGCGTTTGGCTTCCACCCGTCGGTCTCAATAGTCCAGTTCCAGCATCAACGTGCCAAAGGGCGGGATGGTGACATTGCCCCATCCTTCCTCATCAGCGGTGACGATCCCCATATTCCCAACACCGCTGCCGCCATATTCCGCCGCGTCGCTGTTCATGATCTCCCGCCAGCGTCCCCCCGAAGGCAGGCGCATCCGGTAGCCATGGCGCAATTGCGGGGTGAAATGGCTGATGACGACGATCGGCGCGGCGCCCGGCGCGCGCCGGACCCAGGCAAAGACCGAGTCCGCCGCCGCGTCGACCAGCACCCATTCGAACCCCTCCGCCTCGCAATCGCGGGCATGGAGGGCTGGGCGGGAACGATAGAGGCGGTTGAGGTCGCTCACCAGCAACTGCACGCCCCGATGCGGCGCATGGTCCAGCAAATGCCAGTCGAGCGCCCGATCCTCGCTCCATTCGTCGCGCTGGGCGAATTCCTGGCCCATGAACAACAGCTTCTTGCCGGGATAGCCCCACATCATCGCGTAATAAGCGCGCAGGGTCGCGAATTTCTGCCAATCATCCCCGGCCATCTTGTGGAGCAGGGATGATTTGCCGTGCACCACCTCGTCATGGCTCAGCGCCAGCACGAAATTCTCGGTAAAGGCGTAGAGCAGGCCGAAGGTAATATCGTCATGATGATGGGCGCGATGCACCGGATCACGCGCCAGATAGCGCAGCGTGTCGTGCATGAAGCCCATATTCCATTTGAAGCCGAAGCCCAGCCCTCCTTCATGGACGGGGTGGGACACTTTTGGCCAGCTCGTCGATTCCTCGGCTATGGTCATGATGCCGCCATGAGCGCCGTAGAGCGCCGTGTTCATCTGCTGGAGGAATTCAACCGCCTCCACATTCTCCCGCCCGCCATGCTTGTTGGGAATCCATTCCCCTTCCTTGCGGCTATAGTCGAGGTAGAGCATTGAGGCGACGGCATCGACCCGCAACCCGTCGACATGATAGCGCTCCGCCCAGAACAACGCATTGTTGACCAGGAACTGCGCCACTTCGCGCCGCCCGAAATTGTAGATGGCAGTGTTCCAGTCCGGATGGAAACCCTTGCGCGGGTCTTCATGCTCGTAAAGCGCCGTGCCATCAAAGCGTGAGAGGCCATGGGCATCGGTCGGAAAATGCGCTGGCACCCAGTCGAGGATCACCCCGACACCCGCCCGATGCGCGCCGTCGACGAAGCGCGCAAATCCCTCCGGATCACCGAAACGCGCTGTCGGCGCATAAAGGCCGGTGGTCTGATAGCCCCAGCTTGGATCATAGGGAAATTCGCTGATCGGCAGGAACTCGATATGGGTAAAACCCATGCCGACCACATAAGGGATCAGCCGGTTGGCCAGCGCATCCCAACTCAGGAAATCGTCATGCTCGTCGCGTTGCCATGATCCGGCGTGGACTTCATAGATGGAAACGGGTTCGCGGCGCGGATCGGCCTTCTCCCAATGGGCGCGATGGCGCTCATCGCCCCAGACATGATCCGGCGCGCCCGCGACGATGGAAGCGGTCGAGGGCCGCAATTCCGACTGGAAGGCGAAGGGATCGGCCTTCAATGGCAGCATCTCGCCATCCGGCCCGATAATCTCGAACTTATAGGGGCTGCCCTGCACCACTTCCGGCAGGAAGATTTCCCAGACCCCCGCATCCTGCCGCCGCCGCATCAGCCCCCGGCGGCCGTCCCAGCGGTTGAAGTCGCCCACCACCGCAACCCGTTGCGCATTGGGCGCCCAGACCGCGAAATGCGTGCCCTCCACCCCTTCATGGGCGATCAGATGCGCGCCCATCTTGTCGAATAGCCGCGCGTGAGACCCTTGGGCAAAAAAATAGTCGTCCATCGGCCCCAGCACCGGGCCAAAGCTGTAGGGATCGATCAGCCGATATTCGCCGCCATCCGCATAAGTGGCGCAATAGCGCAGCGGCTGGCGCTTGCGGATCGACACCTTGCCGAAGAACAACCCGCCCACCCCGAGCGGGGTCAGGGTTCCGATAGCCTTGCCGTCCAGCCTGTGCGCCGTGACACTGACCGCTTCGGGCAACAGGACGCAGGCGGTGAAGCCCCCTTTTCCCTCAGAAGCACCCGCCGGATGGACGCCAAGCGTCGCAAATGGATCGTCCTCGCGCCCCTCCAGCAGCCGGGCGATCTGTTCCGGCGTCAATCCCACCCTGTTAACGGCCTCCCCTCAAACCGGCACTTTCCAGATGTCGGTCGCATATTCTCTTATCGTGCGATCGGATGAAAACCATCCCATCCGCGCAACATTGTGGATCGCCTTTTTCGCCCAGAGCGCCTGATCCTGCCACATCGCATCCACGCGCCGCTGGGCGGAGGAATAGCTGTCGAAATCGGCCGCCACCATGAACCAGTCATGATCGTAAATGCCCTGCACCAGATCCTTGTAGCGATCCGGATCGTCCGGCGAAAAGACGCCGCCCGCAATCGCGTCCAGCGCCTGCCCGAGTTCCCGGCTCTGGCCGATGACGTCGCGGGGATGATAGCCCTGGGCGCGCCGCTCGTTCACCTGAGCGGCGGTCAGGCCGAAGATCACGATATTCTCGTCACCCACATGATCGCGCATCTCGACATTGGCGCCGTCCAGCGTGCCGATGGTAAGCGCGCCATTGACCGCGAACTTCATATTGCCGGTGCCCGACGCCTCCATGCCCGCCGTCGAAATCTGCTCCGACAGGTCCGCCGCCGGGATCATCACTTCGGCAAGACTGACATTGTAATTGGGCACGAACTGTAGCTTCAGCAGCCCCTGCACGGCGGGATCGTGATTGACCGCCCGCGCCACGTCGCCCGCCAGCTTTATGATCAGCTTGGCATTATGATAGCTGGGTGCCGCCTTGCCGCCGAACAGCTTGACCCTGGGCACCCAGTTCTTTTCCGGATGCGACCGGATCTGGTCGTAGAGCGAAACCGCCTCGATGATATTGAGCAACTGCCGCTTATATTCATGGATGCGCTTGATCTGGATGTCGAACAAAGCCGCCGGATCGATCCGGGCATTCACCCGCTGCCGCAGCAGATCGGACAGCGCCACCTTGTTGGCGCGCTTCACGGCCAGGAATTTCTCCTGGAAACCACTGTCTTCCGCGAACGGATCGAGGTCGCGCAGCGCTTCAGGATCATCCATGAAGCGGTCGCCTATCGCCTCGCGGATCAACTCGAACAGGCCATGATTGCACTGCATCAGCCAGCGGCGGAACGTCACGCCATTGGTCTTGTTGTTGATCCGCGTCGGATAGAGTTGATGGAAGTCGGCAAAGACCGTCTCCTTCATCAACTCTGTATGCAGTGCCGACACGCCGTTGACGCTGTGCGATCCGGCAAAGGCCAGATTGCCCATGCGCACCCGACGCTCGCCGCCTTCATCGATGAGGGAAATGGCACCGATCGACCGATCGTCGAACTTGCCGGACCGCCGCGCCTCACCCAGCAGACGGCTGTTCACCGCATAGATGATCTGCATGTGCCGGGGCAGAAGCCGCTCGAACAGCGGCACCGGCCAGCTTTCCAGCGCCTCCGGCAGCAGCGTGTGATTGGTGTAGCTGAACGTCTGGCGCGTGATGTCCCACGCCTCGTCGAAATCGAGGCCGTGATTGTCGAGTAGCAGCCGCATCAGCTCCGCCACGGCGACCGCCGGATGCGTGTCGTTAAGCTGGATCGCTGCCTTGTCCGACAGGGTCCGTACGTCACCGAAATATTGGATATGCCGCCGTATGATGTCCTGCAAGGAGGCGGAGGAGAAGAAATATTCCTGCCGCAGCCGCAATTCCTGCCCTGCCGGCGAACTGTCGGCCGGATACAGCACCCGCGTCAGCGACTCTGCCCGGTTGCTTTCCGTCAGCGCGCCCAGATGGTCGCCCGCGTTGAAACGGTCGAGCAGGATCGGGTCGATCGGCTGCGCTTCCCAGAGGCGCAACGTGTTGACGCGCTTGCCCCGCCAACCCGCGATCGGCGTGTCATAGGGCGTCGCGATCACCCGTTCGGCGGGCCGCCAGCGCATCTGGTGCGGGCTGGCATCCTCATTTTCCGATGGATCGACCCGGCCGCCAAAGCCGATTTCGTAACTCGCCTCGCGCCGTTCGAACTCCCAGGGATTGCCGTGGGTCAGCCAGGTTTCGGGCAGTTCCACCTGCCAGCCGTCGGAAATCTCCTGCCGGAACATGCCGTTCACATAACGGATGCCATAGCCATAGGCGGGCACGTCGACCGTCGCCATGCTTTCCATGAAACAGGCCGCCAGCCGCCCCAGGCCGCCATTGCCCAGCGCTGCGTCCGGCTCCAGCGCGGCGATGATGTCGATGTCGACGCCCAGCGAACTCAGCGCCACCTGCATGTCGTCCAGCATTTCCATGTTGGACGCGGCATCGCGCATCAGGCGGCCGATCAGGAACTCCAGGCTCAGATAATAGACCCGCCGCCCCTGCGCCTCATAGGTTTTTTCGGTGGAGTCGATCCACGCATCGATCACCCGGTCGCGAATGGCCAGAATGACGGCATGCAGCCAGTCATGCGGCTTCGCCGCCGTTGCATTCTTGCCGATGCGATAGGTCAGCCGCTCAACGATCTCATGGGCAAGAACCTCCGGATCGACCTGCCGGGGAGCGGGCTTGGGAAGGGTCGGTTGGCCTTTGAGGTTCATGGCGTGTGCCCCTTTTGCCGTGAGTCCGGGCGGATGATTGCACGGCCCCTGTCCCTCGCCAACAGCAAATTTTGCAGCGCAGCAATCTTAGGGATGATTTCAACGATGATCGATGATCGCGTCGCGAATGCCGCGCCGCAATTCGGCCCGCACCGGATAGGAGCTGGAAGGGAAATGCTGGGTCATGAAGATGCCGATCAGCCGTTCCACCGGATCGATGAAGAAGAAGGTCGAAAACACCCCGCCCCAATAATATTCCTGCGTCCCAAGGTCGATCGCGAAACCCAGCCCGAAACCAACCCCCGCATAGTCCGCTTCACTGAACATGGAGGAGGACAGACTGGCCAAATCCTTGCCCCCCGGCAGATGATTGGCGTGCATCGCCGCCACCGTCTCGGGCTTGAGCAGGCGTACCCCATCCAATTCCCCGCCCCGCAGCAGCATTCGGGCAAAGCGGTGATAATCCGTCGTGCAGGACAGCAGCCCTCCGCCGCCGGAACGCAGCTTCAGTGGCCTGCGCCAGCCGCTGCGCGAACCCCGATCATAGAGCGACAGCGTGCGATCCGTCCCCAATTGCCAGGCATCGGTCATCCGCTCGACGCGATCCTCCGGCAACTCGAAGAAAGTGTCGGCCATGCCCAGCGGATCGAAGATGCGCTCGCGGAAATAGCGCTCCAGATCGAGGCCGCTCAAACGCTCCACAACCACGCCCAGCACATCGGTCGACACCGAATAGTTCCACCGCTCACCCGGCGAAAATTCCAGCGGCAGCGAGGCGAGCGCGGCGATGAACTCATCCGAACTGCGCCTCTGCTGAAATTCGTCGAGGCCAAGGTCGCGGTAACGCGCATCGATCGCCGTCTGCCGCTGCAAGCCATAGGTGAGGCCGGAGCTGTGCCGCAGCAAGTCGACCATCAGCATCGGCCGCTTCATCCGACCCTTGCCGTCGGCGCCAACAGGCAGACCGGCAAATTCAGGCAAGACCTTCGCCACCGGATCATCCAGCGCTACCGCTCCCTGCTCGACCAGCATCATGAACGCCACCGAGGTCACGGGCTTGGTCATGGAAGCGATGCGATACAATGCATCCTCCCGCAAAGGCTCGCCCGTCGCCCGCGCCATGCCGCTGCGGACCGAGACGATCGGCTGATCGTCACGCGATACCAGCAATTGCATATGGGGCAGCTTGCCCGGCGCGACATAGGTTTCATGAACGAAGTCGGCCAGCGCCTGCAATTTCCCGGCATCCATGCCTGCGGTCCGCGCTGCCGCTACGTCCACCTGTCCGCTCACCTGCCCTGGTGCCTGCATCATCCCTCCTGCCGGTCTACCCATCGGCCCTAGAACAGGCGCAGGCGCAGGTAAATGCCAAGCGCCCTCCGCTGCTTGCCCGTTGCAACGCCCCCATCGGCCCTTTATGGCAACCGCCTGATCCCACTGGACGCAAGTTCTTCATGGCTACCGGCCTTTCCGCCATCTTCCTGCGTAATCGCCCCGCGCTGATGCGCTTTTTGCGCGCCCGTGGCGCCGGGGACGAATCCGAAGACCTGTTGCAGGACATGTGGATGAAATTGGAGGAGAAGGATCTGGGTCCGATTGCCGACCCGCTGCCCTATCTCTACCGCATGGCGAACAATCTGATGCTGGACCGCTATCGTTCCGCCACCCGGCGCGGGCGGCGCGAACAGGATTGGGCGGAGGGCGCGGGCGGCGTCATGGCCGATCCCTCGGAAGACATCGCGATCGACGAACGGCTGATCCTCACCGAAAGGCTGGAGGAAGCCCGCGCCGTGCTGCGATCGCTTGGCCCCCGCGTCGAACTCGTGTTCCGCCGCTTCCGCATCGAGGGCGTCGGGCAAAGGCTGATAGCAGAGGAACTGGGCGTCAGCCTGACCACCGTGGAGAAGGATCTGCAAAAGGCCTATCGTGCCATGATCGCCCTCAAGCAGAAAATGGATACGGAATGAGGACCGCGGCGGCGTCTGGCTCAGATGAGGGGCTGAAATGAACGGGGCTGGAACCATGATGAATGAGGAGGCGCTCGGATGGGTCATCCGCACGCGCGATCCTGAATTTGCCGATTGGGAAGCCTTCACCGCATGGCTGGAGGCTGATTCGGCGCGTGCGCCCGTTTACGACGCGCTGATGGCGGCCGATGCCGATCTGGCCGGGATCGTTCCGGCAGAGCCCGTCACCATCGCCACGCCCGCCAATGATGCGGGAAGCCGCGGATGGAGGCCGGTGCGCTGGCTGACTGGTGGCGCGATCGCGGCGGCTTTGGTCGGGGTGGTTTCCGTCGGCCTTCTCAATCGCCCTGACATCTACACCGTCACCACCCGGCCCGGCGAAACCCGCAGCATTGCGCTGGACGATGGCACCCGTGTCGAACTGAACGGCGGCACGACCATGCGCTTCGACCGGCATGATGCGCGCTTCGCGGCGCTCGACAGCGGCGAGGCGGCCTTCACCGTGCGGCATGACGCCGCCAATCCTTTCCGCGTGACCGTGGGCGATGCGCTGTTCGAGGATGCGGGCACCGTCTTCAACATCGTCCACACCGGCAGCGCCACCCGCATCGGCGTGTCGGAAGGCAAGGTGATCTACAATCCGAAGGCCGAGGCGATCGCCCTGCCCGCCGGCCGGGGACTGAGCGAGGACGAGAGCGGCCTGCGCGTCATGGACATCGCCACGGATGCCGTCGCGAGCTGGCGCCAGGGCCGCCTGACCTATGCCAATGCCCCAGTGACGCAGATCAGCGCCGACATCGCCCGTTCGCTGGGGGTCCGGCTCAGCGCCACGCCCGGAGCCGGTGCGGTGCGCTTTACCGGCACGATCCGCCTTGATCGCGATACCGTGCGTTTCTTTGGCCAGGCCGCTCCGCTGATGGGCCTTAGCGCCGTCAAGCAGGGCGACGGATGGCTGTTGAAGGAGGGGGATGGCCCGCCACGCTGACGTCCTTTTCGTCACCGCCCTCGCCATAACGGCCGCTTCGCCTGTGCAAGCGGCGGAAAGACAACAAATCAGCATCGCCTCCGGTCGGCTGGGCGAGGCGGCGATAGCGCTCGGCCGTCAGACAGGCGCGAGCATCGGCATGTCGGATCAGTCGCTCGCCGGGATCGCTACTCCCGCCGTCCATGGCCGCATGTCTGTGGAAGGCGCGCTCAAGCGCCTGCTCAAGGGCAGCGGCGCCAGCATCCGGCGGATCGATGGCAGCACCTACAGGATCGTGCGGGAACGCATGGCGCGCGAGCAGCCTCGCGTCGCCACTACCGTCCCTGCATCGGAAGTCGAGCAGGAACCCGTCGATATCATCGTCACCGCTTCCAAGCGGGACACGCCCCTCCCCCGCTATGCCGGGATGGTCGATGTGGTGAGCGACAATGCCTTTACGGCCGGAGAGGCGGCGGGCGGCACCGCCAGCCTGATCTTCCGCGTGGCGAGCCTCAGTTCTACCCATGCCGGTGCGGGTCGCAACAAGCTGTTCGTCCGCGCCATCGCGGACTCCGGCGTAGCCGGGCCGACCCAGGCGACGACGGGGCAATATCTGGGCGACATGCGGCTCAATTATGCCGCGCCCGACCCGGACCTGAAGCTTTACGACATGCAGGGCGTGGAGGTGCTGGAGGGGCCGCAGGGCACGCTCTATGGCGCCGGTTCGCTGGGCGGCATCATACGCATGATCCCCAATGCCCCCAATCTGGGTCAGGCAGGCGGGCAGATTTCCGCCGGGTTCAGCGCAACGCAGCATGGCGATCCGGGTGGCGATCTGGCCGCGACGATCAACCTGCCCATCGTCACGGAGAAGATCGCGCTGCGCGTCGTCGGCTATGGCGTGCAGGATGGCGGCTATATCGACGATGTCCTGCGCCTCAAGGATGACGTCAACCGCACCCGCACCTATGGCGGCCGTGCGGCGCTGCGGTTCGCGCCGGACGAGAACTGGACCATCGATCTCACCGGCGTCTACCAGCGGATCAAGGCCGACGACGCCCAATATGCCGCCAAGCTGATCGGCAACCTCGAACGCGCCTCCGCCGTCGCTCAGCCCTATTCGTCGGATTATGCGCTCGCCAATCTCAGGGTCGAGCGGCAATGGGACGATCTGCGCTTCGTGTCCTCGACCGGATTCGTGCGCAACATCCTGTCGGAAAGCTATGACGCGACGCAGTATGATCCGGCTGGGCCGGATGGCCCCGCCGCGCTGTTCCGGCAAAGGAACAAGGTCGACATCTTCTCCACTGAAAACCGCATCGTGCGCGATCTGGACAATGGCCTGGGCTGGATATTGGGCGCCTCCTATCTGGAAAGCACGTCGGACATCCAGCGAACGCTGACCTCCTACGGCACGGCCCCCATCCAGTCGGAGGTCATTCCGGGCGTGCCGATGTATGGGCGCGGCATGCCCGCGACCTCCACCGGCGTGCGCAACCGCATCCGGGAGGCGACCCTGTTTGGCGAAGCCTCCTTCGAACCCGTCACGGGCCTGATCGCCACGGTCGGCGGGCGCCTGACCAACAGCCGCCTGACGGGCGAGGCGCTCGACCCCATCGCCATCCTCTCCATGGCGGCGATTGCGCGGGCGGAGGCGCAGGCGAACCGGAACGAAACGATCTTCCTCCCCTCCTTCTCCCTGCTGACCGACGCCTTGCCCGGCATGACGGTCTATGCCCGGTTCCAGCAGGGCTTCCGTCCCGGCGGGCTTGCGGTCGACGACCAGCATATCCAGCGTTTCCGCAACGACCGCGCCTCAACCCTGGAATTCGGCTTCCGCAAGGGCGTGCCGGGCGTCGATGCGGTCGCGCTGACCGGCAATGCCGCCTATACGCGGTGGAAGGACATCCAGGCCGACGTCACGGACCGGATCGGCATCCCCACCACCGCCAATATCGGGGATGGGCGCATCTATACGGTAGAGGGCCGCATCGCCGTCCGCCTCATGCCGCGCCTGACGCTGGACGGCAGCATCATCTATAATGACAGCCGCCTCAGCCGCCCCGCGCAATTCGTGCGGCTGCTCTCCTATGAGGGGCAGTCGCTGACTCTGCCCAATGTCGCCAATCTGGGCGGGCGCATCGGCTTCGACTATCTCGCGCCGGTGGGCAAGGACATGCAATTCCACCTCAGCGGATCGGCGCGCTATGTCGGCAAGTCCCGGCTGGGCGTAGGGCCGATATTGGGGCGGGAACAGGGCGATTATGTCGACACCGCGCTCAGCGCCGCGCTGACGCATGGGACTGTACAATGGTCGCTGTCGGTCTCCAACCTGCTCGATAGCAGCGGCAACCGCTTCTCACTCGGCACACCCTTCGACCTGCGCGGGGATTATGTGACGCCGCTGCGCCCGCGCACCGTCCGACTGGGGCTGGATTTCGCCTTCTGATCTTGCATCGCATTATTTTTATCTGACGGAACAGGCGTTTCAGCGCCGTCTCCCGCGCATAGGCGCTGATCAAAAAGGGCGCACGCAGAGGAGACATCATGCGCAATCTACTGGCCTGCACGGCCATCGCTTCCGTTCTGGCCGCCCTTGCAGTGGCCGACGCGGCGGCGGAAACCACTATCGGTTCCGCTACCACCACCGCCGTCAAGACCTCCACCGCAGCGAATGGCTCGGCCGATGATGTGACGGTCAGCTCCGCAGGCTCGATCACGCTGACGGGCGGCACTACCATCACCCAGGACAGCAACAACAAGGTGAGCAATGCCGGCACGCTGAAGATTTCGAACGCGGACGGCGCGACCGGGATTCTCGCGATGGCGGGGACCAGCGGCAACATCACGCACAGCGGCACGATCACGCTGGACGAGGATTATACCGCCACCGATAGCGACAGCGACGGCGATGTGGACGGCGCCTTCGCCAAGGGGTCGAACCGCAACGGCATCTGGATCCAGTCGGGCGCGGCCCATACAGGCAATATCGACAGCAGCGGCACGATCACGATCGAAGGCAATCAGTCCGCCGGCATCCGCGTCGACGGCCCGCTGGTGGGCAATCTCTCGACCAGCGGCTCCACCAGCGTGATCGGTGACAATGGCTATGGCGTGCGCGCGAATGCGGTCACCGGCAATGTGACGATCCGTGGAACGACCGCCGTGGTGGGTGCCAACAGCGTTGGCGTAGCGCTGCAGGGCGATGTCACCGGGGCAGTCAAGATACAAGGCTCCATCACCAGTACCGGCTATCGTTCGACGTCCCGTCCCACCGACGTTACAAAACTGGACGCGGACGATCTTCTGCAGGGCGGATCGGCGGTGACGATCGCGGGCAATGTCACGGGCGGCGTGATCTTCGACATTCCCCCGACGCTGGACAGCACCAAGCCCGATGTCGACAATGACGGGCTGACCGACGCCAGCGAGGGTTCCGCCACCGTCATCACCTATGGCTCCGCCGCCGCCGTGCGAATCGGATCAGCCGCGAGCGACACGATCATCGGCGCGGTGGCAGCGGAAAGCTCCGGCTATAGCCTAATCGTCAAGGGCTCGATCGCGGGTTACGGCATTTATGACGGCGTCTCCGCAAACGGCCTGGCCATCGGCGGGCTTGGCGGCAATGTGACGCTGGCCAAGGGCATGTTGATCGCGGGATCGGTCGGCGCGGTTTCCTATGACAGCAATGCGACCGCCATCCGGCTGGGCAGCGGCGCGCGCGCCGATACTATCCAGATCAGCGGCACCATCGGCGCAACCGGCTCCAACCTGGCAGGGACGTCGGCGCGTGCGCTGGTGATCGACGCGGGCGCCGTGGGCCGCGCCATCGTCAACAGCGGCACCATCACCGCTACGGCGCTCAGCGCTGAAAAGGGGACGGCCATTGCCATTCTCGATTCTTCGGGCACCGTGTCGACCCTAAGCAATGGCGGCGCCATCACGGCATCGGGCGGCAAGACCGGATCGAACGTCGCCATAGACCTGACCGCCAACAACAGCGGCGTCACCCTGACCCAATCGCTCGCCTCTGCGACGGCGGCCGCGCCGAAGATCACCGGCGACGTGCGGCTTGGGTCGGGCAACGATGTCGTGACCGTCTCCGCAGGCACGATCACAGGCAATGTCGATCTGGGGGCGGGCAGCAACAGCCTGGCGCTGTCCGGCGCCTCCACCCTGGCAGGAAATGTGACGCTGGGCGGGAACGGTTCCAGCCTCGGCCTGGCGGGAAGCGCGCGGATCAATGGCGGAGTGGATTTCGGCGGCAGCGCGTCGACCCTGACCCTGTCCGATACCGCCGCGCTCAACGGCGCGATCAGCAATGCCGCCAACACCGCGGTCATCCTGAATGGCGGCACGCTCAACGCCAGCAACAAGGGCATGGTCGCGCTGGCATCGCTGGCGGTCGGCGGCTCCTCCGTCATCGGCGTCACGATCGACGCGGCCAACGGCACCAACACGCTCTACAATGTCGCCGGGGCCGCGTCCTTCGCCAGCGGTTCGCAGGTCAAGGCGACCCTAACCAGCGTCGTCGGCTCGGAGGGCGATTATGTCATCGTCCGCGCCGGATCACTGAGCGGTACGCCCGCCCTCTCCAGCACGACGCTGATCCCCTATATGTTCAAGGGCGCCATAGCCAGCAACGCGTCGACCGGAGAGGTGACGTTGTCGATCGCCGCCAAGACGGTGTCCGAACTGGGCCTCACCGGATCGCAGGCACGGGCCTATGACGCGATCTTCAACGCGCTCGACAAGGACAGCACCTTCGCCAGCACCTATCTCGCCATCACGGATGGCGACACGCTGAAGGCCGATCTGCAACAGATGCTGCCCGAACATGCGGGCGGCGCGTTCGAGGCGGTGACGGCCGGTTCGCGCGCCACCGCCCGCATCCTGTCCGATCCCGGCGGCATCTATCGCACGGGCGACGGCCATCTGGGCTTCTGGCTGCAACAGGTGGCGTTCGGCAGTTCCAAGAGCGTGGGCGACACCGCTTCCTATGACATCAACGGCTGGGGCGCGAGCTTCGGCGCGGAGTATCTAACGGGAATCGGCGCCTTTGGCGGATCGTTCGCCTATATTCACGGCAGCGATTCTTCGGGCAGCACCAACAATGCGGTTGATTCGGACCAGTTCGAACTGGCGGCGCACTGGCGTGGGGACTTTGGCCCGCTCCAGACCTATGCCCGGCTGTCGGCGGCCCACATCAAATTCGACGGCAGCCGCCATTTCGAAAGCGGCAATGTCGTTCGCACTGCCGACGGCAATTGGACCGGCAAGCTGTTGTCCGCGACGGCGGGCGGCTCCTATGAGATGCGCTTCAATCGCTTCTCCCTGCGCCCGGCGGCCGGCATCGATTATTACCGCCTCAAGGAAGACGGCTATAGCGAAACCGGCGGTGGCGACGCGTTCAACCTGATCGTCGACGGGCGTACCAGCGACGAACTGACCGCCAGCGGCAATGTGACGGTCGGCTATGATTTCGGCAGCCTCAACCGTGAGGACGGCTGGATGCGGTTCGAGCTGGAAGGCGGCCGTCGCCAGATCATCGGCGGATCACTGGGTGACACCACCGCGCATTTCACCGGCGGCGAGGACTTCACCCTGGTGGCCGACAAACGCACCAGCGGCTGGACCGGCCGCGCCCGCCTTATCGGCGGCACCGAGAGTTTCCGCGTCGGCGGCGAATTCGGTGCGGAACAACAACAAAATCACGTCGCCATCTCCTTGCGGGCGACGGTTAACTTCATCCTGTGACGTCTAAGGCGTGATTTCTAACCCGATGGAACATCCACCGGCTCGGGAATGACGACTCTCGAATTGGCGGGCCGCCCCCCACAGACCCTCCCAGGCCCGCCAGTCAGCCATGACATAAACCCGCTCCCACGGGGTCATGGCCTTAAACGGAAGGGGCGCTGCCTCCCCCGGCAGCGCCCCTTTTATTTGCCCTTCAGGGCCGGATCGCGAAATCGAAGATTCTCGCGCCGCCTGTGCCCCCGCCCCACATGCCGGGACCGGAACCAGCGCTGACCGAATAAAGAAAGCCATATTCACCCGCCCCCAGATCCGCCTTGGGCATGACCTTGAACACGCCGGGCGCGACCTGCTCATAATCGAAGGCGATGCGGTCCTTGTCCATCACGCCGGATTTGGCGCCGCCCAGATTCATGCTGCCCACGCGGGTTTCGCGGCGATCCTTCTTCACATCGAACTGGATCAGGCTGAATTCATTGGGCGAAGTGATCGCGGTCGCCGGGCCTGCCAGCCAGAGCGAAGGCGTCCCCGCTTGCGACAGGCTGCGATTGGCCTCGTCGAAATAGAAATAGAAGGTCGGCCGCGCCTTGCCCGAAGCGATCCGGGCGCTGACATTGGGAATGACCGCCTTGATGCTGAGAGAGGCGATGCCGCCGGTAAAGGCATAGCCCAAAATGCCGCCGGTCTTGCTCTGGTTGGAGATGGTGGGGTCGATCCGCGCCATGCGGGCGGTCGAAGCGCCCTCCATCAGCATGTAGATGCCCGATGGATGCGGCACCATCGGATCGGGGGAGTCCGCCGACATCGCCGCCTTGGAAGAGGTGATGCCCTGCGACCCCGCCTCGATCATCGCGGCGATGACGGGGCCGGAAACACCGCTTTTCTTGAGCGCGATCAGATCGTCGGTGGACAGCTTATATTGGGCAGGCGACGCCTTGATCTTCGCGATGACGGCTTCGTCGCCCAGCCCCGCCGTCACCAAAGCCACGACGCTTTCGTTATTGAGCGTTTCGGCTCGCGCTGTCGCGGACAGCGCGCACGCCGCAAGGCAAAGCCCCACAGCCAAAATTCCCCTGTTCATACCACCCCCCAAAAGAAAAAGCCCGGCATCCCCATGCCGGGCTTTCATGTCGCTTAACCCAAGGCCTTTTTGATCAGTTCGTTGACGACCTGCGGATTGGCCTTGCCCTGCATGGCCTTCATCGTCTGGCCGACGAAGAAGCCGAACAGCGCTTCCTTGCCCGCCTTATACTGCTCGACCTTGTCGGCATTGTCGGCAAGGATCTTGGCCACCGCCGCCTCGATCGCGCCAGTGTCGCTGGTCTGCTTCAGGCCCTTTTCCTCGACGATCTTGGGTGCGCAACCGCCGGTTTCGAGCATGATCTCGAACACCTGCTTGGCGATGGTGCCGGAAATGGTGCCGTCCGCGACGAGGGCCAGCAGCTCCGCGCCCTCCTCCGGACCGACAGGGCTGTTTTCCAGCGTCTTGCCCAGACGATTGAGCGCGCCGTAAAGCTCCGACAACAGCCAGTTGGCCGATGCCTTGGCAACTTCGCCCTCACTTTTCTTCTGGATACGCGCGCCTTCGGCCAACAGAGCCTCGAACCAGCGGGCGGTGTCGGCGTCGGCGGTCAGGGTCGCAGCATTATAGGCGCTAAGGCCCAGCGCCTGCTCATAACGCTGACGCTTGACGTCGGGCAGTTCGGGCAGCGACTGGCGGCATTCCTCCAGAAATGCGTCGTCCAATTCCAACGGCAGCAGGTCCGGATCGGGGAAATAGCGATAGTCATGCGCGTCTTCCTTCGACCGCATGGAGCGCGTTTCATTCTTGTCCGGATCGTAGAGGCGGGTTTCCTGCACGATCTTGCCGCCCGCCTCCAGCACGTCGACCTGACGGCTGGCCTCATATTCGACCACCGCCATGACGAAGCGGACGGAGTTGACGTTCTTCGTCTCGGTGCGGGTGCCGAACTCGTGCCCCGGCTTGCGGACCGAGACGTTGACGTCGGCGCGCATTGAGCCCTGATCCATATTGCCGTCGCACGAACCGACATAGCGCAGGATCGTCCGCAACTTCGACAAATAAGCGCCGGCCTCCGCAGGCGAGCGCATGTCGGGCTTCGACACGATTTCCATCAGCGCCACGCCCGAGCGATTGAGGTCGACATAGGAGCGCGTCGGATGCTGGTCGTGCATCAGCTTGCCCGCATCCTGCTCGACATGGATCCGCTCGATGCCGATCCGCTTGGTTTCGGCGTCGGGGTTCTTCTCATCGAGATTGATCTCGATCTCGCCCTCTCCCACCAGCGGATGGTAGAGCTGGCTGATCTGATAGCCCTGTGGCAAGTCCGCGTAGAAGTAGTTCTTCCGGTCGAAACGCGACCATTTGTTGATCTGCGCATTGATCGCCATGCCGGTGCGCACCGCCTGCCGGATGCACTCGCGGTTCAGCACGGGCAGCATGCCGGGCATGGCCGCGTCGACCAGCGACACCTGCGTGTTCGGCTCCGCGCCGAAAGCCGTGGCGGCGCCGGAAAAGAGCTTCGCCTGGCTCGTCACCTGCGCATGGACTTCCAGGCCGATCACGACCTCCCACTCGCCGGTTGCGCCCTGAATGCGATAGGTTGATTCAGTCATCTATGCTTCCGTCTGTTCGCGCGCTCGAGAGCGCGCTGTTCCAGAATTTTCTGCCTGTTGCGTGTCCGAACTTTTGACGCGGAACGCCCGAATTTCAGCCGCTTGAAACTTTCGACGAGACCTTCTCCAAGAAGTTGAACGAACATCTCGCCAAGCCAGTTCACCACCACTTCTCCGGACGAGCCGTGAAGCCTGCGCGTTCCTCGATGGCGAGGCCCGCGTTCAACACGGTCTGCTCGTCCAGCGCCTTGCCTATGATCTGGAGACCCAGCGGCAGCCCTTGCGCGTCCAGCCCGCCCGGCACAGCCATGGCAGGCAGCCCCGCCAGCGACGCCGGAACGGTGAAAACGTCGTTCAGATACATGGCGAGCGGATCGGCCTGCTTCTCGCCCAGCGCGAAGGAGGCGCTCGGCGCAGTCGGCGTCAGCAGCAGGTCGCACTTTTCGAACGCCTGCTCGAAATCGCGGGCGATCAGCGCCCGGACCTTCTGCGCCTGCGTATAATAGGCGTCATAGAAACCCGCCGACAGCACATAGGTGCCGATCATGATGCGGCGCTTGACCTCCGGCCCGAAACCGGCGGCGCGGGTGGCGGCATACATGTCCTGCAAGCCCGCCCCATCGGGCAGGTCGCGCTGGCCGTAGCGCACGCCGTCATAGCGGGCGAGGTTCGAGGAAGCCTCGGCCGGAGCGATGATATAATAGGTCGGCAGCGCGTACTTCGTGTGCGGCAACGACACTTCCACCACTTCGGCGCCCGCATCCTTCAGCCATTCGATGCCGCGATCCCACATGGCGGAGATTTCCGCGTTCAGGCCATCCGGACGATATTCCTTGGGAATACCGACCTTCTTGCCCTTGAGATCACTCGACAAATTGGCTTCCCACTGCGGGACGGCCAGATCGAGCGAAGTCGAATCCTTGGGATCGAAGCCCGACATGGTTTCCAGCAGGATCGCATTGTCGCGCACTGTCCGCGCCATCGGCCCGGCCTGATCGAGCGACGAAGCGAAAGCCACAATGCCCCAGCGCGAGCAACGGCCATAGGTCGGCTTGATGCCCGAAATGCCGGTAAAGGCGGCAGGCTGGCGGATCGAGCCGCCAGTGTCGGTGCCGGTCGCCGCCGGACACAACCGCGCGGAGATCGCCGCCGAAGACCCACCCGAAGAGCCACCCGGCGCCAGCGCAGCATTGTCGCCACCGCGCCGCCAAGGCGAGATCACATTGCCGAAATAGCTCGTCTCATTGGATGAGCCCATGGCGAACTGGTCGAGATTGAGCTTGCCCAACATGCCCGCGCCCGCATCCCACAGCTTCTTCGAAACGGTGGACTCGTAGGTTGGCTTGAAACCCTCCAGCATGTGCGAAGCGGCTGTGGTCTGCACGCCTTCGGTGCAGAACAGGTCCTTCATGCCGATCGGCACGCCCGAAAGCGGCTTCAACGCCTCCCCTGCGGCCTTCGCCTTGTCGGCGGCATCGGCGGCTTCCAGCGCCTTTTCCGGCGTCTCGACGATGAAGGCGTTCAGCCCCTTGGCGGCGGCGACGTTGGCGTTGAACGCCTCCGCCACTTCGCGCGCCGAAAAGTTGCCGCCACGGAAACCGTCACGGATTTCTGCTACGGTAAGATCAGTGAGATTGCCCATTATTCGATCACTTTCGGCACCGCGAAAAAGCCATGTTCGGCTTGCGGCGCATTCGCCAACACCTTGTCGCGGACATTGCCGTCGGTGACGGCATCCTCGCGCAGGCGCAGATGGTTGGGGATGACGGCGGTCATCGGCTCGACGCCGGTCACGTCCACCTCGCCCAGTTGCTCCACCCAGCCGAGGATGTTGTTGAGTTCGGGCACCATCGCCTCCGCTTCGGCGTCCGTCACCGAAATGCGCGAAAGGCTGGCGATCTTTTTCACGGTTTGAAGGTCTATCGACATGCGCCGCCGCTACCATTGGCGTCCCCAGGCTTCAAGTCCTTGCGCACATGTCGCGCTTGCGCCAGACAAAGACGCATCAGCACAGCACCCAATATGGAGAGCGTCGGTTGGCCCGCAAATTCCTCTATGTCGTCGCCGGCCTGATCGTGCTGGTGATCGCGGCATTGCTGGCCTATCGCATCTGGGGGATGCAGTTGATCCGTGCGGTGATGGTCCCACGGGAAGCCTTCACGCAAATTCAGCCCCTGCCCGCCAACGCCTATGACGATCCGAAAATGTGGATCGCCCGCCCCGACGTCGTGAAGGACAATCCTGCGCTCTGGATTCCGGAAGGGGTGAAGGACGCCCCCCCGACGGAAAAGGCGGCGGTCTTCTTCATCCACCCGACCTCCTACATCACCACGCTGGGCGACGCGCATTGGAACATGCGCCTGGACGATCAGGAATCGCTCGCCACCGCCAGCCGTTTCGTGAAGAATCAGGCGAGCGCCTTCAATGCCGTCGGCGCGATCTGGGCGCCACGCTATCGTCAGGCGAATTACGGCGCCTTCCTGACCGACAAGCCCGCAGGCGATCAATCCCTCGCCGCTGCCTATCGCGACGTCGCCCAAGCCTTTGCCGACTTCCTCAAGGCCAATCCCGATGGCCCGCTGATCCTTGCGGCACATAGTCAGGGGTCTCTCCATCTGCTCAAGCTTCTGCGCGAGCAGGTCGCCGGCAAGCCTGTCGCTGATCGCATCGCGGCCGTTTACGCCGTGGGCTGGCCGATCTCGGTCGAGGCGGACCTCCCTGCCCTCGGCCTTCCCGCCTGCGCGCGGCGCGACCAGTCGCACTGCATCGTAAGCTGGCAAAGCTATGCCGAACCGGCCGATCCCTCCGCCGTGATCGAAAGCTTCGAGCGCAAGCCCAGCTTCACCGGCACGCCCCACAAGGGCACGCACATGCTCTGCACCAATCCGATCACCGGCGCCTTCAACGGAGCCGCCCCGGCCGGCGCCAATCGCGGCACGCTGGACGCCCGCGATGCCGACAAGCCGACCCGGCTGGTTCCCGGCATAGTTCCGGCCCGCTGCGACACCAGCGGGGTGCTGATGATCGGGGAGCCGGTCGACATGGGTCCGTTCACCTTGCCGGGCAACAACTATCATGTGTATGACTATGCCCTGTTCTGGGCCGACGTCCGCGAGGACGCAAAGCAACGGCTCGCCGTCTTTCTGAAGAAGTAACCATGTCCATCCTGACTGCCGACCGCGCGGCCTTTCGCGAAGCCTTGCCTCATGGCGGCCGCCTGATCGGGCTGGATGTCGGCACCAAGACCATCGGTCTGGCGCTCTGCGACGCGGGCTGGTCCATCGCCAGCCCCGCCCATACCATCAGCCGGGGCAAGTTCACCAAGGACAAGATCGCGCTCACGGCCTTCATGGAGCAGCAGCAGGTGACGGGCGTGGTGATCGGCCTGCCGCTCAACCTGGACGGCAGCGAGTCCCCGCGCAGCCAGGCCAGCCGCGCATTTGCCCGGAACATAGCGGATCTGGGCCTGCCCATCCTGCTTTGGGACGAGCGCTGGTCGACTCAGGCGGTGACGCGCACCCTGCTTGAAGCCGACGCAAGCCGAGCCCGTCGGGATGAGTTGGTCGACAAGCTTGCAGCGAGTTATATCCTGCAAGGCGCGATCGACGGGTTGATGGCGGGCTTCTAGAGCAGAATCCTACCCGATTGCATCGGATCGGCTGCTCTAGACCTTTGTTTTGCCGCGTTTTCCGAGTCAGCAGATGATTGGCTTCGCCGAACTGCCGTTTCTATCTGCTTAGAAAACGCTCTAACCAGTTCCGTTCGTTTCGAACGAAGCATTGGCTACATGGCATCCCGCCCATAGACATCGGGCAGGAACTGCACTCCGTCCCCGGAAGGCACTGCCGTCAGATAAGTCAGATAGACCGGCACCGGCTGGGGCAGCGGTTCATGCTGCTCGGGCTTGTCGCTGTCGGCCGTCAACGGCTTCCCGAAGAACCAGCGTCCCAGCCGCTGCGCATCCTCCAGCCGCACGCAGCCATTGCTGAACTGCCGCGCCGGTTTCGCCAGAAGATCGCGGGAGGGCGTGTCGTGCAGATAGATGCCCAGGTCGTTGGGGAACATGAACTTGACCTTCCCCATGGCATTGTCGCCGCCGGGAAGCTGCCGCACGCGCAATTCGGTGCGCCCATCGGCCACTGCCCGCCAGTCGATATTGGCCGGATCGACCCTCTGCGCATTGGCGCTCCAATCCGACAGCGCCTCATAATGTTTCTTCGTGAAGCTGTCCCCTGCCAGCATCTTGGGCGCCAGCTTCCGCTCGACCAGGTCGGACGGCACATTCCAATAGGGATTGAGCGTCGCATAACGCACCATGCCCGCCATCATCGGCGTCTGGCTTTCCTTCGCGCCGACGACGACCTTCATCGCGCCGTCCTGCGCGCCCTTGCTGAAATACCAGAGCCGCGCCGAAGCCGCGTCCACCACCACATGCCGCACATAGGGGCCGGGCAGCAGCCGCGTCCGCTCCAGGTTGAGCGCAATCAGCCGGTCATAATAGTCGTCGCCCCGATTAAGCGCCTGAATCGTCGCCGCGCCCGCAACGCCATCGGGCTTCAAGCCATGATCGCCCTGGAAGGCCTTTACCTTCGCGACCAGCGCCTTGTCATAGGCAGCGCCACTTGCCAGCCCCAGCCGCTGCCGAAGAGGCGCGGCACCGGACTTCATGCCGGGACGCAGCCTCGCGTCGGTCGGCACGGCAACCTGCGGCAGGCCAGTCCAGCGCTTGGCAAAGCCCCCTCGCGCATCGCGCAGCTTCACGTAAAAGGGGCTCATCCAGCCGACAGACCGAAGATAGTCGACAAAGGACGGCGCTACCGCAGCGGCGCGCAAAATCTCCTTCGGCTCCTCATCCTTCGGTTCAACCTCCGGGTCGAGATAGCGTACCTTCACTTTGCGCGAGGGTTTGCGCATGTCGCCCACCAGAGCGGCGAAAGCCTTGGAAAAGGCGAGGTCCGCCCGTGCCAGCAGCTTGGGATCGCCGCTCGCGCCAGCCTCCTTCATCAAATCTTTCAGGGCGCGGGGATCATAATCCCGAGGCTTCAACCCATCCGCATCCGCGCTCTCGATCAGATCGATCAGCGCATCGCCTTGCGGACCAACCCTGTCCTTCTCGATCCAGAGCGGCCAATAGCCGCGAGGGCCGTAGAAATCCCTGAGCTTCCCACCGACAGACGAACGGATTTCCGCCGCCACGCTGGTGCGCGCGGTGTCCGAAGCGGCACTGGGTTGTGCGATGACTTGTCCAGGCCATGCGGCAAGCATCAGCGCTGGAACCAGAATCGTCCGAAGGAAGGGGGCGCGGCATCGCTGCCGCGCCCGAAAATATGCCTTTGTCAGCCGCGTTCTCCACGACGCGAGGGCGGCGGAGGTGGCGGAGGCGGCGGGCAGGGCGGACCCTGAACCTCATGATACATGCCGTCCGGCGAATAATAGCCGTCGACGATGCCATCGCCGTTGCGATCCGCCGCAACGGTGCCGCTGATCGCGCCGGGGCCGACCGGCGGCGCAGGAGCGACAGGTTCATCCTTCGTCGACGCGCATGCGCTCAATGCGAGCGCCGTGCCGCCGAGAAGCGCCAATAACCTGATCTTCATACCCTCTCCCTTGGCGCTACGAGGACCGTGCGCCGGCTAGAATTTGGACGCTGCGGATTGCAGCGCAAGTGTAACGACCGGGCATCGGATTCGATTCCATTACTCGCCCGCAATGACGACGAGTCGTGCCTAAGCAGCGATTAACCGTTTTGTCGGCGCTGCCTTCAATAGCAATGCGCTCCCGTGAGAGCAGGAGCACGAACCGCGTAAGGGAAGCTTCAGCCCTCGACCCACTCCGCCGAAGATATGCCCTGCGCGTAAAGCAGCACGGACAGGTCGCCATGCACGATCTCCGCCGCAGCCGCTTCCCGGGTCTTGGGCTTGGCATGATAGGCAACGCCCAGCCCGGCCCCCTGGATCATCGGAATGTCGTTGGCGCCGTCGCCCACGGCCAGGGTCAAGACCCGGTCGATCCCGCCTTCGATCGCCGCTTCCAGTTCAGCCCTTTTGCGTGCCGCGTCCACGATCGGCACCGTGACCGTCCCCAGCAAAGCGCCGTCTGCGATCTCCAGCACATTGGCGACGGCGGCATCGAAGCCGATTTCCTCCGCCACAGGTCCGGTGAAGCGCGTAAAGCCCCCCGATACGAGCAGGGTCTTTGCCCCCCTCTCCTTCATCGTGCGCACCAGAGTCCTGGCGCCCGGCATGATCTTCACCCGCTCGGTCCGGCATTGGTCGATGGCTGCATCCGCCAGCCCCTTGAGCAAGGCCACCCGCTCATGCAACGCGCCCGCAAAGTCGAGTTCGCCCCGCATCGCCCGCTCGGTGATTTCGGCAATCTGTGCCTTGATCCCGGCATAGTCGGCCAATTCGTCGATGCACTCGACGGTGATCATGGTGGAATCCATGTCCGCGATCAGCAGCTTCTTCTCGCGGCCCTCTGCCGATTGAACGATCACATCCACCTTGTCGCCAATGCCGGTCAGCGCGGCCCGCCCCGCGATCGGATCGCTCCCGAAGAAAATGTCCGCCGCCTTGCCCTCGTCCAGCCACTTGCTATCCACCGGCGCGCAACCCGCCGTGGCCAGCCGCCCGACAGCTTCGGCAATATCTTCCTGACTCAAGGCGCCACTTGCCACTAAGGTCGCAACGAACATGGATACTCCCACAACAACAGACCCTGAAAAAATGGGGGGCGAATCCCGCCCGCGCGTCGCGCTTATTGCCGGGCCTACCGCTAGCGGCAAGAGCGCGCTTGCGCTTCGCCTTGCCCGCGCGGCGAACGGCATCGTCATCAACGCCGACGCCAGCCAGGTCTATGCCGACCTCCAGATTCTTTCCGCCCGCCCGAGCGAAGAGGAGATGACCGGCGCCCCGCACCGCCTGTTCGGCCATATCGACGGCAGCGAAGCCTGCACCGCCGCTCGCTGGGCCGCCGAAGCCCGCGCCGAAGTGAACAAGGCGCATGAGGCAGGCCATCTGCCCATATTGGTCGGCGGCACCGGCCTCTACCTGCGCACGCTGCTCGACGGCATCGCCCCGGTCCCGGACATAGACCCCACCATCCGCGCAGCGATCCGCGCCATGCCCGTGGCGCAGGCCCATGGCGCGCTGGCGAAGGAAGACCCCGAAGCGGCAGCCCGCCTCGCCCCGGCCGACACCACCCGGGTCGCCCGCGCGCTGGAGGTGGTCCGCTCGACCGGCCGGCCCCTCGCGCAATGGCAACAGCACAAGACCGGCGGCATAGGCGACCGGATCACGCTCTCGCCCATGATCCTGCTGCCCCCGCGCGATTGGCTGATAGCCCGCTGCGACCTGCGTTTCGAGCAAATGATAGATGAAGGAGCCGTAGCGGAAGTCGAAGCCCTGCTCGCCCGGAATCTTTCCCCCGACCTCCCCGTCATGCGGGCCATCGGCGTGCCGGAGATCGCCGCCTGGCTGGCGGAAGAAATCGGCCGCGAGGCGATGCTTGAGCGCGGCCGGATCGCGACCCGCCAATATGCCAAACGGCAATATACCTGGTTTTCCCGCCAGCCTCCGGCGCACTGGGCGCGGGAAATACGGCAGATTGATGATAAAATAGCAGATGAATTGGTAATTAAATTATAACATTAGTGGTTGACTTGCCATTTTATGTCTAATAATGGCAGCCGCCTTGCCTTCGCTCCGCTTCTGGAGCAGAGGGCGCAGCAAATATCCAACGGAAGGATCTATCGTGGCCGAAAAGAGCGGCGCGGACATATTGGTTGAGTGCCTGATCGACCTGGGGGTCGAGGTCGTGTTCGGCTATCCGGGCGGCGCGGTGCTGCCCATCTATGACGCACTCTTCAATCATCCGAAGATCCGCCACATACTCGTCCGCCACGAACAGGGCGCGACCCATATGGCGGAGGGCTATGCCCGCTCGACCGGCAAGCCGGGCGTCGTGCTTGTCACCTCCGGCCCCGGCGCGACCAACGCCGTCACGGGCATCACCGACGCGCTGATGGATTCCATTCCGATGGTCGTCATCACCGGCCAGGTGCCGACGCAGCTCATCGGCACCGACGCTTTCCAGGAAGCCGACACGGTCGGCATCACGCGCCACTGCACCAAGCATAATTATCTGGTGAAGTCGCCCGCCAAGCTGGCCAGCGTCGTCCATGAGGCGTTCCATATCGCCACCACCGGCCGCCCCGGTCCGGTCGTCATCGACATTCCGAAGAATGTCCAGATCGCGACCGCCCCCTATAAGCGTCCGGAAAAGTTCGAACATGCCAGCTACCGCCCGCAGACCAAGGCGGACCCGGTCGCCATCGCCAACGCGGTCGAGATGCTGGCAGCCGCCGAACGGCCGATCTTCTATACCGGCGGCGGCGTCATCAACTCCGGCCCTGAAGCGACCGAATTGCTCCGTGAAATCGCGGCGCTGACCGGCGCGCCCGTCACTTCGACGCTGATGGGCCTGGGCGCCTTCCCGGCCTCGTCGGACCAATGGCTGGGCATGCTGGGCATGCATGGCACCTACGAGGCCAATTGGGCAATGAACAAGGCGGACCTGATCATCTGCGTCGGCGCCCGCTTCGACGACCGCGTGACCGGGCGGCTGGATGCCTTTGCGCCCCATTCGAAGAAGATCCATATCGACATCGACCGCAGCTCGATCAACAAGACGGTGGAGGTTGATCTGCCGATCGTCGCGGACGTCGCCAGCGCCCTTTCCGACATGATCGCGCTTTGGAAGGATCGCCGCCACAAAGCAGCCGATCTCACCGAATGGTGGGCACGGATCGACGGCTGGCGCGCGCGCAACAGCCTGGCCTATCCGGAAAGCCGCGAAGAAATCATGCCGCAGGAGGCGATCGCGCAGCTCTACAAGGCTTCGCGATCGGCCAAGGACGTCATCATCACCACCGAAGTCGGTCAGCACCAGATGTGGGCGGCGCAGCATTTCAGCTTCGATGCGCCCAATAAATGGCTGACCTCCGGGGGCTTGGGCACCATGGGCTATGGCTTTCCGGCCGCCATCGGTGCGCAGTTGGGCAATCCCGACAGCCTGGTCGTCTGCGTCGCGGGCGATGCCTCGATCCAGATGAACATCCAGGAAATGGGCACCGCCAGCCAATATCGCTTGCCGGTCAAGATCTTCATCCTGAACAATGAATATATGGGCATGGTCCGCCAGTGGCAGGAACTGACCTATGAAAGCCGCTATTCCAACAGCTATTCGGACAGCCTGCCCGACTTCGTGAAGCTTGCGGAAGCTTACGGGTGGACCGGCATCCGCATCGAAGGACCGCAGGAACTGGAAGCGGGCATCCGTCAGATGATCGACACACCCGGCCCGGTGATCGTGGACTGCCGCGTGGCGAAGCTTTCCAACTGCTTCCCGATGATCCCGTCGGGCGCGGCGCATACCGACATGCTACTCGACCCCAGCCAGGTCGAAGGCATCATGTCGGATGAGGCGAAGGCTTTGGTGTGAGAACGATACAGTGACTGGGCACCTGAAGCTCCGCATCCATGTGAGCGAACCCTTCGATTTCGAACGGATTGCCGGCACGTCGGAACTGACGGGCTGGACGGTGGATCATGCCGATCCGGAGAATGAGGATTGGGAAGTCCATCTGGATGCGGGCTTCGACTTTCACGACCGCCATATCGGCCGCTTGCTGGTCAGCCCACGTTATGTAGGCGAGCATCTCAATCGGATGTTCGATGCGATTGCGGGTTTCCCGGTACGTCTCGCGCACAGGGATGACGGCAGTTGGCACTACGCCTTTACGGGCATGATTTCGCAGCGCCATGAGCGCGAAGAAGCGGATAACGGAACGAACTGATGCATATTCAGGAAGAACTGAGCGAGCGGCACGTCCTGTCGCTGATGGTTTCCAACGAAGCGGGCATATTGGCGCGCATCGCCGGCCTGTTCACCGCGCGCGGCTATAATATCGACAGCCTGACCGTGGCGGACATCACCCCCGACCATGCGATCAGCCGCATCACCATCGTCACCAGCGGTCCGCCCAAGGTGATCGACCAGATCATGGCCCAGCTCGACCGGCTGGTGCCGGTGCACAAGGTCACCGACCTCACCGAAAACGGCCCGTTCGTCGAGCGCGAACTGGCGCTGGTCAAGGTCGCGGGCACGGGCGAAGACCGGATCGAGGCGTTGCGGCTGGCCGACGTTTTCCGCGCCAAAGTGGTCGACACGACGATCGAGAGCTTCATCTTCGAGATCACCGGCACGACCGAGAAAATCGATAATTTCATCGGCCTGATGCGGCAAATCGGTCTGGTCGAAGTCGGCCGCACCGGCGTCGTCGGCCTGATCCGAGGCAAGGAGCCGAACTGACAGCAATAACCCCTCTCCCATCGGGAGAGGGAGGGGCCTACCGCGCAGCGGTGGGAGGGTGAGGGCGAAAACCCCTCCCCCGCGCGCAGGTGGTTCCCCTCACCGCAAATCCAGGCTCCGCAAGGCGCCGACCGGACCGAAAGAAGGCCGGACTGAAAGAAGGAACGTCAAATGAAGGTGTATTACGACCGCGACGCGGACATCGGCCTGATCAAGGGCAAGAAGGTCGCCATCCTGGGCTACGGCTCGCAGGGTCACGCCCACGCCCAGAACCTGCGCGACAGCGGCGTTGCCGAAGTCGCCATCGCCCTGCGCCCCGGTTCGCCCAGCGCCAAGAAGGCCGAAGGCGCCGGTTTCAAGGTGCTGTCGAACGCCGATGCCGCAGCATGGGCCGACGTGCTCATGATCCTGGCACCCGACGAGCATCAGGCCGCCATCTACGCCACCGACATCCACGCCAATCTGCGCCCCGGCGCCGCGCTCGCCTTCGCGCACGGCCTCAACGTTCATTTCGGCCTGATCGAGCCGCGTGCCGACGTCGACGTGATCATGATCGCGCCCAAGGGTCCGGGTCATACCGTCCGCAGCGAATATCAGCGCGGCGGCGGCGTGCCCTGCCTGATCGCCGTTCATCAGGATGCGACCGGCAACGCGCATGACATCGCCCTCTCCTACGCCTCAGGCGTCGGCGGCGGCCGTTCGGGCATCATCGAAACCAACTTCCGCGAGGAATGCGAAACC
Source organism: Sphingobium sp. TKS (assembly GCF_001563265.1). Classification (NCBI taxonomy): domain Bacteria; kingdom Pseudomonadati; phylum Pseudomonadota; class Alphaproteobacteria; order Sphingomonadales; family Sphingobiaceae; genus Sphingobium; species Sphingobium sp. TKS. Next base: position 2,381,254 of record NZ_CP005083.1, on the reverse strand, counting down.
GACCTGTTCGGCGAGCAGGCGGTTCTGTGCGGCGGCGCGACCGCGCTGGTCCAGGCCGGTTTCGAAACGCTGGTCGAGGCCGGCTATGCCCCCGAAATGGCCTATTTCGAATGCCTGCACGAGCTGAAGCTGATCGTCGACCTGATGTACGAAGGCGGCATCGCCAACATGCGCTATTCGATCTCGAACACCGCCGAATATGGCGATATCAAGACCGGTCCGCGCATCATCACCGAAGAAACGAAGAAGGAAATGAAGCGCGTTCTGGCCGACATCCAGTCGGGCCGTTTCGTCAAGGACTTCGTGCTCGACAACCGCGCCGGCCAGCCGGAACTGAAGGCCAGCCGTATCGCCGCCCAGCGCCACCCGATCGAGGAAACCGGCGCCAAGCTGCGCGCCATGATGCCCTGGATCGGCGCGAACAAGCTGGTCGACAAGGACAAAAACTAAAGCCTTTTGCGAGCCGGAAAGGGAACGATCCGTTTCCGGTTACGCCTCTGGAACAATTGAGGGACGTCGCTTATTCTCGCGGCGTCCCTCGTTTTTTTGGAGAGCGTTTCGCATGCGCAAATTTCTGATCCCCGTCGCGGCCCTGGTCGCTGTTGCCGGCGGCAGCGTCGTCGTCGCCCAGCAAATGCCCCCTGCGCCCGGCGCGAAGGATCCGGCCCGCGTCACCGCCGGAACCTATGCGATCGACCCCGGCCACACCCAGATCCTCTTCGCCTATGACCATATGGGCTTTTCCAACAATATGGGCGTCATTTCCGAATCGACCGGCACGCTAACGCTCGATCCGAAGAACCCGTCCGCCGCCAAGGTTTCGGTGGAGGTTCCGGTGACGAACCTGAAGACCGGCATCGCCAAGCTCGACGAGCATCTGATGAAGCCGGAATTTTTCGATTCCGCCAAATTCCCCAAGGCGACCTTCGTGTCGACCGGCGTGAAGGTTCAGGGCACCGAAGCGGAAATCAGTGGAAATCTCACGATCAAGGGCATTACCAAGCCGGTAACGCTCGACACCGAATTCTACGGCGCGGGCAAGGCTCCGGCCATGATGGGCGGCAAGGAGAATGTGGGCTTCGTCGCTACGACCACGATCAAGCGCAGCGATTTCAACATGGGTTATGGCGTGCCCATGGTTGGCGACAATGTTGAATTGAAGATCGTCGCGGCCTTCCAGAAATAAGGCTCCACGCTCCCCTCCCGCAAGCGGGAGGGGAGTTGACAGACTCCCTCCAGCCTATCCCTTTTGTCAGCAACGCTTGCGCTTCCCTGCCGATTCAGGCTATGGCCATCCCATCATGCAGCGTGCGCTTCTTCCTCTGCTACGACTTACACGCCCTTAGGCGTGGTTTTTGTGCTGCTCTTCGCTTGAATGACGCGGCAATACGCCTAAGGGCACAATCAAGCAGATAGTCGTACCACCGGGCAGGCTGCAGCCGCTCGATTGCAGAGAAGTCATTTTCGTCATGATGCTGAACGATCCCTCGCTGAAATACCGCCCCTTCCCCCAGGTGGACCTGCCCAATCGCCAGTGGCCGTCGAACGTCATCACTACGCCGCCACGCTGGCTGTCGACCGACATGCGCGACGGCAACCAGTCGCTGATCGACCCGATGAACGCGGAAAAGAAGCGCCGCTTCTTCGACCTGCTGGTGAAGGTGGGCGTCAAGGAAATTGAGGTCGGCTTCCCCAGCGCGGGCGCGACCGAGTTCGACTTTATCTCCGGGCTGGTCCGTGACGGCGCGATCCCCGACGATGTGTTCCCACAGGTGCTGACCCAGGCGCGCGAGGATCTGATCGCCACCACCTTCGAAAGCCTGCGCGGCGCGAAGAAGGCCATCGTCCATGTCTACAACGCCGTGTCGCCCGCGTGGCGCAATATCGTGTTCCAGATGGACCGGCCGCAGATCAAGGAAATCGCGATCACCGCCGCCAAGCTGCTGCGCGACAATGCGGCGAAGCAGCCCGACACCGACTGGCATTTCGAATATTCACCCGAAACCTTTTCCACCGCCGAGCTGGATTTCAGCCTGGAATGCTGCGAGGCGGTGATGGAAATTCTCCAGCCGACGCCCGAGCGCCCGCTGATCCTGAACCTGCCCGCCACGGTCGAGGCGGCGACGCCCAATATCTATGCCGACCAGATCGAATGGATCTGCCGCAATATCAGCAAGCGCGACAGCGTGGTGATCTCGCTGCACACCCATAATGACCGGGGCACCGGCGTTGCCGCCGCCGAACTGGGCCTGATGGCGGGCGCGGACCGTGTCGAAGGCTGCCTGTTCGGCAATGGCGAACGCACCGGCAATTGCGACTTGGTGACGGTGGCGCTGAACATGTACACCCAGGGCATCAATCCCGGCCTGGATTTCAGCGACATCGATGAGGTCATCCAGACCGTCGAATATTGCAACCAGTTGCCGGTCCATCCGCGCCATCCCTATGCGGGCGAGCTGGTGTTCACCGCCTTCTCCGGTTCGCATCAGGACGCGATCAAAAAGGGCTTCGCCGCGCAGGAAGCGCGCAACGACCGGATTTGGGACGTGCCCTATCTGCCGATCGATCCCAAGGATCTGGGCCGCGATTATGAAGCCGTGATCCGCGTGAACTCGCAATCGGGCAAGGGCGGCGTCGCCTGGGTGTTGCAGCAGGACAAGGGGCTGAAGCTGCCCAAGCGCATGCAGGCCGACTTCTCCAAGATCGTGCAGGCGCTGGCCGACGAGAGCAGCCGCGAACTGAACGCCGCCGACATCTGGGGAGCCTTCGAAACCCATTACCGTCTGGCGGGCGAACAGCCCTACAGCCTGATCGACTATCATGAGAGCGGTGCGGCGGGCGACCGCATCTTCACCGGCAAGATCACGCACAAGGGCGGCGAGCGCTCGATTTCCGGGCGTGGCAACGGCCTGATCTCCTCGGTGCTGGCCGCGCTGCGGGACGAACTGGACGTCGATCTGGAGGTCGCGGACTATAGCGAACATGCCATCGGCGCAGGCACTGACGTCGCGGCGGCCGCTTACGTCGAATGCCGCACGCCCGATGGCCGGACCATCTTCGGCATCGGTACGGACACGGACGTCGCCACCGCTTCGGTTCAAGCGGTGTTGTCGGCGGCGAACAGCGTAGCGGCGTTACGCTGATCCTCCCAAAAAGCCGTGCTCCTGCCTGGGCAGGAGCACGGAGCGCTGGCAATTATTCCGCCAGCGCTTTTATCACCCGCTCCCACTGATCGAGCGCGTCGGCTATTCCCGCCACCGGAACGCGTTCGTCCAGTCCATGGGCAAAGCCGTCCTCGCCCCGCTGGAATAGGCTGGACACGCCATAGCTCGGCACTCCCAGCGCCCGAAAATAGAGGCTGTCCGTCGCCCCCGCCGACATAGATGGGATGACGGGAATATTCGGATAGCGCGCCGCGACCGCCGCCGTCACCGCCTTCATCACATCCTCGCGCAAGGGCGACGCGTCGCTCGCCTTGAGATCGTCGAGCGTGGTGATCGCCGCGCCGGGATCGTCGATCGCCTGGGTGAGTTCCGCCTTCACCACATCAATGGCTATGCCCGGAAAGATGCGGCAGTTGACATCGACCTTCGCGCTTTGCGGCAAAGCGTTGAGCGCATGCCCAGCCTGCGCCATGGTCGCCACGCAGGTCGTCCGCACCTGCCCGACAAATTCGGGATATTCGGATAGCAAATCGGCCGCCTTCCTGTCCCCCGTCTCCGCATAGCGCCGCATCGCCGCGCCCACCGCGCCGCCGATGCGATCGGCCGACAATGACAGCGAAGCCTTGGTCAGTTCGTTGCGCATCGGCGCGAAGCGATAGGCCGCGATCCGATCGATCGCGCGCGCCAGCCGATAGATGGGATTGCCGGGCGTCGGCGCGCCGCTATGGCCGCCGGCATCGGTAAAGGCGATCTCGAAATCGGCATAAGTCTTTTCGCCCGCCTGCAACTGATACAGAACGGGCTGGCCAGCCTCATCCAACAGGCCGCCGCCGCCATCGCCGTTCAGCAGCAGTTCGGCGTCCCTATATTTCTCCGCCAACGCCCGCGTCGTGCGCATATGGGTTTCCTCGTCGCCTGACAGCAGCAAGGTGACGGTCCGCCGCAGTCGCCAGCATTCCTTCTTCAGCCCAGCCATCGTCGCCACCATCATGGCGACGTCATATTTATTGTCCTCCGCCCCCCGGCCGAAAATATAGCCATTCTCCTCCACCGGCGTGAACGGATCGCGTGTCCAGTCCGCCGGATTGGCCGCCACCACATCCATATGGCCGATCATCAGCAGGGGCTTGAGATGGGGATCGCTGCCCCGGACGGTCGCGGCCAATGTCGCCGTTTCGCCTATCGGCGTGATCTCCAGATCGGTCGTCGCAAAGCCCGCCTGCCGCAACACCGACGCATAATAAGCAGCGAGGCGGGGAACCTGCCCCTCACCCGCCACCGTCCGGAAGGCAATCGACTTCATCAGCACCGCCTTGGCCAGCGCCGGATCGCCCGCCGCCGACGCCCCCTGCGGCAAGGACAGGGCCATCAGAACCGGCCACCACTTCATCAAATCGCATCTCCATGCTGGATTTCGCCATTCCATGTGGCATAGCGGATCGCGGCGGCCAATCCGTTTGGCTGTTAAGCTGCGGAAAGAGGGCGTCCTTATCCGCGTTCACCCCCATAAAGAATTGCTTGCGCGCATTTGGCAGGGTCGCTCCCCATATCGCGCGCCGGTCGCCCGAAGGAATGTGAGCCCATGGCCATCAACTATCGCAGTTTCGGATTTCAGGTTCTTGCCGGCATGGCCGTCGGCCTGTTGCTTGGCCTGCTGGCGCGATCCATCGGTTCGGGGCCGGACGGCGATCTCAACTGGCTGGCGACAGCGCTCAAGACCACGGGGTCGATCTTCGTTTCGCTGCTGAAGGCCGTGGTCCCGCCGCTGGTGTTCGCGGCGATCGTCGCCTCCATCGCCAATCTGCGCGCCCTCGACAATGCAGCGCGGTTGGCCGGACAAACCCTCCTCTGGTTCGCTATCACGGCGCTGATCGCCGTCGTCATCGGCCTTGCCATCGGGTTGATCGTCCAGCCGGGTTCCGGCTTGCACGGACAGGCCTTGGCCGTGGGAAAGCCCGATTCCATTGGAGGCTGGCTCGATTTCCTGAAAGGCCTGGTCCCCAGCAACAGCTTCGCCCTGTCCGCCAGCACCAAGATCACGGATACGGGGGCGACCACCAGCTTGTCCTTCAATATCCTGCAATTGCTGGTCGTTTCCATCGCCATCGGCCTCGCGACGCTGAAGGTGGGAGAGAAGGCCGAACCGTTCCTGGCTTTCGTCCGTTCGCTGCTCGCCGTGGTGCGCGCGATCCTGGGCTGGATCATCCGCCTGACGCCCATCGGCTCGGCCGCTCTTATCGGCAGCGCCATCGCCACCTATGGCTGGAGCGCGCTAGCCCAACTCGGCAGCTTCGCAGGGGCGGTATATCTCGGCCTCGCCATTGTCCTGCTCGTCGTCTATCCGCTGCTGCTGGCCGCCAATGGCCTGAAACCCCTGCCCTTCTTCGCCAAGGCGTGGCCCGCCATCCAGCTTGGCTTCGTCTCGCGATCCTCGGTCGGCACCCTGCCCGTCACCGAGACCGTAACGGAGCGTATGGGCGTGGAAAAGGGCTATGCCGCCTTCGCCATTCCACTGGCCTCCACCACCAAGATGGACGGCTGCGCCTCCATCTATCCGGCGCTTGCAGCGATATTCGTGGCCGGCTTTTACGGCATCCCCCTCCATGCGGCGGACTATGCGCTGATCGTCTTCGTGTCGGTCGTCGGATCGGCGGCGACGGCAGGCCTGACGGGCGCCATAGTCATGTTGACGCTGACGCTTTCCACGCTCGGCCTACCGCTCGAGGGAGCGGGCCTGCTGCTCGCCATCGATCCGATCCTCGACATGGGCCGCACCGCCGTCAATGTCGCGGGCCAGGTGCTGGTCGCTACCATCGTCGCCAAGCGGGAAGAAATCTTGGACGAAGCTGCCTATTATGGCGGGACGGAACTGGCCCCGGCCTGAGCAGCGCCCCCCTCTGAACAACGGTTGACCTGCGGCGCGGAGGGGACCATGGGTCGCCGCATGCATCAGGTTCATATCATCGGCGGCGGGCTTGCGGGCACGGAAGCGGCATGGCAGTTGGCGCAGGCCGGCGTGAAGGTCCGCCTGTCGGAAATGCGCGGCAGCGGCGACATGACGCCCGCGCACCAGACCGAGGGTCTTGCTGAACTGGTCTGTTCCAACAGCTTCCGCTCCGACGATCCGGACAAGAATGCCGTGGGGCTGCTGCATCAGGAAATGCGGCGGCTTGGCTCGCTCATCATGGCGCAGGCGGAACCGGCCAAGGTGCCCGCCGGATCGGCGCTGGCGGTCGATCGCCATATCTTTTCCGATGGCGTCACCCGAACATTGGCCGAACATTCCAATGTCGAGATCGTGCGTGAACGCATCGACGCGCTGCCCACCGAGGGTATGACCATCGTCGCCACCGGACCGCTGACCGCACCCGCGCTCGCCGCCAGCATCGGCCAGGCGGCGGGGATCGATCATCTCGCCTTTTTCGACGCCATTGCGCCGGTCGTGCATTTCGACAGCATAGACATGGACAAATGCTGGATGGCCAATCGCTGGGACAAGATCGGCCCCGGCGGCGGCGAGGGCAAGGATTATATCAACTGCCCCATGAACAAGGAGCAGTATCAGGCCTTCGTCCAGGGACTGCTCGACGGCGAAAAGACCGAGTTCAAGGAGTGGGAAAAGGACACGCCCTATTTCGAAGGCTGCATGCCGATCGAGGTGATGGCGTCACGCGGCCCCGAAACGCTGCGCCATGGGCCGATGAAGCCGATGGGCCTGGACGATCCACGCACCGGCCGCTGGCCCTATGCCGTGGTGCAGCTTCGGCAGGACAATGCGGCGGGCACGCTGTGGAACATGGTCGGCTTCCAGACCAAGCTGAAGCATGGCGCGCAGGCCGAACTGCTCCGGACCATCCCAGGCTTAGAAAAGGCGGAGTTCGCGCGGCTGGGTGGGCTGCATCGCAACACCTTCATCCAGAGCCCCAAGCTGCTCGACGCCACGCTGCGCCTCAAAAGCGCGCCGCACATCCGCTTCGCCGGGCAGGTGACGGGCTGCGAGGGCTATGTCGAGAGCGCGGCCATCGGCCTGCTTGCTGGGCGTTTCGCTGCGGCGGAGATTTTGGGCCGGCCGCTCGCGCCGCTGCCGCCCGAAACGGCGCTGGGCGCGCTGCTGAGCCATGTCATCGGCAATGTCGAGACGGCGGATTATCAGCCGATGAACGTCAATTTCGGCCTGTTCCCGCCACTGGCAGATGTCAAGAAAAAGCAGCGCAAGGAAGCCATGACCGCCCGCGCCCGCGCCGCTTTGGGCCAATGGCTGGGCGAGCTTCAGCCCGCCTGACGCTTAGCATTTGCACTTCGGCGCGGCCGTGCGTTTGGGCGCGGTCGTCGCGAATTCGGCAGGGGTCAGCTTGCCGTCGCCATTGCCGTCGGCCTTGGCGAAACGGTCCGACGTGGTCACGGCCCACTCCTCGAAGGAGAGGAGATTGTCGTTGTTCTTGTCGAGCGCCTTGAACGCCTTCACCCGGCTGCCCATCATCTCGATCCGGGTGATGACGCCATCGCGATTGCGGTCATAGCGGCCGAAACGCTTCTCTTCACGGCTCTGCGGCGAGGCCTCGCCGGGCATTGGCGGCGCATCGCCCGTGGCGTCCGGGTCGCCTTCGGGCAGCGCCTCGACGGCAGGCGGCGGCGGTGATCCGATCAGCGGCTGAGGCACGGCCTCATTGCTTGCGCGCCCCTGCCACCAGAACAGCCCGCCGGCCGTCAACAACAGCGCGGCCATCGCGCCCGCCAGAACTCGCCCCACTTTTAATCCCCCTAACGTCCCGTCAGCGCGACACGCACCAATCTCAGATACAGCGCAGGGGTCAATCCCGCCGGTGCGCAACGGCCCATTTTAATGTCATGGCGCGCGAGATGATAAGCGATGCGCAACGTGCGCCATTCCTTGGGCCAGGCTGGCTTCTCCCGCAACATATGCCCCCGCGCCATTTCGATCGCCCGGCCGGCGATGACCCGATCGTCGATATGACCCGACAAATCCCACAGCGCCCAGGCCGCTCCCGCCTGGACGAGCCACGTCGGAATATCGTCCCGCCCCGCCAAGGCACGAAACAGGCCACTGCCCCGTCCCTCCGCATAAGCGTGGAGATCGATCTCCCCGATCAGGGCTTCCCATCCATCAAGCCATTGAGAAAGCCCACATGGCGACCCCGCGCCCAGCTTCCGCATCGCGTCGATCAGCGGTTCGCCCTGCCCTTTCACGCCGTTGTCGTCGGTTAGCGCGTCATTCCACCACGCTAAACGCATCTGTCCGATCATCGGCTCGCTGGTCGTCGCCACCAACCGCGCGAACCGCGCATCGAGCGCCCAGATGAGCCGATGGCGCGCAACGTCCGGCCCGGCATAGGCGCTCAACAGCGAAGCGAGTGGGGAGAGATCGTCCTGCGCCACAACCATTAGCATATATCCATGGGAATAGTTTTTGCCGAAATTATCAGCTTTTTAACCTCAGTGGACATAGTGATCCTGGCAATTGCCCCTTCATGGGCATGGGGCTGCCCTGCCTGAAATGGGGGTGCGGGGCAAGTAAAGGCAGAGCGGATTATGGGCGATCGGATCAAGCGCGCGCTGTTCATTCAGACGCGGCTTTACCACAATCAGGCGGGCAATACGCTGGCGATCGTGGCTGCGGCGATGATTCCGTTAACAGGCATGGCTGGCGCCGCTGTGGATTTCAGCCGAGCCTATCTCGTAAAGGCACGTATGCAGCAGGCTTGCGATGCTGGCGCGCTGGCTGGACGGCGGTCGATGAGCGGGACCATATTGACGAGTGCCGACAAGCAACAAGCCCTCAACTATTTCAACTTTAACTTCCCTAATCAGTTGATGGGGTCTGCGGTCATGTCCACGACGGACGCCAATGCCGCCAATCGCGTTACGACTGCGCTGGACAACGGCCAGCTTCGGATGGAAGCCACCACGACTGTCCCGACCACCCTGCTGCGGGTCGTCGGGATCACTGAAATGCGCGTAAACGCCGAATGCCTGGCGGAAGAATATTACGTCAATACTGATCTGATGCTTGTTCTCGATACGACCGGCTCGATGAACTGTTATATGTCCAATGCGCTTAGCTGCGCCCAGGAGACAGAAAAACCTGTGAGCGGGACAAATAAGTCCAAAATGCGAGAAATGCGGGATGCGCTAAAGACCCTATATTCCAATTTGCGTCCCGCCCAAGTAGCGCTCGAAGGAAAAAATCTTCGTATGAGGATCGGGTTCCTGCAATTTTCCAGCACGGTGAATGTCGGCAAACTGATCCGCGCCGAAAATACAGCCTATGTTCGTTCATCCTATCAGTATCGAAACAGCAGCGGAACATTGAAAACGGCGACCGACTGGCCGAATTATTCATCGACCTGGCTCGACAATAGCTGGCAAGGATGCATCGAGGAACGCGGCACATCCACTGCACTTACGGCAACCAGCACCACCATACCGGCTGACGCGTGGGATCTCGACATCGCGAAAATCCCTGACAGTGACGCCACCCGCTGGGCACCCTATGACTATGAGGCAATGAGCGGCTCCAGTCGTATCAGCGAAGAATCCATGGGTTCAGTTACGGGTTCTAACTTCTACAAAGCCGCCTGCCCAAAGCCTGCTGTCCACATGAAGGCATGGGCCAGCCAAAGCGAGTTCGACGCGCAGGTCGATACGATCGTAACAGGCGACGGCGCGACCTATCACGACCTCGGCATCATCTGGGGTCTTAGGATGATAGCTAACAACGGCATCTTCGGATATCGCAATCCGGATAAATTCAACAACGTGAAGGTCCGCCGCACCATAGTCTTCATGACCGATGGTGAGATGTCGCCATTCCGAGATGCGTACAGCGCTTATGGCGTAGCTAAATATGCAGGGCGAACAGCGTCGACCGGTACGCTAGATACACCTCTGGAAGCCATTCACACGCAACGCTTCAAGCTGATGTGCGCAAAGGCGAAGTCCGATCCCTATTATGTCGATATATGGGTCATCGGGGTCTTATCCGGCCAAACCATGAATTCGGATATTGCGTCCTGCGCGTCCAACAGCAGCCAGGCCATTTCCGTCAGTAACGCTACCGACCTTGCCAATGCATTCAAGCGGATATCGGACAAGGTGGGCAATTTGAGGCTGGGCGCATGATCTCCGCCTCCCTCAAGCAACTCGCGAAAAATCGCGACGGCGTAACCATTGTGGAATTCGCCGTCGTTGCAGCGCCACTAATCTTCATGATCTTAGGGGCGCTCGATCTTGCATATCAGGCTTATGCAACCGCCGTCGTTCAGGGTACTGCGAACGCAGCCGCTCGAAAGGTGACGCTGGAAAACGCCGCGGCCGCCACCGTCGAAACCTATGTTCGAGGGCGGCTGGCTAGCATTGCGAGCGGTTCCAATGTGCAGATAGGCTCTTCGAATTTTCTGACCTATAACAAGATCGGCAAGCCCGAAAAGCTGACGACCGACGTCAATTCGAACGGCCTTTACGACAAGAGCGGGCCCGACTGCTTCATCGACGATAATCGCAACAATAGTTATGACATCGCCAGCCAGGGCGCATCGGGCATCGGCACAGCCGAAGATGTCGTCCGTTATCAGATCACCGTCACCTACAACCGCCTTTCGCCTATTCCGCAACTCTTGGGCATGGGCAATTTGGTGACGATTTCCCGGACGACTTTCATGCGCAACGAACCCTATGCCGGCATTGTCGATCCCCCCGTGAAATGCGGAGTTTGAGCATGTTTGCCACGCGGCATATCGATAAATTCGAACGCGTACTCCCGATGCCTCTACGCCAGCTTCGCGCAAATCAAAAAGGGCTGGCCCTGATCGAGTTTGCCTATGCGTTGCCGTTTCTCATCCTGCTCACCTTCGGAGGAACGGAGCTTGCGAACATCGCCATTACGCATGCACGGATAAGCGCCATTACCAGCATGGCGGCTGATGGCGTGGCGCGCGTCAGGGATCGAATTGACGAAAACGACATCAACGACGTCATCATTGGCGCAAAATATGCTGCGGATTCACTTGATCTGACATCCCGGGGTCGGATCATCATATCTACCGTGGAAGACAATGCGTCAACCTCGACTCCCCTCACCGACCAGGTGATCACATGGCAACGCTGCAAAGGAATAAAGAGTGTCGCCGCAGCTCAGACCATCGGAACGGAAGGTCAGGTGTTGACCACCGGCATGGGCGCAGCAGGTAGTCAGATTTCAGCAACGCCGGGCAACCCGGTGGTAGTCGTGGAAATTTTCTACGACTATAAGCCGATCATGTCGAACATGTTCTTCGGCCCGATCACCATCCACTACTCATCGGCCTTTTCGGTGCGCGATCGCACAATTCAGAGCCTTCAAAACGCTCAAAACCTATCTGGTACGGCAAAGTCGACCTGCAACTATTATTCGGCCTGACCCTCATGGATAGCCTTTGCAAAAGGGGGGCGGCCCATTTTGCGCCGCCCGCCTCCTTCTTCTTACCTATAACAAACCCTCTTCACCGCCTCGACCACACGCGCGGCGTCGATCAGGGCTGCTTTTTCGAGGTTGGCCGCATAGGGCAGTGGCACATCCTCATTGGTCACGCGCAGCACCGGCGCGTCGAGGTCGTCAAAGCCCTGCTCCATGACCACAGCAGCGATTTCCGATGCGATCGAGCAAACCGGCCAGCCTTCTTCGACTACCACCAGGCGATTGGTCTTCTTGAGGCTCTCCAGAACCGTCGCCGTGTCGAGCGGACGCAGCGTGCGCAAGTCGATGACTTCCGCGTCAATGCCTTCGGCCGCCAGCTTTTCGGCCGCCTCCAGCGCGACGCCGACGCCGATCGAATAGCTGACCAGCGTCACGGCCTTGCCCTCGCGGACGATGCGCGCCTTGCCGATCGGCAGGACATAATCGTCAACCTTGGGCACATCGAAGCTGCGGCCGTAGACCAGTTCGTTCTCAAGGAACACGACCGGATCGTCCGAACGGATCGCGGCTTTCAGCAAGCCCTTGGCGTCGGCCGAGTCATAGGGCGCGATCACGATCAGGCCCGGAACCGCCGCATACCAGGGACCATAGTTTTGGCTATGCTGCGCGGCAACGCGGCTCGCGGCGCCATTGGGACCGCGGAACACGATCGGGCAGCGCATCTGGCCGCCGGACATATAATTGGTCTTGGCCGCCGAGTTGATGATGTGGTCGATCGCCTGCATCGCGAAGTTGAAGGTCATGAACTCGACGATCGGCTTCAAACCGCCCATCGCCGCGCCCGCACCGATGCCGGCAAAGCCATATTCGGTGATCGGCGTGTCGATGACGCGCTTGTCGCCAAATTCTTCCAGCAGCCCCTGGGTCACCTTGTAGGCGCCCTGATATTCGGCCACCTCTTCGCCCATGACAAAGACGCGCTCGTCACGGCGCATTTCCTCCGCCATGGCATCGCGCAGCGCTTCGCGCACGGTCGTCTTCACATAGTCCGTGCCTTCGGGCAGGGCCGGGTCCTTGACCGTCGCCTTGACCTCGACCGGCTTCTTCGGCTCAGGCGCCGCTTCGACCTTTGCAGGCGCTTCCGCCTTGGCAGCCGGAGCAGGAGCGACCGCCTCACCACCCTCACCCGCCATCGTCGCGATGACGGTGCCGACTTTCACGCCTTCGGTGCCCTCGGCTATCATGATCTGGCCGATCTTGCCTTCGTCGACGGCTTCGAATTCCATCGTCGCCTTGTCGGTCTCGATCTCGGCCAATATGTCGCCCGAGCGGACCTCGTCACCTTCCTTCACCAGCCATTTCGCCAGCGTGCCTTCCTCCATGGTCGGGGAAAGCGCCGGCATCTTGATTTCGATACCCATTAATATTGCTCCACCAGCACGTCTGTATAAAGCTCGTGCAGTTCCGGTTCGGGAGAGGTTTCAGCGAAATCCGCGGCGTCGCTGACGATTTTGCGGATATCCTGATCGATCTTCTTGAACTCGTCTTCGGAAACGCCGACATCGGCCAGATATTTCTTGACGCCCTCGATCGGGTCGGACTTGTCGCGCATCGATTGCACTTCCTCGCGCGACCGGTATTTGGCCGGGTCGGACATGGAATGGCCGCGATAGCGGTAGGTCTTCATTTCGAGCAGGATCGGACCATTGCCGCCCTGCACCCATTTGAGCGCTTCCTCGGTCGCACCGCGCACGGCGAGCACATCCATGCCGTTCACCTGAATGCCCGGAATGCGGAAGCTCTCGCCCCGGCGGTAAAGCTGGTCTTCCGCCGATGAGCGGTTGACGCTGGTGCCCATGGCGTACTGGTTGTTCTCGATCACGAAGATGATCGGCAGCTTCCACAGCTCGGCCATGTTGAAGCTTTCGTAGACCTGGCCCTGGTTGGCCGCGCCGTCACCGAAATAGGCGACGCACACGCCGCCGTCATTGTTATACTTATGCGCAAAGCCCAGACCCGCGCCCAGCGACACCTGCGCGCCGACGATGCCGTGGCCGCCGAAGAATTTATGCTCGACGCTGAACATGTGCATCGAGCCGCCCTTGCCGCGGGAGATTCCCGCTTCACGACCGGTCAGTTCCGCCATGATGACATTGGGATCGATGCCATAGGCCAACATGTGGCCGTGGTCGCGATAGCCGGTGATGACGCTGTCCTTGCCGGGCTTGAGCGCCGACTGGATGCCCACGGCAACCGCTTCCTGACCGATGTAGAGGTGACAGAAGCCACCGATCAGGCCAAGGCCGTAAAGCTGACCCGCCTTTTCCTCGAAACGGCGAATGAGGACCATCTGCCGGTAGAATTCCAGCAGCTCTTCCTTGGTGGCCTTATAATCTTTGGGAGCGTCGGGGCGAGGCCGGTTATGGTCCGCGCCAGCCGGACTGGCTGCCTTTGCGCGTGACGGACGCGGCGTTGTTGGTTTCGCCAAGGCTTTTATCCTTTTGCGTGGGTGAGGATGGAAGGAAGGCCGGTATAGCGGCAGTCCGCCTCTAAATGCAACGCGGCATGGAGCCTCGAAACGCAGCAAAAGCGATCAATCAGCCCCCTGAAGATCAGTTCAGTGGAACGATCACTTCATCATGATGGACGACGCCCAGCTCGCGCCGGATCAGTTCGTCGGAAAGGTCGGGGTCGACGCGCCGGGGATTGAGCAAATCCACCCGGTTCTTAAGCTCTTGCCGATGAGTCTGAATTTGCTTCAACTCAGCCTGCGCATGATGAAGCTGGCGCTTATAATCGCCCCAGGCCAGAACGCCGTTGGAGCCCAGCACCACATAGCCGGCGAAGAAAAGAAGAAGAAGAACCGCAATCGCCGGCCCGAAGGCCGAAAAAAGCAACATGCGGAGTTTCGCGATATGCGCCATGGACCAGTTGAATCACAGGGACGGGCCGGCCGCAAGCAAAATTTATTGCCCTTGCGGCCGACCGTCGAAAAATTGACTTAGCGGAAGATCGAACGGCCCGCGTAAAGGGCAATGTCGCCCAGCTCTTCTTCGATACGGATAAGCTGGTTATACTTGGCAAGCCGGTCGGAGCGGGCAAGCGACCCGGTCTTGATCTGGCCGCAATTGGTGGCGACGGCGAGATCCGCGATGGTCGCGTCCTCGGTTTCGCCCGAACGATGCGACATGACGGCGGTGTAGCGCGCACGGTGGGCCATGTCGACGGCCGCCAGCGTTTCGGTCAGCGAGCCGATCTGGTTCACCTTGACCAGCAGCGAATTGGCGAGCCCCTTACCGATGCCCATTTCCAAGCGCTTGGGGTTGGTCACGAACAGGTCGTCACCGACCAGTTGGACCTTGGCGCCGATCTTGTCGGTCAGCGCCTTCCAGCCTTCGAAATCATCCTCGCTCATGCCGTCCTCGATCGACTTGATCGGATAGTCCGCGCAAAGAGCGGCAAGATAATCGGCCATTTCGACGGGGCTAAGCGACAGGCCTTCGCCCGAAATTTCATATTTGCCGTTCTTGAAGAATTCGGTCGCCGCGCAGTCCAGCGCCAGCACGACATCGTCACCCGGCTTGTAACCGGCCTTCTCGACCGACAGCATGATGAAGTCGAGCGCGTCGCGGGTGGAGGCGATGTTCGGCGCGAAACCGCCCTCATCCCCGACCGAGGTCGCCAGCCCCTTGTCGTGCAGGCCCCTCTTCAACGTATGGAAGATTTCCGAACCGATACGAACCGCGTCAGCGATGCTCTCGGCGCCGACCGGCATGATCATAAATTCCTGGAAGTCGATCGGATTGTCGGCATGCTCGCCGCCGTTGATGATGTTCATCATCGGCACCGGCAGGACATGCGCGTTGACGCCGCCGACATAGCGATAGAGCGGCAGGCCGCGCGCATCGGCGGCGGCCTTGGCCACGGCCAGGCTGACGCCCAGGATCGCGTTGGCGCCCAGGTTCGACTTGTTCTCCGTGCCGTCGAGCGCGATCATCGCAGCGTCGACTTCGGCCTGGTCCTCGGCATCCAGGCCGATGATCTGCTCGGCAATCTGGTCGTTGACGGCAGCGACAGCCGTCAGGACGCCCTTGCCGAGATATTTGCTCTTGTCACCGTCGCGCTTCTCGACCGCTTCATAGGCGCCGGTGGAAGCGCCCGACGGCACGGCGGCGCGTCCGAAGCTGCCATCTTCCAGCATCACGTCGACTTCGACGGTCGGATTGCCGCGGCTGTCCAGAATCTGGCGGGCGTGAATATCGAGAATGGCGGTCATGGATCGCTCCTTGGAGTGGCGCTGGGTCGCTTTTCGCGCCTCGCTTAGCTACCACCTTCCCGATTGGCAATGCGGGGGCTTGCAAGGACTCGAAAAATGCCGATGCTCAAAATAGTAACGGCAACGGAACTGTGGGCGGTGGCGAAGCATTAGAAGCAAAGCCGCCCACCCCCTTCGCAATTTGACCCCACTTCGCAATTCGACCGTATTTCAAAGGGAGACATAGGACGATGGCCGACACCCCGGAAACCCCGCCCGTCAAGCGCGCCAGAAAAGCCAGCCCGGCCAAGACCGCCAAGGCCAAGCCGGCCAAGGCCGCCTCCTCCGGTACGCTTGTGAAGGCCGCGCCCGTCAAGACCGCCGCCACCCGCAAGGCAGCCGCTCCCAAGACTGCTGGCAATGGCGCCGCCGCGCATGGCTGGACCGCGCAGATCGCACCGATCAAGGCGCAAGCCGAAAAGGCGGCGAAGGCAGCCGCCGACAAGATCAACGCCGTCGACTGGAAAGCGCATATCGACCCGATCAAGGATCAGGCCTCCAAGACCGCCAAGTCGGCGGCCGGCGTCGCCAAGGACAAGACCGGATCGGCCATGCAGAGCTTGGCCAAGCTGATTTCCGATACGGCCGGCACGGTCGATGCCAAGCTTGGCCCTCAATATGGCGATTATGCCCGCCAGGCGGCAGAATCGGTAGCCGGTGCTGCAAAGACGCTGGATAGCAAGGATGTCGATCAGTTGATGACCGAAGCGCGCGATTTCGTGCGAAAAAGCCCTGCCGTGGCGATCGGCGCGGCTGCGGTGGTCGGCTTCGTGCTGATGCGGCTTGCCAAGGGTTCCGACGAAGACGCCTGAGCACGTCCTACGCAAGTGACGGACGATAAGGCCCCGGCGCCGGGGCGGAGGAAGTTTTGACGCAAGAGCCCCTGCAGACCGAGGCACAGGACGAGTCCGTCCGGGATGTTTTCACGCGTCTATACGCCGACGGGCGCGCCTATGCGGAAGCGGAAGTCGAACGGCAGAAACTGCGCGCAGGCATTGTCGGCGCGGGGTTGCGCAACGCAGTGATTTTCGCGGCGGTGGGCATCATGCTCATCTTTGCCGCGATCGTCGCCTGCCTTGTGGGCTTCATCCTGGCGCTAGCGCCCCATCTGGGAACGGGCTGGGCGACCTGCGCCGTGTTCGGCGGTGCCCTGATCGTCGCATTGCTGTTGTTGCTGATCGCCAAGGGCCGGATCGACCGGATGAAGAAGGCGGTGAAGTCATGAAACGGGAAGAAGCCTATCGCGACGCGGTGGCGCGGGCGGATGCCCGCAGGACTGCCTTCATGTCCAGCGCCCTTGCCGCCAAGGCGCGCATCACGCCTGCGCGGCTGAAGCAGGACGCGAAGGGCAAGGCGACTGAAACCCTTCTGGACGGCACCGCCTACGCCGCCGCGAAGGTCCGGCAACGGCCGGCCGCAACGGCGGCAGCGATCGGCGCATTGGCGCTGTATTTGCTGCGCCGTCCGCTTGGGACCCTTTTCCAGCGGATATACGTTCGGATAAGGAACCGCACAGAAGAGACTCCGGAGACTGATGATGGCTGATATCCGCGCTCAAATCACCCGCGCCCGCGAGGCAGCGAACGACATCGCTGAAACCGCATCAGGCAAGTTCCGCGATACGGCAGACCGGGCCATGGAAGGCGCCGGTGGCCTGATCCAGACGAGCCGCGAGCGGGCCGGCGATGCGCGCGACAAGGCCAACGCCGCCTATGCCGATGCGCGGGAACGCTCCCAGCGCGTTGCGGCGCGCGCCAATGAGATCGTTCAGGAACATCCCATAGCAGCCGTAGCCGGAGCCGTGGCGGCGGGCGCGGTCATCGCATGGATGTTCCCCAAGAGCCGCGCTGCGATGAAAGCTTTGCCCGGTATTGCCTCAAGCGCGAGCGCAAAAATGCTGGAGACCGCGCTCGCTGCCAAGGCAGTGGCGGCGGAAAGCGCGGAAAGCCTGAAATCAAGCACGGGCGACGCGCTGAACAATGCCGCCGAGGGAACGAAAGAGGCAGTCATTTCGGCTCGGGATGCGGTGGCTTCCGCCGGTCTGGGAGGGAAGACCTCTCGCCTCGCGGACGATGTGATCGCGCTGGTCGCGGCCAAGGTCGAGGCGATCAGCGACGCATTGAAAGCGCGGTTGCCAAAAGCTTAATCGCTTCATCGCCAAAAGCATGCTGATCTGGCCGCCTGCCCCCTTGGACGGGTGCGGGCGGCCTGCTAGGGTATATGTTCACCGTATAGGAGAACATAAGATACCATGAGCAAGCTGCACCTTGTGATGGGTGGTCGCGTCAAAAATCCCCAGACGCTCGAATTCGAAGATTTGAACTCCATCGAGCTGGTCGGGGTTTATCCCGATTATGCCACGGCGGAAAATGCCTGGCGCGGCGCGGCGCAACGGACGGTCGACGACGCGGAGATGCGCTATGTGATCGTGCATCTGCACCGTCTGCTGGAACCGGAACTGCCGACCGGATAAGGACGTTGATCGTTCAGGACAGGGGCTGAGGACGCTTGCGGAAACGCCAGCGGAGCAGCGGGCGCGTCAGCACCAGCCCCACCAGGAAGCCGCCAATATGCGCGGCAATGGCGATCTGGCCCAGATCGCCAAATCCTCCAGCCAGGCCAATCATCAACTGGATCGCGATCCAGCTTGCCGCCAGCCAGAGCGCGCGCACCAGGTTGGCCGAAAACGGACCGATCCGCCGGACATTCTGCTGGCTGTAAAGCAGCGCATAAGTCGCGATGATCGCGGAAATCGCGCCGCTCGCTCCCACCATCGGATTGGTCGAGTGCGGGTCTACCGCCCATTGCAGCGCTGTCGCCCCATAAGCACCCGCCACGTACAGAGCCAGCGTGGCGCCCTTGTCCAGCACATGTTCCACCTGCCGTCCGCAAAAGACGAACATGAACAGGTTGAAGGCGATGTGCAGCCAGTTTGCGTGAACCAGCGTGCAACTGAGCGGCGTCAGCCAGACCGGCACCGCTGTCATTCCGGCGAGCAGAGCGCCATCCTCCACCCGTGCAGGGATGAAGCCCGCGATGATCGCGGCATTGTCGACCTGCCCGGTCAGATAGATCAACAGGAACGCGACGAAGGTGATCGCAGCGATCCCGTTGGTCATGCGGCCAGCAGGCAGCTTCATGGATTTCAGATGAAATCGATCTTGTCGACCAGGTAGAATTTGTCGCCCGACGGGACCGACACTTCGACCTCTTCACCGATCTGACGGCCGATCAGCGCACGGCCGATCGGGCTGTTATAGCTGATCATACCGACCTTGGCATCCGCCTCGGCCTGCCCCACGATCTGATATTTCACCGGCTTTTCATCTTCATCGAGCAAGGTGACGGTCGCGCCGAACACGATCTTGTCACCCGAAAGCGTGGTGGGATCGATGATCTGGGCACGCGACAGCTTGTCTTCCAGGTCAGCGATCGTCGCTTCGACCTGGCCCTGCCGTTCCTTTGCCGCATGATATTCGGCGTTTTCGGAGAGGTCTCCATGTGCGCGCGCTTCTTCGATGGCGTCCACGATCAGGGGCCGTTCGGCCTTCAACTCGCGGAGCTGCGTATTGAGCTTGTCATAGCCCATTTGCAGCATCGGCATCTTCTCGACGGTCGCCATTATTGCAAATCCTTCGTCAAAACTTCCCTTTGGCGGCCCCCACCATGGAGCCACCCGCAGCGTGCTTCCTTATGCAGGGGATCAGGCTTGCGACAGGGGATAATAGGACTGGAGCGATCGCACTTCAAGGGCATGGCCCCGAAGAGCCTCGATCGCGTTCGCCGCCGCGACGCTGGCCGCCGCCGTGGTGAAGCTGGAGACCTTGGCGCGCAACGCGCTGGTACGGATCGCCTTGCTGTCCTTGAGCGACTGCCAGCCCTCGGTCGTGTTGAAGATCAGGTCGACGTCGCCGTCGGTGATCTTGTCGACGATGTGCGGACGGCCTTCCGCCACCTTGTTCACCAATTGTACGGCGACGCCCTGCTCTTCCAGATAGCGGGCGGTGCCGCCGGTCGCGATGATGGTGAAGCCAAGCGCCGCCATCTTCTGGACGGCGGGCAGGATCACCGGCTTGTCGCTGTCCTTGACCGACACGAACACCGTGCCGCTCTTGGGCAGAACGGTGCCCGCGCCGAGCTGCGCCTTGGCGAAGGCCGTCGCGAAATCGCTGTCGATGCCCATGACTTCGCCGGTGCTCTTCATTTCCGGCGACAATACGGGGTCGACACCGGCAAAGCGCGCGAAGGGGAATACCGCCTCCTTGACCGCGATATGCGAAATCGCGTTGCGGTCGATCTTCGGCAGATCCTTGAGCTTCTCGCCAGCCATGACCCGCGAGGCGATCTTGGCGATGGGCGTGCCGATCGCCTTGGCGACGAAGGGCACGGTGCGGCTGGCGCGCGGGTTGACCTCGATCAGATAGACCACACCGTCCTTGACCGCGAACTGGATGTTCATGAGGCCGCGCACCGACAGGGCATGAGCCAGCACTTCGGTCTGGCGCTCGATTTCCGCGATCACCTCGTCTGACAGGCTATAGGGCGGCAGCGAGCAGGCGCTGTCGCCCGAATGGACGCCCGCCTCTTCAATATGCTGGAGCACGCCGGCGACCACGACATCTTCGCCGTCGCACAGGGCATCCACGTCGACCTCGACCGCATCGCGCAGATATTGGTCGATCAACACCGGCGAGTCGCCCGACACCTGAACGGCGGTGGCGATATATTCCTCAAGCTGGGCCTGGCCGTCGACGATCTCCATGGCGCGGCCGCCAAGGACGTAGGACGGGCGCATCAGCACCGGATAACCGATGCGGTTGGCGACCGCGATCGCCTCCTCGCGGCTGCGGGCGATGCCGTTGGCGGGTTGCTTGAGCTTGAGCTTGTCGATCAGCGCGGCGAACCGTTCGCGGTCTTCGGCAAGATCGATGGCGTCTGGCGAGGTGCCCAGGATCGGGATTCCCGCATCCTCCAGCGCCTGCGCCAGCTTGAGCGGCGTCTGGCCGCCGAACTGGACGATGACCCCGGCCAGCGTGCCATTCGACATTTCGACGTTCAGGATTTCAAGGACGTCTTCGGCGGTCAGCGGCTCGAAATAGAGGCGGTCGGACGTGTCATAGTCGGTCGACACCGTTTCCGGGTTGCAGTTGATCATGATCGTCTCATAGCCGACTTCGCTGAGCGCGAAGCAGGCGTGGACGCAGCAATAGTCGAACTCGATGCCCTGCCCGATGCGGTTGGGACCGCCGCCAAGGATCACGACCTTCTTGCGGTCGCTGGGCTGCGCCTCATTCTCGGCCTGCCCGAAGATCGGGGCTTCGTAGGTCGAGTACATGTAAGGCGTCTTCGCCTCGAACTCGGCGGCGCAGGTATCGATGCGCTTGAAGACCGGACGCACGCCGAGCTTGTGGCGCAGGCTCCGCACTTCGTCCTCGGTGACGCCGCCGGTCATGGCCTTGACCGCTTCGTGGATCAGGCCCGAACCACGGGCAATGCCGCGCTCCATGCCGCGCAGATTGGCGGACTTGAGCGCAAGGTAAGCAAGGCGCTTGTCGGAGAAGCCCATGGCCTTGAGGCGACGCATGCCATCCGCATCCTGCGGCAGGCCGTTGCTGAGGATTTCCGCTTCGGCGTCGACGATTTCCTTGATCCGCTCCAGGAACCAGGGGTCGAACTTGGCGATATTGTGGATTTCCGCGACGCTCAGCCCTTCGCGCAGAGCCTGCGCGGCGACCAGCAGGCGATCCGGGGTCGGCTGGGCGAGCGCGGCGACGATGTCATCCTTGGGCGCACCGACCAGATGCTCCACCTCATTGAAGCCGCACAGGCCGGTTTCCAGACCGCGCAGCGCCTTCTGCATCGATTCATGGATGTTGCGACCGATGGCCATCACCTCACCCACCGACTTCATCGCGGTGCCGAGCAGCGGCTCGCTCCCCTTGAACTTCTCAAAGGCGAAGCGCGGAATCTTGGTCACGACATAGTCGATGGTCGGCTCGAAGCTGGCGGGCGTCGCGCCGGTAATGTCATTCTCGATCTCGTCCAGCGTGTAGCCGACGGCCAGCTTCGCCGCGACCTTGGCGATCGGGAAGCCGGTCGCCTTCGACGCCAGCGCCGAGGAACGGGAGACGCGCGGGTTCATCTCGATGACGATCAGGCGGCCATCCTTCGGATTGACTGCGAACTGTACGTTGGAACCACCTGTTTCCACGCCGATTTCACGCAACACCGCGATGCTCGCGTTGCGCATGATCTGATATTCCTTGTCGGTCAGCGTCAGCGCGGGCGCGACCGTGATGGAGTCGCCGGTATGGACGCCCATCGGGTCGACATTCTCGATCGAGCAGATGATGATGGCATTGTCGTTGCGGTCCCGCACGACCTCCATCTCATATTCTTTCCAGCCCAGCAGCGATTCTTCGATCAGCACTTCGGTGGTGGGCGAAGCATCCAGCCCCTCCATCACGATCCGCTTGAACTCTTCCCTGTTGTAGGCGACGCCGCCGCCGGTGCCGCCGAGCGTGAAGCTGGGGCGGATGATCGAGGGAAGGCCGGTGAACTCCAGCGCCTCCAGCGCCTCCTCCATGCTGTGCGCGATGCGTGAGCGGGCAGATTCCAAGCCGATCTTGTCCATCGCGTCGCGGAACTTCAGACGATCCTCGGCCTTGTCGATGGCTTCGGCGTCGGCGCCGATCATCTTGACGCCGAACTTCTCCAGCGTGCCGTCGTTGAACAACGCCAGCGCCGTGTTGAGCGCCGTCTGGCCGCCCATAGTCGGCAGCACCGCGTCCGGGCGCTCCTTCTCGATGATCTTCGCCACGATTTCGGGCGTGATCGGCTCGACATAGGTCGCGTCGGCAAATTCCGGGTCGGTCATGATAGTGGCCGGGTTGGAATTCACCAGGATGATGCGATAGCCCTCTTCCTTGAGCGCCTTCACCGCCTGCGTACCCGAATAGTCGAACTCGCAAGCCTGGCCGATGATGATCGGGCCGGCGCCGATGATGAGGATGGAGGAGATGTCGGTTCTTTTGGGCATTATTGCTCTTGTCCCGGTTGCTCGATCGAAGCGAAAGTAAGATGGCCGTCCTCGGATTTCTTAACCCAGCATTTTTCGCCCAATTTTTGAAGCGATCCGCTCGGTTTCAGTGCGAGGTCTGATTTGATTGCGTTCAAGGCCTGCTCAGTCACTTTGCAATGCTCAGCTATCTCGGCGCTTGTCGGATTGTCCGAACATGCCATCAACAACATGAGCGACAACAAAGCTTTTACCATGCGTCCTCTCCGAACCGTTGGGACAGATAAAAGCAGTCCTACGGCCCAAGGGGGTGTTCGAGTTGATATTTTAACTTGATTCATTGCGGTCAATGCACCGCCCCCGTCCGGGCCTCGCAACCCCAGCCGTCATATTCGACGCCGCAGAGGATTTCGATCTGGAGACACTTCTTCGTCAGTGCGCGGATGGAGGCTTCATCGACCGCCTGCTCGGTTTCGAGGAACAGGTAGAGATCGCCCTCCTCATCCTCTTCGCGGTCGAGTTCGACAAAGCCGAACTGGCTGGCGATCGTCAGCACGCGCTCGAAATCCTTTTCGCTCCCGCGGAAGCTGACATCGACGGGCCGCGGAATGCGCGGCTTGTCGCCATTCTCGGCCAGATTGGCGAGAACGGCCTTGTCCGCCTCCCACTCCGCTTCGAGCCGGGCGGGATCAACCGGAGGCAGGTTGAGGCTCACTTCAGCCCCTCGACGAAGCGCTGGAACAGATAGAAGCTGTCCTGCGGGCCGGGCGAGGCTTCGGGGTGATACTGGACCGAAAAGGCTTTTTTATCCGTCAGTTCGATGCCGCAGTTGCTACCGTCGAAGAGCGACACATGGGTCGGCTTCACATTGGCGGGCAGCGTGTCGGCATCGACCGCGAAGCCGTGGTTCATAGAGGTGATCTCGACCAGACCGTCGGACAGGCGCTTGACCGGATGGTTGGCGCCGCGATGGCCCTGATGCATCTTGATCGTCCTGGCGCCAGCGGCAATCGCCAGCATCTGGTGGCCAAGGCAGATGCCGAAGATCGGCTTTTCCGCGTCCAGCAGCTTGCGGATCACCGGCACGGCATATGCGCCGGTCGCGGCCGGATCGCCGGGGCCGTTGGAGAGGAACACGCCGTCGGGCTGCTGCTCCATCACCTGCTCGTAGCTGGCGGTGGCGGGCAGCACGGTGACGCGGGCGCCCGCCTTCACCAGATTGCGGAAGATATTGTTCTTCGCGCCATAATCGAGGGCGACGACATGGGGGCGCTCTTCACCCGCTTCATCGAGACCGTAGCCGAAGCCCAGCTTCCAGACGCCGTCTTTCCAGAGGCGGCTTTCCTTGCCCGACACTTCGATGGCGAGGTCCATGCCTTCGAGGCCCGGCCACGACGCAGCCTTGGCGGCGAGGGCTTCGAGGTCGAACCGGCCTTCGGGATCATGGGCGATCACGACATTGGGCGCGCCCTTCACACGGATCATGCGGGTCAGCGCGCGGGTATCGACCCCGGCAAGGCCAATGCGGCCCTTTTCCTTCATCCACTGGTCGAAGGGTTCGACATTGCGGAAATTGCTCGGCTCGGTCACATCCTGACGCACCACGCAGCCCAGCGCGTGGGGGGCGTCCGCCTCCACGTCATCCAGATTCGTGCCGACATTGCCGATGTGCGGGAAGGTGAAGGTGACGATCTGGCCCGCATAGCTGGGGTCGGTCATCACTTCCTGATAGCCGGTCATCGCCGTGTTGAAGCAAAGCTCGCCCACCGCATCGCCGGTCGCACCGAAACCGCGGCCGAACACCACGGAGCCATCGGCAAAAACCAATACCCCTGTCGCTCCTTTGGGCACAATGAGGGTCTTGGCGTCAGCCATGGTCATATCGTCCTTTTATGCTTTTGCTAAGAACCCGTCTCAAGCGGGTTAAACGGCCGGTCACCTATGCGCGTGAGGCCGTCGGGTCAACTCCTGTTAAAAATCTCTTTTGGCGTTATATCTGATCCTTTCCCAACGAACAGGACTCATTCGCATGATTCGCGACGCTGTTAAGAGTGCCCAGGTCACTGCCATGAAAGCCGGGGAGAAGGATCGGCTGGCCGCCGTGCGCCTGATCCTCGCGAAGCTGAAGGACCGGGATATCGAGCTGCGTACCGCTTCGAATGTGCCGGATGACGATGTGGTCGTGGTCGAAGTGCTGCAGAAGATGGCCAAGCAGCGGCGCGAATCCATCGAGATGTTCAAGAATGGCGGGCGCGATGAGCTGGCCGCGAAGGAACAGGCCGAACTTGACGTGATCGAAAGCTTCCTGCCGCAGCAGCTCAGCGAGGATGAGACCAGGGCCGCGATCGAAGGGATAAAGGCTGAAGTGGGCGCGGCGAGCGTCAAGGATATGGGCAAGGTAATGGCTGTGCTGAAGGAACGGCATGGGTCGGTGATCGACATGAGCAAGGCCAGCGGGCTGGTGAAGGCGGCTCTGACCTGATCTGCGGAGCGGACGGCATTCTTCCTTGCCCCGCCTCCGTTCAGGCCAGCCTCCGTTCAGGGAAGCAGGCGCCCGCTCGACATTAGCATGGGTTCCGGCATAATCGGATGATGGCGTTCTGGACCTACATGCTGCGATGCTCGGACGGGCGCTATCATACCGGGCATGCGGGCAATCTGGAGTATCGGATCGGGCAGCTCGAAACGAACGGGTGTGGAAGAAATGGACCCGCGCATGAGGATATGCAGCAAGGATGAGCCTATCCCCCGCCTTTCTCGATGAGTTGCGCGCCCGGACATCGCTCTCCACCCTGATCGGGCGGACGGTGAAGGTGCAGAAGGCGGGCCGCGAGTATAAGGCCTGCTGCCCCTTCCATAATGAGAAGACGCCCAGCTTCACCATCAACGACGAGAAGGGCTTTTATCATTGCTTCGGCTGCGGTGCGCATGGGGATGCGATCCGCTGGATGACCGATCAGCGCGGCCTGCCCTTCATGGAGGCCGTGAAGGAACTGGCGCAGACGGCGGGGATGGAGGTCCCTGCCCCCGATCCTCGCGCGGCAAAGCGAGCGGAGCAGGCCAAGGGGCTGCACGACGTCATGGCGGCGGCGCAAAGCTTTTTCGAGGAGCAGCTAGGCGGGATCGAGGGCGCGGAGGCGCGGGCCTATCTCCAGAAGCGGGGGATGAGCGCGACGATCGTCAAAAGTTTTGGCTTCGGCTTTTCGCCTGACGGACGCGGGCGGCTCAAGGCCGCGCTCAAGGATTTTGGCGAACCTTTGCTGATCGAAGCCGGGTTGCTGATCGATCCTGATGGAGCCGAGCCGGACGACGGCAAAATCAAAAAGCGCGACAGCTATGATCGCTTCCGGGGTCGGCTGATGCTGCCGATCCGGGACATTAGGGGCCGCGTCATTGCCTTTGGCGGGCGCATCCTTGGCGCGGGCGAACCCAAATATCTGAACTCGCCCGACACCCCGCTCTTCGACAAGGGGCGGACGCTATACAATATCGACCGCGCCTCACCGGCCAGTCGCCAGACGGGACGGATCATCGTCGTCGAAGGCTATATGGACGTGATCGCGCTGGCGCAGGCGGGTTTTGGCGAGGCGGTGGCCCCAATGGGGACAGCGCTGACCGAGCATCAGATCGAGCGGCTGTGGAAAATGGCCGACGTGCCGATCCTTTGTTTCGACGGCGATTCGGCGGGGCAGAAGGCGGCGATCCGGGCAGCGACGCGTGCCCTGCCCATGCTGCAACCGGGGATGAGCCTGGCCTTCGCGACCTTGCCGGGCGGACAGGACCCCGACGACCTGATCCGTGCCGAGGGATCTGCGGCCATGGAGGCCGTGCTGAGCGCGGCCGAGCCGTTGGTCGAACGTCTGTGGAAATATGAGAAAGCGGCGGCCCCACTCGACACGCCGGAACAGAAGGCCGCGCTCAAGCAGCGGCTCTCCGCCATCACCGACGCCATCGCGCATCCCGATGTGCGGGCGCATTATATTCATGCCTTTCGCGAGCGTTACGATGCGTTGTTCTTTGCGCGGGCGCCTTTTCAACCCCGGCATCAACGTGGTGGTGGCGCGCGCTCCGGCTGGCAACGGGATCGGCGGGGCAATTGGAAGCCACCTCTTCCACCCGCCGGAAACGAGGCTCGGGCGATCGGCGCAAGCGGCATGGAACAAAGGCTTTTGCGCGCCGTTCTCGCCAGTCTGCTGCGGCATCCGGAGCAGATCGCGCTGCATCGGGAAATGCTTTCAGGCTTGCGAATCGCTGACGCTGCCCTGGCGGAATTGCTGAACGTGATGATCGCGGCCTCATTCGGCAAAGAAACAGTTGAAACCGGTGGCCTCCTTACCATATTGGGGCAAGGTGAAGTGTATAATATGGCGAAGGGGATGCTTCGGGCCGACACGTTCACATTCACCCCCCACAGAAGCAAGACCGACTCGGATCGCGTGCAGCGCGATCTGGATGAGGTCATTGGGGAAATTGCGTTAGGGCCGGAGCTCGAATTGAATTTGGCTGAAGCCACCCGGCGGCTGATGGAAGATGTGAACGAAGAGAATCTGACTGCTCAACAGCAGGCTCTGAGCGCTCATCGGAACCATCTGGCTCGCATAGCGGAACTGGCGCAGCCCGAAGATATTGTTTGATTAGATCGCCCCTTTTCGGGTCGACGCAGTTAAGGCGAATAAATGGCGAGCAAGGCGAACAGCAAGGGTGCGGGCGAGGAACAGGATACCGGCGATGCGCCGCTGCTGGATCTGAATGAAGCGTCGGTAAAGAAGCTGATCGCCCGCGCCAAGAAGCGCGGCTACATCACCTATGACGAGCTGAACGACGCCCTGCCGCAGGATCAGATGTCCTCCGAGCAGATCGAGGACATCATGTCCGCGCTCAATGAAATGGGCGTGAACATCGTCGAGAATGAGGAAGCCAGCGAGGATGGCGACGACAGCCGAGACGACAGCGATGACGACAGCAGCGATGACAGCGCCGAAGACGATGGCTCGCCGCGTCCGGTAGCCGAGAAAAAGAAAGAGACCGTCGATCGCACCGATGACCCGGTGCGCATGTATCTGCGCGAAATGGGCGCGGTGGAGCTGCTCAGCCGTGAGGGCGAAATCGCCATCGCCAAGCGGATCGAGGCCGGCCGCGACACCATGATCCTGGGGCTATGCGAAAGCCCGACGACGTTCAACGCGATCATCGAATGGTCGACCGCGCTCAACAATGGCGAGATGCAGTTGCGCGAGATACTCGATCTCGACGCGATGCTGTCCAAGGATCCGGCTCCGGAAAATCTGGAGGAAGGCGCCGAGGACGATGATGGCGAAATCAGCGAGAAGACCGCTGGCCCCAGCTTCAAGGAAGAGGAAGAGCCGGAAGAAGAATCCGCCGACGCCGATGAGGATGAGGACGGCCTGACCGAACGCCGCACGCGCCGGGTGGAAGAGGAAGAAGAGGAGGACAACACCCTCTCCCTCGCCCAGATGGAAGAGACTCTGAAGCCCATGGCTCTGGAGAAGTTCGCGACCATCACCGAGATTTTCCGCGCCTTCTCCAACGCGCAGGAAACGCGCATGATTGCCATGGCGATCGGCGAAACGCTGAGCCAGAAGGAAGAGGACGATTATCAGGAACTGCGCGAGCAACTAACCGCCGAGGTCGAGAGCGTCCAGTTCCACCAGCAGAAGATCGAATATCTGGTCGACCAGCTCTATGCCTATAACCGCCGCCTGACCGCGCTGGGCGGGCAGATGCTGCGCCTGGCCGAGCGCCACAAGGTCAGCCGCAAGGACTTCCTCGACCGCTATGTGAACCATGAGCTGGATGACGGCTGGATGGACAGGGTGTCGGGGCTCGACAAGAAATGGGCCGCCTTTGCCGCCGCCGAGGGCCGCGCGGTGGAGCGTATCCGCACCGAGGTCAGCGAGATCGCGCAGGCGACCGGCATGTCCTTGAGCGAATTCCGCCGCATCGTGAACATGGTGCAGAAGGGCGAGCGCGAGGCGCGCATCGCGAAGAAGGAAATGGTCGAGGCGAACCTGCGTCTCGTGATTTCCATCGCTAAAAAATATACGAACCGTGGCCTGCAATTCCTTGATCTTATTCAGGAAGGCAATATCGGCCTGATGAAAGCGGTCGATAAGTTCGAATATCGCCGCGGCTACAAATTCAGCACCTACGCGACCTGGTGGATCAGACAGGCGATCACCCGCTCGATCGCGGATCAGGCGCGGACCATCCGTATCCCGGTCCATATGATCGAGACAATCAACAAGCTGGTTCGCACCAGCCGCCAGTTCCTGCACGAGCAGGGCCGCGAGCCGACTCCGGAGGAAATGGCCGAGCGCCTGTCCATGCCGCTGGAGAAGGTGCGCAAGGTGATGAAGATCGCCAAGGAGCCGATCTCCCTCGAAACCCCGATCGGTGACGAGGAAGATTCGCATCTGGGCGATTTCATCGAGGACAAGAATGCCATCATCCCGGTCGATGCCGCGATTCAGGCGAATCTCAAGGAAACCGTCACCCGCGTGCTCGCCTCGCTGACGCCGCGTGAGGAACGCGTGCTGCGCATGCGTTTCGGCATCGGCATGAACACCGACCATACGCTGGAGGAAGTCGGCCAGCAGTTCAGCGTGACCCGTGAACGCATCCGCCAGATCGAGGCGAAGGCACTGCGCAAGCTCAAGCATCCCAGCCGCAGCCGCAAGATGCGCAGCTTCCTCGACCAATAGAGGCGCTTTGACAGGCGAAGGCGCCTCGGCAGGCCGGGGCTTCTACGGGTAAGGGCGCCTCGGCAGGCCGAGGCTTCTACGGGTAAGGGCGCCTCGGCAGGCCGAGGCTAAGGCGCGGTAAAATGATCAAAAAGGGCGGTTTTCGGGCCGCCCTTTTTTCTTGGCGTAAACTCCTCTTTTACCTCGTCTCTCTAGGGTCGTTCCGATGATGCCTCGCCAGCACCGGGGCCCAGGGGAAGATGATGAGCGAAGCAGCACCGCGCTATCAATTTGGCAATGTATCGCAGATTTTGGAGGCCGTCGTGGCCGCCGATGGCACCGCCGGCCACGGCTATGCCAGCGGCGCCCGCGCAAGCTTCGGGCCGAATGCGACGCTCTCACTGCCCGATCTGGCGGACGGAGCCTATTATCTTTGCCTGCTCCATGGCCGGCATCCAGGCGTCATCGACCATGCCGCCACGCGATCGGCCGACAATGCTGCGCGCGGCTGGCTGATCCAGGCGGCGGATGCCTTTGCGCGGGAACGAGCCTATCTGACGCAGGTGACGGTCGCGGTCGGCCCCGCCCCCAGCACCGCAGGACAGAGCGATTGCGAAACGGTCGTCAGCCAGCAGCGCCACGCGCTCGACATGCTGGCACAATCGGACCGTCGCGGCTGCGCCATGGGCGCGGCGATCGCGCTGGTTCTCGATTGGCGGGCCGTGCGCCACATTCTGGATATCGCCGCGATCCGCGTCGGACTGGAACCCCATGTCTGCGACCTGCCGGACCGCGCAGCGACGCTGGAGGTTGCCCGGGAAATCGGCGGGGATGATGCGATCGATCGCGCCATCCTGTTCGGCGCGCGCCAATTGCTCAACCAGCATCGCGGGCTTTGGGATGTGCTTCAAGCCCGCGCAAAGATCCGCACCGGCAAAGACCAAGTCTTGAATCGCGCATAAAGGCTTTGCGCTCCATCCCTGCTTTGCCATAGTTGGGCCAGTGCAGGCAGGATGAGTGAA
Source organism: Sphingobium sp. TKS (assembly GCF_001563265.1). Classification (NCBI taxonomy): domain Bacteria; kingdom Pseudomonadati; phylum Pseudomonadota; class Alphaproteobacteria; order Sphingomonadales; family Sphingobiaceae; genus Sphingobium; species Sphingobium sp. TKS. The sequence continues at coordinate 2,350,621 of NZ_CP005083.1, read as the reverse complement.
CAAGAATATGCGGTTTGAAGGCACGCAGGATTATGTCGCCACCGATGATCTGAAGGTGGCCGTCAACGCTGCGGTGTTGCTTCGCCGCCCCTTATTAGTGAAGGGTGAACCGGGCACCGGCAAGACCGTGCTGGCACAGGAAATCGCCACGGCGCTCAATGCCCCGCTGATCGAATGGAACGTGAAGTCGACGACCAAGGCGCATCAGGGACTGTATGAATATGATGCCGTGGCCCGGTTGCGCGACGGCCAGCTTGGCGATCCACGCGTCCATGAGATCGGCAATTATATCCGCAAGGGCAAGCTGTGGGAGGCCTTCACTTCCCCGACCTTGCCGGTGCTGCTGATCGACGAGATCGACAAGGCTGATATCGAATTTCCCAACGATCTGTTGCAGGAACTCGATCGCATGGCCTTCCATGTCTATGAGACGGGCGAGACGGTGGCGGCGCAGGAACGGCCGGTCGTCGTCATCACCTCCAATAACGAGAAGGAACTGCCGGACGCCTTCCTGCGCCGCTGTTTCTTCCACTATATCAAATTCCCCGACCGGGAGACGATGCAGGCAATCATCGACGTGCATTTCCCCGGCATCCAGAAAATCCTGGTCAACCGCGCGCTGGAGATTTTCTACGAAATCCGGGAGGTTCCGGGCCTCAAGAAAAAACCCTCGACCAGCGAACTGCTCGACTGGCTGAAGCTGATCCTGGCCGAGGACATGCCGCTCGACGTGTTGCAGGATCGTGATCCCACCAAGGCGATCCCGCCGCTCCATGGTGCGTTGCTCAAGAACGAGCAGGACGTCATGATGTTCGAACGGCTCGCCTTCATGGCGCGCAGACAGGGGCGCTGAGACCATGGCGCATGGTGCGGGTTGCCTGTGCGGACAGGTCCGGATCAGCATCGACGCGGAACCCATGGCGGCGCGCATGTGCTGGTGCCGGCTCTGCCAATATCTGGGCGGCGGGTCGGGGACGGTGAATGTCTGCTTCCCCTCCGACAAAGTGGCGACCACGGGTGAGGTGCGCTGGCATCACGCCGTCGCGGACAGCGGCAATGCGATGCGGCGCGGTTTCTGTCCTGCATGCGGCACGCCTCTGTTCAGCCTGGCCGAATCGCGTCCGCACCTGACCTTCATCCGGGCCGGAGCGCTGGACGATCCCGATCTTCTGGCCCCTCAGGCGGTCATCTGGACCGATGCGGCCCCCGCTTGGGCGCATCTGGACCCGGATCTGCCCCATTATCCGGCACAAATTCCGCCGGTCGCCTAAAAGCCCGCTTGCGCAGGCTCTGCATTTCGGCTCAATCTTCCTCCTGACATTCAAAGCCGCGAAAAGACGGTAAAGAATAAGGGAAGGATGCCAATGCCCAAGCGTGCGTTGTCCTTTTTATCGGCGGTGCTGGCCTTGTCAGCGCCTGCGCTCGTGCGCGCCGCCGAGGAACGGGAAGCCTGGACACCGACTGCCACAACCCTGCGCGCCGATGCCGCCGGAATCAGCATGCCGCAAAGCGTGGCAGGCCTGTCGCTATCCAAGAGCGGGGAGGTTTCCAACGGCGGCAAGGGCATCGACAATTACGCCCAATATCTGTCGGATGATGGCGCGATTCAGGCGACGCTCTATGTTTATCTGCCGAGCTATGCCGACGCCTCCCTCGCCGCCTATATGACGGACAAGGCGGTGATGGAGCGTTTCGGCGCCAGGACGCATCGCACCGCTTATGCAGCCGTGGCTGTGGCGGGCCATGCCGATGGCGCGATCCGCGCCGTTTATGACGATGCGGCGGACGGCGCGCTCACCACAGCGGCGGCTTTCCTGCATGCGGGGCACTGGGTGGTGAAGATGCGCGTTACCGGACCAGCGGAGCGCCGTAAGGAAGTGCTGGCCGGGCTGGATGGCATGCTGGCCGGCCTTCGCTTTGACGACCCGGCCTCCCTCCATGCGACAAAGCCGGCGCGACTGGCTGCCTGCCCGGCCAATGACGGCGGGGACGCGCGCCTCACCACGCAAACGGTAGCTGAGCCAGCCGATATTTCCCTGCCGCGTGAAGGGCGGGAACCGCTCTGCGTGCGGGGCAAGGTCGATACGGCTGACGGCAGCTACGACATTCTTCAGCAGGCGGACGCCGCCAACGGCGCGATCATCGTCCCGGTAGACGATGCAGGCACTGTAGTGGCGTTCGACCCGGCGAAAGCCGGCCAAGGTTATCAACTTTCGATCCATTCGGTGGGTCAAACCGACCTTTACGGCATCTATGACAAGGTGCCGAGCGCTCGTCAGATTGCGCAGATATTGGATGGAAAGGATCCCCAGACCGCCCAGGCCGGAGCAACTGCCGATTATGCCGCCAATGGCGAGATTACGATGCGGACGGCGGACGCGAAGCTGCGCTAGAATTTAAATGAGATAGCCGACTTCATAAAGGCCCCAGCGCCGACCGCCGAACATCAGCGGCACGAACACGCTGCGCAGCGCACGATAGCGTCCTTCGCCCAGATCCTGCCGGTAGGTGAACAGGAAGAAGTCCCCTTCCCCATCCAATGCGCGGCGGGTCTGGCTGTCCATGAATATCTGGCGGTTGCGCGCATGTTCCATGTTCCAGCGCGTCTGGCCGGCCCGCTGCGGCTGGCTGCGCGCACTGATATGGGTGGGCAGATAGCCGTTCATGTCGATCAGGCAGCAGCCGACGATCGCGCTGTCCTGCGCCGTCCGCCGGTCGAGCAAGCGCCGCACGAAGCGGTCAGCAAAGGCGGTGAAGCCATTTTCATATTGCGCCGGTTCGGAACCGGGAAGCGGCCGATAGGCGGTATCGAACAGGCGGGCCATGTCCAATTGCCCCTCGGCCAGCGCCTGTTCGATCAGCGCCTGCATCTCTTCGGCGCCCTCTTCGGCCATGGCGATATAGCGGCTGTTGCGCGTGACATGACCACTGTGCGCGGCGGTGTTGAGCATCGCATTCGCCATCCCCTCCAGACCTTCCAGATGGCTGCGCGCGGTTTCGACGCGGGTGGCGCTTTCCGTCGAGGAACGGCTGAACCGGGCAAGGCCTTGCCGCAGCGCCGCCACATCGCTGTCGGCCTCATCCGTGCAGGTGACGATCGTGTCGGACCGTGCCCCGAACTGCGTCACAAGAGAGGCGATTTCGGCCATGCTGATCCGCAAGGTGTCGATATGGGAACCGACATCGCGACCACGCAGGATATTGGCCTCCACCCCTCCGATCAGTTGGCGCGCGTCACGGTCGAGCTGGCCCAGCTTGTCTCCGACGGACGCGGCGGACTCGCCCGCCTGTCCCGCCAGCCGTCGGATTTCATCCGCCACCACGGCGAACCCCAGGGTCGCCTCCCCACCCCGCGCCGCCTCGATCGCCGCATTGACGCCCAGCAGCCGGGTCTGGCGCGCAATGGCGCCGAGTTGATCGGAAATATCGCCCACCGTTTCGATGACATCCAGAAACTGGCGCAAATGCCCTTCCAGTCCCGTCACATTCTCGATGAGTTCCGTGATCTGCCCCAGCGAACGCCCAATGGTTTCGTGCCCCTGGGCGATGATGGTTCCGGCGCGACGAGCGGTGAGGCTGAGTTCCTGCGCCGCCAGCACGCTTTCATTCTGGCTGACGGCCAGCGTTTCCATGGTCGATTGCAATTCTCCCAGATGCGCGGAATCGGCCTGGATGCGACGCGTAAGCTCCCCCAGGAAGCCCGCCGTTTCGCTGCATTGCAATGCGATGTCGCCCGATCGTTCCCCTAGGTCGGTCAACAAATCCCCGTTTTCCAATGATCGCTGCCCTATTCCGCTCGATATGGATACTGCCTTGTTAACGATGCATTGCAACACTTAACATTCCGACAACGCGGCAGAGCTTGCATCGCTGACCAAGCTGGCAGACAAGAGCGCCGTCATGATGCTCAACTTTCTCGACGCGCTGCGTGCTGCCGGCATCCCCGCTAGCATCAAGGAACATCTGCTGCTGCTGGAGGCGCTGGATCGCGATGTGATCGGGCAGCGGCCGGAGGATTTCTATTATCTCGCCCGCGCCACCTATGTGAAGGATGAGGGGCTGATCGACCGCTTCGATCAGGTGTTCGCCCGCGTGTTCAAGGGCGTGCTGGGCACGGAGGGCGTCGAAGCGGAAATCCCGGAGGAATGGCTGCGCCTGGTCGCGGAGAAATTCCTCAGCCCCGAGGAGATGGAGAAGATCAAGTCGCTGGGAAGCTGGGACGAGATTATGGAAACGCTGAAGAAGCGGCTGGAGGAGCAGAAGGAGCGCCATCAGGGCGGCAACAAGTGGATCGGCACCGGCGGCACATCCCCCTTCGGCCATGGCGGCTATAATCCCGAAGGCGTGCGGATCGGCGGCGAAAGCAAGCACAAGCGCGCCATCAAGGTGTGGGAAAAGCGCGAATTCGCCAATCTGGACAATCAGAAGGAGCTGGGCACCCGCAACATCAAGGTGGCGCTGCGGCGGCTGCGGCGCTTTGCGCGGGAGGGCGCGGCCGACGAGCTGGACCTGGACGAGACGATCCGGGGCACGGCGCGGCAGGGCTGGCTCGACATCCGCATGCGGCCCGAACGGCACAATGCGGTGAAGCTGCTGCTGTTCCTGGATGTCGGCGGGTCGATGGACCCGTTCATCACGCTCTGCGAGGAACTGTTCTCGGCGGCGACCAGCGAATTCAAGAATATGGAGTTCTTCTACTTCCATAACTGCCTCTACGAAGGCGTGTGGAAGGACAATAAGCGGCGCTTTTCGGAACGAACGCCGACCTGGGACATCCTCCACAAATATGGGCATGATTATAAGGTGATCTTCGTCGGGGACGCGGCGATGAGTCCTTATGAGATCAGCCATCCCGGCGGATCGGTCGAACATATGAACGAGGAACCGGGCGCGACATGGTTGAGCCGTGTGCTACACACCTATCCCGCCGCGGTCTGGCTGAACCCCGCGCAGGAGGCGCATTGGGGCTATAGCCAGTCGACGAAGATCATCCGCGAGATCATGAACGGGCGCATGTATCCGCTCACGATCGAGGGGATTGACGACGCGATGCGGGAGCTGACCCGGAAGCGGTAAGCTTTACCGGCTGGCAGCAGGATCAGAATTTCACGCTGACCATGGAGCCCAGGCCATAGTCGGCGGCGCCTTTGCTGAGGCCGCCGGTGCCATAGAGGGTGAAGATCAGCTTTTCCGCGACCGGCGTGCTGAAGGCGCCGAACAGTTCCCGGCTGTCGCGGGCAAGGTCGCTGGTGGATTCACGATAGTCGTAGGAGACGATCAGCGCCGACTTGCCCAGCATCACGCTTGCGCCGCCCGATGCTGTCCAGGCGTTGTGCAGATTGAAGCCCGAAGGGTCGCCGGGCATGCGATAGCCCACATTGGCAAAGGGCGTGACGATGCCGAAGCTTTTGGAGATTTCCGCCGCGACCGTCACATCCGTCTTGCCGGTCCCCAGCGCCTTGGAGCGCGAGGCGGTGGGGAGCTTGACGCGGGCTGAGAGGTCTAGACCGAAACCGAGTTGTTCCTCCGGAATCTGGTAGCCGACGCCCAATGTCAGGTCGCCAAGGCCGCTGCGAGTGGTGCGGGGGGCGTTCGGATCGATGATGACGCCGCCCGATCCGCCGCCGACGATCGCGGACGATCCGTTGATGCGCAGCCATGGCAAGGTCGCGGTGAAGCGGAGCGGGCCGGTGCGATAACGCAGGCTCATCGGCACGACCCATATATGGGTGTCGGAGCCGGTGCCGTAATCGCCGCTGCTATAGTCGACGCCAGTGATCGCGGTGAGACTGCCGCCTGTAGATAAGGCTGTGGACGGCTCTTCGGCCTGCATGGTTTGCGGGCCGCTTTGCGCCGCGATTTGTGCCGGCGCGGGCGCGGCAGCCATGGCCATGCCGGCAGCGACCAGCTTCATGGTCCCCTTCATCGATTTCCCCTCCATATGCCAAGCAGGGCGAGCCTTTGATGGGCCCGCCCTCCACTCTTCATGCTTGGGATGCGATCAACTGCCGCGGGTCGAACGCGCGGTTTCCTTGACCGACGTGGCCGTTTCGCGGGCAGCGCTCGCGTTGGCGCGGGCATCCTGCGCAGCGCTGCGGGTTTCAGCAGCCGAGGAGCGCGCTTCGGTCGACGCGGTACGCGCATCCTGCGCCGCCCTCGTGGCGCTCTGCACATCCTGCAGCGTGCCTTTGACATTGGCGTCCTGCAAGGTGCCTTTCACATTGGCATCTTGCAGCGTTCCCTTCACATTGCTGTCCTGCAGGGTTCCCTTGACGCCGCTATCCTGCGCCTGTGCGCCCGTAGCGGCGGTCAGGACGGCAAGGCCGATGAGGGGAAGGGTAAATCTGGTCACTGCGACTCTCCTATGTTGTGACACCCCCGGGCGCTTCCGGTTCGAAGGCCCGCCCTGTATGTTGCTGATTTCTTTCCGGCGTGGAATCGATCGAAAGAATTAGTTTCGGGAAAATCGAAATGACCATGCGCCGATGAAGCTTTATCGACCGAAATTCATCATGTTTTTCGGCAGGATAGAAGAATGGGCTGATACTGTCCTGAGGTTCGCTCTCTCGGATTATCAGATGATATGTGCAAAATGGGCGACAAAGGGCGTGTGGATTGGCGGGAATGGGTGGAAGGCGGACGCTTCCTGTTTTGTCATTCCCGCGAAGGCGGGAATCCATCTCCTGACCTAACCGCTTGATGCAACGCTGGGAGATGGATCCCCGCCTTCGCGGGGATGACGACCTTCGAAAATGTCCGGAAATGGCCAATTCGAGCCGTCGACAGGCTAAGCCGGTTCGAAGAGCACGCCGCCCGTCATGGGCTGCGGCGCGCCAGTCGTGCCGGGGAAGCTGATCGGCAGGCCTTTCAGATGACGGACGGCCATATAGGCAAAGCCTTGCGCTTCAAGGGCGTCGCCGTCCCAGCCCAGTTCGTCCACAGGGCGGACCTCCGTGCCGGTATAGGTCGCCAGCATCCGCATGAGCGTGGCGTTGTGGCGGCCACCGCCGGCGGCATAGATATGTTTCGGGCGTTCCGGCAGATGGCCGAGGGCTTTGGCGACGGCTGCGGCGGAAAAGGCCGTGAGGGTTGCCGCGCCGTCCTCCAGGGAGAGCGCGCGCATGGCTTCGATGGTGAAGGCTTCCCGGTCTATGCTTTTCGGAGGCGCGACGACGAACCAGGGGTCGGAGAGCATGGACGCCAGGCGCGCTTCGTCGATTTTGCCCCTGGCAGCCGCGGCGCCATTTTCATCGAAGCTGCGGTCGCTATGGGTCTGCATCCAATTGTCGATGAGGCCGCTCGCCATGCCGGTGTCGAAGGCGACGATCTCGCCGTCGGAGGCGATGGCGGTGATATTGGCGACTCCGCCTAGGTTCAGGACGGCGACCGGCTTGGGAAGATCATAGGCGAGAGCACGGTGATAGACCGGAAGCAGCGGAGCGCCCTGCCCTCCCGCGGCGACGTCGGCGCTGCGCAGGTCCGCGACAACGCGAATGCCGAACGCGCCTGCGAGGGCGGCGCCGTCCCCGATCTGCCAGGTCCAGCGGCGTTCGGGGCGGTGGGCGACGGTATGGCCGTGGAAGCCGATGACGGCGATGTCCTGCGTGACATGGCCGCTACGGGCGAGAAGGTCAGATACCGCCTCGACATGGAGTTCGGTCAATTCTTCCTCGACCGCGTGGATTAGGGGTTCGAAGCCGGGCTTTTCCATTGTCATGGCACGCTGACAGGCTTCGGCCAGGCGCATGCGGAAGCCGTCGCCATAGGGCATGGCGTGGAAGGCGATGCCTATGCTGGCGCCCTCTCCGTCGGTTTCGATCAGCGCGGCGTCTATGCCGTCGCGCGAGGTGCCCGACATCAGGCCTATTGCCAGCATGGGGTGACTGTCTGTCATGGCCTGTCCTGCTGCCCCTAAAATGCGGAGAATCAACTTTGGCGTGACTATCAACATAATGGTGACGATGACAAACCGCGATGCTAAGGGCGCCGCACTATGACCAGCTACTCATCCGATCTGCTCTGCCTGCTCGAAACGCGCGGCTACATTCATCAGTTGACCGATGCGGAGGGGCTGGACGCCCTGGCCGCCAAGCAGATCGTACCGGGCTATATCGGCTTCGATCCGACGGCGCCCTCGCTGCATGTCGGTCATCTGGTGTCGATCATGATGCTGCGGCAGTTGCAGAAGGCCGGGCACAAGCCGATCGTTCTGATGGGTGGCGGCACCGGCAAGATCGGTGATCCGAGCTTCAAGGACGAGGCGCGCAAGCTGCTGACCACCGATCTGATCGCGGAGAATGTCGCGAGCATCAAACGGGTGTTCGAGCGCTTCCTGACCTTCGGTAACGGGCCGACGGACGCGATCATGCTGGACAATGCCGAATGGCTGGACAAGTTGGAATATATCCCGTTCCTGCGGGATATCGGACAGCATTTCTCCGTGAACCGGATGTTGAGCTTCGATTCGGTGAAGCTGCGCCTGGATCGTGAGCAGTCGCTGAGTTTCCTCGAATTCAACTATATGATCCTTCAGGCCTATGACTTTCTGGAGCTGTCCCGGCGGTCGGCCTGCCGGTTGCAGATGGGCGGATCGGACCAGTGGGGCAATATCGTCAACGGCGTCGAACTGGCCCGGCGCGTGGACGGGACTCATGTGTTCGGCCTCACCACGCCGCTGCTGACCAACGCCGATGGGACCAAGATGGGCAAGACCGTAGGCGGCGCGGTCTGGCTCAACGAGGATCAGCTTTCCAACTATGATTATTGGCAGTTCTGGCGGAATACCGCCGATGCCGACGTCGCGAACCGGCTGAGGCTGTTCACCGACCTGCCGATGGATGAGGTGGAGCGGCTGGCTTCGCTTCAAGGGGCGGATATCAACGAGGCGAAGAAGATTTTGGCCAATGAGGCGACGGCGCTTTGCCGGGGTGCCGATGCGGCGGCCTTGGCGGCTGAGACGGCGCGACGGACCTTTGAGGAGGGCGCATCGGATGCCAATCTGCCGACCGTCAGCCTGGGGGCCGAGGGGCTGAATATCGTTCAGGGCACGACGGCGCTGGGCTTTGCCGCCTCCAACAAAGAAGTGCGGCGCAAGCTTTCCGAGGGCGCCATTCGCGTGAATGGCGAAGTGGTCAGCGATCCTGCTCTGGTGCTGAAACCCGGCGACAAGGTCAGCTTCGGCGCGAAGAAGCACGGGCTGGTAACCGCCTGAAATCAAAAGAGCGTATATGGCGCGTTAACCAGATGAGGTAAGGAAGGGGCTATCTTCCTTACCTTATCCTGCGGGCATGCCTTCGATGTTCGCAAGCCTCTCTCACCTGAACCAGTCGCGGGATCCTGCCGTCAACCAGCGACGCGCACAGCGCGATCTGGTCGATATGGTGAGCCATATCACGGCGCAGGGCCGGACCCATGGGACGCGGATCATCAATATCTCCGCGCTGGGACTGATGTGCCGGACCGAGGCGCAACTGGCGATCGGTGAGCGGGTGACGATATGGCTGCCGGTCGTGAAGGATCATGCCGGGGAAGTGCGCTGGGCCGAAGATGGCCGCATAGGCGTCGAGTTTCTGAAGAAGATCGAGCCGCACGTCTATGACGCGATGCTGTCCCTCATCCCGCCGCGGCAGACGGCCTGGTAACGGCTTCCGCAAACCCCTCCCCTGCTTCCAGACGCTGACGCGACCGGACCAGCGCTTGCGGCATGTGCGTGCGCAGGAAATTCATCATAGCTTCGCGCACTTCACAACGCAGGTCGAAGGCGGTGCCGGCGTTGCGCGCACTCAGCAAACCGCGTAGCTCCAGCGCGTCGGCGCGGTGGTCGGTCACTTGCAGGATCGCGACGCGGCCGTCCCAGCGGCTGTTTGACCGGACCGCTTCGATGAATTTGGCGCGGATCGGCTCTATGTCCGTGGCGGGATCGACATAAAGAAAGACAGTGCCGAGTAGGTCCGACGTCCTGGTCGTCCAGTTCTGGAAAGGCTTTTCCAGGAAATAGGAGACGGGAACGATCAGGCGGCGGTCGTCCCAGATGCGGATCACGACATAGGTGAGCTTTATGTCCTCCACCCTGCCCCATTCGCCCTCCACGATCAGCACGTCATCCAGGCGGATGGGTTCGGAAAAGGCCATCTGGATACCGGCGATCAGGTTCTTGAGCGCGGGTTGGGCGGCTGCGCCTACCGCGAGGCCCGCAAGGCCTGCCGACGCCATAAGGGTGACGCCGATGCTGCGAACGCCGGGAATGGCGATCAGCATCAGCGAGAGGATGAGGAAACCGATGATGCACTGCGCCACGCGATAGAGGATGCGGATGCGCGTGTGGTGGCGGCGGGCCTTGAGATTGTCCTCGACCGTGATGTCGCTGCGCCGTTCGAGGAAAATGCGGCCTGCGCGCATGGCCGCGAAGATTAGCCAGCCGTTGAGGAGGATGAACAGCATTTTCGAGCCGATCGACCAGATCGCCTCGACATTGGGACTGAAGGTCAGGGGCTGGATGCCTGCGGCGAGCGTCATCAGGACGATGATCCAGCGGGTCGGCTGGTAGATGGCCGGGAGGATGATCGGCTCTATGCGCATCCGGCGAAATATGCGGGTGGCTGTCCAGTAGGCGAGCCAGTGGAAGAGGAAGGCGGCGACCACCGACAGGGCGATGGAGATCGCCGCCATCGGCGTGATGTGGTGCAGGCTGATGTCCGATTGCATGATGCAAGCAACGGCTTGGCGGCGGGATGGTTTCGCGGTTGCAGCAATTGCGGGCCATGGGACTAGGTGAAACGTGCTCCTGCGAAGGCAGGAGTCCAGTTCGATCGGCAGGACTGGGCTCTTGCCTTCGCAGGAGCACATCAACTTTAGCCGCTGCGAAGCAGGCCCACGGCGGCATCGCGTTCGAAGAGGTAGAGACAGGTTCGGGCAGCCTCCCCTCTCGTTTCGGTCAGGCCGCCGTCCCGGTCGATCAGGAGATGCGCGTCATCCCGGGCCGAATCCAGCAGCGCCGAGAGATGTTCCGGGGTGGCGAGTTTGAGTTGCTGTTCGCCCGATTGGCGGGTGCCCAAAATTTCGCCCGCGCCCCGCAGGCGGAGGTCTTCTTCGGCTATGCGGAAGCCGTCATTGGTTTCTCGCATCAGGGCCAGGCGGGCGCGGCTGGTTTCGCTCAGCGCGCCGCCGCGCAGGAGGATGCAGACCGAATGGTTCTGGCCCCGACCCACGCGGCCTCTGAGCTGGTGAAGTTGGGCGAGGCCGAAACGATCGGCGCCTTCTATGATGATGAGGTTGGAATTGGGAACATCGACGCCGACTTCGATGACCGTGGTGGCGACAAGTATCCTGGTGCGGGCCGAAGCGAAGGCTTCCATCGCGGCGTCCTTTTCCGGCCCCTTCATGCGGCCGTGAACGAGGCCGACCAACTCGCCAAAGCGCATTTTCAGCATTTCGGCGCGAGCTTCGGCCGCGGCGAGGTCGCTGGTTTCGCTTTCCTCGACCAGGGGACAGACCCAATAGGCCTGACCGCCGCCTTCGACATGGCGGGCAAGCGCTTCGACCACTTCATCCAGGCGGTTGGCGGACATGACGACCGTCTGGATCGGCTGGCGGCCGGGGGGCATCTCGTCGAGGCGGGAGACGTCCATTTCGCCATAATAAGTGAGCGTCAGCGTGCGCGGGATCGGGGTAGCGGTCATCACCAGCAGATGGGGGGTACGTTCAGCTTTCGAGGCAAGCATCATGCGTTGGGCGACCCCGAAGCGATGCTGTTCATCGATCACCGCCAGCGCGAGATTCTTGTAGCGCACGGCTTCCTGGAAGATGGCGTGGGTGCCGACGAGGATATCGATGCTGGCGTCCGCCAGGCCCATGAGGGTGGATTCGCGGGTCTTGCCCTTTTCCCGGCCAGTGAGGATGGCGATGGTGACAGGCAGGCCCGACGCCATTTTGCGCAGCGTTTCATAATGCTGGCGGGCGAGGATTTCCGTGGGTGCGAGGAGCGCGCCCTGGGCGCCCGCCTCGACCGTGTTGAGGAGCGCCATCAGCGCGACCAGCGTCTTGCCCGAGCCTACATCGCCTTGCAGCAGGCGGAGCATGGGGACGGGTTGGGCCATGTCGCCTTCAATCTCCGAAAAGGCGCGGCGTTGCGCTCCGGTCGGCGCAAAGGGCAATTGAAGCATGGCGCGCAGGCGGCCGTCTCCGGCAATGGGCACGCCCCTGCGTTTGCGGGAGGACTGGCGGACCAGCATCAGCGCGAGCTGGCCGGCGAAGATTTCATCATAAGCGAGGCGTTCGCGTGCCTGCGCGTCGGAGGGGTCGGCGTGGATGCGGATGAGCGCTTCGTGCCATGTGGGCCAGCCCTTGCGGGCGAGCAGGCTGGGTTCGATCCATTCGGGAAGGTCCGGGGCGCGGGTCAGGGCTTGGGTGGCCAGATCGCGCATGCGGTTGTTGGTCAGGCCTTCGGAAAGACCATAGACCGGCTCGCGGGCAGGGATCGTCGCGGCTTCCTCGGGGGGAAGGACATAGTCCGGGTGGACGATCTGGAGATTGTCGCCATAGGCATCCAGCTTGCCGGAGATGAATTTGGGCTCGTTCAAGGGCAATAGCTTGCGGGGCCAGGCGCTGTTGCGGCCGAAATAAACCAGCGCGACGCTGTTGCCGTGCTTGTCCTGCGCGATGACGCGAAAGGGCGCGCGGGCGCTGCCGGATGCCCGATAGTCGGTGGGGGTGAGTTCTATGCCGATGACCCGGCCGGAGTCGGAGAGAATCAGTTCGTCCACCATCCGACGGTCGATGAAGCTGACCGGGAGATGGAAGGCCACGTCGACGGCCCGGGCCAGCCCCAGCCGCTCCAGCGGTTTTGCGAGCGCGGAGCCTACGCCTTTCAGCGCTTCGATTTCGGTGAAGAGTGGGTTGAGGATATCGGGTCGCATGGCTATCTGGCGGTGTCTAGCCCAGCCGGGACGATGCGCAAACATCCGATCGGTGATTTTAGCATGTCCGGTTAAGGAACAAATTGTGAACGAAGATCCCCGTATACGCCGCCTGCAATTCCGGGCCTGGCATCGCGGCATCAAGGAAGCGGACCTTGCGGTGGGCGGGTATTTCGATCGCTACCATGCCCAGTGGGGTGAGGAAGAGATTCAGTGGTTCGAGCGGTTCATGGATGAGCAGGATGCCGACATCATGGCTTGGGCCATGGGCGTGCTGCCGGTGCCGGAGGAGTGGCAGGGCGCGATGTGGGACAAGTTCGCCAAGCTGGATTTTGTGGAAATCGGGAAGAAATAAGCCTCTCCCCGTTCGGGCAAGGCGAAATCGAAGCCCCTTGATCGAACGAAATGAGATCATCCCAACCCGGCTTCGCCTTCGCTCAGCCGGGCACTTCGACAAGCTCAGCGCGAACGGATGTTGTTAGTTTGACCGACCTTCTCAAGATTCTCAAAGCCTCCACCCCGATTACGCTTTCCGGGGTGCCCGCCGGCTTCCAGCCCTGGTTGCTGGCGGACATCGCTCGGGCGGCGCCTTCGCGCGCGCTGTTCGTGGCGCCGGATGAGCAACTCATGCGGGCGGTGGCGGATACGGCGCATTATTTCGCGCCGGAGATCGAGATCGTCGAAATTCCCGCCTGGGACTGCTTGCCCTATGACCGGGCCAGTCCTTCGCTGCGGACGGCTTCGGCGCGATTGGCTGGCTTGCATGCCTTGCAGGCGAAGCCCAAGGGGCCGCAGCTTGTTCTGACGACGCTCAATGCGTTGACGCAGAGGACTTTGACGCCTTTTCGCGTGCGGCAGTTGGTGGCGAAGCTCGCGCCCAAGGAACGAATCGCGATTTCGCGGCTGGCGGAGATGTTGCAGGCCAATGGCTATGTGCGGACCGATACCGTGCATGACCGGGGCGAATTCGCCATTCGCGGCGGCATTGTCGATCTGTTTCCCGGCGGCGAGGAACAGCCGCTGCGGCTCGATTTCTTCGGGGATGAGATCGAGACGGTGCGGCGCTTCGATCCCGCCGATCAGCGGACCAGCGGCAGTGTCGAGGGCTTCACGCTGCTGCCTGCGTCCGAGGCTTTGCTGGACGAGGAGACGATCAAGCGGTTCCGCGGGCGCTATCGCGAGACTTTCGGGGCCACGGCGACGGGCGATCCGCTCTATCAGGCGGTGAGCGACGGACGGCGGTTGGCGGGTATGGAACATTGGTTGCCGCTGTTCGAGGAACGGCTAGTGCCGATGACCGAGCATCTGGGCGACGACACGCTGGTCGTGCTGGATCATGGCGTGGCGGGCGCGGCCGAGGCGCGGTTCGAGGCGATCCGGGACTATCACGCCAATCGCGTGCAGGCGAAGTCCTCCGATCCGGGGGCGTATCGGCCGCTGGAGCCCAAGGCGCTCTATCTGGATGCCGAAGAATGGGATGCCGTCGCGCGCGAGTGGCCGATGCATGCCACCACCCCTTTTCATGAGCCGGAAAGCGCCTCGGTCCTGGATTTCGCGGTTGATGGCCCTCGCGATTTCGCGCCGGAGCGGGCGCAGAACGCCAATGTCTATGAGGCGGTCGGCAAGCATATCGCTTCGCTCCAGCGGGCGAAGAAAAAGGTCGTCATCGCCAGTTACTCGGTGGGCGCGCGGGAGCGGCTTTCGGGGCTGCTGGCCGATCATGGGCTGAAGCGGATAGCGGCGGCGGATAGCTGGCAGGAGGCTTTGGGAATCGCGGCGGGCGGCAGCGCTGTATTGACCGTCTTGCCGCTGGATCATGGTTTTACCGCGCCCGACGTGGCTGTGCTGACAGAGCAGGACATGCTGGGCGACCGGCTGGTGCGACGGGCCAAGCGGAAGAAGAATGCCGACGCCTTCCTTCAGGAACTGGCGACGCTCTCCCCCGGCGATCTGGTCGTGCATATGGATCATGGCATCGGCCGCTATGAAGGGCTGACGCAGATTCCGGTGGCCAAGGCGGCGCATGATTGCGTGGCGCTGGAATATGCGGGCGGCGACAAGCTCTATGTGCCGGTGGAGAATCTAGAGGTTCTCTCCCGCTATGGCTCCGACAGCGAGGGCGTGAGCCTCGACAAGCTGGGTGGAGAGGCCTGGCAACGGCGCAAGGCGCGGATGAAGGAGCGCATCCGCGAGATTGCGGGTGAATTGCTCAAGACGGCAGCGGAGCGGGCCTTGCGCGCCGCGACCGTGGCGGAGCCGGACAGCGCCGGATATCCGGCGTTCGTGGACCGCTTCCCCTATCAGGAGACGGAAGATCAGGACCGCGCCATCATGGATGTGGTCGAGGATCTGGGCGCAGGCCGCCCGATGGATCGGCTGGTGTGTGGCGATGTGGGCTTCGGCAAGACGGAGGTGGCCTTGCGCGCCGCATTCGTGGCGGCGATGGCGGGAATGCAGGTGGTGCTGATCTGCCCCACCACCCTGCTCGCCCGGCAGCATCATATGAATTTCGAGGAGCGCTTCCGTGGCTTTCCGGTGAATATCGGGCGCCTGTCGCGGCTTGTACCGGACAAGGAGGCCAAGACCGTGAAAGCGGGGCTGGCCGATGGAACCGTCGATATTGTGGTGGGAACCCATGCGCTGCTGGCGAAGGGGCTGGAGTTCAAGCGGCTGGGGCTGGTCATCGTCGACGAGGAACAGCGCTTTGGCGTGACGCACAAGGAGCGGCTGAAGAGCCTCAAGACCGATGTGCATGTGCTGACGCTGACGGCGACGCCTATTCCCCGCACCTTGCAGATGGCAATGTCGGGCTTGCGGGAACTGTCGGTGATCCAGACGCCGCCGGTGGATCGTTTGGCGGTGCGGACCTACATCATGCCCTGGGACGGGGTAGTGATCCGCGAGGCGTTGCTGCGCGAGCATTATCGCGGGGGACAAAGCTTCTTCGTGGTGCCGCGCATTTCCGACCTGACCGAGATAGAGGAGTTCCTGCGAACCGAGGTGCCGGAGGTTCGGCCCGTCGTCGCGCACGGGCAGATGAGCGCCACGGAAGTCGAGGAGCGCATGTCGTCCTTCTACGACAAGCGCTACGACGTCCTGCTGTCCACCACCATCGTCGAGAGCGGGCTGGATATTCCTTCGGCCAATACGCTCATCATCCATCGGGCCGATCGCTTTGGGCTGGCGCAGCTTTACCAGCTTCGCGGGCGGGTCGGGCGCGCGAAGACGCGGGCCTATGCCTATTTCACCACGCCTGCGAATCGGGTGATCACCGAAACGGCGGAAAAGCGGCTAAAGGTGCTGTCCGATCTGGATACGCTGGGGGCCGGGTTCCAGTTGGCCTCCCACGATCTGGATATTCGCGGCGCGGGGAACCTCGTCGGGGACGAGCAGTCCGGGCATATCAAGGAAGTCGGATTCGAACTGTACCAGTCGATGCTGGAGGATGCGATCCTGGAGGCGAAGGCGGGCGGCGCGGGTCTGGAGAAGGCGCGCGACAGCTTCTCGCCGCAAATCAGCGTCGATGCGCCGATCATGATTCCGGAGGATTATGTGCCGGATCTGGATCTGCGCATGGGACTTTACCGGCGCTTGAACGAGGTCGAGGACCGGCAGGGGCTGGAGGCTTTCGCAGCGGAACTGATCGACCGCTTCGGCAAGCTGCCAGCGCCGACGCAGAATCTGTTCAAGATCATCGAGATCAAGCAGAATTGCGTGGCCGCCAATATCGCCAAGATCGATGTGGGGCCAAAGGGCGCGCTGGTCAGCTTCTTCGAGGATCGCTTCCCGCGGCCCGAGGCGCTGGTGGCTTATATTCAGCGGTTGAATGGAGTCGCCCGGTTGCGGCCGGACAGCAAGATCGTGGTGAACCGGGCCTGGGCCGATCCGGGGGCGCGGTTGAACGGGGCTTTGCAGCTTTCGAAGGGATTGGCGAAGGCGGCAGGGTAGAATTATGTGAGGCTCAGGGTTTCAACGCCAGCGCGACCAGATCGGCGGAGGAGACTCCCGCCGAGCGGAGGAAGCCCTGATAATAGTCGCAGCCTTCGCGGGACAGGAGATCGAGTTGCTGTTCGGTTTCCACCCCTTCCGCAATCACATGCAGGCCCAGCGATTTGGCCATGTGGATGACGCCGCGCACGATGATGCGGTCGCGGGCGGTGCCGGCGATGTCTTGCGCCAGGCCGCTGTCGATCTTCAGATAATCAAGCGGCAGGCTTTTCAGATAGGCGAGGCTGGAATAGCCGGTGCCGAAATCGTCCACCGCGACCGCCAGCCCTTCGGCGCGCAGGGCCGTCAGCAGGGCGGTGGCGTTGTCCACATCCTCCATCAGACCGCTTTCGGTGATCTCCACCGTCAGGCGCGAACGAGGAAAGCCGCTGGTGTCGACCAGATTGAGCAATTGCGGCATGAAGCCGGGCTGGGCGATATCCTCCGCCGTGACGTTGATCGACAGGCGGAGATGGGACAGCGCGCGCGGCCATGCGGCCGCCTGGCGAAGCGCTTCGGCCTGAATATGCGCCGAGAGCGGAAGCATATAGTCGGAACGCTCCGCCGTCGCGAACAGCATCCCCGCGCCTAGCGCCCCATATTGGGGGTGGTTCCAGCGGGCCAGCGCCTCGACCCCGATCATATGTTCGCCATCGACGGGATATTGCGGTTGGAACAGGATGGCGATTTCGCCGCGATGCAGGGCAAGGCGCAGGTCGGTTTCCAACTGGTCGGCGTCGACCTGACGGCTGCGTTTTTCCGAAGAGAAGATGCGGATACCCTCCCCTCCCCCGACTCTGGCGTCGGCCAGGGCCGTGCCGGCGCGGCGGATGAGGCGAGTGGCGTCGTCGTCGGACCGCGACTGGGCGATGCCGCAACGGGCGGTCAGGCGGATGAGATGGTCACCCGCGCTGAAAGGGCGGCCTATGGCGCCGATCAGTTGCCGGGCGAGAAAAGTCGCTTTCTCGGCTGTGGCTGCTTCCCCCGTTAGGCCGATCAGGAATTCCGTCCCGGCGATGCGCGCCACCATGGCGCCGACGGCCATGTCGACGGTCATGCGCTCGATCCGGCGGGCGATGCGACCCAGCAGCGCGTCCCCCACCACCTGACCATAGGCAGCGTTCATCCGGTCGAACTGACTGATCGAGAGCAGCAGGACAGTCGTCGCCAGCCCCTTGCGCCGTTCGAGCCAGTCGAGCGCCGCCGGGCGTGAGCGCAGGCCGGTCAGGTCGTCGCGGCCCGTCTCGTCAGGGCCATGGGCGTCGGATAGCCACTCCACATCCGCCGCGACCACGCCATCGATCAGCCGCAGATGGTGAACCAGCCGGTCGCCGGGGCGGCCGGGCGCGGCGTGGGCGAAGGCTTCGGGGCGACCGGACCGCATCATGCCGCGCAAGGCCGCCATCACCGAACGGCGCTCCGAACGCGGCAGGCAGCGGATGAAGCCCGCCGGACCGATGCTCTGTTCATCAAGGCCGAGATGGCGGGCAAGATTGTCGCTGAGGCGGATGCGATCCCCCTCCCTCTCCCAGAACAGCGCGTCGCCGCGCCTGATGCGCTGGGCGCGTCGACTATGCGTGGCGCCGCCGACCAGCCGGTCGACCAGCCGCTGGGCGGAAGCGAGCGTGGCGCGCAAGTCGCCGGGCGTGAAGGGCGCGGCGAGAAAATGCGTGGCCCCCACCTCCAGCAGCCGCGGCACGACGGCGATGTCCTGTCCGTCGACCAGCACGATCAGCGCGCCGCCGCCCGCATCCACCGCCGGGACCAAGGCGGTGATCAAACGCACGTCGCCGTCGCGCGCGCCCCGCATGTCAACCAGGGCGATCTGGGCATCGCTGTGGAGGAAGCGTTGCGCGGCGTCGGTGGCGCGCCGGGCCGCCATCGCCCGCCAGCCAGCCGTCCGCGCCTGCTGTGACAGCCCATCGCGGTCACCTGGCGACAGGATGAAAAGGCTGCGCTGTCCGTCCAGTGCGGTCTCGCCGCTCACATGATGCTCCCCGGGACGGCCCATCGTCCCATTCTAACCCTTATCGGTTAGCGACCTGTTTACGTTGTCGCAACCGGGGACGCTTGCACGGCGCGGGTCCATCGCCTAGCTAGGAAATATGGAGAAGGTCGATCTTGGGCGTAGGGCGCTGACCGATGCACTCGGCCGCCGGATCAGCTATTTGCGGATTTCGGTGACGGACCGCTGCGACCTGCGCTGCCGCTATTGCATGGCGGAGCGGATGACTTTCCTGCCCAAGGACCAGGTGCTGACTCTGGAGGAGATCGCGCTGCTGGCCGACCTCTTCATCATGCGGGGCGTGCGCAGGATCAGGCTGACCGGCGGCGAGCCGCTGGTGCGGCGGGACATTATCGACCTCGTCCGACGCATCGGGCGGCATCTGGGCGAGGGGCTGGATGAACTGACGCTCACCACCAACGGCACAAGGCTGGCGCAGCATGCGCAGGCGCTGGCCGATGCAGGCGTGCGGCGGATCAACGTCAGCCTGGACAGCCGCGATCCGGATCGCTTCGCCAATGTGACGCGCAATGGCGACATTCGATTGGTGTTCGAAGGGCTGGAGGCTGCGCGGGCAGCCGGACTCGCGGTCAAGATCAATATGGTGGCGCTCAAGGGCATTAATGAGGATGAAATCCTGCCGATGCTGCATTGGTGCGATGCTCAGGGCTTCGACCTGACGCTGATCGAGACGATGCCATTGGGCGAAACCGGGGAAGATCGGACCGACCATTATCTGCCGTTGACGCAGGTGGCCGATTCGATCCAGCAGCATCATGCACTGACGCCGATCGCGCATCGCACCGGCGGACCGGCACGCTATCATGCGGTCGAGGGTCTAGGTGTCCGCTTGGGGCTGATCACGCCGCTCACCAATAATTTCTGCGCCGATTGCAACCGAATGCGCATGACCTGCGAGGGCAAGATCTTCATGTGTCTGGGTCATGAGGATCATGTCGACCTGAAAACCGCCTTCCGCGAAGGTGGGCTGGATGCGGTGGAACCGTTGATCGATCGCGCGCTGCGGCTGAAACCCGCGGCCCATGATTTCCGCATCGGCGCAGGAACTGAGGCGGCGGTCAGGCGGCATATGAGCGTGACCGGCGGATGACCGAAGACGTTCGGCGCGCCTTGGTCGCCTCCCCCAGTCCGGCAGCCAAGGCGGCGGAGGAAAGGCTGCGCGCCGCCTATGATTTCGTGCCCGTCGATCAGGCGGACATGATCATCGCACTGGGCGGCGACGGCTTCATGCTCCAGACGCTGCACGCCATGCTGGAGGGGCGGCGGATTTTGCCGGTGTTCGGCATGAACCTCGGCACGGTCGGCTTCCTGATGAACGAATGGCGGCTGGAACGGCTGGAACAGCGGATCGAGGCGGCTAAGCTGTTCAAGGTCAATCCGTTGCGCATGACCGTCGATACGGTGGATGGAGAGCGATTCTCGATCCCCGCCATCAATGAGGTCTCGCTGTTGCGCGAAACGCGCCAGACCGCCAAGCTGGAGGTGAAGGTCAACGACCGCACCGTCTTGCCCGAACTGGTTTGCGACGGCGTGCTGGTGGCCACGCCTGCGGGATCGACGGCCTATAATCTCTCGGCTCATGGACCCATCCTGCCTTTGGGATCGGCGCTGGTGGCGCTGACGCCGATCAGCCCTTTCCGTCCCCGGCGCTGGCGCGGCGCGATCCTGCCGGAAAATACCGCGATCCAGTTCACTGTGCTCGATCCGGTGAAGCGCCCGGTCAGCGCCGTGGCCGATCAGCGCGAAGTGCGCGACATCGCGCAGGTAGAGGTGAAGATCGATCGCGCGACGCCGCTGACGCTGCTGTTCGACCCGGAACATACGCTGGACGACCGGATCGCGGCGGAACAGTTCATCGCGTAAAAATTCCGCAATTTGGCGCTTGCCATTGTCGGAAAGCCGCTGCTATAGGCGCGGCCTGCCCGGCGAAATCCGGGTTGCTCCCCGATAGCTCAGCGGTAGAGCATTCGACTGTTAATCGAATGGCCGTAGGTTCGAATCCTACTCGGGGAGCCACTTTTCATCCGGCGACTGAGGCCGGAAAAACCTTCCATAATCAAATAGATCGGCGCTTTTGATTGGATCGCGCCCCATGCTTCGTGCAGTCGGGGCGGTTTATCCATTTTTTGAGGCGGGAGGGTTTCCAGACCCTTGCCATTCCGCAAAAGCCGCTGCTATAGGCGCGGCCTGCCCGGCGAAAGCCGGGTCGCTCCCCGATAGCTCAGCGGTAGAGCATTCGACTGTTAATCGAATGGCCGTAGGTTCGAATCCTACTCGGGGAGCCATTCCGTACGCGGCGGATTTTCCGAGCCCTTGGCGGGCTCGGAAGCCGGCACCAGGAATGACATTTCCTCAAGCATTCCAAAAGGTTCGCGGAATGTGACTGTGAGGGTGTCGTTGGCCCAGGTGCTGTTCAAAACCAACAGATTCAAAGCGGTGTTTTTGGCGCTTTGCGACTGTATGCTGAATGTCTTGTGTGCCTTTCTAGCGAGATCGAGTAGGGCGATTCCATCATCGACGAGTGCGTCCTCGGCGCTGTAGAGGGCGTCCATTTGGCGTTGGCACCGCTCTCGCTCCTCTCGCCAGGTGGCTGCCATTCGATCGTGCATGTCGGCCGTGATCCGCCCGTCGACGTGGTCCACATAGAGTTTGTCCAGTCGCAGCTGCAGCCGATCCGATTCGGTTCGCAGGCGTGCGATGGTGTCAGTCCGCTCCCGACTGCTCTCTGAATGGACATCACGCAGCGCACGCTCGATTAGGGCAAATACGGTGTCATTCATTTCAAGGCGGGCGAGCTGCTGGGCAAACGCCGCGGCGAGCGTTTCCTCCCGAACATATCGCTCCGGGCACTTCTGCTTGAAGCCTGAGCAGTGGTAGTAAATGTACCTACCCCTCTGCATTTGCGCCACCACCGCGCACCCGCAATGGCCGCAGCTGATGAGACCTGTGAAGGCAAAGCGCCTCGGCTCCGCCCTGAGATTGCCACCACTCCGGCCATCCAGCACATCCTGGACGTTTTGCCAGGTCTCGGTGGTGACTAAGGGCTCGTGTGTGCCCTGATAAAGGCGCCCCGCCCATTCAAAGGCTCCAGCATAGAGCCGATTGCGGAGCATAAAATGAATCGTGCTGACTCCGATGGGAAGCTGGCTTCGCCGATATCTCAGGCCCTCATCGCGAGCCATCTTGGTCACTTCCTTGAGCGAATATGCTCCCGTTTCGAACCACTCGAAGACGCGTGCCACGATTGAGCCAGCGTTGGTATCCGGGACGATAATCTTCTTTCCGAGCGGACCGACAACATTGACATAGCCGATAGGAGCGACCGAGGGCCACATGCCCTGCTTTGCCTTCTCCAGCATTCCTTTGCGAGCTTCCTCGGAAAGGTTGTCTACGTAGTTCTTTGCCATCAGGACCTTGATCCCGTGCATGAACTTCTCAGATGATCGGGAATCCCGCGAGAGGACGGTTCCTTCCTTCACCAGATGAATCTCGATGTCGAAATCATCGAGCGTCACCCAATCCTTCAGGTTCCGATAGAGCCGGTCCGTCTTCTCGACGAGGACATGACGGACGCCAGCACGCGCTCTTAGAAATTTGAGCATTGCCTCGAACTGAGTGCGGCCGGTCTTCTTGGCGGATTCGATATCGACATATTCTTCAGTGATCGCCAGGCCCTGCTTCTCGGCATATTCCCGTATGAGCTTGACCTGCGCGTCGATCGAGAAGCCCTCCTTCTCCTGCTCAGCCGTTGAGACACGGGCATAGAGAACAGCCTTCTGTTCCGCAGCTGGCCGGCCACGGCGTACGGGCGCGGGCTTGGGTTTGCGTGGTCTCGCCATTGAATTTCCTGCCTACCTGATGCCGAATGCTTTCTCCTCCGTTCCTCCTACAGCGGGAGGCACGACGGTGCGAGACCATTCCGAATTCATCTGTGGCGCGGGAGACGGCGGTCAGATGGAAATCTGCTCAAGCATTCCGAAGGGTTCGCGGAACGTCACTGTGAGGATGCCGTTTGCCCATGTGCTACTTAAAACCAACAAGTTCAAAGCGCTGTTCTTGGCATCGGGCGTTTGGGTACCGAAGGTTTGGTGAGCTTTGCGGGCGAGATCGAACAGAGCAACTGCGTCTTGGACATACCCATCCTCCGCCTTGTAGAGTATCTCCAGTTCATGCTGGCACCGCTCCCGCTCCTCACGCCAGGTTGTTGCCATACGGTCGTGCGTGTCCGTCGTTATTCGCCCATCGAGGCGATCGATGTAGAGCGCGTCCAATCGCTGCTGCAGCCGGTCCAAATCAGCGCGTAGACGGGATATTGTCTCGAGCCGCTCCCTGCTTCTATCGACATGCGATTCGCGAACCACTCGTTCGATGAGGGCGAACACACTGTCATCCATTCGAAGGCGGGCGAGATGTTGAGCGAACGCGTGGGTGAGCGTTTCCTCGCGAACATATCGCTCCGGGCACTTCTGCTTGAATCCTGAGCAGTGGTAGTAAACGTACCGGCCGCGCTGCATCTGGGCCACCACCGCGCACCCACAGTGGCCGCAGGTGATGAGCCCGGTGAAGGCGAAGCGCATTGGCGCCGCCCGGACGTTACTGATGCTGCGACCATCCAGAACCTCTTGGACGTTTTCCCAAGTCTCGGTCGTGACTAGCGGTTCGTGATTACCTTGATATAGCCGGCCCGCCCATTCGAAGGCGCCGGCGTAGAGCCTATTGCGCAGCATGAAATGGATGGTGCTGATACCGACGGGAAGCTGGCTCCTACGGTATCTCAGCCCCGCCGCGCGAGCCATTTTCGTCACTTCCTTGAGAGAATAGTTTCCCGTCTCGAACCATTCGAAGACGCGCGTCACAAGCGGCGCCGCATCCGAGTCTGGCACGATGATCTTCTTACCAACAGGGCCGACAACATTCGCATAGCCGATCGGGGCGACCGACGGCCAAATACCCTGTTTCGCCTTTTCCAACATTCCCTTGCGGGCCTCCTCCGAGAGATTGTCGACGTAATTCTTGGCCATGAGGACCTTGATCCCATGCATGAATTTTTCCGACGATCGGGAATCGCGCGAGAGGACAGTCCCTTCCTTGACTAAGTGAATCTCGATATCGAAGTCATCTAGCGTCACCCAATCCTTCAGGTTCCGGTAGAGCCGATCCGTTTTCTCGACGAGCAAGTGACGGACCGCGGCGTGCGCTCTGAGATATTTGAGCATCGCCTCGAACTGCGTCCGGCCCGTTTTCTTCGCCGTTTCGACGTCCACATATTCCTCGGCGACGGTAAGTCCCTGCTGTGCCGCATATTCGCGAATGAGCTTCACCTGGGCGTCGATGGAGAACCCCTCCTTCTCCTGTTCCGGTGTGGAAACACGGGCGTAGAGAACGGCTTTGTGCCCCGTCGTCGACCGGTCGCGACGAGGTGCTTTAGGTTTCGGTTTACGCGGTCTTGCCATTAATTTCCCATATCGCGAACGAGATATTTCCCTTCCCGGGCCGCCTCGCGGCTCCTTCCCCGGGGGCCAATTGGATCAGCAACGACTAATCAGAATCCGGCTTCGGAGTTTTTCGAGGCCGTCCGCGCGGCCGAGACGCGATCTCTGGTCTTCGGACCTTGCGGGAGGGGCCACGCTGCCTGCCTAAAGTTTTCTCAGGACCCGGCTCGAATGGGCCGACCTCCCATTTGACCAGGATCCACATATAATCGCCGAGGTTGCCCAGCAGGTTGCGCGCTTCGCTTTCGGAGACCGATCGCTGCAGCCCGTTTTCGAAGAAGGATTGCGCCTCAAGGACCAGTTGGCGCGAAAGGGCGCTCCGCCGTATGACCCAACGATCGTCGCGACCTGCTTCGCGAGCAGGCGACGGCTTTTCCGGAGGTGCGATTTCGCCGTGCGCCGGTGGCTGCAAATCACCATAGGCGGTAGTCTCGAGGCGGGCGCGTCTCATCGCGGCACCGGACTAACGCTGGCGACAGCGAAGACATGCTCGCCAAATCGCTGTTTGAGATGTTGCGAGACGCTGGCTGCGTAGCGACGCTGGCGCCATTCCGTTGGGCTGTGATAGACGCCGACCGCGCTCCAGTAGTCCCGGGTGGCAGCCAAGCCGGACAGAAATATCCAACGGGCGGCGCTGACATTGAAGCAGGCGTCGTGGGTGAGCCACCATCGTACGTGCGCGGCCGGCCGGCCCGTAGTGGCGGCGATCTTCGAGACCCACCAACTATTGACTTGAAGAGGACCAAGATCGTGCGAGCCGTTGGTGTTTCGTACCTCGGCGCCGACCCAGCCCCCCTCCTGGTCCCGAAGGCCCCAGAGCGTCCTCTCCAGCCACAGTCTACCTTCGGCTGCCTTCTGGATGCAGCGCGCCACTTCACGCTCATTCATCGAACGCGTGCTCGGGCTAGCGACAGCCGCAGAGAGATCGCACAACATGATCGCGGGAAGCAGGATCGCCGCATGGCGACACAGCGGCAGCAATCTGCGGGAAGCCTGTTGCCAGCCGCTCATATGCCAACTCCCTTGAGCGCGAGTTGTCCGCCGGTGAGGAGAGCAATCAGCCGCTCACCCGAGATCAGTTCGACATGCTGATGACGATCGATGAGGCTGCGGCTCAGTCCACCTGTCCGCCCCGTGTGGATGAAAACTCCAGGCATCCCGCGGCGTCTGCAGAGCAACGCAAACGCTTCCACATGCTCAGGCCGGATCGCACTGGCATAGCGCTTGGCCTGGATGAGCCAGGTCTCGCCGCCAATCGTCACCTGTCCATCAACGCCGCCGTCGCCCGTATAACGATGATTGCGCACCACCTTGTGGCCTCGCATCGCGAAACTCTCGAGAAGCAGCTCCTCGAATGCGAGCGCATCCATAGCCCGCAATCGCGCATAGATGCGCCCCGGCGGCTGGGAGCGGTCGGGACCGTGAAGTGCGATGCACATGGTCCTCGCCTGTCGGCGTCTCCACCGATGGCGAAGCGGAATATGTGCCGCACGCGCGATCAGCGCAGCGACGATCAGCAGCACGGTCAGTATGGCAAGCAACATGGTCGATGTCCTGTCATCGCTCTGGGCCATGGGAGGGTTCAGGTTGTTGGCTGGGCGCCGGGGACGCGCGATCGTCATGCGCCTCTCGCGCGTCGTGCGGATCGGCCGCACCGCCCCGATCGAGGACGGACTGCAGGAAGCGATCCAGCACCTCGGCGATGCTTCTCGCTCCGCCCGCAAGGCGGTCGGCCAAGCTGCTGTGCGATGGGCCGCGGCGAGCGAGCTGCCGCTCGAGCATGGCGTCGCGACGCTCCTGCCTGGCCTTCTCCTGCTCCTCGCGCGTCTCACGCAAATGATCCGGATGACGTTCCGAAAACTGGCTGTGCTTGTCGCGATCGAGGCGGCCAAGGCCTTCGAGGGACGATGTCTTTTCTCCGGAACGCTGGGCCAGCCGCTGCGCGAGCCGCTTCACGTCCTCGGTCCAGAGCTTCACGCCATACTGAGCCCGCGTGATCGCCGTGTAATAATTCTGGCCGTTGACGAGGCCTGAGTTGACGGGCGCCAGCACGTAGACGCGATCGTATGTCTTCGACTGGGCGGAGTAGACCGTTTCGGAGTAGCCATGATCCCAGGTCTTATGGACCGAGAGATCGACCTTCTGTACGCGCTCGTCACGATCCCAGCGGATTGTGGCGATCGTTCCATCCAGCTTCTCGACGGTACCCCGCTCAGCGTTCTTGAGATGCAGGTCCTTGTTCGCCAGCCGCCACTGGATGCGATCTCCCTCGCCCAGGTCGCGCTCCTCCCGATTGAACACATTGACCCGGCGCGCTGAACCGAGCCGAGGATCCCAGCGGATGGTGCGCCCATTTTCGTCAACGAGCCGGACCATCTGGCGGCCGTTGGCATCGCGTCCAAGCCCGATGACGCGATATTCCGTATCGCGTGCGATCCCCGCGCCGGCGATATCACGGCCGAAGGTCACGACCTGCCCGCCGGAATAGAAGCGGGCATTGCGCTTTTCCTCGTCGGTCATGCCGGACGCGGTCAGGACGGAGAGTCGGGTGTCTTCGGCGGCGACGACCCCTTCCCTCTTCAGGGTCTCCCGGATCTGGGTGTTGACGATGAGCCGAGTGGCATTGTCGAGGACGAGGATGTTGGTATTGGCCCGGTTCTCCGGCTTGAGCCGCGTCCATTCTTCGACGAGCCCCTTAGCGAGCTTGTCGGCGGTCTCGCCGCTCATGACCTTGTCGAGGCTGGTGATAGATGCCGCATAGTCTCCGGCACGCGCCTGCGCGACCGCAGCCTTCATCACCTTCGTTTCCTGACGGATTGCTTCGGTGAGCTGTGCGGTAGGCATTCCCAGCTTCTGAAGTAGCCAGAAGGCCTTCCCCTGCTCGATGGCGCCCGTCTGCTTGTTGTCCCCCAGCAGGAGCACCCGGGCGCCGGTCGCGCGACTGATCTCGAGAACGCGAAGAGCCTGCCGGTTGCCGAGCTGGCCTGCCTCATCGACGACAAGGACGTGCCGGTCCGTGAGGCCGTGGCCGCCTCCGGCGAGCAGGCTGGCGACGGTCCGCGACTCGATATTCGCTTTCCGACCCAGGTCGGCTGCTGCCGACGATGTCGGTGCGAGCGCCAACAGCGTCGTGCCCGGTTCGGCAGCGTCTTTGAGCGTCCTCACCAGCGTCGATTTGCCTGAACCGGCGACGCCGTGAATGCCAGACACGCGGTCACGCGATGTCGCGACATCGACCAGGGCCTGTTCCTGTGCCGGCTTGAGCCCTGCACTTTCGAGAGCCAGGAGGAGACGATCCGATGAGGCAATCGGCCGGGCATCATTCAATGACAAAGCCAGGTGCTGGGTGAGCGCGAGTTCGAGGCGGGCGGTTCGCCGTGTCGTCCGCCCACGGGTGAGGGTCTGATCCCCCGTAGGCGCGCGCGTGGCGAGCAGCTTGCGGCGCTCTTCATGCATCTCGACCTGTGGCAGCAGATCCGAAAGGCGCACATCGCCGACATGGCTGGCAAGGCCGAGCCTCAAGATACGGCCGCGGTTGTTGACGGCTTCCCGGGTTTCCGCCTGACGAATGCCGAATAGGGCGGCTCTTCCGACCATGACCGGATCGGCCTCGGAGGGGCGCTCCTCCTTCTGCTCGGCCTTAGTGGCGACCGATTCCAGAAATGGGCGGTGCGGCTGCGATCGATCCGTCCATTGCCGATGCAGATCGTCGAGGCCGATTTTCACCTTGGGGGGTCGCGTGGCATAGAAGGACCGTTGCCTTTCGGCCTGGCCCGAGAAGCCATGCTCCTTTGCGTGATCGTTGATCTGTTCGCCGCGCTGGGAGAATTCCTGAAGGAGCTCCTTCGGGAAGTTGGCCAGTTCGAAGAGTCCCGTGCGGGCGTCGAATTCTATTTCATGACCCTGCTCGAGAAGATCGCGGGCCAGCTCATTGCGGTAAACCTGTCCGGCGACCATCTGCTCGGCGAACATGGCCCGGGTTTCGAGGCTGGCCATCGGTGCTCCATCCTCGCGATTGGTCATGTTCATGACCACGGCGTGGGTATGGAGATGGGGATCACGCTCCCGCGATGCGTGCTCAGTGAAACGGGCGATGATCAGGCGGCCGGTTGTTTCGTGCAGTATCTCCCCTTCATCGCGCCGGCGGAGCGTGGCGTGTTCTTCCAGATAGTCGAGGGCGGCGGTGACGGCGCGCTCATGAGCGGCGAGGATGCGCTCGTCGCCCATCACCAGCGCCATGATCGAGATCGACTTGGGAGCGTTGACCGAAAAGTCCCATCCCGGGTGATGCTCGATCTCACCGTTCTGACGATGCCGCCCTAGCTGCTGATCGCCGACCTTGCCGGCGAGCAGCTCCTTGAAAATTTTGTGATCAACCTTGCCTTCGAGGCCAAGCTCGGCGGCAACTTTGCCGTCCCATTCGGAATGCTCTTCGGCTCCCTTGGTGTAGTAGTCGCCGACCGTATAATAGCGGGCGATGTTGGCGGGCGTGCCCTTGAGGCGGACGGGATTGATCATGCCGGCCTCGCCGGTTCACGCGGGCCGTTCGCCTGACCGTGCTGAACCAGATCCGATTTGATATCGCCTTGTCGGGCCGCGAGAATATCCCAGGCGACGCTGACAGGGACGGGCATCTCACCCTCGCCAGCGGAGAGGATGGCATCGACCTGATCTTCCTGATCGACAGGTATGCCCGGCGCGAAGAGGTCCGGCTGTTTGTCGGACGGCGGCGCGGCTTTCCGGTCCGGCCTTGGCTTGTCCTGCGGCGGCGGATTCCCCTGTTTTTGTTCCCGCTCCATCTGTTCACGGATCCGCGCCTCCGCATGGGCCAGCCTTATGAGCTTGCTGGCCTGCGAGAGACGGACCGGCGGCGTCGTGCGCTCGACGAATGGCTCGGCCAAAGAGGCGACCTCGTTATATTGGTCGGCAAACCGAACCACCGGGAGATTGCGCCCGAAGCGGAGAAAACCGGACAGGTTGGGGAGATTGGTGACCTCGGTGTGCATCACCAGCGGCCGGGTCACCTGCATGCGCGAGAGGTTCACACCGTCCCGCATATCGTTGACGCCATAGGACATGCCTTCGTTCGCCTCGACCTGCTCGACCTGGCCGAGATTCTCGGAGACATGCTTGGCGGTGGGGGAGTCGTTGGCGCGCAGCGCGACCCAGGTCGAGCAATAGCCGGTGATCGCTGCGGCATCCTGGATGCCGTATGTGGCCTCCAGCTGGGGATAGGACTGGAAGCCCAAAATGCCGCACCCGCCATATTTGCGGGCGCGGGCGAGGAAGTCGGACAGGGACGGCAGCTTCTGGAGTGTCGGCAGCTCGTCGATCACGCAATAGAGCCGCCGGTCGCGATCAGGAACGAGGCTCATGATCGCCGAGATCGCGATGTCGAGCCAAACCGTGATCAGGGGTCTGAGAGAAGGAAGCTGGTCCGCTTTGACGGTGATGAACAGCCAGCTGCCGGCCGCCCCCGTCTCCACCCAGTCGCGGATGGAGAAGCCATCTTCGGTGTCATCGAGATAGGCGAAGCTGCGCATCACCGACGCGAGTTCAGCCTGGATGCCGGCGGACGTGCGCTCCCCCTCGGTGGAGATGAAGGCGGCGGCATCCGTACCCGCCGCGAAGGCTGCGAGATCCCTCAGCTTGGAGCGCAGCAGCCGGTCAAGCAGGACGGAAACGAATGTATGCTTCTGCTTGGCGAGCTTGCGCATGACCGCGACAAGGGTCCCGCGTGCTGCCTTCGCCCAGAAGGGATCGCCGGTTTTATCGGGGATCGTCGACTCCGCGATCTGGTCGTAATGATAGTCCCGTGGCACGTCGACCCACGGCGACCAGCGCGCCGTCCGCTGGTCGAGCGGATTGAGGAGCGAGTCGACTTCGGGCCGATAGAATTTTTCCACGAATGTGCCCGCGGTGTCGTAGACGATGGCGCGCTTTCCCGCCTTGCGGATCCCGTCGAGCATCTTGATGATGAGGTTGGTCTTGCCCGTCCCGGGAGCCCCGCACAGGAGAATATGCTCGGGCTCGAAGGCTTCCGGAACGGTGACGCCCCCGATCGTGAGCCCCCCCTTCTTCTGCCAGAGCAGCGCCCGCTTCACCTGCCGGAGGGTGCCGAACCGCGCCCCGCGCAGATACTGATTGGAGCCAAGTCCCTTTCCTGTTCGCGTGAAGTAGAACCAGGCCCAGGCGAGCGCGCCGAGCGCGAATATCCCGGAGACTAGGGCACCATGGATAAGGTAGAGTTCGAAGCTGTGAAGCGTCTTCTTGGCGAGGCTCGATGCCATCAGCCAATCGGAAGACGTCCAATATTGTTTTCCGGCCGGCGTCTTGAAGAGCACGGGGTCGTTGGTGCCGGCGGCCGCGTCGACCTTGAAGCTTGCCTCGACGAGCTTCATCAGCACGAAGCGCTCGTAGTCGCTGGATTTCTCAAGCGCGTACCAGATGATCCCCATGACCCAGATCACCAGCCCAGCAACCATGGTCTGGAAGAAGACCTGGGTGGTCATCCGGACGTTGTGGACGATAGCCTGACCACCCCGTGTCCAGGAGCCGAGCGTGTCGTTGCGGAAGATGCTCACCGGGCGCCCTCCTGACCGAGCAGGCCGCGCTGAAGGAGCATATCGCGGGCGCCCGCTTTCGCCTGTTCGAGAGCCTTCGGCGACTGCTGCCCAGTGGCGGTTGCGACGATCGAGAGGATCTGAATGCAGGTGGCGAGTATCTCGTCCTGCGAGGAATAGATGTACCGCCCGCCGGGGTCCGCAGCCTGCGTCAGGACCGATCGAACGAAGTCGGAAAGGGAGAGATCAGCGCCGGCGGCCCGGCGGGAAAGTCGCTGGTACAGGTCGGCGTCGACCCGCACACTTACTCGAAACATATCGGCGCTCCACAGGTGGAGCCCCGATGCCGGAAGTCATGAAGCGTCGTCCTTATAGCCGAAGTCGCCCGGACTCTCAATAAAAATGACTGTGTGCCATGGCACCCGCATTGAAATGGCGGAAATGCTGGGCTTCATCGCGGTCAAATGCTGTCCTGGGTGCCACGGATGCCAATTCATGGTGCCGATGGCTCCCGTGGCACCCAAAGCAAACCATTGATTCGCAGGCGTTTATCGCCGCAGCACCCGTGCGTGGGGTGCATTACAAACGCCTCCGGGCGTGCGTTCCTTCTTCGCAGCGACAGCGTCGCTGCGTAGCCTCGTCCGGGCACGGGCGGGGCTTCCCCACAAGGTGATCGACAGCCTCTTCATGTTGGTGTGCTCGAACAAAAAAAGGAGAGGCGTTACCGCCCCTCCCTGTCATTTCAGAACTCGTCGGACATGCCGCCGGGGACTGTGTGGACCACCCGGTCGATGATCGTCATCGGCAGCGCGTCATAGTCGCCTTGGTCGATGGCGATGTAGCCGTTTTCGGGGTCCTCGATCACGTGCTGGTCGAAGTAGCTATGGAGAGCGCGACGCTCTGCGCACGCGATTGCGGCCATGAACCCGGCATGATCGTAAGCGGCGATGGTCGAGATGATCTGCATGTGGGCCTCCTGCTGTCTTGAATGACAGCGGAGCGGGCGTCGGGCGGCCGAGACCGGGTCAAGGATCGCGAAGCGACCGCGAAGCGGCGGTGGGGGTCACGATTTTCTTCGGCGCCCACGACGTCAAAGGGAGAGCGCTGGCCTCGGCCCGCCGAAGAAAATGGTGGGGCCCCGCCGTCCTTGAGGCGGGCTCGGCCGTCCGACAGGATGGGAAGTCTGTGAGAGATTTTTCCTCTCGGTCGGGAGACCCCGGCAATGCGTAGCGGCGTGCGGACCGAACGGTCCGCGCGGTACGCGAGCGAGCCGAAGGGAGGTCAAGCGACAAAAGAAAAGGGACCGGGCGCAAGGCCCGATCCCGGGGTTGGTCATTCGTGCCGGCCGCAGTGACAATAGTGTTCCTCGATGCCGGATATGGAGCAGAGGCCGGGACCGAATCCTGCCGCAATAACGTCGGGATCGTCGATGTAACCGAGGTCGCGGGCGATCGCGATGGCGTGGTGGCGCAGCGCCGGATCGAGGTCGTCGAGATAGGGCTCTAGGGCCTCGGTGAACCAGCGCTCATACATCTCGTAGGTTCCGCCGGCGGTCTGGCGCATCATTGCCTCGGAGACCCGCTTGGCGTCGGCCCGGAACTGGTCGAGAGCGACGGACTGAGCGGTCTCCAAGAAGGCATGTTCGGCGTTGTCTTCCGGGTGAAGCGGCCGGCAATCGTCGGGTATCTTGTAGGTCGTGCCGCAGTTCGAGCAACGCGCGCAGTCATCGACGTCGTCATATTGATCCGAGTCGAAGCTTGTCGCGCAGGTCGGGCAGATTGGGGCAGAGAATATGGTAGAGAAATTGTCCTCGAAATCGTCCATGAGAGCCTCCATCGTCAGGCGCTCCCCATCTCCATCAGATGAGGATGGAAGCATCGGGACGCGGTGTTGAGGCAGTCAGGGACGGCGCAGCCGCCGCGCAGCGGGCAGCGGGGGAACCGATTTTGTTGTCGCGGAGCGTAGCGGAGCGGCGGCAAAATTGGGGGGACCGCTGATCCTTGACGGCCGATGGACACCCAGCGTCATGCTTTGGCGATGAGGCTCAGTCTGATGTCGAGATGTGAGAGCGCCCTGCTTTGCCCCCGAGCCCCGCAGGGGTTCGGGGTTAACAGCAAAGCACCGCTGATCGGACCGAACGTAGCTGCGCACGAGCGGCCGAGGCAGGAGATATGTCCGTCAGGGGTGGCGGGCGCTGGAATCGCTCAGGGAGAAGCTTTTCATCGCCGGCGGAGCGCCGGCTATCACCTGCGCTGGGTTGCAACGGACGCTCCGTTGAGCGATGTCATGGGTTGGCGGGCAGACCCATGAGAAGGATCGTGGAAATGCCCAAGAAGAGTGAACGAGAACTACTTGCCGATCTCGAAGCGCGTCGGCGGAAGCTCGACGACGAAGTCGAGAGCGCGCGCCGCGCTTTGCGGGGCCGATACGCCGGTTTGGTGCCGGAGCTGGAGATCGAAAGACTGACGGAACGCGAGTTCCGCGATATTCTGGCGCAGGCGATACGCGTCGGCGGACCACCTGCGATTGCGGCGCTCAAGGCCGTGCCGGCGCAGGGCGCCTGAGCGCCCGATTCATCCCGAAGGGATGACCCAGCGACGAGCACGGCGGAGCCGCGCACAGGAGGCCGGCACCGTAGGTGTCGCATCGTCGCCTGACGGGACCAGGTGCGCGCGCGCCTGGTCCCCGGAAGGCGACGATTGCTGGATCGACAGAAGAGAAAGCGGGACCGATCCGGGAAGCATCCCGAAGCGGCCCCGCGCATCGCCGGATCAGCAGGCCCAATCCGCCGGACCGCCGTAGAGTGTAAGCAATGTCGGCGCGATGCCTATGGAGCGCAGCACCCGGACCAGTTGCGCCTGCACGCCTGTTCCCTCGGCGACGATTGCGTCCGCTGGCTGCAACCGCGCGATCTGGTCGTTGCGGACGAACCCGGCCCGCTTCGGCCCCCAGCGCGGAACATCGAGGCCAAGCTTGACCAGCGGCGTCTTGGTCCGCGCGGCCCACGCTTCGGCGATCGCGTCCGCGCCTGCGTCCTGCGCGGTGGTGAGCAGAACCATCCTCGGCCGGATCGCCCTCATCTCGTCCAGCGCCTTCCAGATCGGCCTATAGTTGCTCCACCGCTTGCCTCCGGAAAAGACGACCAGCGGGCCTTCGGGATGGTGCTGCCCTATCCGCCTTTGGCGACGTGCTGCGAGGTAATCGGTGCCCTGAATGACGGCGTGGGTGCGCTTTGAGGACACCAGCGTCGCCTTCGGCGCTGACCACGGACGGCCAACCTCGACACGGTATGTTGCGGCGGCATGGTCCCGCATGCAGGCGAGAGCGTCGGTCGCTTCGTCGAGGAACGCCACAGCGTCCCGTGCGGCTTCGAGTTCGACGCTGTGGATTTCCGAACCGTCGACGGACTTGAGCAGGTCCTGCACCTCTCGAACGGCCTTGTCGGCGATGCCGGACCATTCGTTCGATACCCGGTGGAAGCTGTGAACGACGCCCCATGCGATGCGTTCGGCTGCGCGTTCGAGGCGTGTGTCGCGAAGGACATCGAAGATCGTGGCGATGATCAACTCGACGGCGAGCTGGGCCTGCATCGCATCCGGCATGTCGGTGGTCATTTCCTCGTCGCCACGGCCGAAGCGGACCCCGTCGAGGTCGGAAGCGAAGGCTGTCGCGAAGTTGTCGTTCGCCTGTCCTGTCTCCTCGGCGATGAGAGCGGCGATGTCCCTGAAGTCCCGAATGCTGCGCTTGAACTGAGCCACGATAGCCTCCTTTGAATTGAAAGAGGCTCTTCCGTCGGCACGGGCGCCGAGCGACGGGGTCAAGGATCGAGCGAAGCCGACCGCGAAGCGGCGGTGGGGGTCACGATTTTCTTTGGCGGTTAGCCAAGGTCGGGGAAGAGACGCTGACGCTCGAACCGCCAAAGAAAATGGTGGGGCCCCGCCGTCCTTGAGGCCGGCGCGGTCCCGTGCCACGCTAAGAAGACTTGAGAGAGAGGAGGAGGCTTGCGAATCGGGGGCTCGATGCCCCTGATTCGCAATGGGTGCGGCTTGGCGCGACCTGGGAGTCAAGGATCGCGAGCCTGTCCGCGACCGCGAAGCGGCGGTGGGGGTCACGATTTTCTTTGGCGGCCCTCCAAAGTCGAAGGAGCGCGCCTCCGCCTGATCCGCCAAAGAAAATGGTGGGGCCCCGCCGTCCTTGACGCCCCTCGGCGCTCCAGCGCCCTAAAATGGGACTGAGAACGCTGCAGAGCCGCCAGGCTCGGCAGGTTCTCGATCATGGGTCATGCCGCCGCTCCCCACCATGCGATACGCTCTTCGCGCGTGGCGTTCGCAAGCCGTCGCAGCACATCGCCATGACATGCCAGCGGCGCGCAGAAGCACACGAGATCCCTGCCGCGCAGTTCGTCCAGCGCGCGCAATAGATCGTGCCGCGTGCGCAGCCAACGCTCATATTTCGCGATGACAGTCGCGCGATCCCCGTCCCGTCCGATGACGAACGGATTGCCCCATTTGCTGCCGCGTCCGATATAGACCGCGCCACGCGGCAATCCGACCACGCGCTTGTTGAGCACCCTGCACATGCTTGCCTCCTTCAACACTGATCGATGAGGCTCATCCCCGGCACGGGCTCTGAGCGTAGGGGTCAAGGATCGCGAGCCTGTCCGCGACCGCGAAGCGGCGGTGGGGGTCACGATTTTCTTTGGCGGCCCTCCAAGGTCGAAGGAGCGCGCCTCCGCCTGATCCGCCAAAGAAAATGGTGGGGCCCCGCCGTCCTTGAGGCCGGTGCTGACCCCGTGCCATCCTTGGAAGAGTTGAGAGAGAGGAAGAGGCTGCGATTCGGGGGGTTCGACGCCCCTCGGATCGCACGGGTAACGCGGGCGCTTCGTCCGTGTCGGCCGTGCTGCGCTCGCCAAGGCGAGGCTGCCGACACTTCGCGCGCAGCAAAAAAAGGGCCGGCGCGCGAAGCCGCGGCCGGCCCATCGAGTAGCATCGAGATGATCGCGGGTATCAGGTGAGCCAAACCGGGCGCGGTCGCGCGCCCTCGTTAAGGCGATCGCTCTCCAGCAGGGAAACCAGATCGTCCGGTATGGCCGCATAGGGGCGCACCGCCTCGATGGCTGCCCGGACTTCCGGCAGTTCAGCATAATCGGTGCCGACCCAAAGGATGATATCGTCCTCGTCGTCGTCCCCGCCGGGCCGCGACACCACGGCGAAGAAGGTCGCCAATGGGGGATCCCATCCGATCGCGACAGCGAGTGGATGGGGACCGTCATTGAGCAATGGTGGAAGGGTGTGCCGGCTCATGACCACCTCCGTTGGAGGGAAGAGCCGGCCACGGAGTGACCGGCTCGATATTCTACGCGGATAATGGGCCTTCGTTAGGCCGCCGCAGAGAGTTGATCGGCCTGCGAACGTCTTCCGAAGCCCCGAGCGGCAGGCCTTGGCAGGGGCAGCTGCGTGTCCGGAGCCTGATCAACCTTGCGGAAAGCATGGATGGGAACGCCCGCCTTCCGCAGTGTTTGATAGAGGTTGGCCTGAAGTCCGGAGCCCTCGCAGAGGACCGCCTCGACCGGTTTCAGTTCGGCAAGCTTGCGGTTACGTGTGAAGGCGGTCTTCTTGCCCGTCCCGTAGAGGCCATAGGCAACCACGGGCACTCGGGCGTCGGCGCGGGCAGCCCATGCAGCGGCGATCGCGTCGGCTCCCTTGCGCTGGCCTGTCGTGACCAGCGTCATGTGCGGAACGCGCGCATGGACCTCGTCGAGCTTGCGCCAGAGCATCTCCCAGTCGTGCCACTGCGCCGGCCCCGAGAAGACGACGATCGGCCCTTGCGGGACATGCTTCTCGCGTTCGGCGAGCGCACGTTCCCGCAGGAAGTCCTGGGCCGCGATCACGCTTGCCGTCGAGGCAGAGGATGCGCGTGAGCCGCGGGCCGGCGACCAAGGCCAGCCGGACTGCGCACGATACATTTCGGCGGCATAGTCGCGCATGCATTCGATCGCGTCGCGTTGCTCGGTGGTCGATCGGCACAGGAGCTGCTTTTCTTCGAGCTGGCTGCTGAACACCTCGCTCATGTCGGGACGGCGCACCATGTCGCCGATCTCCGAAGCGAGACTGTCCTCGCGGCGCTCCAGCTTCGTCGCGACGAAGTGGAAGCTGTTCACGAACCCCCAAGCGATCTCAGGGGCGAGCGCTTCGAGCCGTGTTCCGGCGAACAGATCGAAGATGGCGGCGATGATGCCACCGCATTCCGCCTGCGCCGCGAAGGGGTTCGGCATATCATGTTCGCCCGGCTCTTCACCGGGCTCGACGATCGAGAGCGGGATCGGATCACCAAATGACGCCTGAAACTCGGGCGTCGCGATCTGTTCTGCGTAAAGTTCCTTGAGGTCCGCCAAGCTGCTGACGCGGCGCGACTGTGCCTTGCTGGCCATGATGCAATTCCTTCGGATCTGGGGAAGCCAAAGGGCCGGAGAAGCGGCTCAGCGCTCCCCCGGCCCGGCTGAGGCTGAGATTCAGCCCTTGGTGCTCAGGAGAACGGGATGTCGTCGTCGAGATCCGCACCCGCGCCGACCAGCGAGCCGTCGTCGCCGGCCGTGCTCTCCCCGAAGCCGCCGCCAGCACGCTCATCATAGCTGCGCTGCGGAGATCCGAAGCCGCCACCGAGCGGGCTGTTGGCGGGCGTAGCGCCGAAGCCTCCGCCAAATTCGGCGCGGACGGTCTCGCGACGCCATGCGATCATGAAGCCGCCATTCTCGGTCGGGAACAGGGCGACCGGCAGCGGTTCAGGCAGGCTCGGATCGTCGATGCTGCCCGCGAGGAACTCCTCGCCCGTGCGCTTTGAATAGGCCTTCCACAGGGCGCCGATCTGCACCCAGCGGCGCGCCACGTTGAGGGCAACGACTTCGCATACGGGTGCGCGCTCGTTGTCGCTCTCGACCATCCGCAGACCAATGCGGGGGAGGTCGATCGTGCGAGTGGCGATCGATCCCATCAGACGACCGTTCACGTTCCGAATTTCACCGATATTCATGGACTTAACCTTTCGAGTATCGCTCGGAACTCATTTCCGGCGACACTCTCTCAAGTCCTTCTCTCCTCTATGGCGCGGACGGCTCCGCCTGGCGCGCCGCTGCGGCTGGCGCGCCTTGTTCGCCGCCAGTCCTCTTCATGGCCGCGTGGTTCGCCGTCTGGATTGATGAGGCTGGAGAGACTCCAACTCGGGATTATCGATGCAGCGAGGTGGTATCCGCGGACGATCCCGGCGACGTCGAAGATCCCGGGAGCAGCAGGCGTGATGCAAAACGCGAAACGTCATCCACGCGGCGGACACGCGCCGCGCGACCGCCCTCCCCACCGCAGCTTTCCTTACCTCACCCGCGCGACCACCAAATTTGCTGGGATCGGCTTGCTACCTTGGAGCGCGCAGGAGGCGCGCATGTCGCACTACTTCGGGGAAAGGTTCTGGTAAGCCAAAATGGCTTGCCGATTGGTTTCGCATCGGTCGCGAGGCAGGTCGTGCTCAAGATCGGCGAGTGTGACCGACTAGACGGTTGCCGACCCGATCCAGACGAGCTTGAGGAGGTCCGGTCCGGACATCCGGCCTTCGACGATGACGCGGGTTCCATCGTGGACGGTATGGTCATCAGAGGTCGCAAGGCGGACTATTTCGCCGTCATCGGTCTCTAGCCTCTCTTATTCACGACGCTCGGTTTCGGGCCCGCTCTGGGCATTTGCTGCGGCTGGCTGTATTGCGCGGACGACCGGCATCGCTGGCGTTTGTTTCACCGCATTCGGATTGATGGGCTTTTCGGGTTGAAGGGCTGGGCTCGGAGTTCTGCGGCGCTGCCGCATGGGCTACGTCGGCGCAGGCTTCAGCCGGAGAACGAGGGCGCGGAACAGGTCGGCATCCGGACAGGCGGAAGCGAAGGCAATGCGGATGCGGCTAGCACTTTCTACGACGCGCGCAGCGACCTTGAGCAGCCGCAGGCGCAAGGTGGTAAACTCCGCGCTTGCCAGAGCAGCGGTCCTGGGCATCGCCTGCTGGATGCGCCATAGCAGCCAGTATGCGGC
Organism: Sphingobium sp. TKS; assembly: GCF_001563265.1. Taxonomy (NCBI): domain Bacteria; kingdom Pseudomonadati; phylum Pseudomonadota; class Alphaproteobacteria; order Sphingomonadales; family Sphingobiaceae; genus Sphingobium; species Sphingobium sp. TKS. Next base: position 2,311,570 of record NZ_CP005083.1, on the reverse strand, counting down.
AGTGTGCAGTATCAGGCGCATCTGATTGGCATTGGCCGAGCGGCACGAGGTTCGGTCGCTGGCGAGCTGGGACTTGTGGCGCTTGATCAGGTTCTCGGCCTGACCACGCGCGCAGTAGAGCGTGTCGTAGATGTGCTCGGCCGATCCTGTTGCCAACGAGGTGACGACATAGCGGATGTCCATGCCCAGCGTGCTGGCCTCGATCCGTGCAACGACGCGACGCTGGCACTTCCAGGTCTTTGCCCCATAGCGGGTCTCGGCATAGTTGCGCAGGACGGGACACTGACGCTGGGCGCGCTTGACCGCGCAGGCATCGGCGACCGCAACAATGGCGGGATCGGCGCGCAGCGCTGAATTGGTGGGCAGGCCGAACACGTAATCGACGCGGGCCGCATCGCAGTAGGCCATGACCTCGGGTCGACCATAGTGCCCGTCGCCGCGGATAGTGATGTGGGTATCGGGCCAATTACGGCGCAGGTGACGCACCAGGCGTCGGATGTGCCCCGCCGCCTCCTTTCCAGAAGGCGTCTTGCCTGTGCGCAGCAGCATGGCCACCGGCCTGCCGGTCGCGGTGTCGTAGATATGGATCGGTAGGAAGCAGCGCTCCCCATGATGCCCGTTCCAGAACGAGAGCTGTTGATAGCCATGCACGACGTCGCACGTGTCGTCGATATCCAGCGTGACCGCTGTCGGAGGGGCGGGATAGCTGGCGCAGTAGATGTCGATCATCGCGGCCATCATGCTGGCCAGTTCGCGCGTAGTCGGTGCATTTTCCCACCGGCTCATCGTCGGTTGGCTGGCCAGCCCCGCGCCCGATTCCGGCAGCTTGCCGAGCGCCAGGCGGAAGCCTGGATCGTCGCGCAGAGCATCGAGATCATCGGCATCCTCATAGCCGCACGCAATCGCGAACACACGGGCACGCAGAATGTCATCCAGGCGATGGATCACCCGCGCTGGATCGCGCGGATCGGCAATACAAGCCGCCAGGCGCTGGCAAATCCCCATCGCGCGCTCGGCCTGTGCAAGCAGTAGAACACCGCCATCCGAGGTAAGCCGGCCACCGTCGAACGCAGCTGTGATTTTCTTGCGGCCGACTGCTGGGAATCCAAATGAGCTTGCGATATCATCGTTCATGGCGGGTGTGGCCCGTGGCATTTTCTGCCCTGCGGCAGGTTCGGCTTAGACACCCAGTTCCTAATTCAGATCAGAGGCTTACGCCACTCCCGCCAACCCTTCAGGACACTTTTGGTGAATAAGGCGGGCTAGGACCGAACTGCGTCCGTTTGATCGAAGTATGCCCGTCAGCCGACGATATGGGCCGTTCGTCATGGCCGAATCACAGGCGGACGCGGCCGTGATGCGCCTGTTCGGAGATGGCGCGAGTGGATCGTAGGCATCATGTTCAGTATTCCCTCTCGATTGCGATGTGCCACGCGTGAGCCGATTCTTGCAATCGCGTTCCGATTATGTTCTTAACGGACATGGAGGAAACCATGATTGCTTCGCTGCTACGGACCTATGATTTCAACCTGCCTCTGCTTGATGTGATCGAGGATCCTGAGACGGATGAACGGCAGCGGCAGCTTGCATCCCTTTCGCTGCGGCAGGGTCTGGATGGCGGCTATTATGATAGCCAAGAACTGGCGGATCTGGTGCTCGGTGTGGCTTCCGATCATGATCTGGGCCTCGATATGCTGGAGAGCGACGCTGCTCGGGACCTGATGGAACTGATCGACCGCCCGGGGTGCCACTATCAGCGAAGCCTCCACGATGCCTTGGCGGATTTGACCTTTGTGGAGGCGCTGGCATATCTGCGGTGGCTTTCCGACCTGATGGGCGTGCGCGCCGACATGTATCGCGTGATCAGGGCGGCGGGTGCACCGATGCCCGTCTTGCCGAACGGATAGGACCGCACCAACGCTCAGGCGTTTCCCTCGTTATCAGCGAGATATTTGATCTGCAGCACCTGCTGCGTCCCGAGCGTTTCCAAGAGAAGCATTTCGGTGGCTTCCAAGTCGGCGAGGGTCGCGAAGAGCTCGATCGTATAAATTTCGCGTGCGAATTGATCGCTCTCGGACGGGACCAGGGAACGGTAAGCCGCGGGCCAGCAGCACAGCAATAGCCAAGGCCATGCGGGCCCTGGAGGCGCATAGCGGGCGAAGATGATGTCTTCGGTCAGGAGAGCCGAGGACCGCCGATCGAAGAGGTTCGGCGGAATCGCGGTTGGGCGCTCGGCGTGGAGAAACGCTTCCATCTCCAAGAGTTCTGTCGGGGTCTCGAGGATGATGGGATAGTAGCGGCCCATCGGGAGGGTTGGCGCGGCGAAGCGCGGCGGTATGTCGATCAGGAGGATGTCGGGGAGCGTCGGAAGGGCTCGGACATACAGCATCCGGTGCGCGGCGAGTTCGTCAACGAGACGCATATTGGCGCTCTTCAGGAGCGCCCGCCGACGTGGTGCTTATGCGCCTGAATGAGGTTGTAGAGATGATTCCCTGCTCGAACCGCGATCACGCGCCCTTCAAAGGTCAGGTCTATGCCGACGCCGAGGCGATTGCAGAGGTCTGTTGCTTCGTGACACGCGTCGGAGAGGTTCGTCGACGGGCCAGCATGGGCGGTGAAGATTATCACGGCGTCCTCCTAGTCGATCCGATATGCGCAGTTATCAAATCAGGATTTGATCGGTAGATGGTCAGGTCTCACCATAATGAAGCGTGCCGAGGAGACATCAATCATTCGCTCGCTTGATCAGGCCGCGCGGCGCTCAAGGATCGCGTCCACGGGCTCGGCGCCAGCGTTGAAACGATCAAGCCAGCTCCGCAGCGGCTCGCGCTCTTCGACCGGCACGAACGCGGCGGCATCCTGGAAGCGGATGAGATCGGCTGGCGCATTGGCGACGATATTGTCGATGTCGCTGGCTGGAAGCAGTCCTTCGATGCGAATGAACTCCGTCATCGAGCCTGGATGAGCTTCGCGGCCGCGCATCCCTTTGGTGCCTTTCCGCCAGAGACCGTCGATAGTGCGCAGACGTGGCGCTGCGCGCGCCTCGAGCAGAACGATCAAGCGGAGGCACCAGGGCGGAAGTGTCCTGATCTCTGAAGGGCGAGCTGCGAGACAGCATATACAGGCGCTCTTGTGGGGAACCGGCAAGCCCTCCTCCGTAATGCGGCGGATGCAGTCTTCGCGGGTCCAACTCCATTCGCGAAGAGGATATCGATAATCGTAGCGATCATCGACATGGCCTTCACGATGGGCATAGCGTCGACTGTCTGCGGGTGAGGAATCATAGCCGATCAGTTTGAGCACCTTTGCGCCCGTGGCCCAGGTGCGCTGGGCCGGCTCCCACTCCTCTACCCATTTGTTTTGAGGCTGAATTTTCCATTTCTGGCTGCAGGTGTGGTTCACGCCAAAGCTGATCGAGGGCAGCGTACCGTTGGTGAGGCAATTCTCGATGATCGTGTAATATGGCGGCCAGTTCTTGAAGCGCTTTGGCTGATAGCGGACGATGTGATTGGGAATTCCGCGATCATTCATCCATTTTTGGAAGATCGGCAGAAAGGCGTAGGTCTCGGGCCTTTCTGCGCCAGGGTCGGCTGCAATCACGGCATCGAGGCGATATCGACGTGCCGCCCACTCGATGATCATGGCAGTGCTGTCGACACCCATGCCCCAGGCCGCGACGACGGGAGACGAAAAATCGGGGGCGTGCGCCATCGGTGGCGCAGAAGGCGCATTGATTGGCATGGCGAAATTTCCGAAAGGTCAGGCGGCCGGCGGCGAGGGCCGCATGGAAATGATTTCGAGGCGTTGGGCTTCGGCGGGCGCGGTGTTCTGAACGCGTTGGCGTGGCGGTATGTCGAGGCGGACGTAATATTCGTTCACGCTGTTTTTCCGGAGGACGATGTCCTCCCGGTTCTTGATGCGGTCATCGCCGATTCGTGGACGTTCACGGATGCGCATGCGTTGGCCGATGCATATCCGGCGGTGCTCAGGCGACACGGGTGACCAGATCGTGGGTGTCGGCCGGCGGAATGGCGGTGACGCGATAAGGCTGTGTCGGGTCGCCGGTTTGGATGACGAACTGATGCCTGCCGGTCGCATCGCGCCGCTGCACGGCGACCGCATAGGCATGCTCGAACGAGGCAAGCCTCGCGCGTAGCGGGGACCAGGCTGACATAGTGATTTCCTTGCTTCGTGGAGGTGGCGGAGGGGCATTGCTGCCTCCGGTCTCATTTGCGACAGCGCTACCGTAGCCCTGACCCACTCCCTTCCACACGATGAGCGCGAGGCCGCGGTGGAGCAGCGCTCATCGCACGGCTTCGAGCAACGCGGAGAGCTGCGCGAACGTCCGCGCCTTGAGGGAAGGCAGGTTGTGGTCGCGACACCAGGCGACCCACACGTCGACGTTCCGCGAGACGGAGTAGACCCGTCCCGCGCCATCCCATGCCCGATAGGGTGCGTGGGAGTAATGGGCGCGGAAGCGGCGCTTTTCGATATTATAGGGAATGAAGGCCACGGAACGTCTCCATTCAAGCCGGCTGGTCGGGCCACCGGGCATATTGGGCGGGACGTAAGCGTCGAAGGGATTGCCGTCGGTGACGCTCAGATGTGGCAGTCGATAACGGTGAGCCATGCTGACGGCGGAAGACTGTCGAGCATCTTGGCCACTTCTGCGTCCCAAATATGGGCCGGCATGTCTCCGTGGGACAGGCCGAACCAGCCCATTTCGCCCCATTCATGCCGTTCGCCGTCCTTTACTTACCCGCTTTGAGGCCGAAGGCGTCATGCAGGACTAGCGAAACTTAGGGAGAGGTCATTGTAGGAAGCGCTTAATTCGATTTTGCGATCCTTGGGGATCAGCCAGAGTATTTCCTCACGCACCGCATTGCGGATGCGCTCGAGAAGCGCTTCCTCTTCACCGAGGAGCAGTTTGTTGGCGAGATTCCGGGCATATCGTTCAAAGTCGCGGTGCTGCGTGTCCCAGCTGTCGCAGTCGCTATCGTCATTGTGCCAGAAGCAGCATAATTCCATCAGCCACGCGAGGCTCGAGGGCTTTACCGAGGCCCCTTCCCTGACGAAGATGATCGCGTCATCAAGGTCGGATCCATCATTGCGACAGACCAACATGTCGAGGGAAAAGCCGAGAAGCGCAATCGGGTCGTCATATTTTCCGGAACGGGCGATGGGGACGATCAGTCTGATGTCGGCGACGCGGCCGGACAGAGTCTCCGTCGGCAGCATATGTTCTTCGTCATAGGAAAACTGGTGGTCGCCCCGATTGATCGTGAAAGACAAGCCCGTCACGCGAGGCAGTTCGTCGTACCAGCTATAGCCTTCGAGGCTGCGTTCTGCGCGGACCGGTTGATAGCCGAGCGGCAGGCCTTCCTGGAGAAGCGCCTGAGCCGCGCATTGTTCGATGTCGGGTTCATGGGCCGGCATGATGATCATGGGCTCGTCGGCGACGTGTCGACCGATTTCGTTTCTGTACCCTTCGGCGCTCGTTGGTTTCCAGGATTCGAGCCATGGGGCTGCCTCGGCGAGTATGATGTCGAGTTCGCCTGCCCTCGTCCACGAGGCAAATGAGAGGCGATGCTGCGCTTCCAGGGCAATAGTGCGATAGATCGCCGCTTCGATCTCAAGCCGGAGATCGTCGAGGGCTGCATTTTCGACCATCTCTTTGCGAGCAGGCAGCACCAACTGGAGTGTCGGCGCGTCGACTATGTCGATCTTGGCGATCCACTTGTGGGGAGCATCGATTTCGGACACAGTCGGAAGGTGGCACGGCACTTTGACGCCATGGAAGTTGATGCGCGGCGGATGTGGCGGTTCGTGTTCGTGATCACGGAAGATGCCGATCCGACATCCGTTCCAGTCCTCGACGCGGTGTGCCTTGGAGAGAAAATCGGCGCGCGGAAGCTCCCGCCCCCGGAAACGGACCGGAAGCGGATAATAGAGGGCAGCGTCCTTAATAGCGCCATCGAGTTGCTGTGCCCACGCGGCGGGCATGGCAATCAGGAAGGCGGTGCCCCGGGTGATTTCGCAGGGCTCGACGGCAACCGGAACCGAACCAAGCCACGCGTCCGCCGAAATATCGGCCTGCCATCCCTGCGCCGCGCTGCTGGAGAAGGAGCGGATTCTTACGCGCTGACCGGCAAGGCTGAACACGCCCATGCCAGCCGGGTCTTCACGGCGAACGAGATCCGCGCCCCAGTCCGATTGACCAAGCGTGAGGATCGTTGTCGGGTCATCGATTCCAGAACCATCATCGCTGATGAGGAGGGTCGGTTGTCCGTCGAATTGGGCGATATCGACGTCGATCCCGGTCGAGCGGGCGCGCCGGGAGTTTTGAAGCATCTCGTTGAGAACGTCGGTGATCGTACCGTTGAACAGGCGCGTGACCTTGGTGATCGCGTCCTGGCTGACGCGTGCTGAGATTGTGCTGGGTAGCATTTGGTCGCTCCTTGGCCTCAGACCCAATCGGTCCAGCCCGTTCCCCCCGCCTTTCTTCCCAAGGCCCTGGAGGTTCGGCGGCCGGTGGGTGCAGATTGGCGTTGCCGGCGCGAGCGCCTGCTCAGCGCGTTTCGGGGATAACCCGCTCGCATGGGTTCGTAGGGGCAATTGGCGGGTTGCCCGCAGCAAACGCATGGGTCCCCGGGGCGCCTGCATTCGGCTGTCCACGCTTGTCCGAGTTCTTGCGGACAGGCGGAGGGACCGTGAATGTTGGAAGCCTCGTCGGGCAGCGCCAACGGCCGTCGACGATATTCAGTCCGGCGGCGAGAGTTCGGGCGAGGGATCGCTGTCGCCAGGGATCGGATCGACGTTGCTGCCGATGCCCCCCTCCCTTTTCAGCATCTCTTCTTCGTCGGCGAAGATGGCGATCCGGGGGCCGGGCTTCCTGCCGCGGCGGCGTGCCTCGTCGGCGAGCGCCTTCATCATTGTTGCGGCGGCCATGCCGATGGCGTCGGAGTCAAGCGTCAAGTCATGATAACGCTGATAGAATTCGGCGTCAGCCGCCTGAAGCTGTGCGACGGAAACCGGGTTGTCCCGCAGGCGGTTGATAAGGTCGGTCAGATAGGTCGCGAAATCGAGGCCGGCACTGAACGGGGCCTCGTGCAGAACGCAGATCGCCGAATGAAGCTCGGCGATTGCCGACCAGGCACGCTCCTCGACAGCGTCGCGGCCAGCGATGGCACGGCGCTGGCGAAGCAATGCCGGCGACCAGATCGTTGTGCCCACAGGTTTCGGCATCGCCGCGACCGCCGCGCGCCACCCGGCATCGGTGAGCTCGTCGGGCGCGACCGGAAAATAGAAATCGTCGATACCCTTCAGGCACTCGAGGGTATGGATTCGGGCGCCGATGGCGTCGTCGTCGAAGAAGGCATCGGGATGATCGACCCGAAGGCCTGCGGCCAGTTCGAGCGGATCGAGGCGGTAGAAGGGCGGCTCGGGAAGCGCGGGCGGAATAATTCGCGATTTATAGACGTCGATCAGCGGGCGGTTGGCGGCTCCCTCCGAAAGGCCCGGCACGGCCGACGCCAGCGCCCGCCACGCCGCTTCGGGAAATCCCGGCAGCGGAACGATATAGCAGAGGGCGCCACTGTCATCGCCATCGATGGCGTTTATACATGCCCCCTGCCGGACAGCATGGGCGACATCGGGATCGAAGTCGATGAAGCGCAGCGCGGAAAGTTCGAAGCTGCTGAGCGCTACATGGACGGCAGCCGTATCCGGCGTGGTCGCTGTGTCGAGGACCGCCGCGTTCATGCTGCAGCCACCAGCTGGGCTGGGTGGCTCACGTCATGCTCGATCTTGAGGCGAGCCTTGTCGAATCCGGCAGGCTTTCTGCCCGAGTTGCGGACATGAACGACCGTCGCAACGAAGCTTCGACCGGTCGCGCGCAGACGGTCGCCGGCCTCGTCGAGCCTCATTCTTACCTCGGCAAGTTTCGTCGCTTCGAACTGTTCGCGGAGAATCGGCTTGAACGGTTCGAACTTCACGAAGCGGACGCCGTTGATGGGTGGGCCAAATTCAGCGTCGTGGGCGATGATCAGGAATCGGGACATGGATGTTTCCTCTGGCTTGAGGGGAGAGATGCGGCGGGGCCCGTGCCGGCCCTCCGATCGCCCTTGCCTTCCCTCCTTCCCTTCCCCCGATCACCGGATCGCAGCCCCATCACGCGGACGGCCGTGTCATCGACGATGGGCGGAGATCCGGCGAGACGGTCACATCGATTTTCGACGCACCGCGGTGCCGCCTTTCGACGGCAGCCTGCGCGAGGCGCAAGGCATCGTCGATGTCGTCGGCGTCGATGGTGTCGGACCAACGTCCGAGGTTTCCGCTTCGCGTGCAATAGCGGGCGGTTGCGAAGAATTTCCCCATGGTTCAGGCCTCGGATGTGTCTGCGATCGCGGCTTCCAGCCGGGCGATCCAGTCGGGATCCAGCGTCAGCGCGTCGCCGGCCCACTGGTTGACGATGGCTTCGACGGGATCATGGTCGTCCTGGGGGACGAGAGTGATGTCGTCGTCGTCAGCCCCTTCGGTTTCATAGTCGACAGTGTGGAGAATGACCGGCCTGTTCGTGACGACGCCGGAGACGAGGCCACCTTCGAGGGCAACCACGATTCGCGGGATCTCCGTGGATGTGCCGGCGGCGTTCAGGCGTTCGCAAAGAGCGTCGATCTCGCTGGTGTCGATCGTCCTGAACGCAGCGCCATCGGTGGCGACATCGAGCAGTTCTTCCGGACAGCCCTGCTGCTGCAAAAGGCGCAAGGCGGCGAGAAGGGCACCGAGCTCGCGGTCGTCGACGACGGGGAACGAAATCGGATCCTCCACATGCGCGCGTTCGATCCAGACGTTGCAGTCGGCCTTGGCGGCGAGGTCCTCGGAGGCGAGAGACCCAGGATCGTGGCTCTCTTGCAGAAGGCGCTCACGCTGTGCCTCGTGGAGCCCCTGCTGCCATCCATCGGTCGGAACAGGCGGAAGCCTGTCGCGGTCTATGGAGTCCCGCAGGAGATTGACCATTTCGGCGGCCGCTTCTCGCGCGGCCCGAAAGGTTCCGAAATGGCGGCGAAGGATAGACGGATGCGCGAAATGCCGGCCGCTTGTGACATAGATGAGCATCGTTCAATCCTCCTCGAAAATCGGGTTGAGGGTGATGGCGGCGCTGGCGCGGACAAGGCTGAAGCTTGGGATCGCGGCCGCGACGGCTTCATCGGGCGCGGGCTGGTCGACGCATTCGATGGATTGGAGAAGCAAGCCGGCGAGATGCTGCGCAGAGGTGAGCCCATCGCCGGTGCGAACGATCGCCGAAAGCTGCATCGGAATCTGAATGAGAAACGATTGTCGCGATGCGCTGTCCTGGGCCAGGCGAGGAGCGCTGGGGTCGGACCAGTCGACATTGTCGATGATCCAGGCAGGAACGAAATCCCAGTCGAAGCAGAACTGGTAGTCCGAGCCGATCCGAGCCCAGGCGGCATCGACTACCGGCGTCCATCCGATCACGAGCAGCCGGACGGCAGCTGTTCCGAGCGTGCCGAAAGCATTCTGAATGGCGGCGCCACGCGCGATGCAGTCGGCGTCGACGCCGCGATAGTCGCGCATTGCGAGCACGGCTTCCCAGAGGCAAGCGGCGGTCTCGAGTGCGAAGTCGCTGGTGGCGGATATCATCGTTTCTACTCCAGTGAACTGAGCTGGACGCGCGATCAGGCTGCTTGCCGGGCGCAGTCGGCGGCGAGGCCGAGGTCGGATGCCGTCGGCATCGAGGGATTTGCTGCGAGCCGATCGAAAGCGGCGGTGAGATCCTTGATCGATGTCCAGGTGCATGCGTTCCCTGGATCGCTGTCGAGGAGGAAGACGACGGGCAGGAGGTCCGCAGTCATTTCAGGGAAGATGGTGCGTACCGCCGCGGTCTCGAGACGCTTGGCCAGCAGGCCGATATCGGCCGCCAGTGCGCGCCGTCGGCCATCGGGAATGAGGAAATAGCGGTCCGGTGCGATGATTTGGGCCAGGCGAACACAGGCCAGGCGACCCGCCACGCGCGGTGCGGCAACGCAGCTGACCAAAGCGCGTCGATCCGTGCCGATATCCTCGGCAGGGACCAGGGCGCGATATTCATAAAAGGGCAGCGTCCCGCGGATGCGGGTCCGTGTGACGATAATGTCCATGGGAGATTTCCTCAGGCTACGAGCCGAGCGGGCGCAGCGTCGGGTTCTGTGAGGTGGAGTTCGCGGCGCAGTCGCGCGGCGAAGCGATCGCACTGGAGGAGGTCATGGACCGATGCCCAGCGATTCCGATCGCCGCAGTGGTCCTTGCGGCCCTTGACCCGGCGGAACATGACCTCATGACCGGGACCGAGGGCGCTGAGACTCAGCTGGACGTAGACTTCCTCACCATGCAGGGTGATATCGCCGCTGGCTGCCGGTCCGGCCTTGTTCGAACGGATGTCGTAGCTGTCATCGGCAAGACCGAGCGCCGCGGCGAGCCGCTTGAGGGCCTTGCGGCCGTCGCTGTGGAAGAGCTTCTTGGCGGGCGCATCGTAGCTGACGCCCTTGTGCGCGAGCGCGATCAGCGCGGGCCGGCGCCGAAGCTCGGCAACTGCGTCCATGCAGGCGCGACGCAGGGTCGTATCGTTGGCGCCGAGTCCAGCGGCGACCGTTCCAAGGTGCCGTGCGAGCAGCAACACCGCAGGATCGGTGTCCGAGGATTTGCCGGCGTTGCGGCAGTCCTCGATGGCGGCGGTCAGCGCATGGAGGCAGGCCGACAAGGTCGTGAGGGCGGCAGGATCGAGCGCCTGTTGGAAGCGAAAAGCGATATCGTAGGACACGGAGGTGGCTCCCGGCGTACGGACGCGTCGTCACGCCCGCCCATCGCCCCCCCTCTCCGCTTCCCTTCGCGACGCGCGGATGTTCGAACCAACGACGCGCGAGAATCCGGATTGGGCAATGGATGGTTCAGAAGAGCCTGTCGCGGAAAGCGTTGAGGCGCCCGAGGCGGAGATTTCATCCAAAATGGCGCGTCAACTGTTGATGGCTGCAGGCGTTGTGGCAATATTGGCTTGGCGCTGAGCTTGAACCGCCGGATCAGCCGGCGCCGATGCTTGCTGGAGAAACTTGCCGGATGATGTCGAAACATGCGACGTCTGGAGCTCTTCTCGAGAGCGGATCATCCGCGGTGCCGATGGCCAATCCCCTGATCGTTGCGCTCAGCGCTTGGGATCTGATCAGCATCCGAACATATGGTTGCCTGGTGACGGCTACTCGCTGGTTCGAACCGGGAGAGGGACCGGGCGGAATTGCGATTGAAGCGCTTCGGCTCGGCGATGTGGCGGTCGTTTCGGCACGCGACATGTTGAGAGTGCCCAATTTCGGCCGCCGCTGCTATTTTGATCTCTACGCCGCGATGAAGATGTTCGGCTGGTCCTGGGGCCACGCTTTGGAGCGCGAGACCGAGCAAGACCGCCGCAGGATGGAGGCAGCCCTGGCAGCCCGCGCGCATCTGGCGACGCAGCGGCGTGAAGCGCTGGAGCGCGCCGGCGCGCTGAGGGATCTACACGACCGGGAGGGTCTGACGCGCAAGGACATTGCGCGGCGGGTTGGTCTGTCCGAAAGCGTTGTTCAGCGGAAGATTGCCGAGATCAGGAAGGTCGAGGAGATGCGTTCGCGATATCCGCTCATGCATGGCGAGCGGACCTTGAACTAGGTCGGGTGAAAGAGGACGCGCTTGGTGTCACGCGCTAGTTCGCGGCTCGCGATCGTGGGCTTCGATCAAAATCGCGATCATCCCATCGAATCCGCTGGATGATCGTGATGATGTCAGACGCGGGCCATTACTGGCAAAACTCGGCCCACAGGACGTCCGGATTGGCAAATTCATGAGTAAAGACCGGGCGGCGGAGCAAGGCGCTCACGCCTTCCATGAAGCGCGTGAACGGCATGCATAGACAATCCTGTCCGAGCTGAAAGAGGGCGCATTCCTCAAAGCGAGAGCGATTTCTAGCGGTCGCCCTCGGCAAAGCGGATCGCTTGTTCGCGGGTGAGTTCGCGGGTTGATCGGCGCGTGCTGGATCGGCCATCGAGCATGGGGTCCTCGTTGCGACGATAGCGCATGATGACGGCGAAATGGCGGCGCTTCAGGGACGCGGAATGGCGGTCTTCGTGGCCCGGCCGTGCTTGGCGGCGATCAGAGCGGCGAAACGGGTTCGTACTGCCGCCGCGTCGGGATACAGATCGTCGAGGTTGTGCCGGCGCAGGATCCGCGAGCGGGCAGCTGCGATCAGCGTGGACTCGGCAAGGCTGGGCATGCGTGGCGGCCAGCCTTTGACGAAGCGCAGCCCTACCGGCATCGCTGCTTCGATATGTCGGCGCCCGGCCGCATCGCGTTTGGCCCGTTCGATGTCCTTCTGCAAGGAAGCGGGCAGGAGTCCGGGCGCAACGTCTGCAAGCCAGCGTTGCGGCTGGAAGGAGAATGTCGAATGGGCCTCGATCGACACGAGATGGCGGTAGAGATCGCGGTTAGAGCTGGCACGGGAGGCAGCCTCAAGGTCGCGGCCCGAGGCGAGCACGCAAAAGGCGCAGGAGAGACGCGTCGAATGATAGCGGCAGTAGGCTTCGTGGAGCGGGAGATCGTGCCGCTCATGGGCCGCAAAAACCTGATCGGCGGTCCAATCGACCAACGGATGCCAGCTGATCATGCGGGTGCCCGCTTGATTTCGGGCTTTGGCGAAGCGGTCGTCGATGCGCGAGATGGGAGTCGTGCGCCGGACGGCACTTTCCTCGCGGCGCAGACCGACGACGGACACGATCGTTTCTCCGCGGAAGCGGCGCGCCAACTCCGGTCCGATGATCTGGGCCTTCATCTCCGAGGTGCAGAAGCGGAGCGAGGATGACGACCATGGCCCGATGAGATTGTAGGTTTCGAGCGCCTCGTAGCGGCGTTTGCCGCTCTCGAAGCGTTGTTCCCACCGCGCGACCATATCGCCCGCACCGCGCCGGACGACCAGCAGCGGCAAGCCGAGTCGGGCCGCTACCGCGTCGACGGTGGCCGGTGTCGATCGCCATTCGGCGCGGCCGAGGTCGGCATGAATGGCGAGGCGGCGGTCAGGCGGATGACCGAGCCGGTCGAGCAATGCGATCGTGGCATGCGCGGCGACCGTCGAGTCCTTGCCGCCGGACAGACTGAACGCGAACCAGGCGTGGCGCTCGATGGTGGCGAGAATGGCGGGATCGAGCGCGACGGCAGGCGCCGATCCGGGACAAGGCCGGATCGCCGGGCATGGCTTTGGCATGGAAAGCTCCTGACCGCTCCCGAAGGGAGCGCACGCCTCCTTTCTCCCTCCCCTTCGTCGAGGCGCGTGGTCAGGATCTATCGAAGATCATGGCTCAGGCGACGGTGATGCGCGAGGCGTTTGACGTGGAGTGTGGTCAGCATTCTATGGCAGCGACGTGTCCTTTGGCGGCGTAGTCGATAATTTTGCCGTCACGTGTGACAACGGGCATCCGGTGAAGCCGGGCGGTCGCGATGATGAACCTGTCGGCGGGATCGCCGTGCAGCGGGTCGGGCAGGAGCGAGGACGCAATCGCGATTTCCGGGAGCAAGGGCGCTTCCCGGATCGCTGGTCCGCTCATGAAGCGAGCGAACCAGCTTTGCGGATCTGGCAGGAAGGAGATGGCCGGTGCCTTGTCGCCGCGAACGCGACTCAGCAATCCCACTTCCCACGCGCTCGCCGGCGAGACGAACACCCCATCGGCCAGGGCCGCATGGGTGATGGCCCCGAGCGCTGCCGGAGCGATTGGATCGCCATTGGCCAGCCAGATAACGGCACATGTGTCGAGCAGCACTGCTCGAGGGTTGTCGGTTTCCCCTCCGGCCGCGCTCATCCGTGGAGCTTTCCGTCCTGGGCGTTCAGCGGTTCATCGAGCACGGGAGCGAGGAGATCGACGCCCGTGGGCACTGAAACGGACCCGCGCATGAAGCCGTGCAGTCCCTCGATCGCATCGGTCGTACTGGGAGGCGGCGTCAGCACCGCGACGGCTCGGCCGCGCTTGGTGATCGTCACCTGGTCGACATCGTGACGGGCCAGTCGATCGAGGATAGCAAGGCAGTTGGTCTTGAAGTCCGCGGCGCCATAGGTTTCTGCCCGCATGGCGGTTGCTCCTGGTTATGTCTAGTGACTGGTCATATATGATGACCATAACGAAATGTCCATTGTTCGGTGACGTGATGCCGACGCCCGGGCTGATCGCGGGGCTGGATTGAACGAGAAGCCTTCGTGAAGAGCGCGGCACCTTATGGTATCAGGCCTCGTCGTCCGGTTCGATGACGTCGCGCAGGATTGCGGTCAGAGCGTCGTTGATCGAGATGAGCAGACCGCGGCGCGCGTTTCCTCCCAACCGGTCGAGGAATCGATCGGGGATGAGATTATTGACGGCATGGGTCGCCTCGTCGACCAGCTGGTCGAATTCATCTTCACTCATGTCGCGCTTTCCAGATCTTGAGCGACGGCGGCGATTTCGCGGGCGCGGTCCAGCATGCCGGGAGGCAATTCGCGCGCGCCCTCATCATTGATCGGCAAGGCATCGATTTCGTCGATGATCCCGGCAAGCTCGATCAGCAGTGTTCGAAGCTTATCGCCATGCTGTGCCAGCTCCTGTTTTGCGGCCCTATAGACGTTGGTACGGGCGGCGCCATCGGTATAGCTCACGATGCGGCGTGCGGCACCTGCGATCGGTTCCGCATGAATCTGGGTCGACGGGTACCACCGCCTTGGCCAGCCAGTTGCGAACCAGGCCCACTTTGCCGGCATAGGTTTCATCGCCGATCATGGCGTCGTTCCAATAGCCGGTGGCGACGGTCAGCAGGTCGGCCGCGCTATCGCGGCCCGGCGCTTCCCGGAAATCCAGCTCCGCCTCATCGAGCGTCTTCTCCGTCACGGTCCGCGTTTGTCCCATTGCGCTTCTCCATCAGAGCGGCCCTGACTTTCTCGGACCAGGCCCCGGGATTGTTGTGATGTTCGAGGAACTCATGCGCCCACTGGAACACGGTCTCGCTATCCGCCTCGACGGTGGTCAGCGCATCACCATAATCGGAGTGGTGAGCGCCCTTGCAGCTGTTCTTCATGAAGATGAGCGCGCCCGCGCACATCGCGCGGGCGTCGGTTCCGTCGCCCGGGATGGTCTTGTGGCAGGGCAGCGGTGGCCCATCGAACTGGACTTGCTGCGTGAACTCCTCTGCGCGATAGCCGCCGAGCCAGCCGGCCGGATGCTTGCGGCGCCACGGGCATTCATCGCAGGGCTGCTTGAGGATGGCCTTAGTCATGGCCGCCGCCGAAGCCGTCGGTGCCCAGTTCGCCGCGATCCCCGATGAACTGGGAATATTTTTCATCCCACGGGGGCGGCAGGATTTCGACCGAGTTGTCATCGATCTGGATGCCGGGAGGGCTCGCACCGGGATCGAAGATCATGCCGAGACATTCGCCGATGTCTGGCGTATCGCGGTCCCCGCAGATCGCGACGAACCCGTCGTGAAGCGCGCTGCCCAGGCGGGTCGGTTCGGCCGGGTCATATACCTCGTAGCGAAGATGCACGCCTGCATAGATGCCAAAGGCGTGATCCCACATGGCCTGAGAGTCGATTATCTCTACATGGAGGGTGATGCTCGCAGTGGTGCCGCCTGCCATGGTCAGCGTCCCGCCCGGGGAGTCTGCAGCGTTCGTTCCACAATCGCGCGCGTGGAGTCGCCGAATATCCCGGCCTCGGTGATCACGAAATAGCCACCACCGAACCCGTCCCGCCCGGATTTGTCGGAGACGATCGTCCATTCGAAGCCGAAGGGTAGTGCTGACTTGCAGACCTTCTGGATCAGCGATGCGAGCGCCGATACATCTGCCTCGTGGCCTTGGATGATGGCGACCTTCCCCTTGCCACCGGCGTCGTCAGCGATGCTGGTACGCGCGCCAAAGTCGGGGAAGTCCGGATCGGACCAGAGCGCGAGGAAACTGGCAAAGGGGTTCTCCTCGTCGTCCCTCAACGGGAAGGTGGCCTTGAATGCCTCGCTACGCTCGGCGTAGCAGGCCCTGGCGGCGTCCATCTCGTCGAGCGGGATCGCGGCGAATCCCGTGTATATCTGACCCGCGGTCGCAAGACATTCTTCGAGCAGCGCCGCTTCGTCCGGCGTGACGCCAATCGTGAATGCAGTTTCCAGATGAGTGCTTTCCATGTGCGGTCTCCTTGACGCGTTGCCGGGACAATCGAATGCGAGCCGGAGTTCGGGGAGCTGTCGGCGGGAATCCGACGGTGAGCCGGTGAGCCGGCGCGGATCGCGTTTGTCGTCATGCGTGGTCGCGATCCGGATCGGTGTCCGGAAGGCCTCGCGTCAGCGCGGGGCGAGCAGGATGGCGAGCGCCTCGTCGAGCACGTCGTCGCCGGCGTCATTCACGACGATGGCAGCGGGGTTGGTGGCCCGCACGGCGCGAACGACGATTTCGATTGGGCGCTTGCGGAGGGGGTACTGGAAAATCTGCCCGTTCTCGATCGTCACGAGATTGGTGCGAAGCAGGCGTTTGACCCTGCGAGCTTCGAGTTCGCG
This sequence comes from Sphingobium sp. TKS, assembly GCF_001563265.1. NCBI lineage: Bacteria > Pseudomonadati > Pseudomonadota > Alphaproteobacteria > Sphingomonadales > Sphingobiaceae > Sphingobium > Sphingobium sp. TKS. Next base: position 2,294,992 of record NZ_CP005083.1, on the reverse strand, counting down.
GGAGAGAAGGTCGCTGACCTCGATCTCGAGATCATGATCATAGCTGAAGCCGTCATCGACCCGAGGCGACCGGTTGGCCTCGAGCCAGCTATTGACTTCGGCCTCGGTCCAGCGGCCGACCTGATGAAAGAAATCCGCGCCGCCCGTGCCCTGGTTGCGGGCATGGAAGGCGAGCTCTCCATCGATGTAGACGTCGGCGGTGTAGGCGCTGGTTTCCTGCGACAGGGCATCGCTGTAGGTGATGCGGCGCAGTTCGATCTTCATGGGAGCCTCCGGACTGCTCCCATGCCGGGAGCATAGCCGTCCCCCTCCTCCGCTCCCGGGCAGCGCCTCGATGGACAGCTTATGCCGGCTGGGCGGTTTCGCCTTCGAGCGTCCAGTGATCTTTCCAGGCGTCCCACTCCGGCTTGTCGGCTTCGCCGGTGTCGACCAGTTCGCAGGCTTCGTCTTCGGAGGCGGCGATGACGTCCATGACGACTTCGCGCTCGACCCGGAAGATCTGGACGATCCTGACTTTGAACGTTGCCATCAGAGCGCCTCCACCATGACGCGAAAAGCGGAACCGTCATCCAGCAGCAGCGTGATTTCGACGCCATCCTCATTGTCCCTGCTGGACAGGGTTTCGATGTTTGCGCGGGTTTCATGCACATCCGAGACGACATGATGTGGCCCGTCCTCGGAACGCTCGAACGCGGACTCGCATTTCTCCATATGGGTTTCGATCAGCTCGCAGATCATGGCCGCGATCGTGCTTGTTTGGGTGTTCATCCTGCGGAGCCTTCGGGCTGGTAATTGTTGTCATAGTTGCGCGTGTGCTCGAAGGTCGGATCACCGGCTTCGTCGACCATGTAGCCGACGACCTCTTCGGCATATTCCGCATCCAGCACATCCCTGGCGTTGGGGATCAGCCGCACGGCAAACCCCTTGTCGAAGAGTGCGCGGTCGGCCGCCCGAATCGCTTCGGTGTGGTTTATCGCGTCCACTGCCACCTTGACGCGGATCGTGGCGTAGACATGGACGAAGTGACGTCGGGCTGTCATTCGCCGCCTCCGATCTGCCATGCGTCCGGGTCGAGCAGCTCGACCTCGAACGGGCCAGTCCAGTCCCGCACCCATCTCGGCGCGTTGCCTTCCAAGCGCATGGCATCGCGATCCTCGTCGCGCTCATGCCAACTCTCCCGGGTCGGAAACCTTTCGAGCAGAAGCGACAAGGGGACGGTCCATGTGTCGGGATGCTCGGCATCGACGGACACGGCGTAATCATCGATCCAGGCTTGCGGGTTGAACCGAAGACTTATAGCGCGCGAGACGACATCGTGGTCGGCTGGATCTTCGCGAAAATTGTCGGGTACGAGATCGTCATAGGCGCATTGCAGTTCCTCATCGCTCATGCCGGACCAATATTGCTGGAGGATCGAACGCATATAACGGTCGTCCTGTCGGCATGTGTCGAAGGTGTCGTCGACCAGCCAGTCGATCAGCTGTTCTCGGGTCTTTGCCATCGGCCAAACTTCCTTTTCTTGGAGCGAGGGCGTGCCTGGTCCGCTCAAGGACCAGTATGCGGTGGTCATAGAAATCGTCGCTTGGCGTGCGAGCCCGGCCGATATGACGGTCGTAACCGGGCGGATCGTCCCATTCGGCCGGGCGTGTCATGATCGATCCGCCGCAATCCGATTGTCGTAGATGGGCTCCATTTCCGGTCGAAAGGGTCCGAGCGGCCAGATCCGGCCGTTATAGCTGATGCGGGCAATCGGGATGTCGTCAAGGAGCACCTCGCCCTCGGGGAACTGGCTGGTTCCAAGACCGAAGCGATCGCGCCTCTCGCTGTAGAGTCTGGAAGCCTCCGCCCAGTCCACGGCGGCCAGGGCGGCATAGCCATGCTGGCGCACGCGGAAGGGCGTCGCCTTGTTCCGGCTGTAATGCGCCGGACGAATGGCCTTCGCGATGTGGCCCGCATAGACGGCGACGGTGAACCAGTAAGCGGCGATGAAGGCCTTGCGCGTTCCCCACGCCTTGTCGGCACGCTGCCGGGCGTCACGCTGCAGATCATATAACAGCGCAGCCAGAAGGGCGAGGATTTGCGGCTGCTGGGCCTTGAGCGCGCGGGCGGACGGCAGTGTAAGAACCGGGTTTCGGACCTCGGCGCGGCGCGAGCGCGCGTTCATGCCGCCTGCCCCATATCGAGCTGAAAGGCCGCCTGATCGGGATTGACGGCCAGCGCCAGCGCGAGCGGCCGGACCCATATCTCACGCGACGACAGCGTGAATGTCTCGCCCATGCTCGCGAGCAGCAGCGCTTCTCCGATCACCTCGGCCATCGCCTTGGCGGATGCGCTCGGGACCGCATTGCCGATCCATTCGCGGCGGGTGGAATCGGAACTGGCTTCGAGATCGAAGCCGCGCGTCGCCCAGCTGCGTTCCCAGCGACGCACATAGGCGTCGAGCGCCGGATTGAAGACGAATATCTCCTCGGGATCGAAGAGCGACTGTAGAGCGGCAAGCTCCAGGGTCGTGAACGGGCGATGCCAGGTTTCGTCGAGCGCGATGATCCTGGCGACGAGACGCTCGTCGAGAGGTGGCAGGCTCCAGTCATTCGCCGGGTCGGGCAAATTCGGTGGCGCGTCGATCCGCGGATCGGCAAGCGACCAGGGACCGTTATTGTTTTTGGCAAAGGCGGGGATCGCACCGGCTGCGCCGGTCCACGAGACCACGCCATAATGGCCCTGGGTCAGGTAGCTGTCTCGCCCGGGGCGGGACAGGCAAGCCGGACGGGGATCGGCGACCGAGATCGCACCGCTTCCGACGCGATCGGAACCGGTGACGGTGGGCGCCTGGCCCGTCATGGAGACGACCTTGAGCTTGTTGCGGTGGCTGTCCGGCCCCCAGGTGCAACGGGGGTCGGCGACGACGAACGCGCCCATGCCGGTCGAGCTCGCGCCGATCACGGCGTTGGCCGACATGGTGAACCCGGTGACGCGGTATTTGCCGTTGACGTGGCGGCCTTGGGGGGCGCGCGGGTCGGCGACGCAAAGGCCGCCGGCAGGTCCACCCGGGCCGGCGACGGCGGGCGCATCGCGGTTGAACGGTACGACGCGATAGACATTGTTAAAGCGCGGCCGACCGTGGATGCGCGGGTCGGCGACCGAATGGGGACCGCCGCCGGGCAGCGACTGCGCCGTGACGGTTCCCGCCCATTCCCGCCATGGCCGGACGCCATATTGCTGGTAGGTGAGATTGCCCGAGAGCTGGCGCGGGTCGGCCACGCTGGCGGCGCCGCCGGCGACATGGGAGGCGCCGCTGATCGTCCTGGCGCTGCCGCGATAGGACGCGACGGAAAGGAGGTTGTGATGTGCGCCGGGCTTGTAGCCGGGGCGCGGATCGGCGACGCAGTGCGGCCCCGTGGTTGGCTTGGGCGTGCAGGAGACGACGCCGGCGCTGTCGCCCCAGCCACGGACACCCAGGACGTGACGATGGGTGGCGTCGCCATAACCCGGTCGGGGATCGGCAACGCTGTAAGCGCCGTTGGTGGGAAGCGCGCGGGTCGAGATGACACCGCTCGAGCCCGCCCAGCGATTGACGCCAAGGAAGCCGCTGCCTTCGCGGACCCAGGGCGCCCGGGGATCGGCGACCGAGAAGCGCCCCTGTCCCGGAGCGCGCGCGGACGTGATGACGCCGGCGGAATCAGACCAGCGGGCGACACCATAAGCGTTGGGCCTGAGTTCGGTCTCGGGGACGATGCCATAGTCACGAAGGAAGCCGTCCTCGACGGCGAGGTCGTTGAGGCTGCGCCAGTCGTGCCCGGCCTTGACGAAGGCGAGCCGGACCCAGGTGCGCCATTGCAGCGCGGGGACGCGATGCATCGGACCGCCGGCGGGATCGCCGGGAAGCGGCAGCTTGCCGATGACCTCGCCGACTCCGCGCAGCGGATGCTTGGTCGGCTGGTAGATGAAGGGTGGAACCTTGTCGGGGTGGCGCGCGATCATGAGATAGCGCTTGCGGGATTCGGCGAGCCAGCCGATCTCGCCGCAGTCGTGCGTGTCCTCGGTGACGTGATAGCCGTAGCCGCGCAGCAGGGCGATGATCTGGTCGAGGAGCCAGCGGCCGCGCGTCATGATGCGCGGGACGTTCTCGAACAGCAGGATGGGAATGGGATCGTCGCGATAGGCTTCGAGGGTCAGCCACATGCCGCGGAGGGTCAGCGCGTTGAGCGCCTGATATTTCTGAGTCTTCGAAACGGCGTTGGAAAGAAGTCCGCTGAAGCCTTTACAGGGATAGGACGCAAAGCAGACGTCGAGGCGTCCGAACACCGCGCGAATGTCGGCCGGCACCGCCTCTTTCCAGCCCGGCGGGGGTTCGTGCCCGTGGAAGGCGGTATATTGGTCGCGGTCGAACAGGTCCATGACCGTGCCCTTCACGCCGGTCATGCGCTCGAAATTGCGGATGGCGCCCGGGTCGACGTCGATCCCGCCAGCGCATTCGAAACGGGCGACGACGTTGCCGATGCGAGGGTTGGCCTGGTTGAAGCCGCGTGCGCCGGCACCGATGCCGCACGCCATGTGGCCGTGGCGGTAGACGCGCACGGTATCGCGGGACTGAAGCATTGCTGCCTCCCGGATTGGAGTGAAGTTGGAGCGGGTCCGGCCACTGCAGACCGGCGGTGGCCGGCCAGTTTCGGGCGATGCGGGGCCGGTCGACCACCGCAGAACCGCGTGGGAAACTATCCCGTGATCAGGGGAGCGGGCCTACCGACGGGATTGCCGTCGCTGTCGGTCGCGACGGCGGAGATGAGGCGATCGGTTCCCGGTTCGAAGGTGATGAAAAGGGTCGCCGGCGGGACAGGAATGCCGGTGTGGTCGCACTCGAACCAGATGGTGCGGCTGAATATGTCTCCGGGTATCGTTGTCCACCAGGTGTCGGCGTCCCCGACCGGCCGCCCGAAACCATAGCATTCGTAGATGGCGGAGGCCGCGGCCCGTTGTCGGGACGCTACATCTTGCTCGTCGATCGCTTCGTCCGGGACCGGTGCGCCGAGGTCTGGTGGTTCCTCGCCGGTATCGTCATCCGTTGGGTCGGGATCGAGCGTCAGTTCGCTCGTTGAAAGCGTCTCGCTGGGATGTTTGTCGAAATAGAGCTGCGCGACCTGCTCGTCCTCGAGCTGGGCCGGATCACCCTGGTGGGAGATCTCGTCCCACCATTCGCGACAATAAGCTGCAACCTCCGCCATGAGCGCGGCGCGGGTGCATGCTGCATAGTGATTGATCCCTTCGCAGTGGGCGATCGTTGCGACATGGATTTGCATGCGCCAGGGGAGATGGCCGCCGGCGGCGGCATCTTCAGCGAGGGCGATGTCCTTGATCACATAGTTGATTTCAGTGGGGCTGAGGTCCGCCGGCGTTTCAAGGGCGGCGCGGGCGCGCGATAGCAACTGGGCATAGTCGCGGTTGGTAAATCCGGACATGGGTTCGATCTCCCCGATAGTCTTCAAAAAACCTCCCACCGCGCTCCCCTCCATGATGGGAGATCGAATTCCGTCGTACGGACATGTCAGGGAGTTTGGGCACTGTCGGTCGGGGCGCAGATTTCTGCTGATACGCCGTGGCGCGCGGCGTCGTCATGAGACAGGAAGATCCAAGCGCGGACCCATGTGCCGTCTTCGCCGATGCTGACGCGCTGTTCGTCCGAATCAATGTCGATCTCGTCGAAGCTGCGCCACTCCTTGCAGGCAGCCTCGACCAGTTCGGCTGAGCCAGGGTTCGGCGCCAGGGCCGCGAGATGCACGTCGATTTTCAGGATGAGCTGCGTGGTCGCCGGATCGTTGAGGTCATGCGACGCCAGGCGGCCGCGAGCTTCACGCAGCAATTCGAGGGAAGGAAGTTCAGGCATGCGGTGCTCCTGTCACGGAAGCGAAGTTGGGCGCTGCCGTCGGGCAGGCTGGTCCGCTACGCTGGGTTACGGCGAGCCGGCGGTCAGTGATGGCGCGACGAGGTCGCGGAGGTTCAGGCAAGACTTTCGATCGGTCCTGCAGACGTCAGGCGCACGGTGTCGGGCGCCCCGGCTACCAGTCGAAATGATTGAGGCCGTTCACTTCATCGCCGTCGCGGTCGAGGAGCAGATATCGGCAACCCTGATCGCGGGCGAAAGACAGCACAGCGGTGAGTTCCACGGGAACCTCTTCGACCGAATCCTGGTGGATCGGGTCGGTCAGAACGAACCAACCGTAGCCCGTTTCGGCGACGCCCAGCGGCCTGTCCTCGGGCGGTAGCCGCGCCCACTCGTCGAGGAGATCGCCGGTCGACGGCTGGATATGGTGGTTGCTCAGGGTGACGTAGCGATCGCTGCGAACCGGCATGGTCACGAGCGCCTCGGGCGCGGGGATGGAAATCATGTCCGTTTCGAGACATTCGCCATGGTGCCGGTCGAAATAGGTGCTGGCGACAGCGTCGTCATCAAGGTCGGCGGGGTCGCGCTTGTCATCGATCTCGGACCACCATATGCGGCAATAGCTGCCGAACTGCGCCATCAACGCCTGGCGAGTGAGCGCGGCAAAGAATTCGCTGCCATGGCGATGGTCGATCCGGGCGACATGAACGGCGATTTCCCAGGGGACCATGTGCGTTTCGATCAGCCCTTCGGCCTTGGCCAACTGGTCGACCAGGCGGAGGCGCGTTTCTTCGCTGCGACGGTCGGGATTTTGAAGCGCCATACGGGCGCCGGCGAGGAGTTGCGCAAAATCGCGCCTTGCATTTGCCGACATGGAATGTCTCCTGTCTGCGGCGATGCGGCGGCTCAGTCGCCGTCGCGCATGCGCCAGAAATCGGCGGCCTGCTCGGCCGTCATCGTGTCGAATATGGTGGCGCAGAAAGTCTGGAATTCGGGGCTCTGGATAAGACCGGCGTGCTGCAGCAGTTCCGCCACTTCCCAGAGAAATGCGTCGGCCGGGTCGGTGTAAAGCGACGGGGTTGGGACGTGTGCGCGTCGTTCCGCGAGGAAATCCGCGAAGGCGTCGATCGAGTCCTGGTTTTCGATATAGTCCAGGAGAAGATCGATCTGCGTCGTATCGCTCCATCCCTCTTCGCTTGCTGTGATGGCGAATAGTTCTCGTTCACCCATGACATGATCTCCCGACTGGCTTTCCTCACTCGCTCGACGTTTTCGCTTTGCCGACCACGAAAGGACATCGCTCTGAAGTCTGGCGCACGGGGCATGGATGCGGGAGCGCGCCGGGCATTGGTCGGCGATGCGCAGCGGTCGAGTGGAAACGCGCTTTCAATTGCGTCGATGCTTTCGAGGAATCCGGCGAAGCGCCTCCCGGGCGAGGCGCAGCACGCCATGGTCGGCTGGGGCCGCCTCGAGCATTCTGGCGATATGGAAGGCATCTCCGGCGCGCAGGGGCCGAGACGGTGGATGCGACACGTAGTGGTCGAGCTCGGCGGCGACGCCGGTCTCGTTCAGGGCATAGTCGAGAAGCGCCCCACAGATGAGGCAGTGTTTGCACGTGTCCTCATGGTGAAGTTCGGTCGATGAGATGCGGTGATCGTGCCGCTCGCTGGCCGACAGGTGGGGAAGCACCTTTTCGAGGAGGCGATCCGCGCAGTCGCGACAATATTCATGCCCCTCATCGCTGTAGAGCGTCTCGCCATCGGTCTCGACGCGGAACTCGCCCCAGATGTAGTAGGGGCGAACGGGTGCTACGCCGCCCGATCGCGCGAAGTGATCGAGCACGATTTCCATTTCACGGGCCTGCATGATCGCCTCCGCAATTTGGGTGATGTCGGGATGGTGTTATGCTTTGGCTCAGCCGACTCGCCGTGATCGCCCGAGCATGCGCGTACGGGTCGTGCGAAGCGATGCAGCCCCCGAGCAGGACTGGAACCAGGATGCGTGAACTGGACGCAGAGGAAACCGAGCTGTTGCGTGTCCTCGATGAGGGCGTGCGGACAACCGCGCTGATCGGTATGGTTCGGGGGTTGGCCGAGGTGTTGCAGAGCCGCGGCCATGTGATTCAGGCCCGGGTCGCCGAGGTTGCCGCGGACCGGATGCAGCTGCTGGAGGCCGGTCTCAAATCCTGATCTATCGCTTATGGGATCTCGACGGCCTTGGCGATGGCGATAAGCGCCTCGGCGATGCGGACCTGGACATCAATGGCGCTGATGCCGAGGCGTTCGGCGATCGGGCCATATTCGAGCCCTTCGACGCGATGGGCGATGAAGGCCTGGCGGGTGATATCGGGCAACGCCGCGACGGCGGCTTCATATCTGGCGCGGAGCTCAGGATCGGCTTCGCCGAGGCTTGTGCGGCCGATCAGGATCCAGCCTCGGACCCAGTAGCCAAACTCGGCAGGCTCGACCAGATATTCGTCGGGGTCGATCCGCAGGAAAGAGGTGGAGGCCCAGCGATCACGGGCTTCGGGAATGGCCGGGTGCGTAGGGCCGGCCCGGCGCGCGAGGTAGCGATCGATACGTGCCGCAAGGTCATAGGAGGTGCGGCGCCTGTCGCGCCGCAAGCTGAAATTGGGATGGTCGTTGAGGAACGCGAGTGCCTCAAGCAGAAGCACCATGCTATCGCGATCTGACATTTGGGGTGCCTCCGATCGATTTTTTTCGCAGCAGGCCGTCTGCCCGCTCATGCGCCGCTGCCCCGCCCCCTCCCTCCCCCTTCTCGACGAAAGGTGGATGGCTACCAATCATAGACGGGAAGATCGGCAATCGTGCCGGCGTCACAATCGAACAGGATATGATCGAAGCCGCGTTCGCGACCGAAGCGCAGGGCGGCCAGCAGATCTTCGGGGATGTGTTCGTGAAGCCCCGAAGCGACCTCGCGAGTGGGTATGAACCATCCGTAGATGCTGCGGGCGATGACGAATGGACCGCCATCCGAATTTTCGCTGCACCATCGATCGAGCTGGTTGGCTGTCGCCGCGCAGAGGTGCGCGGTGCCAAGCACGCAATAGCGGCCAGTCTCGAGCCTGTCGTCAGGTAGCGCTTCGTCGTGGCTGTCGCGAACTGTCCAAATGGCGATGGTGAGCGCCGGGAGCCGTTGCTGGAATTCTCCCAGGCGCTGCTCGGGCCTCTCGTTGAGATCGGGAGGCGTTTCGCTGTCATGAGGCCAGCGGCGATCGCAACAGGATACGAGCTTTTGCAAAAGCGTGTTTCGCGAATGAGCCGCGACGATGGTCGTGCTTCCTTCATGGTCGACCCGCCCGAGATGAATTTCAGTTGAAGGTTCCGAAATACGGGTGAAACGTTGCTCGGCCTCTCGGATGTCCTCGACCAGCGTTGCCGCGGTTGCCGCATCCGTATCCGCGGGAGTTGCGAGCGCCGCCCGAAGGCGCGCGAGCACCTGGGCGGGGTCGCGCCTGTCAATACTATTCATGGAAGATCCTCCGTGCGGCCCCTCGGCCGATGAGATGCTTCACAATCGATCAATTGCGTGCGCTCGACGCTGACGCGCTGCGCCGCGTTGAACCGCCGCCCGCACATCGGCTATTCATCAAGGAGCGGGATTGGTCGACAATCGGTCGCGGTCGAATATGCTTGGACGCCGCGTTTTGCGGCACATGGTTGTGCGGATCGTAAGGGAGGCACCGGAGGTGACAGCGGCACAGCCAGCCTGGTTGGCAGATTATGGCGGCACTTTAGCGGCGCTAGAACGCTTGCGATCCTATGTCGGCAATGAGATCGTTGCGCGGGTCTATGAGGCCTGGAAGCAAATCCGGAGCGACCCTGTCCCGTTCAGCCATTGGCGGTGGCATAGCGTCACGGCGCCCGGCCACCGCCAGGACAGCAGCGACTGGTTCGAACTCCATGGGCGGCTGCGCGAGCATATGGCCGGCGGCGGCGTCCTCGTCGTTGTCGGGCGGCCGCGCGCAGGCAAGACCTGCCTGCTCGAGCGGCTGAAGCCGCTTCGAATTATCGACAACGCCCGGCCGGGATCGGAGCGCGACGCGCCTATAGCATCCGAGGACGTCCCGCCGGAACTGTTCGCGATCGATGAAACCGCCGCGCACGACCGGCACGATGTCGCGCGCGTGATCGCGGAGACGACACGCGTGAACCGCGGCTTTGCCATGGTGTTCCAGCGTCCCGAGAGCTTTCGCGACGGCGGGATCGGCGCGCAGCTCGCGATGCGGCCAGTGCTGTTTCTGGAGCTTGTCGATCATCCGGCGTCCGTCTGACCCAGAGCTTCGGCCGGATGACCGCCTTGGCGCTACGCCGCGAGGGCGAGCAGCGGGAGCGCGGTGACATCGCCTTCGGTCGCGGCGCGGCTTAGTGTCGGATAGACCAAGTTCGGCGGCTTGCGGGCTGCGCTACGCGCTGCCCCGGTTAGCGGGAACAGGTAGGCGCAGCGAGGTCCTGCCTGGTGGAACATATTGTCGGCCGGGCAGATTCGCAGGCGATGCCATGACCTGCGATGGCGGATGAATCCGTTTGGAAGGACCTGCTCCGGGTTATGCTGTCAAATGGAAGCGAGGGCGGGGAACATCAGTCGGGGAACGGGTCCGAGGCGACACAGTCGTCGACGGTTTGCCGGATGACCACCCAGTCCCAATAGCCCAGCCGGGTGTCGCCGTTTGCGACTTCATATTGCCAATCCGTGACGGGATGGTCGGGAAGCGCACCCCATGCGCCGTGGAATTTCGAGAGCGTCTCGGCAGCGGGAGCCTCGGTCCGAAGAGCAGCCGCGAGACCCTCGCGCGTGGCCTGGCACTCGACACGATCGGCATGGATGGCGCACCACCCGCCGCCGAACTCGTTCACCCAAGGCTTCGAGCAGGTCTCGGCCCACTCGAAGCCGATCGGCGCTTGCTTCAGGGTTGGCTGACAGCAGCGATGAATGAGGGTAGCGATCGGTTCTGGCTGGAAGTCAGTCATGCCGTGGAAGCCAATCGTGCGCGGTTCGGTCGGGTCGGGGTCGATGCTCATGTCAGCGCCAAAAGTCGGATAGTCCGGATCGCAGAACAGATCACGCAGGCCGCTCCAAGGATCTTCTGCCTTCGAGGGCGGCAGTACGGCGAGTAGTTCCACGGTTGGATTGCCGGGGTCGAGGCCCATCGAAAGGTCTGTCGCGGCCTGGAATGCTTCGACCAGCAGCGCCATTTCCGCATCGGTGCAGGTGAAGGCGAAGCTCGCCGAAAGATAATTGTCTGCCATGTCATTTCCTCATGAATTTACCGCCGCCGAATTCGGATCGCGCCGCGATCGGGATGCGAGGTGGCTCACGCAGCGAGATGGAGCAGCGGCAACGCGGTGACATCGCCTTCGGTCGCGACGCGGTCGAGGATCGGATAGGGAAGGCTGGGAACCTTCCGAGCTGCGATGCGCGCGGCTTTCGTAAGCGGAAATAGATAGGCGTGACAGCCGGGGTGGCGGAGACGGCGCAGGAAGCCGGTGCGTTCGAGGTCGGCGAGCCAGGAGGCGCGATCTTCGCCAAGGCGAGGTGCGCGCGCGCCGGCGCGAAGCAGATCGTCCATCGCATAGCGCTGTCCAGATTCCGCGTTGCGGATCTTGGAAATCGCCCGCGACGAAATGGGGCGTCCGTCGGGCATGACCAGGTCGGTGCGCGGGCTCGACCGGCCGGTATATTGGCTTCCCATGACGGCATAGACGCCGCCGATATGGCCCGGCATGAACACGTTGCCGTCGGCATCGACACGTCGCACCGGATCCGCATAGGAGATGACCGAGAGGATTTCGGGCTTTTCGCGCCGCAGGAGCCGAAAGGCCCTGGAGACCAGATAGGTCTCCGCGTTGCCGCCGGTCGCGTCGGTGATGACGAGGCGGCCGAGGTCGCACGCCGTGCGCGCGTTGGTGAGTCCCGCGCTCTTCGGCACGCTGGCGTCGTTCACCGGATGCGAGAAGACGCAGACGCCAACGAGTTCCGGCCGGCCGCCCTTGCCGTTGGCGAACAACCCCACCGAGAGACGCGCCACGGGCATGGAAGCGGCATAGTGGTGGGCCTTGATGAAAGGCGCGGCTTGCAAGCGCGTGTCGATGACGTCGACCGAAAGGCGCGTGGGATCGATCTCGCTGGCATCGGGGATCCAGCGGCAACGGCGGTCGCGCCACCGTTGGGTGCGGGTGGTGAGCATCGGGCGATCTCCTAGGATGATCGCCGTCTCTTCCCCCCCTCTCCTCCCGTCACCGATCACCGCTCGGCGAGTCCGCACAAGCCATGGCGGGCTGCATCCGGCCTCGTGTCGAAGGGATGGGTGGCGATCGTGCCATCCGCGAAGGCTGCCGGCGATTGGGAAGATGGCTGCGCCTCAAAGGCCGATGGGTTACCGGCGCGACGTTTTTTTCGCGCCGGCGACGACTTTCAGGGTGCGAACGCAAATCGCCGATCCGGCGGACCCGGCGGATATGGATGCATGAGCATAAGAGTGATCGCTATGACCATGGCGGCCGCGTCACGGTCGCGTCAGGCGTCCCTGTCAATCGGCCGGCCGGCTGCCCCCGCGACGATCGCGTCGCGGACGCGGCGGAAGAGCCCAGCAGGAAGCGCGCCGTAGCTGATTTCGCCTGATTTCCGGTTGATCGGCCGAAGGTCGAAGCCGGGCCAGGAGAACTCGTTCCACTCGCTCACGACAATCCAGCTGCGGTCGGCCTTCAGGCCGAGTTGTCGGCGCACGGCATCAGGTACCTCGATCGCGGCCTGGTCCTTGCTGGGCCGGGTGGTCGTCATTGGGACGACGAGCACCTTGTCGATTCCATCGGCGGTCTGCACGACGACAACGACGGCGACGGGGCGGTCCTTCACGCCCTCATCGCGTCCCCGCTCATATTCGTATCACCAGAGATAACTGTAGTTGATGACCTCGCCGGGCTCAGGCGGCTCCAAGACGTGGCTCTGCATCCTGCGACTTCGCGCCAGGCTCGACCCTGCGGATGGCTTCCAGCATGTCGTCGGTCAGGTCTTCGACCCCGCCAGCGACACGTTCCCGGCGACGCAGGCGCTGATACTCGTCGATGGGCACCATGACGAACCGGAGATGGCCATTTTTGGTGACGCCGACGGGACGGATCATCGCCTCGTCGGAATAGCGTCCGAACTGCTTCTGGACATCTCCCGAGGAGACGATTTCAAGGGCCTTCGCCATGGTTGCGCTCGCATTGCTGATCTGGGGTTGGCGGGCACAATACGGGAAATCCGGGAAATCCGCAAGAACCGCTCGGGGCAGCCATAGCCTTTGCATGCCGAGCGGAGGCATGGAATGTCAGAGGAGCGTGGGTTCGATCGCGTGGAGTGCAATCATGCGACGCGCAAATCCCGCTGCGCCCTGCTGCGCGGGACACGGGAAGAGCTCGTGCGCGGTGAAGAGCCCAAAGCTTTCGTCCAACTCCATCGCGCACAGCCAGTAGGTCGAGCCCTGCAACTCGACCTGTGCCAGCGGAATGCAGCGGCTCCCGCCATAGGGTCGCGGTTCGACCGGATCCGACGGAAAACCCGCAAGTGTCCAAACCCACATTTCCCAAGTAAGGCGCTGATTTCGCTGTCCTGACCATTATATTTCCTATATAAAACATGGTGTTGAAGGCTGCGAGGGGCGCGTTTCATGGATCACCCAGAGGGTGCGGGCTTGCAACGGGCAGATCGGGTGGATTTCGACCCTCGCGTGCGGCTGGAATTTCGCGGCACGCAGCTCAGTTCCGACGGCGGCCTTCTGGTGATGCGCGAGCTTGATGACGCGCTCGGGTTGTCCGATTTGGCGTCAGCGGCGCTGCGCGATACTCGCTCTGGCAAGAACACGGTCCATCGGCTCGACGGCCTGTTCCGGCAATCAGTCTTTGGGCGGCTGGCCGGATACGAGGATGTCAACGACGCCAACCGTCTCGCCTGCGATCCGGTCATGCGCCAAGTTGTCGGCGGCAGAGCGGTCGATGCACAAGCGGCCTCGGCATCGCAGATGGGACGGTTCGAGACCGAGACGCTGGCTCTGGCCGGGAACCGTGCCGCGCTGGCCGACCTGAACGGGCAATGGATCGACCGGTTCCATGACCGTAACGGGCTGAAGTACATCGTTCTGGACATGGACAGCTCGGTCAGCCCGACCCATGGCGACCAGGAAGGGTCCGCCTGGAATGGCCATTTCGACTGTAGCTGCTATCACCCCAACTTTCTGTTCAACCAGTTCGGGATGCTGGAACGCTGCGCCCTGCGCCATGGCAACGTCCACAGCGCCGATGGCTGGCGTGATGTTCTCGACCCCGTCATTGCGCGCTACGCGGAGCGCGACCTTGGTGGCAGGTTCTTCCGGGCCGATGCTGCCTACGCGATCCCGGCGATCTATGAGCGATTGGAAGAAGCGCGGTTCTTCTACGCCATCCGGCTGCCCGCAAACGCGGTCCTCAAGGACAAGATCGCGCATCGGCTAACGCGCCCTGTCGGGCGGCCGTCACTGACCAAGGTCAAGCGGTTCTTCGAGGAATTCGAGTATCAGGCGGCGTCCTGGGACAAGGAACGCCGGGTGATCGCCAAGATCGAATGGCATCCGGGCGAACTGTTCCCGCGTGTCGGCTTCATCGTCACCAACCTGCCGATGGAGCCGGACTGGGTGGTGCGGTTCTACAACCAGCGCGGCACCGCCGAGCAGCACATCAAAGAGGGCAAATACGCCTTTCGCTGGACGCGGCTGTCGTGCCGGAAGTTCCGCGACAATGAGGTGCGGCTGCAACTGCACGCCCTGGCGTACAACCTGGCCACCTTCTTGCGCTGCATCGAGCTGCCCGAGGCCATGGCCGACTGGTCGTTGACCAGCCTGCAACTGAAGCTGATCAAGATCGGGGCACGTGTGGTCCGTCACGCCCGCACCATCACCTTCCAGCTGGCCGAGGTCGCTGTCACCGGCACGATGGTACGCGCCATCCTCGCCGCTATCCGCCGATTGCGAGCGCCACCGCTATGCGCATGATCGCGATCCACGCTCAAACTGAACGAAAGCGGCTGGACAGATCTGTCCGCTGCGCTGAAAAACGCCGCCCCTGGGCAAGGAAACAGCGGCTTCGCGGTCTGATCCGTCCAGATCCAGCAGTCTGCGCGACCGCAGGTGCCGCTTGCGGCAGAAAATCCTTGTCTAGCGCTCGGATACAGGCGATCTTCACCTCAAACGACACGCCACTTGGGGAATGCAGGATAAGTGTGGACTTTTAAGTGTGGACTTTGCCCTTCCCGTCCGGTTCGAGCGAAGTCGAGAACTCGTCCCGGGCGAGGTCGAGGGTTTCCGCGGTGCTTTTCCCGACTACGCTCGAAAGGGGTTCTCGACTTCGCTCGAACCGAACGGGGGAGGGAAGTCCGGGTGACGGGGATATGGGCGTGTATCGAGAAGGGGCGGTGGAGGGGAACCGATAATGGCGATCCGCGAGAAGCATGACGGGCAGCTGGCCGGGCGGATGGACGTGCGCGTCTGGCTGCGGCTGCTGAGCTGCTCGACGATCATCGAGAAGAGGCTGCGGCGCCGCTTCGCCGACCAGTATGACACGACGCTGCCGCGCTTCGACGTGCTGGCGACGCTGGAGCGCCATGCCGGCGGCGTGACGATGGGCGAGCTTTCGCGCGCGCTGCTGGTTTCCAACGGCAACGTCACCGCGCTGGTGCGGCAGCTGGAGGGGCAGGGGCTGGTCTCGACGCGATCGCCGGACGACGACCGCCGCTCCTCGATCGTGGCGCTGACCGAGCAGGGCCGCGCGCATTTCGCCGAGCTGGCGGCCGCGCACCATGGCTGGATCAAGGCGATGTTCGCCGGCGTTTCCGGCGCCGACCTGCGCACGCTCTACGGCCTGCTCGCGACGCTCAAGGCATCGATCGCGGACGAAGCCATCGAGGATGCCGAAGCCGCCGGGGCCGGCGGGAGGGAGAGGGAATGACTTTCGTATCGCGCCAGACCGTCCGTTTCGCCCATGTCGATCCGGCCGGCATCGTTTTCTACCCGCGCTATTTCGAGATGCTCAACGCGGCGGTGGAGGATTATTTCGCCGAGGCCGTGGGCGTGGATTTCGCCACCATGCATCTGGAGCGGCACCTGGGCGTGCCGACCGTGAAGCTGGAAACCGAGTTCGCCGCGCCGAGCCGGCTGGGCGACGCGCTGGATTTCCTGATCGAGGTGACGCGCGTCGGCCGCAGCTCCGCCGACGTGGCGGTGGAGGTGCGCTGCGGCGCGGAGACGCGGCTGCGCATCGCCGTGGTGCTAGTGTGCATGGACCTGAAGACGGGCCGGCCCGTGGCGTGGCCGGCGGATATGCGGCCGATCCCGGCGGCGGAGGCGGCATAGGGGGCTGGGCGAGCGCTTCGACGGGTGGCGCTGGTTCGGCTGAGTAGTACAAGATGGTGGAAGGCAGTTACTTCCCCCGGCGCGGCCCCGTACGAAGCCCCTTAAGTTTCCACGTCACGATGGGAGTTGCGCGCGCGGTTGCTCTCCAACGACGAAGGCACGCCACGCGACCATCCTGGACTTCCGACGCCAGTACCCAGAGCTGGGAGCCTGCAGTCTCGTCATCCCATATCCACGTTCGCGAAAAACCGCACTTCTCGGCAGCAACCTTGATGGAGGCGAGTTGCGTCCCGAAGCCTTCGGCGACGGTGGCAGTCGGACGATCGTCCCAACCACCGACGACTGCTATGGATGGTGTTGAGCCTGCGAGCAAAAGGGCGAGATAGCTGACCATGATCCGTTATTATTCGCCGTGGGACGGAGATTGTAATAGGATCTGGGCGGCCAGATGACGTGTGAATCGCATCCATTTCGGTGACGCTTGGCTCGCGATGAATTACGGAGCCACCAGAATTATGGTGATGATGTGGATGGCCCTTCGTATGGATGACGAGGCGACCTATGACATCACGTTTCCGCAAAGAGCTTACGATCATTCCTGCGGTGCGCATAGCCGTTCGACAGCGAGGTCTCGAAACTACGATTGATTGGAGTTCGCATGACGCTGACCGGGCACTGCTCGAAGCAGCTTTCCGCGTCATTGGCGATTGGGACCGGTCCGGTCCACTCCCGACCGATCGTTTCCTTATTCCAGGTACGCGTGTCGATTTCGGCGGCGGTGACGTCGCGACTATGACTTCTGCCGGCTTGAGCCAATTCAAGGAATTGCTCATCGCAACCCAGGCGCGTGAACGCGAAATCCGGGCCAAAATCGCCATCCCAATGGGGCTTCGGGAGCAAGATCGGTCTCGATGATCCAGCGGCCGGTCGGGGCGCGCAGCCTCGTCTTGTGACGCAGGCGGCGGCGTTCGCGGCGACCTGCTGCGCCAGACGGTTCCATGGCTTGCATGTGGCGCTCGACTTTCCAAGCGTTCCGCCCCGCGGCGGCGTGGTCACGCGACCGCAGGGGGGAGCGTCCAGCGGCTACCGGGGCGCCGAGGGATATCGCGTGGAGCGATCGATCGCCCGGCGGGTCAGGTCCGGAATGCGATCGTCGGTGTAGACGCTGTCGTCGGACCGGCGAAACGCGACGCACTTTGCCGAGGGCCAGTCGATCGCCTCGACGATGTGGGTTTCGCTCGCGAACGGCTCGCCCTCGCTCAGAAAGGCAATTTCGATCACGAACCGGGATGGCTCGGTCGGCATTTGCGCAATATGATTGATCTCCTCGTTCAGGAGATCGCCAACCTCGGTGCGAAGCTGATCGATGTCGGGGTCGAAATCCTCCCAGTTTTCATCGTCCGGGCATTCCTCGCCGAGGTAGCTCGACATGAGGTCATGGAGCCTGTCGAGAAGCTCCTTGCGGGCAGTGGTCGTGGGCATGGCGTGAAATCCTAGCAAGGACCGGCCACCGGAACCGGATTGGTCCCGGCGGCGATCGTTTCAATTGGCGCTGGCGAGGAGCGTGCGTGCCTTTGCTTCGACCTCGAGACGTGTGTCCTGATTGGTCTTGGTGCGCGCATGGGCCGTGATCCCCTGGACGAAGTCGTAGAGAGACGACGGGGGATGGCCTTCCTCGGAGAGGACAGTGGCGATGATCTTCGAGGTTTCGGTCTTGGAGAAGCCGCGCTTGCGCAGAAAGGCCTCGCGATCCTCGTCCTTGCGGGCGACGACGCGCTCGCGTGCGGTCTTGATGCCCTGGACGAAGGTCATGGGCGAGGAGTCGGCGAAGTTCTCGAGCGCGGGCGCCGCCTCATGGGCAAAGCGATTGGCCGCGAACTTGGAATGGCGGATCGAGATTTCCTCGAAATTTTCCACGCCCCATAGGTTGCGATTCATGCACACGGCACGGAGGTAGAAAGTCGCCATTCCCAATGTCTTGGAACCGACTTCCGAGTTCCAGCAGTAAAAGCCGCGGAAGTAGAGATCGGGATCGCCATTGGGAAGCTTCCCGGCTTCGATGGGATGCGTATCGTCAACGAGAAAGAGGAAGACGTCCCTGTCGGACGCATAGAGGGTCGTCGTCTCCAGGCTGACGTCGACATAAGGATCGTAGCGCATGCTGCCCCAGTCGAGCACGCCCGGGACCTTCCAGCGCGTGTCGTCAACCCCGTTGCCGGCGATCTTCATGACGGCGCCGACAAGCTCATGATCCCAGATCCGGCCATAGTCCGGCCCGGTCACGGCCCGAAGCTCCGATCGTCCCTCATTGGTCTGGAGCAGCTTCACCTGTTCGCCGCGGTGCGTGAGCAGGCCGTGCTGGAGATTGATGCCGGCCAGCGCGGCCGGAAGATTGCGCAGGTACGAGGCCGGTGCGCTCACCAGGCTGCACAGCTGGCCAAAGGACCAGTTGGTCGGGGCGATCGGACGGTCTTCGCCGGGGACGATCAACGAGAGGCGCTCGGCGTCCTCGCTGCGCGCCTCGACACGGACCGCCTTGCTTTCGATGACCCGCGTCGTCGCGCGATCGGCGCGCGTGCGGACGCTGTCATAGAGGTCCGTCAGCGAAAGAAATCTCTCATCGTCGGGACGCGAAAACCATTCGGACGAAACGCGGCCGATGTTGCGGCCTCGGGAAATGTCGACGCGGTAGGCGCCGTCGACCGGACGGTCGACGCTCGGAGCAAGGCTGGCCATGAGGGCTCTCCTCGAGAAGGTTGGGACGAACCGGCGGCGCGAGCGCCCCTACCGGCGCCCATCCATCCCCACCTCCCTCCTCCGGTCCGACGTCAACGGCCACCGACCGAAAGCCGGGAGATGGAGCGCGCTATCGCCCTGGACGGGATCCGGAGC
Source organism: Sphingobium sp. TKS (assembly GCF_001563265.1). Lineage (NCBI taxonomy): Bacteria > Pseudomonadati > Pseudomonadota > Alphaproteobacteria > Sphingomonadales > Sphingobiaceae > Sphingobium > Sphingobium sp. TKS. The sequence continues at coordinate 2,275,838 of NZ_CP005083.1, read as the reverse complement.
CCGGACATTTCTTCATGGATCGTTGCCGCCGATGCGAAGAGCGCTTCGGTGGGGAAGGCTTGCGCGTTCCGGGGATTGGGGTTTATCTGGCCTCCGTGAACCTGGGAGTTTGACGGTCCACCCGTTGCTCTCGGGAAAAAGGAATCAAAGCGCTCTGATCGGAAATCATAGGATGAGCCTGCCTGTCGTCCATGAGCCATGTGTCGCATCGGACGACGAGCGCGCAAAGCGAATGATGCTCCTCGCGATCGACGTTTCCCGCAAGGCGAAGGGCGGAAGCAGCGCGAAGAGGCTTACGCTTGCGGACATGGATGAATATCCGGACTTCTGTCGGGCGGCTGATGGTCTACCGCCACGAAATCCGTCGACCTAACGGACTGTCCGGTCGGCCGTTCTTTGAAAAGCGCCGGCGACTGGAACTATACGCTCGACGCAGGCTGCGGGGCGGAATTATAGATGTCCGCCGCCCACTGCTCGATCCATCCCGCGGTCATCGCGTCATGATCCAGCGCTCCCTCCTCGACCAGCCCGCGGATTTCGGCTCTGGCTCGGGCAATCGCCCATTCCCAGCGGTCATCGGGAGGCCGGTCGGCGATCAGTAAAGTCAGTTGCCTCTGATGATCGCGTGCAGGGCCGGACGATCGGGTGAGCTGGCTGCGCGCCCATCGCTGCATGTGATCGGCCACCAAGGCGTCGGTCTTCGCGATGCCGCGGCGGAAGGCGTCGCGGCGCGCGGCTTGACCATATGCCTGGCTGTCGATCGAGGCTATCCGGTGCTCCAGCCCCTTGAGATAGGAGAGCGCTGTGCCCTTGACGCCGAAGGCATGAACCAGGACGCCTTGAGGCAAGACGCGGTCGAGATGATCGAAGACGGCCACGAGACCATCGGGGCCCGCCACATGACGGCGACACATCGATCCGATGCCGATCAGCGTGCCCGGCGAAAGGGGATGCGCCAGTCCTTCGAGACAACGTTCATAGTCTTCGGGACGCCGTCCCTGGATGACCGGCATCAGGCGGCGATCGATACCGAGGTCGCGGGCGCGGGTACGGCAGTCGAGATTGACGCGGATGGTGCGCGCGATGCGGTCGAGCACTTCGTCGCGGTCGCGGGCGATCTCGGGTTCGACGCAATAGTCCATGCTTGCGAACCAGCGAAAGGGGTAGCTCGCGGCCAAGATCATATAGTCGTCAACGGTCCACGGATAGGCGCCATAGTGGGCCAAGGCGACGAAGCCGGCGGAGTCGAGCGCAAGGCTGGCGAGACCGGGTGCATGCTGGAGCTGTTGAAGGTTCCATCCGAGCCATTCCGGCCAGCCACGGCGCCGGGTCCAGCGTGAGAGGGCATTTGCCGAGATGAGCGCCGGCATCTGCATGCCTTTGGCGCGCCGGAGGATGGGACCTTCGCGAAGATGCGGCAGCCCGACCATGATCTCGATAGCCATGGCGGCATCTAGACCGACGGTGGCGGTAGCGGCCGTCCTGTCTCGTCGTACCGGCCGGGGTCGGCTCCAGGTACGTGCCAGCCGAACATCGATCCGGCCAGCATGGCGGCGATCTGCGCGGGCGACGCGTCGAAGGTCGCGTTGATCCGATCGGCGGTCATGCCTTCCGGAAGCGGCCAGTAACCGGGCTCGCCGCGTTTGATGACGATCGGTTCGCCGCTGCTGGGCAGGAAGGCAGCGCACATCTCGGGGAGCCTGGCGAGATTGGCGAGCCGGCGTTCGGCGGTGTCGAGCGTCGCCTTCTTCAGATCGCAGAGCCAGGACGGCCCCAATTGATTGCGAACCCGACGCAGAGAAGCGCCAAAGGGTTCGAAATCGTCTCCGCCGTTCATCCACTTGAGGGACAGTGCCTCTTTCCAGCGCCGGCCATGGCGCGCGCGGAAATCGACAAGAGCACGCCACATGGCGTCATCGGGTTCGGTCATGATCAAGATCCTCGGCAGGTGGCTGGGTTCGGCCGGCGCGATCGCAGGTCAGGGTGCAATCGAAGGAGGCGTCTGGCTGGCCCCGACGTCGCCGGTCGAGCGCCGGGATGGCGGTCGCGAATAGGGGGTACTGGTGTAGCCATGACCGACGCGCAGATCGTCGCTTCGGCCAAGCCGCCGGAAGAGGGTGTCGGCGACACGCGCGGCGACATCGTCCGCGAACGCGAAGACGGTGTCAGCGCGGGAACGCACGGTGATGTAGAGATAGCCATAGCCGCCGGGGCATTCAGCAAGGGTATGGGCTTCGAGATCGCCGAGCTTTCGGTGGATGATCGGCGATACGCGGGCCCAGTCGAGACCTCCGTGCCCACAACCCAGCGCCGGCAAGGCAATGGTCGTCGGACCGAGCGGCCGGACGAAATCATGGAGCGCGTCGAGGCCGGATTCGACATCCTCGTAGCGCGAGGCATCCCGCCAATGCCGCTTGGTCGGCAGGTTGACGATCAGCCTGCCTGTCGCGGACTGCCAGACATGGAGACGCCCGGGCCGCACCATCCCGGCGCGACAGGCGCGCTGATAGTCCAGAAACATCGCAGGATAGTGTCGCTTGAACGCGAGCGCGACACCGGCCCCCATCACCCCGACGCAGTTCACGGCGTTCACGAGAATGTGGGCGGACGCCTCCAGCATATCTCCGCGGATATGTTCGATCATGGCTCGGCTCCGGACGGCTTGCCAGCGGGCGGCCGACGGGGATGCTTCGCCGGAAGAAGACGTCGCCTCGGCCACCATGCGGTCCTTGGTCTTGGCGAGCGCAGCTTTCATCGAGACCCCGACAGGCTTTGCCTTCCCCCTCCCCCTATACTCCCTCAATCCGGTCTGCGCGGATCGCGAGAGCCAGGTTTCGATCGCGCGCGGGGGGTGACAGGTGCGGCCGATTCCGGCTGATACGGTGAGGCGCGGCATGATGGTGGCACCACTGTCGTTTCCGCGGAGTCACGGTCTGCGGCTATTCCGGCGCCAATCTCGGAAAGCGGTTCATCGGTTATTGCTGATAGTTGGGGTAGCATGAACCGGGTGGCCGAACCGATGTGAGGAGCAAGGAAGTAAGTGACGACGTGGGTGGAATCTTGAGCGGCGTCGGCCGGAAGACGGGGCACGCTGTTCTGGTCGTGTCGATATGGACTTGCATGTTGGGAGTCGCGCTGGCGTCGGCGGAGCCCAGCGCGAAGGGCCGGATCGCTTATGTCATTGATGGCGATACATTCCGCATGGAGAGCGGAGAGCGCATTCGCATCGCCGGGGTCGATGCCGCGGAAAGCCAAGCGGGAAATGCCAAATGTCGGCGCGAACTGACGATCGGAAACGATGCGAAGAGGCGAGCGACAGCATTGCTGGAGGGGCGCATCGTCGAATTAGCGCGGGTCGGTCGCAGCTATAACCGCACGGTCGCGAACGTCCGGCTCGAGGGGCGCGACGTCTCGGCAATCCTCGTCGACGCCGGAGTGGCGCGTTGGTGGCCGCGTGGAAAGCCCAAGCCGGACTGGTGCGGCGGGACCTCTTCGGCACGTCATGAGGCCGACCGCTAGGCGCTGGCCGGCAACCACTCGTAGAGGAGGTGCTCGTCCGGATCATATTCGTTGCCGTTGGCGATGCGAATGAAGCGGCCGTCGCAGGCAAAGCCGGCGGCGCGCGGGAACGTCAGATAGGATTTGGTCTCGAAGATGAGGTCACCGGACCTGACAGCCGTGACGGTCCTGGTCGTGCCCAGCGCGCGATGGCCTTTCGGCGCAGCGACGAGCCTGAGTTGATCTCCCGGCTTGAGCCGGCGCTTGAACGCGGCGAGCGAAACAAGGGAGTCGACGGGATTGGCCCTGCCCCGTCTATTTGCGAGCGCGGCCCAATATGCCGAGCCGATCCGCACATCGGCATAGAAGGAGCAGCGCATATAGTCCTGGTAGAAGTTGGACCGGGTGAAGCCGAAGCGCTCGAGCTGGTCGCGGATCTGGACGACGAATTCGGTGCGTGCTTCGCGATCGGCAAGGTCATCCTGCGCGTCGAGAAGTTCTGCGATGATCTTTCGCCCGTGGGCGAAGGTTTCGCCGCGAACCGAGAAGCGCATCTCGCGGCAGGTCGCGTTGAGATGGGTCTCGATGCGCCGGCAGAGCGAAGGAAATGGCTCGTTCGGAGGGTAAAGATCCCCCTCGTAGTGGAAATTGCCTCGTTCATCATGCTCGATCTGGCTAAACAGGCGCGTGCCAGCATTCGCCGCGGATGCGTCGTTCATGGATTTGCCTTTCTGGAACGGGAAGAAGTTCAGGCGCGGAGCGCGGGATCGATCTGTTCCTCATCCGCGGCGTCGGTGCTCCAGACGATGGCGTCGATCAGATGCTGGCCGCCGGCGAGGATGTCCGTCTCACGCGCCATGCAGATGGACGTCCCTGGCGCAAGAAGGCACCAGGTTTCGCCCGTGGCGGCATGTCTGGCCATCGCCGCCAGCTGGCGGTCCCGGAACGTTGGCGGCATGGGGAGGCTCCGAAAGCGGCAGCGGCCCGGTCGCCCGAGCCTTTGGCCGAAGTGATCCGCGGCGGGCGCGGTATTGGAGGATTGGTGCCCGCGTGTCAGTGCGGGCGATGTGGCAGCTCGGGCGTGGTCTGCGCGTCCACACGGGCCGCTATCCAGGCCCAATAGCCGAGGCGCGTGTCATCGTTCGCAACCTGGGCTTTCCAATCGCCCACCGGATGGTCGGGATGCTCGCCCCAAGGGCCGTATGTCCGGAAGGAATTGATCATGTCAGACCCTCCTGCGCGAGAGCTTCGGCCAGCATTTTCCCGGTCGTGTCGAACTCGATGCGATCGGTGAAGATCGCACGGCACTCGCCGCCGAATTCGCCTGCGCGGGCGCGGGAACAGGCTTCCGCCCATCCGAAGCCGATCGGACCGGCCTTGAGTGTCTCGCTGCAACATTGCCGGAGAGGCGAGGCGATCGGCTCGGGCTGGACGTCGGTCATCCCGAAGATGATTGCCGAGCAGCGATCCGGGCCGTTTCGGTTCCGGTGTCGAGGTGACGTTCTGCGCCGAGATGCGGATAGTCGGGGCCAGCGAATATGGCGCGAAAGCCGGACCAGAGATCGGCGGGATCGATCGGGGGAAACGCAGCGGGAAGCGAAGCGGTTGATGGCGCACGTCGCTCCATTCGCGCAAGCTCGTCGCATGCCAGGAGGGCCTTCTGGGCAAGCGCGGCTTCGCGAGCGGCGCACGCGAAGCGAAAGTCGCTCTTGAGGACGTGATCAGTCATGGTGGAAGTCCGCCGCGAGCGAGCCCGGGTCCCCTGCCTCGAGCAAAACAATCGGAGGCGGAGTGAATTCGGCGCTGCGAAACCAGTCCTCGATCTTCTCGATAGAACCGAGATCGTGGATCTCGTTCCGGGTGAGCACGACCTGCTCGCTTTCGTTCATTTCGTAATGGCGCGGCTGGCCCTGCAAGTCGTAGACGACGAGCTCGGGACCGAAGACTCCGGAGCAGCCGCCGGAAGTTCGCCGGAAAGGAAGCTTGTGCTGGCGGCAGAAGCTTTCGACAGTCTCGAACATGCCCCCGGGAAGGTCATAGGCGCAGATTTCGAGGACATTGCCGGTGGTGATCGTATCTTCCTCGACGGGCTCGCCCTCCCAATCGAGCCGCCCGTGGTCGGTTGCTATTGCCTCGATGAACGCCGGAAGTTGGATGCGTGAAAGGGTGCCCCCAATTTGCATGGAGGCGGAAGCGCGGTCTGCCATGTTGGTCTCCCGGGAGAAGCAGTTGGTGCGGGCAAATTGCGATGCCCACTCCTTCATTCCTCCCTCCCCCTTTGACTCAGCCAGTTTCAATGAGCAGGAACAGTGTTTTACCGCTTCGAAAGCCGCAGCCCCTATCGAGGGCGATCGCTATTTCACGTTCTTAACGTCCCGTGGCCCGTCGAAATCGGGTCGACGGGAAAAGCGGTGTCAATCCTTGCCCGCCGCTCCGATTAGATGCCGGAGCTTCGACCAAGCCAGTTCCTCCCCGGCGCGCAGGCCCCGATTGAGGCCCTGTCCGTAAAGCCGGTAGGCCGCTGCGGTGACTTCGGGTGTCGCGGTGACGGGGAGGAGAGTGACGAACTGGCCTTCATCATCGAGGAGCTCGAAGACATCGCCGCTACCGGTGAGATTGGTGATGGCGATCTGGGCCACACTGCCGAGCCTCGTCAGGTCGAGGTTGAAGGCGTCGACAAAATCCTTGTCGACCACAGGTTTCTTGGACATGAGGTATCTCCGAAACGCGATCGCAACCGCGCGATCGCATTTCGCCGCCCCCTTCCCTTCTTGCGCTCAGGCCGTCCGGTATGCGTCGGACGGCAGAATGTTTCGACCCGATGCTGATTGCGACATGGCTAATCGCGGGATAGCCACGGCCTATGCCCGCCAGAGCCATGAACAGAATGCGTCGAAGACCTTTTGCGCGATCGATCCGGCCGCACCCGGCCGCGTGCTGGGATTCTACACCGTCATGCCGTCGGCGATTGCATACCACAATGTGCCGGCACCGCTGACGAAAGGCTTGGCCCCGCACGAGGTTGCTGGTTTCCGGCTGGCGACCGATGTTGCGGTTGGCGGCTGGGGACTGGGCGGCCAGCTTCTCGTGGCCGCAGCCCTGCGATGCCTGCGGGTCGCGGCGGATGCTGATGGCATGCTGTTGATCATCGATGCGAAGAATGAGCGGGCAGCGCAATGGTATGCGAGCTACGGCGCCGAAACGCTGCCCAATATTCCGCTAACGCTGGTCATACCGCTTGCATCGTTCGTGGCCGAGCTCAAGGCAAAGGGACAGCTTTGACAGCCGCCTGGCTATGAGCGTTCCGCGATCATGGCATCCAACAGTTCGCTGGCGCGGTCGACGGGCAGAAACAGCCGCGTCTTGTATTGGATGACCTCACTAAAGGCGCCCCTGGCTTTCAGCCATTCCCGGTCATGGGGCTTGAAATCGCGGATTTCGAATCGGCGGCTGTTGTTCACGAACGCCGCGATCAGGCGCGCCCCGTCCAGTCCGGGAATGGGTGCGCCATCCCCATGGCGCGCTGCATCGATCAATTCAGCGGAGGTGAGCCGGATCGAACTCGCCAGACCGAATTCCGCCTCCAGCTTCTCGACAGCCATCGGCATGACGATGCGTCCCAGAATAGACGTACCCGCCGCATCATCGATCCGCCAGACGCGAACATCGTCCTCGGGCAGCTTGTGCCAGACTGGCAGGAGCAATCCGGTTGCGACCGTGATGATCTCGACATCGACCTTCGAAGCGGCTTCCGCCATCTCCGCTTCCCAGAATTGCTGGAAACTGTCGCGGTCGATCGGTTGCCAATGCGTGTGCCAGAGCTCGGCAAGCCGGGTCCGGGTGCTGCCGGTGGGACGCACGAGCTGGCACATCGGCACCGGCCGCCCTTCCTCGTCGGTGATGGACCAGGACGGCACGCGGAGCGCGACCCGACCCGACCGGCCGTTGCGGAGGAAGGCGATGTCGTCGGTGCCGTCCCAGAGCTGCATGAGGCGACCCCAACTGGTTATGTGAGGCCTGAGGTGAAGTTCCAGACGCAGCAGCCTGGTTTCCGCACCAGTGAGAGGATCCACGCGCAGCACCTGCTCGGAAAGGGGCACGATGCGCTCGGCACGAATGGTCTCGACACCAACATCGAGAGTTCCTGCTTCGCGCGCAGCGTCCACGCGCGCCTGGATCAGGCCCATATATTCCTCGAAGATCGCGTTCTGTGTCGCGATCCGCAGAGCGAGGATACGGTTCAGCCAGCGCTGGATCGGAGGCAGCTTGTCGAGAAGGGAGCCATTGTCGTCGGCGAGCTTCAGCCCGGTAATAAGCTGGAATTTCTCGAGTGTGACGCTGGCGAGCTTGCCTGCATGAAGAAGGTGATACCATTGGGTGAGCGCCTCCCGAGCGTAGTCGCTTTCCAGGTTGTCGGCCGGGTTGAAGAGGTTTTGCCCGCCCGTTTGACGCTGCCCTCGCGTCAGGGCGCCCAGGCTGTCCAACCGGCGGGCGATCGTGCTGATGAAGCGCCGCTCGCCCTTGCAATCGGTGGTGACGGGTCGGAACACCGGCGGGGTCGCCTGATTGGTGCGGTGGGTCCGGCCGAGCCCCTGAATGGCCACGTCCGCGCGCCAGCCGGGTTCGAGGAGGAAGTGAATACGGCGCTTGTGGGCGCTCTTGCTGTTGAGGTCGGCGTGGTACGAACGCCCGGTACCGCCGGCGTCGGAGAAGACCAGGATCGATTTCCTGTTTCCCATGAAGGCTTCGGTCTCGGTGATGTTCGAGCGTGCGCTGCGGCGCTCGATCTTCTGCTTGCCCTGGGCATCGAGGACGATACGGCGGGACCGGCCGGTCACCTCGGCCACCTGGTCTGTTCCGAAGTGCCAGATGAGAGCATCCAGCGCCGACGGCACCGGCGGCATGGCGCAGAGGCGCTCGATAAGATCGTCACGGGCGGCGATCGCTTCCTGGCAGTGGACCGGGTGGCCGGCCTCGTCGACCATGGGTTCGGATCGCATCGATCCGTCGGTCGCGCGGAAGGCGCGCATCTGGCGGGTCGGGAATGCCGTCTTCAGATAATCTATGAGCGTGTCGAGGGGTGAGACATCGACGGACAGATTGGCGCGCTCGTCCGGCGACAGATCGGAGAGGCGGCGATCGAGGATGGCCTCCGCGGTGGTGACCAGCTGGACCACGGCGGCGTGGCCGGCGGCGACCTCGGTCTCGATCGCGCGGATGACCGTCGGCATTTTCATCGAGATGAGGAGCTGCGAGAAGAAGCGCTGCTTGGAGCTTTCGAAGCGCGAGAGCGCCGAGCCCTTGGCCATGGCGTTCATCGTGTCGCCCGACATGCGGTCGACGATGTTCGCGGCTTTCAGCGCCTCACCGAGATGCTGGTGGATTACGGACCAGGCATCGGCATAGGCATCGTAGATGTCGATCTGATCGAGAGTGAGCTTGTGTTCGAGCGGGTCATATTCGACGCCCGCGAAGCTGAGCGCGCGTGCGGTGTAGAGACCCATCGCCTTGAGATCGCGGGCGACGATCTCCATGGCGGCAATGCCACCGTCCTCCATGGCCGCCATGAAGGCGCCGCGGTCCTGGAAGGCCGTGCCCGGCCCCCACAGCCCCAGACGCGAGGCGTAGCTGAGGTTGTCGGGCTTGGTGGCGCCGGTCGCGGATTCATAGACGATCCGGGCGCGTGGCAGCGCGTTCTGCAGCCGGACGCCTGCGAGCCCTTGTTCCGATCCCTTGGCGTTGCCGAACTCGGTTTCGGTTCCGGCGGCATTGCCCATGGCGTGGGATTCGTCGAACAGGATAACGCCTTCGAAACGGGGACCGGTCCATTCGAGGATCTGCTGGAGCCGCGAGGCCTGGTCGTGGCGCGCCGATCGAAGGGTCGCATAAGTAAGAAAAAGGATGCCGCTCGGCATCTCGATCGATTGGCCGAGCGGAAAGGCGTCGAGCGGCTGGATATCGATGGGAAGACCGCCCAGATCGCTCCAGTCACGACGGGCGTCCTCGAGGAGGCTCGCGCTTTTTGAGATCCAGATGGCGCGGCGGTTGCCCTGATTCCACTGGTCGAGAATGATCGCGGCGCCCTCGCGACCCTTGCCGACGCCGGTCCCGTCGCCGACGAAATAGCCGGTGCGATAGGTGTTCCCGGCAGGATCCTCGTTCAGCTGATCGCCGGCCTGGTTCGGAACGAACGTGCCAGGCAGATCGCGCGAAAATGCCTCGCCGGCATGGATGATCGTCTCGAGCTGCGCGTCCGAGAGACTTGAGGACGCGCGATGCTGCAGCGTCGGACGATGGCGGGGCGCCGGCGGCAGGACCGAGGCCATGGCGATGGATTCGACCAGTTCGTCCGGATGGGTCTTGGCATCATCGATGTCGATCCGGGCGAGGCGCCAGGGCGCATAGATGCCGACGGGATCACCAGCCGGTCTCGGCGTGTCGCGGATGGCGTAAGCCAGGGGCCTCGCCTCATCCCCCTTGGCGGCGATCCGGGCGGGGACGACGATCCGGGGGCGTGACAGGTTTTCGAAGAGCGAACCCGCCGCGTTGGCGATGCGCGGAGCGGGCCGCCTGTATGCGGCTTGTGCTGGCGGTATCGGCGGGGTCGACGGATCCAGCCGCGGCGGAACGACCAACACTGCCTCGAACGCGGCGTCGAGACTGTCGACCGTGCGACGATCGGGCGTTCCGGTCCATCCTTTGTCAAAGACAAGAAGGCGGACCGCGATACCCGTTCCGTGCTTGGCATAAGGATGGCCGAGAATGGTGATCTCGACGCGGGGTGGCACGAGCTCGGCAACGGCGTTGTAACCGCCGGCGTCGCTGCCGTCCGCGGCGAAAGCCGGCGACATGATGGCGACGCAGCGACCCCCCGCGGCGAGGCGCAGGAGAGCGGAGCGGAGGTGTCGCGCCCCCGCGTGGCGATCTCGGCCCCTGCCCTCGCTACGGCTGAAGGGCGGGTTGATCAGGACGATGCTCGGTTCGACACCAGCCGGGAGGCGGTCATGGATGAACTCGGCATCATGCTCGGCGACCGGTCGATCGAGCGCGAGCGAAAGGAGGCGTGCGCGTTGGGGGTCGCGCTCGTTGAGCGTCAGCGCGATCGTGTCGGACGCTGCGTGGGCGGCAAGCATGCCCGTGCCGGCGGAAGGTTCGAGGACGTGATCGCCGGCCCGCAACCGAGCGGCGAGCGCGGCAAGCCATGCGAGAGCCAGCGGCGTGCTGAACTGCTGCATCGCCACCTGGTGCTCGCTGCGGTAGGTTTGCGTCGGCAGCCTCTCCTGGAGCTGGCGCATGGCAGCAAATGTCGCGGCGGGATCGGAGGCGTTGCGAAGCGGACAGTCCGCCCGACCAAGGTAGAGCGCCTGGGCCGCTTCGAGCGCATCATAGGCGTCGCGCATCGACCAGGCGCCGGTCGCGTCCGAGCTGTCGAAGGCCTCGGTCATTCGACGCTTGAGGCTTTGCCTGGTGGGGACCTCGCCGCGCGCGAGGCCGTCCGCGAGCAAACGGGCGACACCGAAGAGGCGAGCGGCCTTGTCCCGGGTGTCGTCGGCCGACTCCACCAGCCGAAGGAGAGGAAGGTTCATTGGGGGCTCCTTGATTTTTGGGGCTCCGCAGCCCCGCCACCCGTCACCTTCCCCCTCTCCTCCCAGGAACGGAGACAGCATGAAAAATGGGGCCGCAGCTGGAAGCCACGGCCCCTGAAGTCTTACTGCCGGGCAGTCAGGCGGCGTCGGCGATCGGCGCGTCGTCCTGCGGTTCGGCCTCGCAAACCGTCACGTCGGCCAGGCCGTCGTCCGAAGGCTCGGCCTCGTTGGCCGCCTGGGGTGCGATCGTCTCGAAGCGCATCGCCTCGGGTACCCAAGCCAAAGCGCGGGCCTTGTCGTCCGCACCGATGTGCATGTCCCCGGCGAAGAGCCTTTCGGCGGAGGCGGCCAGATCGTGCTTCTTGGAGGCACCATAACGCTGCCGGAGTTCGGCGCCGCCGACATCCTCGAACTGCGCGAGGATCGACGCCTTGCTGATGCGGTCGAAATAGTTCTTCGCCGTCGGCCGCCACCAGCTCGCCACGTCGATCTCCAGCTTCTGACCGAGATGGTCGATGAACGCGCTGCCCGTCTTGCCGGCGGGAACGGCATGGATGGTTCGCGCGATCGCCCAACCGAGCCAGGCGGCACGCGCCTCCTCGGGCAGGGCGCAGAAGGCGTCGTAGCGATCGCGGACATCGACATGGTCGGTCCAGCTGCGATCGAGGGCGGCATCGAGCTTGGCCCATTCCTCGGCCGCCTGCGTGTCGCTCTGGAAGCCGATGACGCGCGAGGGAGCCTCGTCCGAGCGGAGCTCGGTCGCGAGATCCCCGCCGCCATAGCGCTGGCGCGCCTTGTCGGCCATGTAGAAGGTGCCGAGATCGAGAGCGAACCGGGGATCGCTGGCGACATGGAGGCGCAACAGTTCCGCCTTCATGGTCGCGAGCTCGTCGGCCAGCCGCTGGCTGATGACGGGCTTGCCCGACGCCTGATCCTCGACCGTCTCGTCCTCGCCGTCCACCTCGGACGGCTCGCTTTCCTCGTCGTCCACGGCTGCCGGCGCGACATAGAGCTGCTCGTGGATCCGCGGCTGGCCGTCCCTGCCGATGACGACATAGGCGAGTGCGGTCGCTTTCTGCTCGTCGGTCAGGACCGGGGTCCGCTCCACGATGGCCTGATATTCGGCTTCGAGCTCGCGGGTTCGGGCCTCGTCGTCCTCGGTATAGCCCTCGCCATCCTCGTCCGATGCCCGCTCCTCGATCGTTTCGAGCTCGGCCTGGATTTCCTCGCAGCGTGCCTCCTGCTCCGGTGCGAGCGGCGGCAGTTCGGCGCGGACCGGCCGAAGATCATAGGTCTCCTGATAGGTGACATGGGTGGTCGGCAGAACGCGGATCTCGGCGAAACCTTCGCGCTCGCGAATGGCTTCGGCAGCCTCGGCGAGCTTCTCGTTGGCAAGCCGATCGACGAGGTCGCCATCGATCCAGCGTTCCGTCGCCTCGTTGGAAAAGAGGTCGGGATCGATCCGGCCTCCGGCCGCGACATAGGCCTCGCGACCGACGAGCAGGGCCTTGGGATCGCCGCCCAGATAGGTGCCCTGGGCGAGCCGGCGCCTGATCTCGCTCGCATTTGTGCTGTAATAGCCTTGGCTCATCTCCTCGAAGACGGCGGCCTGCCGGGTGACGTCGGGATTGCTGCCATAGGCCATGGCGATCTCGAGCGTGATCTCGCCCTTGCGGAGCGCCTCGAAGACGACCTCGGCAAGGTCGGCGAGCCGCACGCGACCGAGGACGAAACGCTCCGACTTGTGGAATCGAGCGGCGACCTGTGCCGGCGTCTTGCCCTCCTTCTCGATCATGTTCTTGTACGCCATGCACTCGTCGGCGGGACTGGTGGGCAGCTTCTGGTTTTCCGCCAGGCTGAGCGTGATCGCATCCTTGGTGTTGGGCAACACCATGACAGGAACCTCGAAGTCCTCGTGGAGCTTGCCCTTCTCGATGAGGCTGAGGACGCGGGTGAGACGCCGGCCGCCGCCGAAGATGCTGTAGCTGTCCTTTTTACGCTTCACGGCCACGCCGATGAGGTTCTGGATGACGTAGCCGGTCTCGCCGATGAGCGCCTCCAGCTCGGCATCGGCTTCGGGATCGCTCTGGGTTCGCACGTTGAGCGGGGAGACGACGCAGTTTCGCGCCGGTACGTAGACGATCGGATAATTCATGGTGTTACTCCTGGCGGCGGAGGCCGGACCATTCAGGCCACCTGGCGCCGCCAGTTCCCCACCCTCTTTCCTTCCTTTCGCAGTGCATCGGTCCGGTGCTTGACGCACGCGCGTGGCCAACGAGTTGCCGAGCGTCGGTGGGAATGGAGCCGAAGCTCAGCCAGCGGCCAAAGAGAGAGAGAAGACCGAATACACTGGCCACGGTCCGGCTGATCAAGGGTTGGCCGCACATGCTCCCATTCTGGCAACGATTTCCGAAGGAAACGGCGGAACTTGCTGGCTTGTCATGCTATTGTCACGCTCGGATCGGGCGGTCTTGCTGCAACACGATCGTGCCGGCGCATCGCCGAGCGGGCGCAAGGTCTCGTTCGCTGGCCCTGTCGGGCGAGCCTTCGGACTGAGGAGGAGGAGATGCTATCGTCGTTACCTGCCGCTCCCGGTCTGGGGCGCCTGCGGCCTGGCGAGGACCGGTTGGCTGCGCCGCTGAGCGGGAGGCGGGCTACCGAACCGGCTCAGCAACGCACGCGAGCCAGGCTCCCGACCAAGGTCCACGCAACCGGAGCGTTCGTCCCTCCTCTCCTCGGGCAGAAAATGCCGATCCCCGCCCCGCGGGAGGCCAACGTCACCGCGACCGGTGCCCAGATTGCGAGTGCGGGCAAGTGAACTGCGGCGCGCAGGCCTGCCTTCCCACCGTCGATAGAGAAACCAGCTTGGCGGCAGAGCGACGCGCCCGGGTGTGCCGGCTTCTGATCGCGGAGCGGGAAATCGCCGGACGGCTGATCGACAAGATCTTCGTGTCGAATCCGCTCTGGGACATTTTGCTCGATATCTATCTCGCCGAATTCGAGGGACGCCTGGTCTACCAGACCTGTCTGGCGCCGGGGGCCCCACCTGCCAACCCGCATCGGCAGTCCAGGCGCCTGGCCAGGCTGGGCGTGGTCGAACGGATGCTCGATCCGATGGACAACCGGCGGATAAACGTCAGGTTGACGCCGGAGATGCGGTCTTCGTTTGACGAACTCATGGATTCGCTCGGTTCGCTTTGGGCGAACGAGTGAGCTGACGCCTCGGCGGCCTCGGCAGGCAAGTGCCAACCTCGAACTTGTGACTTGATAGCCACTTCTATATATCCAATATCCAAGGAGGATATGCGATGGCGCTCTATGTGAAGGATGCCGAGGTCGCGCGCATGGCAGAACGGCTGGCGATGCTACGGCGGATCAGCAAGAAGGAAGCGGTTCGCAGCGCGCTTCAGCATGAGCTGGAGCGTGAAGAGGCGGTCCCGTCCCTTGTGGAGCGGGGCCTCGAATTTGCCCGTGCCCTTCGCGCGCGCGGGAATCCGCGGAAAACGATCAAGAGCGACAAGGCCTTCATCGACAGCCTCTACGGGGAGAGCTGATGTTCGTCGATGCCTCTGCGCTCACCGCGATCCTGTGCGACGAAAATGACGGCCATGAGCTCCTGGCGAGGCTGCAGAAGGCCCAGGAGCGCCTCACCTCTCCGCTTGCGATCTGGGAGTCCGTGATCGCGGTCGCCCGCAATCTCGGACTCGAGGTGCGCGACGCGCATGATGCGGTCGAACAGTTCTTGCGCCTAGCCGACATCGTGGTCGTGGCGGTCTCGCCGGAGGCGCGCGCGATCGCGATCGAGGCCTACGACCGGTTCGGGAAATCGCGCCATCCCGCCAATCTGAACTTCGGCGATTGCTTTGCCTATGCCTGTGCAAGACAGGCCCGCGTCGCGCTGCTCTACAAGGGCGATGACTTCCCCCATACGGACATCGAGACGGCATGAGAGCGATTTCGGGCTGCATTAGCGCTGCATAAGAACGGACCCACATTTGTGCTAATGTGAGTCCGTTCCTATGTGTGAGGCAATCATGAGTCGGTTGACCATCGACATTACAGATCGGCAGCATCAGACCCTGAAGGCTTTGGCCGCCCTCCACGGCAAGACGATCAGGCAATATGCGATCGAGCGGCTGTTTCCGGCCGGTGCGGGGGAAGATCAGCCATGGCAGGAGCTGAAAACCCTGTTGGGCCGGCGGATCGCGGAGGGCTTGGCGGGCGACGTATCGCCCCGGAGCATTGGTGCAATCGTTGAGGAAGAGTTGGACGAGGACAGCCGCGCTTGACCGCCAGCCACATCCTGACAAGGGCGGCGGAAGCGGATTTGCGGGACATCATTCGCTACACGCGCAAGCAATGAGGTAGTGCGCAGGTTCGGAGCTACATCGTCAGGCTGGAAATTGCGAACGCTTGAAATCGTGTTGGAGCGGGGTGGTGTTCTCGTCCTGTCCGACGACAGGCTTGGCACACAGCTGAGTTAGCGGGCGCGCGGGTCGCCACCTAAAAGCCCCTCACCCAAGCGCGTGTCGTCGCGGCCGAACGGGGGCTCATGCCGCTGCTTAATGCCGAAGCGTTCGATAGCTAGTCGTATCTGGGAGCTCAGGGCAACCGAGCGAAGCCCTGAGAATACTATCGCATGCGAGACTAATTCTTTTTGACCGGACAATGAGTTGAACCGATCATTCGACATTCGGAGCCGCTGCACCTGTAAGGAGAGTTGGCGTGCGATTGGCGAATGGCGAAATTCCGCGCTACGGCAACGCGCAGCTCAGTCGGCCTCTTCGAACTCCAGGACGGCAGCCTGTCATCCTCCAACGGCGTTCGTTCTCACAAATCCGCCGCTTCGATCGAACGAAAACGCGGGCCGTCCGTAACGGGTGCCATCCCTGGTCTTGGCTCGATCTCCTTGCACGAGCGACCGTATTCCGCGCTTCGGCCTATCCGTGAAGCGCGATCCATGTCCTCCGATCCGGTAACGACCACGCGTATCTATGAGCAATTGAAGGCGGACATCATCGGGGGCCGCTTTCCTCCACGCACTCGGCTCGTAGAACGCGCTCTCGCCGTAGAATATGGTGTGAGCATCAGCCCTGTTCGCAGTGCAGCGTACTGCCTTGTCGGCGAGAAGCTGCTGAAGCTTCATCCGGGAGGCGGCTTTGATGTCCCCGACATCACGGAAGACGGCCTTCGCGATCTCTACTTTTGGCATGGCCAGCTTCTCCGCAATGCTCTCCATGTCGGGAAACGCGCCGCACCAGAACGACCCCGCGAAGAGTTCGAAAGCCTGACCAACCTGATCGCAGCAGCGGCTATCGCGGCCGCTGCGGCGAACCTCTTCTCGCATATTGCGGGTCATTCACCAAACGCACAACATCGCAGTGCAATCCTTGCCGCTGGTGAGCGCCTTCATGTGGTGAGACTCAGAGAGCCTTTAGTACTCGGCGGCGTGGCCGATGAGCTCGGGGCGGTCCAAGCCTTGACCGTGACCGGTAGAACCTCGGACCTGATGACAGCCATATGGGCCTACCACAGGCGCCGCCTCCGTCGCGTAACAGACCTGGTCGCCGCGGTCGGCGGCATGGTTCACGGCGGCCGATCCGACTGAATTCGTGCCAGAAACGACACATTCGACCGGTTTACTATCACCGCCCGCCATGACTGCGTCACAACTCGTGTCGTCAATGATAGCTTATCAGATCGGTGATCAACCTCCGCGCGGATAGGATCTGGCGTGCTGCACACCGCAGTACCCAATGCGAATGGAGGACACCATGAGCCGCGAGAATGAACTGGACGACGACCTCATCGATCTCGGTGCTGTCACCGAGGAAACCAAGGGACTACAATCGATGGGCCAACCGGATGAACTGACTGGTCTGGCCTTCGGTCCCGGCCTCGATCCGGAATGATCGCCTCGGGCGCGCGCTTGCGCGCGCCCGTTCGTGATAGGCGCAATATGGCCATTCACCCTCAGATATATTTCACGCGGACGGGCGGCCGAACAATTCTCCTCGACGTGGCGGGCAATCGATATTTTTCACTGCCACATACCGCTGAGCAGGCGTTCTCTCGTCTATGCGAAGAAGGTTTCCTGAGTCCGGTCGACGAGGCTGCCCTCCGGTCGCTCTCTCGTCTTGGCATTGATTTGCACTCTCCACGCTCCACGCTTTGCCAGCCCAGCCCGCAGCCAGCTCGAACGACACTTGGTGAAGCAGCCCAATTAAGACCAAGCGGGCTCTCAATTGCTGTTGCATTGGTGCTGCAATTGGCAGCACGTATAGCATTGAAGCAATTCGGCATCAGGGCAGTCCCCTTAACCCTGCGTTGGGTAAGACGTGATGAAGCATACCTGTCGAATGACGGGGCTCGAACCGCGCTCCTAATAGCGGCACACCGAAAGGCAGCCCTATTCGCCGGACGACATGACCGCTGCGTGGAAAAGTCCCTTGCGGCTGCGTGGCATCTTGGAATTGCCCGTATCAGATGCACTGTCGTCGTGGGCGTGCGCTCCACGCCGTTTCTAGCCCATTGCTGGCTCCAACGCGACCACTGCGTCCTGAACGACGAACTTGACAAGGTAACAACCTTCACACCAATCCTGGGCGTATAGCGTCGTGAGCCGCTTCATCTGCCGAGTAGCAATTGACAATAATGAGCCAAGACAACATTCTGCGCTACCATTCCAAAGTGCGGGCCTGAAACTTGCGTTCGCTTTCAAACAAGCTACATTGTATTGTAATGATATCCCGAAGTCCCAGCATTCTGTCGACGGCGACATTTACACAATAGGTTTGAGCTTCTCGCCGTCCGGCGATCAGCGTTCAGTTAGCGAAATTCGTAAGTGTGACAAGCATGCGGAAATTCTTCGTGAACGCTGGGGTTCATTTGTTTCAATCAAAAGACATGTAGACGGTAGGGTTAGCGTCGTCCGCGACCCGTCCGGTCTCCAGCCTTGCTACTTCATGGAGGCGGACGGAGCGTTTGTCTTCTCGTCAGACGTAGACCTGTTGGTCAAGGGAGGGTTCCTGACACCAGCCATCGACTGGGCAGTCCTCGGAGAAACGCTTCTGTTCCCGGGAAACTTTCATGCCGCGACTGCCTTGCGCGGGGTTACAGAGTTATTGCCTGGGGAGCAGGCAACCATCACACGGAACGGAATAAGCATCGGTACGGTCTGGTCTCCTTGGGACATCGTGGTCGACGTTAAGATGACCTATGAGGATGCCACACGCGAATTAAGAGGTGCTCTGGAGACGGTTCACAGAGGCCTGTCCTCTGTGTCAAAACAATCTCTTGTAACAGTATCTGGGGGCCTGGATTCATCCATCATCGCTGCACTTACTTCTCGAGATTGCACAAAGACAACACTTGTGACATTCTACACCGATGATCCGTATGGGGACGAACGGCGTTACGCCCAAGGGCTCGCCGAGCATTTAAAATGTGAGTTGCTTGTACTTCCCTACGTCGCACCAGAGTTGGAAACGTGCTTGACGATGCGCGCATTCCTGCCTCGGCCTACAAATCGAGGCCTAGCGATGGGAGTAGATTCGACGCTACGGAAACTGGCGTGCAAAGAAGAGTCATGCATGATCTTTAACGGCTACGGTGGCGACAACGTATTTTGCTCTTTACGGTCAGCCCGCCCCCTTTCTGATGCGATACTCCATGGGCGCAGCTTGAAATTGGCGGGGCGTGTATCTCGTTCCCTCGCCAATTTGACAGGTGCATCATACTCACAGATTTGGAGCGCGGCGCTAAGGGGGGTTGCACGAGCTTTATCGGGCTCGACCGGCTATCGGTGGCCACGCAATAGCAGCATGCTCGGCGCGACTTTGCGGGAGATCGAGCGGCCCGCGATTCTACATCCCTGGCTGATGCGAGCCGAGGCGACCATGCCCGGTAAGGCTGCCCACGTCGCATCGCTTGTCGTCGCGCATAATCATCTTGAACGCTTCGCCCAAGCAGACAACGTAACGAGCGTATCGCCACTTCTGACTTCGCCCATCGTAGAGCGAGCAATATCTGTTCCGACATGGATGTGGTTCGAGAATGACCTTGACAGATTCATCGCGCGCAAAGCCTGTTCCGACCTCCTCCCTGCCAGCTTGGTATCTCGCACGACAAAGGGAACACCAGTAGCTTTGCATAGTCGCTTCTTTGAAGCGCATAGGAAAAGCCTCGGTGACTATCTCGCCAATGGATTGCTCGCTGACCGGAACCTACTCGACCGCGATGCCGTTGCTCGGTGCTGCAAAAGCGAGGGGCCGTCTAGGGGCTTGGACTTTCTGCGAATCTTGGAACTGGTTGACGTTGAGAGTTGGTGCCGTTTCTGGACGGAACAAGGCCTGCTGCTTCATTAGTTCCAATCTTAAGCGATGTCGACGCTTCCTGTAATGACCGCCAAGATCCGATGTCCGTTATCATTGAGGCTGGTCCTGATGATTTGTCGAGCATCCAGAAATTGAACCACGCTATGCTTCGATCATAGGCAGCCAACCGGTGCGCAGGCTGCCAGAAAATATGATACTCGTCGGGAAATACGTAGAGAGCGACGGGCTTACCGTTAGCACGCAATGCCTGTTCGCTTTCCAGAGCGTACAAGTATTCGCGATCAGATGTCTGAATCAGGAGGGGCGATCTTATTCGATGCGCATTTGCCGCGAGGGAATATTCTTTTGTACGCTCCACGTTTCCGTAATCGAACCCTGGATAGCCCATCGCTAGCGCCGATTTCGTAAGCAGCGGACCCAGCATCGCTCGAAGGGACACAGGGTCATCACAACAGGAGGAAATTGCGGCGGCCGCGAAGATCGGCGAATGAACTAGCATATAGCGTGCTTTGTCAGCACCATCGCTGAATCCAGTGATGCCTATCCGTTTAGGGTCAACGATTTCCTCGCGAACAAGACGATCTACGGTAGTTAGTATCGCCGATGAAACGCTGCGCTTGTCCATCCAATTCGTGACACCGATCCGGGTGCTTTCCTCCGTCGTCTTCACTGGCTGCGCGAGACCGTAGTAGACGGGCCGATTATATACTAGAACGGCATAGCCCGCGGACGCCAAAGGGAAGATCGGGTAGCTGTCGCCGACACCACCTCGCAAAAATCCCCGCGCATAATAGCCGACGATCACAAGCGGCAATTTCGGGCGTTCGCCGGTTCCGGGCGGAAGGACAAGCTCAGCAAAGTACGGCAAACCATATTGATTGCGATCCTCGAGATGTCTTACGGATCCGACCTTCAGGGAATGCCATTGCGGATTGGGGTCGAACAGGAGCGTGCGATCGCCCGTGGCTTTGCCGATAGTGATCAGCCGTCGCGGCACCGCTGCAGACTCAGCGGCGCAGATGATATCCGTTCGGGAACTTGCACATCCGCTGATGAGGTCGCGAGTTTGATATAGGAGGCGTGGTTGAGCGCGCGTTACCGGCCAGGAGTAAATCTTCGTCAGGCTGCGTGCCCACCCAGCGCGCGAAAGGAAAAATAGGGTGCTGCCATTATCGCCGAACCAGATCTGCTCCACGTCCGAACATATGGCATCGGCGCACGTCATCTCGGTTCCGTCGTTCCGGCGGATGACGATCGTGGTGGCAGAATTCACAAACCTTGGATCCTTTGACCCGATCCATGCCTCGGCGCCGGTAGATGCACGTTGACGACGCGGTTCTGCAGCTATGCGTTCCGCTTCTATCGGCAGCACGTCATGGCGCCCCTCCACGCCGATCGCGAACGTTTGAAACGGGGTTGCCGGAGGCCGGGGGGCCGGTCCCCAATTTGGTAACCATCGATCATCGTATCGATAGCCCTGAAGCCCCTCTTGCGTCTGATGCGGGGGTGTCCTCACAGTGAATATTATTTGCGCGCCAGTCTCGCTCCAACGAAATCCACGAACATCTTCAGTGGAGCGCGAGAGCAGAGCGAGAGTACCGCCGGCGCTTGGCAGCATCCACACCTGGGTCCGGCCCTCCCGACGCAGCAATAAGGCGAGCCTCTCACCATCCGGGGACCATCTCGGGATGATTGTTTCGATGGCCCCGGTGCCAAAATCTGCAACTGGCGGTCTGTCGAAAGTTCCCAAGATCGGCTCGCCATCGATAGGGAGTTCAAGATCGATCTTTCGACTGCGGATATCGATAATATAAAGCGTGGTGCAATACACGTTCCTGTCGGCATCTCCTTGGCGCACGGTCAAGGCGACCTTGCGACCGTCCGGCGATATGCTGAAGGGAGGCTCGGTATCAGCCATCCCTCCAATATCCCGCAATGAGACCAAATCTCGCGCTTGGACGTTGCGCGACGATCCGGACTCGGAAGACGACGCACATGGGGCCGACACCGCAGACATCGCTGCAAGCATGAGCGCCAGTGAGAACATCACTAGAACTGTGCAGAAAGTGAGAACTTAACAAATCGGCCGATCGCCGAGTAATTCGTCGAATCATATGGCTCGAAAAGCGCGCTTGTCGTTCGGATAAAGCTCGGTTTCCTATCGAACAAATTTAGTACCGACATCTGCACTTCCCAGTTGGACCGGCTGGATTCTCCGTTTAACTTGTATCGAGCGGTTATATCCCACGTCGTCATGGAGGCTGTCGAATAAGTTGATGCTGTGCGGTTATCGCGGACGCTGCCTAGATAGTTCGCGAAGAGATTCGCTCCCACGCCCCCACTATTTGTCCAGGAGAGGCCGCCGCGAGCCCTGAACCGCGGCGGATTAAATATCGTGCCGGCAAGTTGGACGCTCGGTTCCAAGGGAACGAGCTGACGGCTTGAGGTTAGGTATGACGCATCGGCCCGGAATGAGAGGGAATTCCGCGATCCAAATTCCAAGCGATAGGATATTGATCCGTCGACGCCACTGTAAGATGTGCTGGCAATGTTACGAAATCGGCCATCGATTATAGCAAATACCGAGGCCGGGTCGAACGGTCTACCTGTCTGATTGTTCAAACCCGTTGGCGAAACGCTCACCGCCTCCTGAATCGCAGACAGGGACGGCCTGAACTCGACCAATTCAGCAAAGGCTTGACTCAGTAGCGCCGTCTCGATCGAGCCGACCGGCGCAACGATGCGATCACGGTAACGAACGTCGAAATAGCTCACGCTAACCGCGAGACCGGGTAACGTCGGTGGGCGGATGTCGATTGTTGCTGAGAAGCTCGTTGCGCGTTCGGGCCTCAGCGTCGTGCTTCCGCCTGAGAGAGAGAGCAGGGTTCGTCCGCTCGGGACCGTACTTCCGCCAGATGCTGCGGACAGCAGCGTGGCGGCAGGAATAGAAAGCTGCTGCGCGAGAGTGGGAGCCTTGAAAGAACGGCCCCACGACAATTTGATTTCAGCTCCGCGGACGGGGGCCCAAATCAGGCCAAGTCGCGGGGTTCCCACGTTTGATAGACCATCGTAACGCTCGTATCTATAGGCAGCGCTTACACGAAGCTTCTCCACGCCCGGCATGGCATTCTGCTCCCCCACCAGGGGCAAATTAAGCTCGGCATACCCATAATATGCTGATTGGTCTCCGCGACGGACGACCGTCGCTCGGGTCGTTGTCAACTCATTGCGACGCCATCCACCGCCAAAAGCAAGCCTTACTCGTCCGCCGGGAAGATCGAACAGCGGGCCCTCTGCACCCGCTTCTACGACCCGATTTTCGTTGTCATAGATCACTTCGTTGCGCAGTAGCTGCGAACCTTGGAGAAATACCCGAGTAACTATGGGCGAAAAGCTACGACCGAAGACACCATTCAAGGATATCTTCCAAGGGGATAAATCGATTGTTGCGGCCGGCATGATGCCATAGGTCCAACTCTTCGATCGAAGGATTACGCCGAAATCAGTCAGAGGGCCGGTGGTTTGATTTGGTGCGTCCGTCGCCGTATCACGGCTGGTGTAATAGCCATCCGCATTCAAACTCAAGACGTCGCCGATTTGTTGGTGGCCGCTTGCGACGACACTGACTGTGCGAATCATGGGAAACAATGTCGCGTTCGGATTCATCGCGGCAGTGTAAGATCGCCGGCCGGCGGTGATGGCCGAATTGCGAGCAAAATTCCCAGTCAGGACGAGGCCGCCGCCCGACCATTGGGTCCCGCCAACGGCGCTATAATTTTGCGTAAAATTCCCCCCATCGGTTGACGCCCCGATAGCCGTATCAAAAGCCAACCCTCGATAGTTTCGCTTGAGAAGGATGTTCACAACGCCGCCGACAGCGTCGGAACCGTACAGCGCTGATGCGCCATCTGGCAGGACTTCTACTCGTTCAACTGCGGCGAGCGGAATGCTGGAGAAATCCACTCCCTGTGTAATGGAGCCGTAGACCATTCGGCGACCGTTGAGGAGTGTCAACGTCGCGTCGGGGCCGAGCCCTCTGAGATTGAGGGCCGTCGACGAATCCCCATTTTGGCTACCGAAAAGACCGGGGCCTTGCCCGACACCAGGATTTTGACCACCTGTAAAATTCTGTGGTATGATCGAAGCCAGTTCACGCAGATCTGTAACGCCCTGCTGTTTGACTTCCGCTGCCGAATATTCGTAGACTGCTGACGGGGATTCTGCGCCTCTGATCCGCGATCCCGTGACAACAATGTCGGAGCTGCCGCCACTGGAACTCAGTTCCGCCGAAGCTTCCCGAAATCGGCTCCGGATAAGGATCGCCCCGCCTCGCTCGACCGCTACGAGATCGGTACCGCGGAGGAGCTGTTCGACCGCCTCTCTCGTCGTGTATGAACCGTCAAGGGCAGGCGCCCGCTTCCCTTGAACGACATCCGTTTCGAAAATGATTTCACGATTGGCGGCCCTGCCCACTGCGCGAAGAGCTGCGCCCAGATCCTGGCTGGGAACATCGTATGACTGCCTCGTCGGCTCCCCTTCGGCGGCAGCGGCAACCGCCGTGCTGGCCAGAAGCGTCGAACCAAGCAACGCATTCACAATCGCTTTCCTGAACCCCATGTGTCCCCCGAATGACGCTGGGCCGGATGAATTTCCGGCCTTTCAGGGGCATGCGACGCAGAGGGTTGGGTTTTTTAACCGCTTGCTCTCCTAAATTTAGCGGGATTGTCCATTCAGCGTGATATCGCCATCGGGAGTTCGGCCGACCCGAGCATCAAGAAGGATCGCGAGGCGATCGGCCAGCCTCTCCGGATCGCCGACCCGGAATGTGCCGGAGACCCGTCTTGTCGCCAGCGCTGGATCGGCAATGATCAACCTTTCGTCGGAATACCGATTGGCCTCCGCCGCCATTTCTCCCAGCGTCGCGCCGTCGAAATCGAGTAGCGCGTCTGGCCATGTTGTCTGAACGATTTCCGTCTCTTGGGACGGTGCAACAGCAACGACACCATGCGAGTCATCGAAGGCGACTGCCTGTCCAGGCAAAGCCCTGTGGATCACGCCTTCCGACTGTACCTTGCCCGGAACGTGGACATCGATCGCCCCCTGAATGAGCCGAACCATCGCCCTGGCGCCGTCCACCCGAACATCGAACACAGTGCCGTGGGCGACGACGGTGCCAGCGCCAGCGTGGACGACAAATGTCCGTCCATCATGTGCCACGTTGAACCTTGCGCGTCCCTTCTTGAGCCACAGCTCGCGCCGATCCCGGCCGAATACGACGTCCAGATACGTGTTGGTGTCGAGGGTGACGATCGATCCGTCCGCGAGGTCGACCGAACGGATCTCGCCGATCCGCGTCGAGAACTGGGACGGCGGTGCAGCCGTTCCACGCTCGGCGATGGTCGTTGGACGCATCAGATAGATGAGTGGGGTCATCACGACCATCGCCAGCCCGACCATCGCCGCGAGGCGACGCAGCCGGCGCGCCTTTGTTTCCTCCTCCGCCTGGACAAGAAACTCGATTTTCGTCGGGTTGAGGTTCTTGCCGAGACTGTAGGTCTCGGCAATATGGCTGTACGCCATGCGGTGCAGGTCATCGGCGCCGAGCCATAGCTCGAATTCGGATTGCCAGGCCAAGGCGTCCGGCCCTTTCATCCGCGCGAGCCAGGTTGCAGCGTCACGCAACGCGGATCGTTCAGGAGATCGCACTCTCAAGCCTCATCGAGCAACGCAAGCGCTATTCTTTCCAATGCCTTCGCCATGTGCTTCTGTACGGCCGGGATGCTGATACCCAGCCGCGCCGCGATCTCCCGGTAGCACAGCTCTTCGACCCGATAGAGCAGAAACACGGTGCGTGTGCGCTCAGGCATGACCGCCAATGTGGCCTCATAAGTCTGCATCACATCGTTCAGGCGCAAGCCGTCTTCCTGCGTTGCCGGCACGGCAATGTCCTGGACGACGCGAAGAACGGCTGAGTGGATTTCTCGTCGTGAGCGGTCGATCAGGAGGTTTCTTGCAATGCGCTGAAGATAGGCGGCGGGCCGCGCCGGCATGGCTTCACGCGCGACCTGGGCAAGTCGCACAAATGCCTCCTGAACGAGATCGCAGACATCTTCGCCCGAGTGTAACCGTCGGCGGATATAGCGTTGCAGCCGAGGCCCTTCGACGCGGAACAGCGCCTCGATGGCGTCGCCATGTGCCTCTGAAACCAGCCGAGGCGCGGCGCCATCTTGCGGGCCGTTCACGACGAACATCGCCCAACGCAGCGGAGTGGCAAAGATTTGCCAAGCAATTCATGCATCGATTCCGGACCGTGCGCGGCAAAACCCATCGGCCGGCGGGCGCCGGCTCATCGAGCTCGCAGAGGAATGCCGCCGTTGGGCAATGACGCCCTGGTCCGGAACGGCCGCCTGTCAGTCAGAGACCGGCGTGTGTGCCTCGCTGGATAGTTCCACAGCATCGGTTGCCAGCGACGTGCCGAGCTGCCAGCTAATCATGCTGAGGGTTCCCGCGAATTGCAAGAGAGCTGCCCTGTCGCGTCGGAACGCGCCGTCATAGCTCATTGACTCCTGCATCCACGTCCCCAGAACCGCGTAACGCGTCGATTAAACGCTGCAACTCGGCCGCGGCGTCATAGTTCTGCGCATCGTCCAGCAGATGCAGCGCTCGCTCCATCAGACCCAGCGCAGCCGCTACCCGGTCATCCATCTCGCACCTCCGCAAACAAAGTTAGGGCGGAAGCAGCGACGTCTGGGGGCTCGGCTTTATGCCGAAGGCGTCGATTTATTTGCGCGCGTCGTCCTCGAGCCGCGCGATCCGGGCCTTGCAGCTCGCCTCGACGAGTTTGATCAAATGCTCGGCATGCTCGCCGAGCCAGGCAAGCTGCTCCTCCGAAATGTGATAGTCCCTCGGGTAACGCGCCTTCACATAAGCCTGCTGGAGCTTCTCGAACGCGGCGACATCCGCATCCTCTTCGCGTGGCCATGCCGAAGCGAGCGCGGGATCGTGCAATTCGGCGGCATTGCGCAACTCGACGATATTGTGGCTGTGGGGCGTATACAGCGTGTAGACCAGCAGGACTGAATGATAGAGCCGTTCTACGCATTGATGGAGCTCATATGCCGCCTTCTTGATCCGATCCTTTTCCACGTTCCCGATGTAATCGTCGTAAAATTCGATCGAGCTTTTGAACCAGTCCTCGAAATACTCCTGGGTTAATTTCAGCACGCGCTTGGGAGACATGGGTTTCGGCTCAACGAGTGCGGCGTCATCGGTCTCGTACACGACGATGCCGTCACGCAGGAAATCGATGAAAAAATAACGCCCGCTCTCGAGCGATGCATTGATTTGCTCTATCGTGTATACGAAATAATGGGCCGGTGATCGCAGTCTGTGCGTGAAGCGATATTCCCGATAGAGCCGCTCGGTCACGTTGCGCCAATATTTGATGCGGTCGGTCAATCGTTCATCATTGACCATAACGATCAGGTCCCAGTCGGAATGCTTCCCGACATGGGTGTGATGCAGGTCCACCCAGTCCCCGCGCGCACGGCTGCCATAGAGAACGATCTTTGTGATCCGACCCTTCGATCGCCATTCTTGCTGCGCGAGCGACAGCACATCCTCGAACTCCTCAAGGATCATGCCGATTATGCGTTCGAGTTCGGGCCGCTCCGTGACTGCGACATGCTCAATGCCATGCCTCATTCGCTCTCCTCCTCGACCGCTCTATCGATATTGCGCACCGAGACAGGTATCGCGTCGACCGAATGCATTGCCTCCGCCTTCAGCGCAGCGATATGTTCCTGGCACACGATGCGCACCGCTTCCGAGAGATTCTGCGTGATCTCGCCCAGCCAGCGCAACTGTTCCACCGTGATCTTGTAGCCCGGTCTGGCGTAGCGTGCCTTGACATAGGCATCGCGCAGGATGTTGAACGCAGCCCGCTGCCAATGAAAGTCGCTTGGCCAAACATAGGCGAGGCGACGATCGAGCTTGTCCGCCATTCCCCGCAATGCTTTTATATTGTGATTGCGCGGCGCATAGAATGTTAAGGTCAGAAGCACGGCATTGTAGAGATGCTCGACGCATTGGTGTAGTTCGAAGGCGGCTTTGTGAGTTCGAGACAATTCCAAATTGCGCGAAAAATCATCATAAAACTCTCCGGCGCTCGGATACCATTCTCCAAAATATTCCTCTGCCAATGCCACTTTATCGCTGGGCGTCTTAGGTTTCGGTTTTGGAAATTCTACATCGTCGGCATCGTACAGCAGGATACCGTCTTTCACGATATCCATGAAGAAATAACGGCCTCTGGACAGGGCGCTGTGAACTTCCTGACGGGTGTGGACGATCATCGAAGGCAAGCTCTTTATGCGGCCGGCAGCGCACGCCTTGAGGAATCGGTCCTCCAACGCGGACCAGAAGGCGATATTGTCCACGACCTGCTTGCGATTGACCATGACCAGAAGGTCGTAGTCCGACGAATAGGCCTTTTTGGTGTGGGGCTCGTACACCCAGCCGCCGCGCGCGAAGCTGCCATAAAGCACGATCTTGTGGATGCGGCCTTTTTTCTTCCAGCCGGTCACCGAACTGGCATGGGCATCCTCGAACGCGGTCAATATCGTGCGTAGCACGAAATCCCCCAGTTCGCGTCGTCGATCCGCCGGCAAATGATCCAGATCGGTCCGCATCAGTGCTGGTCTTCTGGTGGAGCTTTCGCGGGATGGAGTGAAACGATAGTCAAGCTTCACCCCCGCTGGGCCAGGAGGCTAGACAACAGGCTAGGATTCGCGAGATCGTCGACATTGATCGGGACGCTCTTGGAAGGGATGAAAATGGCCTTCCAGGGCTCGAGAACAGGCACGCCGGCAGCCTTGAAATGCGTTACATCCCGGCTGACCACGATCAGACCATTCTCGGCCGCGCAGGCCCCGATCAGAAGATCGAGCTGTCCGAAAACGTGACCGCGACGTCTCCCAGCCTCGAGAAGGAGCCGCCAACGCAACAGCACGTTCTCATCGATCGCAAGCGTCCTGCCCGCAAACAGCGGCCGTAGCTCATGATCGAGCCAGCTTGCGATGTGCGCCCGGCGATCCGCGTCCGCCAGCTGCTCGATCCCGAACCGGATCTCCGCAAAAGTCACGTCCGAGACGAACAGATCATCTTCGCCCTGCGCAGCCACGAACCGGACGACGTTGGCCTCCGGCCGAGGTTTCCGCAATTCCGAGAGGATGTTCGTGTCGAGCAGGAAGCCGCTCACAGATGGACGTTCCTCACCGGCCCGTCCACCGACGGCCGGTCGAATTCGACATCAACGAGCGGCGAAGCGGCCAGAAGGTCGACCAGACGGCGGCCGCTACGCTGCGCGCGTTCCTTGTCCCAGGTCTCCGCCGACACGATCACGACCGCGTCGCGCCCATGCAGGGTTACCCTCTGCGGGCCATTTTCGCGTGCGAGTCGTACGACTTCGCTGAACCTTGCTTTCGCATCCTGCAGCCGCCACCGCGTTCGAATTGGCGGCGCCGGCGTCTCCGGATTAGCGCGTTTTCCCACAGTCACATCCTACTAGTCAGCATGACTAGAATATGGCGGAGCACCGTTCGGGAATCAATCGTCTATTTGACCTCGTTGCTTGGACCGGGTCGGCCGAGTATTTCCTGCCTGTGGATGCCAGCTGCTCAAGCGGCCCGGCGCAACTCCTGCGGCCCGCCCTTCCCATATTTCCGCAGGACGTCATTCCAGTCGTTGAAACGAGGCGGCGGCCAGATTGTCTCGATCGTCCGGCCAGGCATTCCGTAGGCCTGCTCGGCCTTGGTCGCACCAATCCTTCCGCCTCGATCGTTATCGGGAAGGAGCAGCAGGCGCGTGACGGTCTCGGGGATCGTGATGCCCGCAAGGCGTTCGTTTCCAAGCGTCGCCCAAACGGGCAGATCGAAAAGGATCATGGCCGAGTAGGCCGTCTCCATGCCCTCGGCCAGGCCGAGCGTATCTCCGGCTGGGGCAAGCGTGACCGCGCCCCCCAGCGGACGACCGAGCATTCGGCGGGGATTAGCCAGATCCCGCGCGCGACGAGGTTCGCTGGGATCAAGAAAGGTGCGCTGAACCGCAACGAAATTGCCTCTCTCGTGCAGCGCGGAGATGAGGGCCGGACGCAAGGTAGCGATCTTGCCTCGTCCAAGGGGCGTATAGCGGTTATAGCGCAAGGCACGCGAGACTGCCGGCAACGATCGGCGCCGGAGATATTCCTCGGCCGGCGTCCCGGCGAGCGGGATCGAAGCATCCCAGAGATCCAGCGCGCGCTGCCGCAGCCAAAATGACGAATCTTGGTTGGTGGGTGCGCGATCCTCGGACGGAAGTGATTGGAGGGCATTGCGATCCAGGCGACGGATGGCGCGAAGGACGTCGCGCGTGTCGCAGCCCGCGAAGCATTTGAAGAGCAGCGCGCTGTCGCCGATGCGGACTGATAGGCTTGGACTGCGGTCGTCATGCGCAGGGCAAAGGCACATACCTCTGTCCGAGGACCAGACGCCGCCAAGACGCTTCACGAGACCGGACCCCAGAGCCTCGAGCTCGAGGTTTCGATTGGTGAGGAGAGATTGGGACACATGCGAACTCCCGGTCGTTCGCACTCCTCCGCCCGCCTTTCCTCCTTCCGGCCGAATTCATGCGGCACTGGGCGAAATCCGCCTTCCGGAGGACACGCGTTCCGCAGGCAGAGGAGATGGGGCACGGTGGTGCCCTTTTTCGAATTCGATGATGCGGATGCTATTGGCGACGATTTCCAGGACCCTGATCGATCCGGACAGAGCGTGGTGTGGAAGCGGTGTCCAATGTCCGCTATTGAGCGGGCCAGAGGTAATTGCCGATGGCGGTCGTGGCCGAGCGCGTCCGCGTCCCGCTCGACGCTCAAAAAGGGCCGAAGCCGGGTTCTACCTTGTCAGGCCAGCTCCTCTCTGGATCAGCGTGTCGAAATAGGTCCGCATGAGGGCACGCCCTTGCGGAGTGAGCCTGAGGTGGATTCTGCGCCGGTCCTTTGGGTCTCTTGTTCGAACGACGAGCCCCTTCTTCGAGAGTATCTGGGCCCAGCGGGCCGACGTGCTCGGAGCCATGGGCGAAAAGCTGGTGACGTTGACATTCTCCTCGCGCGCCTCGGCACCGTGGAGGTCGAGCAGAATGTCCCAGGCTGGATCGGCGAAAAGGCCCTCGCCAAAGATGTCCTCGCGCAGGCGCAGCGCCGACAGGAAGAGGTGCGCGATCCTCACGCCTTCGAGATAAGCTGGATGTGAGACAGGGTCGTTCGGTGCAGGCGAGAGATGCTGCTCGTCATCAGGCACCTGCCCATCGGAATGATCGTTTTTCGCTAGGTCTTTACCGGCGCCCTTCCCTTTGTCTCGCAACCCGGACGCGTTGGCACTTTCCTCGCTCATTCGCCCCGCTCCTCTGCCTATCGTAGGTTTTTGCTCGCAATGTGGGGGCCGTGCGCGGTCGGACGGTCCGACATTGGCTTTAATCCTGGCCTTTCTGCGACCGGACTGGCGCAGCGGACGGGTCAGGGGGCAGGCCGACTCCAATCACGTTCGGGACGGGGGCTTCGTTCGGCGTGCATATCACCGGTAACATCTGGACCGCTGTCCGGAGGCGCCCTCGGCGAGTGCCTGGGCGCCTTCCGGGGTCACGGGAAGATAGGCGAGCAAGGCTGCGTGATCGGCCGGTATCCCGTCGCGTTCGATCAGGTGAAAGATGTCCGGGTCCTGTGCCAGCAGCTTCCACGATGAAATCGTCCACGAGGACGTCGAGCCGGCTGCGAACAGCCGCCATATCGGAAATCGCTTCTTCCTGGTCGGCGGCGCGGATGGTTGGAACTGTCCCGTTGGGATCGGCCCGTAGGCGCCTCGCCGGCGTGGAGAAGGACATTGTCTGATAGCCGGCACCGAAGCCGGTCTCGGGCTTTTCGTGACCCATTTGCTTGAACTCGTCGTGTCTGCGAGAGGTCGCGATACTTACGGCCTTCGCTCCTTCCTGAAGCGAGTGAGATTTACTCCAGGGTGTATCAATGATTGCACCACCCCCCTCTTTCGCAGATGCCCGATGTCCCGTTTGGCGCGGAGGGTGGCGCGTATCGATTGACGCGACCTCGAGCTCTTCCTCGAGTCGGACAAGCCGGAAGTTTCAGGGCCTGTGCTAGCTTCGAACGTTGAGCGGCGAGTCCATCAGACTTTGGTGCATGGCGCTGGTACGCATCGCCGCGGTGCTGCGCGTCGCCATCTCCGTAGAATCCCCAAGCGTGTTATGAGGAGCGAGGCGCTAGCAGGACGAAGCCGCGCTTGGTGAGGGAAAAGGAGATTCTAATGTCCAGGCAGCCCGCCTTCTATAAGCCGCGCCATGTCGTCATCCTCGCTCATCCGATTGCGGGCAGCTTCAACGGCCTTGTGGCTGATGCCTATTGCGAGGCCGTGCGCGCCTGCGGGCAGGAAGCCATCGTGCGCGATCTTTACGCCATGGGCTTCGATCCCGTCCTCAAGGATCACGAGCGTCCCGGCAGACCGGGATTCAGCCTCTCCCATGACGTCGAGGCCGAGCACGATGCGATCAGGGGCAGCGATGTCTTCGTTCTCGTCTATCCGATCTGGTTCGGCATGCCGCCCGCGATGATGAAGGGTTACATCGATCGGGTGCTCGGAGCGGGGGTGACGCCGCAGGACGTCCAGCATCGCGCCGCTCTGACCCTGATGAAAGGCCGTCGGCTCGTCAGCATCACGTCGTCGGGGGCGAGCAAGCGCTGGCTCAACCAGCAGGACCAGATGGAATCCCTGCGCAACGTGCTTGGCCGCTATCTGCTGCATGCCTTCGCGATGACGGACTACCAGGATCTTCATTTCGGCGAGACGGTCGAGGGCCTGGAGCAGGACTATGTCGACCAGAATATCGGGGTCGTCGACGAGCGCGCCCGCAGCATCTGCGCGGCCGTCGCAGCCGAACGCGCGGCTCTTGGCGAAACTGCGACGTGATGATCCTGGCCGCTGACCCGGCGAGAAGTCGGGTTGCCGAACCGGGAAAGGAGAAACCGATGTCTGATCAATCCACCGCCCACCCGCGTCACGTGGTGGTCCTTGCGCATCCCGATCCGAACAGCTTCAACGCCAGCGTCGTTCGGACCTATTGCGAAACCGTCCGCTCCTGCGGACAGGAGGCGATCGTTCGCGATCTCTACGCGATCGGCTTCGATCCGGCGCTGAAAGCGGATGAGCGACCCCATGCGCAAGCGATCGCGCTTTCACCGGATGTGCAGGCCGAACTCGCCGCGATCGCCGAAGCCGACATCTACACACTGGTCTATCCGATCTGGTTTGCGATGCCGCCGGCGATGTTGACGGGCTATATCGACCGGGTGCTGGGCGCGGGGATCACTGTGAATGAGATTCAGGATCGCGCCGGGGAAAGCGTGCTTAGCGGACGGCACATGCTGAGCATTACCAGCTCGGGAACGCGCGAGGTCTGGCTCGACGAGCAGGGCCAAGTCGAATCGCTGCGCAACTTGATCGGTAAGTATCTCCTCCATGCCTTCGGCATGAAATCGTGCGAGCATCTCCACCTCGGCGGTGTCGTTGAAGGTCTCGACAAAGGGTTTGTCGATCAGTCTCTCTATGAAGTTCATGAGCGCGCCAGAAAGGTGTGCGCCATGCTCGCGGCGGAACGGCACGCCGCATCGGCATCGTTATCCGTCTCGGATCGTAGCTGACCGCCGAGACGTTCCGCGGTTGCACGCGTTGGCTATCCGATAAGGATGTCGCGGTCGCGAGCGCCCACGCGCGCCGCTTTGAAACGATTTTAACGGGAGCCCCGATGACCCACGACACAGATGTCCGCCATGGCTCGTTCGATCCGGCCGCCCCGCTCGATGCCGACGAGTTGAAACGGATGGACGCTTGGTGGCGGGCCGCCAACTATCTCAATGTGGGGCAGATCTATCTGTCGGCCAATCCTCTGCTTCGGGAGGCCCTGAAGATCGAGCATATCAAACCGCGGCTGCTCGGCCATTGGGGTACGTCGCCAGGACTCAACCTGGTCTACGTCCACATGAACCGGCTGATCCGCAAATATGATCTCGACACCATCTACATGGCCGGTCCCGGCCACGGTGGCCCGGCGCTGATCGCCAATGTCTGGCTGGAGGGCAGCTATAGCGATTTCTATCCCGAGATTACACGCGACGGGGCGGGCATGCTGCGCCTGTTCCGCCAGTTCTCGACCCCGGGCGGCGTCCCGAGCCACGTCAGCGTGCCGACCCCCGGCTCGATCCACGAGGGCGGCGAACTTGGCTATGTGCTGCTTCATGCCTTCGGGGCGGTGATGGACAATCCCGACCTGCTGGTGACGGCGGTGGTCGGCGATGGCGAGGCCGAGACCGGGCCGCTCGCCGGAAGCTGGAAAAGCATCGACTTTCTCAACCCGACGCGTGACGGCGCGGTGCTGCCGATCCTCCATCTCAACGGCTACAAGATTTCGGGCCCGACCGTCTGGGCCCGACACAGCGATGCCGACCTGGCCAAATTCTTCGAAGGTCAGGGCTATGCGCCGGTCTTCGTCGAGGGCGACGACCCGATGGTCGTCCATCAGCAGTTCGCGGCCGTGCTGGAGGCCGCGGTCCTCGGGATCAGGGATATCCAGAAGGAAGCGCGTGCGAACGGCCTCGGAGATCGCCCGGTCTGGCCGCTGATCGTGCTGCGCACGCCAAAAGGTTGGACCGGCCCGAAGATCGTCGACGGCGTGCAGATCGAGGGTACGTTCCGCGCCCACCAGGTGCCGGTCTCGGAGGTCAGGACCAACCCCGAGCATCTGCGCATCCTGGAAGACTGGCTG
Source organism: Sphingobium sp. TKS (assembly GCF_001563265.1). Taxonomy (NCBI): domain Bacteria; kingdom Pseudomonadati; phylum Pseudomonadota; class Alphaproteobacteria; order Sphingomonadales; family Sphingobiaceae; genus Sphingobium; species Sphingobium sp. TKS. The sequence goes on along the minus strand of NZ_CP005083.1, from coordinate 2,241,559 downwards.
CGCAGCTATCACCCGGAAGAGCTGTTCGATGCTGACGGACGGCTCCAGCCCGAGATCGCCGCGCTGGCGCCGGAGGGCGACCGTCGAATGGGGTCCAACCCGCAGGCCAATGGCGGCTTGCTGACGAAGCCGCTCAAGCTTCCTGTTTATACGGTATACCAGGTCCGGTTCGAGCGGCGCGCTGCGGAGCGGATCGGCTCCACCGCCGTTCTCGGCCAATATCTGCGCGACCTCTATCGCGACAATCCCGACAATTTCCGCCTTTTCTGTCCGGACGAGACAAATTCGAACCGGCTGGGTGCGGTGTTCGACGCCTCGGATCGCTGTCTCGTGAGCGAGATCGAACCGGGCGACGACCATATCTCGCACGGCGGCCGAGTGATGGAGGTGCTGAGCGAGCATTGCTGCCACGGCTGGCTCGAAGGTTACACGCTCACCGGCCGCCACGGCCTGTTCGCGACCTACGAAGCCTTCGCCATGATCATCGATTCGATGGCGATGCAGCATTCCAAATGGATCGAGCATGCCCGCCGGGTGCCTTGGCGCGCCGACATACCCTCGCTCAACTATCTGCTGACGTCGACCTGCTGGCGCAACGACCATAACGGCTTCAGCCACCAGGGGCCGGGCTTCATCGATACGATCATTCATCGCAAGCCGGTTGTCGCCCGTGTCTACCTGCCGCCGGACGCCAATTGCCTGCTCTCGGTCGCCGACCACTGTCTCCGGAGCCGCAATTATCTGAACCTGATCGTCATCGACAAGCAGCCGCAACTGCAATGGCTGACGATGGCGGAGGCCGAGGCGCATTGCGCGAGCGGTGCGGGTGTGTGGGACATGTACAGCAATCAGCCCGAGGCGCCGGACATCGTGCTCGCCTGCGCCGGCGACGTGCCTACGCAAGAGACGATCGCCGCTGCCTGGATGCTGAGACGGCATGCCCCCGACCTCAAGGTTCGCGTGGTCAACATCGTCGATCTCATGCGGCTGGCCCCCGCTGATCGGCATCCGCACGGCATGAGCGATGCCGACTTCGTGGAGATTTTCACAGCCAACGTGCCGGTGGTGTTCGCTTTTCACGGCTATCCGGGCGTCGTCCACGATTTGCTGCATGGCCGGTCGGCGCATGAGCGGTTCCACGTGCGTGGTTACATGGAGGAAGGAACGACGACCACCCCGTTCGACATGGTGGTCCTCAACGAGATGAGCCGCCTGCATCTCTGCCTTGACGCGCTGCGCTACGTATCGGGTGCGCTGACCGCGAACAGCGACCTGATCGAACGCTGCAACGCTCTGCTCGCGGAGCATGAGGCCTACATCCGCGAGCATTTCGACGATCTGCCGGAGATCAGGGACTGGACCTGGTCGGACTGACGACGGCGAGCGCGATACTCGGCATCGGGGACCTTTGGATTTCGGCCAGGAATGCCAGCGCGCATTGAGTAGGATCGATCGCAGCCTGGCCTTATGGTCCGCGATTGTCTCGGGCATTGGGATGGTCCGCGGCGAGGCACCGGGGGCGACGTCTGCTGCCGCGACCGGCGCTTCATAGCTCGGCGAATGTTCGTCCCCCACGAGGCGATTGCCGGGAGGGGTAACGTCCACCACCGGCAAACCGGATCGACGGGCGGGGATTCAGCTGAAGCGCGAGAATTCTCGCTCGAGGGCGTTAATCGCGGCTGCGAGGTCGGCTCGTCCTCGCTCCGAGGGTGGTTTGCGGAGGAAGGAGAAAGGCAGGCTCGCCGCGTGCATCAACGCGACGACGGCATCGCCGAGCCCCGCCCGTGTGATGCCGCCCGCAAGGTCATGGCCGGCCTGGCCTTTTTCGGTGAGGATATCCCGAATACGTCGAAGGGAATCATCGCCCAGCGGGAGTGCCTTGATGGCGGCAAGGTGGTCGGGCACGAGTTCTGGATAGCGGACGAGACCCGCGAGGATGCAGCGATTGAGGATATCCCCGGAGTGGGAGGCGCCGACCGAATGAGTTGCCTGGCTTTCCGTAGGGGGACCAAGCGGTGGGAATTGTCGATTGAAGCGCGCCGTGAATTCGATGCGGTATTGATCGGCGACAGTTGCGTTGCGGATGCTCGCGACATGGTCGGACAGGCGCTGCTGGAGCCCGGCGCGGCCCTCGGGCGTCGCCGTCTGGGCGTTGTTGAACTCATGGTGCCAGAGCAGATCGGCGAGCGGAGCCTGCGCTTTGATGAGGAGCTCGACTGCGGCGCGCCCGCCGCTGCGGACGATCTCGTCGGGATCCTGACCCTCTGGCAGCGGTGCGAATGCGAGCGAACGGCCGGGTACGAGCCCCGGCAGCGCGCGGAGCGCCGCGCGCACGGCGGCCCCCTGGCCGGCAGCGTCCCCGTCGAAGCAGAGCAAAGGAACGTCCGCGATGGTCCAGAGCCGTTCGATATGCGCTTCGCTGAGCGCAGTACCCAAGGGCGCGACGGTCTCCTCGATGCCAGCCTGGGCGAGCGCGATGACATCCATATAGCCCTCAACGACGAGCAGCCGTCCCGATCGCCTGGTTCCCACGACGGCCCGGTCGACGTTGAAAAGCGTGCTTCCCTTGTCGAACAGAGCCGTTTCGGGCGAGTTCATATATTTTGGGCGCTCGTCGTCGAGGACGCGCCCGCCAAAGGCGATGACGCGGCCGCGGATATCGCGGATCGGGAAGATCAGCCGGTCGCGGAAACGATCATAGGGCGCGCGATTGGCGAGCGCGATGACGAGCCCGGCGTCGACAAGCAAGCCAGGCTTGCGATGCTGAAATGCCTCGAGAAGAGCCTGACCCGTTGCGGGCGCGTAGCCGAGGGTGAATGCCTCGCGCGTGTCCGGCGTAATGCCGCGGGCGTCGAGATACGCGCGGGCAGCATGCCCTTGCGGCCCCGCCAGCTGCGCGACGAACCAGCGGCTCGCCTCGGCCAGGACGTCGAACAGCCTTTGGCGATAGGCCGAACGTTCAGCGGCCCGGGGATCGGCGGCGGGAAGCTCGAGCTTGGCGGCGGCCGCCAGCTCCCTGACGGCGTCGACAAATCCCAAGCCGTTCGCTTCAATCAGGAACTGAATGGCATCGCCATGCGCGCCGCACGAAAAGCAATGGAAGAAGCCCTTTTCGTCGCTGACGGTGAAACTCGGATCCCGCTCACTATGGAAGGGGCAGCATGCCTTGAACTCCTTGCCCGCCCTGATCAGCTTGACGGAGCGGCCAATGACGTCGGAGATTTTGGTCCTGGCTCGAACCTCATCGAGAAAGGCGGGCGGGAAGCGCATCGGAGTGTCGTGTGGTGGCCTTAGCTCGGGAGGTGGATACGACTGCCCAGAAATATTTGAGGATAGTGGCAGACGATTCCAAGAGGCCGGATTGCTCTATCGTTCGAACGGACAGGTTCCGTTGTCGCCCCGGCCGCGTCGGACCCCCAGAGATGCGGCATGTCTCGCGCGCGATTGGACCGGCGGCATTCCGCGCCGGATGGAGAGAAACGTCACGGCGCTCGTTGGAGGCAATCATTCTCTACCGGCCGCGCTCGCATGAATTGATGCAAGGATCTCCTCGTCGCCGATGCGACCACCGGCAGTGGGCATTGGTGCGATGACGCGGATTTCTATCGCTCGGCCCCTCGGCAGCATGAGACCACGCAATAGTGAATTTGAGTCCGCGCGCTATCTTGCCCACGGCGCGACAGGCCGCGCGGATCGGCGACCAGGATTGCGCTGCTTGCGACCTTGTCGCCTGATTTTTTCACCTCTTCCCTTTGACTTCGCCGGTGGCTGACGGCAGGAGTCCCCTTTGCCTGTTCGAAAGCCGTCGCCTTTATCGGCGTTCGCGTTCCCACCATGCATGGAGCTGATCATGGCCGAGGCAGAGAAGCCCGATCTCACTAATCTGACCGTGGAGCTCCTGAGCGCCTATGTGTCGAACAACACCGTGCCGAGTTCTGAGCTCGCCGAGCTGATTCGGACGACGCGAGCCGCGCTGGGAGGGGAAGCCGTTCCCGCGCCGCCGTCCGAGCCGGAGTACGCCCCAGCCGTTTCGGTGCGCAAAAGCCTGGCATCGCCCGACCATATTGTGAGCTTGATCGACGGCAAACCTTATAGGAGCCTCAAGCGGCATCTTTCGTCGCACGGGCTGACGCCGAACGAGTACAAGGTCCGCTTCGGGCTTGCCAAGGATTATCCGATGGTCGCGCCGGGCTATTCGCAACAGCGGCGTGAGGTTGCGCAGCGTCTCGGCCTCGGACGCAAAAAGGCAGCGGCGCCTACGGAGTCGGCGGCGCCCAGAGAGGCGGAGGCGCCCGTGGAAGCGGAGGCGCCGGCCGGCCCTGTGTCGGCTCCGAGAGCGCGCGCAGAACAGCCGAGCCGAATACGAAAAGCAAAGACCGCGCCCGCGGCCGTGGCAGCCGTTCCGCCGACGGGCGAAGCCGCGGCCGACACCTCCGCAAGCGCGACGAAAGCACGAAAGACGCGGCCCGGAAAACTTGCGACGGTGAAGGCCAAACTTGGCCGGGAAGGCGAGACGCCGGCGGGCAAGAAGGCAGGAACGCGGCGGAGTCGCGGCGCGGCCGCTGAGACGCCGGTGAATGCCGGCGATACCGACGCAGCGGCAGCCTCGCCGCAGCCTGCAGAATAGGGGTTCTGGCCTTCGGCGGAGCGGCCGAGGGTCGGGTCGCTCACGGGCGGTCATCGAGTCTTTGCCTACCGCGCCGATCAACCTGCGTGCAGAGGCGGTAGGCGGCGCGACGACCCTGGGGTGAAGCCGTGGCGGTGAATAGCGCGGCAAACTCTCCATCGTCATCGGGAAGGTCAACGACGTCGCGGCTTCTGGTCAGCTTCTTGATTTCGATCGCGGCCGCACTGCCAAGCGTCGCAAGGGCGATGTTGAAGGCACCGGCGAAGCATTTGTCGGACATGGGTTTCTCGTCCATGTAGGGATCTCCGGATCGCGATCGTTCAGTGTGATCAGCCTGCCCGGCTCTCCTCTTCCATCTGATCGACACCGGCCGTCCCGGAGGGCTGTGCGTGGATTTTGCTCCTATTCTACGTCTTATTCTCGATTGCGAGGAGCCGATGTGCGAGATAGCCACAAGGCATGAGCGAGAATCGACGAATCCTGTCCCTGTGCTTGCAAGATGACGAGCCGGCCGAAAATGATCCGGATGAAAATGTATTTGCGCATGCGATCGCAAATCACCTTTGCGTGCGCGTGACCCACAATCGCGGCCTGATGATCCTTGCTCCGCATGTCGTGTTCACGCGCGGGGGCGAGCGGTTCGTGGACGCTGTCGTGATCGAAAGAAATGGTGAAAGGCCGGCCGAACCTAAGCTGGACATGTTGAAGTTCTCGAGTCTGAAGGGTCCGGTTATTACTTCGGAGCCGTTCTTTCCTTTTCAGGACTATGATGCCGGCGACGATCGCTATGCCGAGAAGATCATCGCCCGGATCGACAGCTGATTCCGGCGCCTGGAGCGCAAACCGGAAGCGAGGTGCGTCGCCGCATTCGACGTGCCGGGGCCAGTCACCGGCTACGGTAAGAGCGATCAATCTGCTGGGGGTGGACTTGGGTCTTATTGACGAATTGCTGGAAAACGGCGGACACTTCATCGCCGAGCGCGGCGAAAGGCGGGCGACATTCCGGCCAGTCAGCGACCGTGGCGGCGATGTCGCGTCGTTCCAGACCATTGTTCGGCGGCTGCGGGATCATGAGGGCGAGGGCTATACGATCATACAAGACCATATGTCATCTCATCATGGGCTTGATTTTGTCGACCTGGTAATTCTCTCGGTCGGAGCGGGTTAGGCTCGGAAGCTGCCCGATGGCGCCAGACCCATTGCCTTGTCGGATCTGCGTTTCCCTTGAAGGCACCCAGTTCCGGCTGCCGCCAACTATTCGTTTGATATTCGGTTGGCGAAAATTGCGTCGATAGCAAGCCTTTCGATAGGTCGAATGTTCACAGTCCGCCTTTTTCGGTCAGCCCAAGATGCATGTGGGGATGACCTCATCCGCAAACAGCCGGTGATCGTCTTAGCCGCGGGCGCCGAGTTATGGCATGCTCCGGCCTAACAGAGCCTGCGCTGTGCCGCTGGCGCGGATGTCCAGCCCGGCGACATTGGAGCGAACGGCGGCTCTCTCAGCCTGTCGAGCCCTCAAGGCCCATCGGGCCGCGGGGAGGATGGGCCGTCATAAAGGTTCGCGGGCCGGAATCCCGGAGGCAGTATGGGCGATCGAGATTGTCGTGCCCGGATATCCGGCCTCGGTCTGAACGGTCGCATCAAGCTGATTTGCCAGAGCCTCGACAATGCTCGTACCGAGACCTGGTTTGGCACTCGCCATTGTCTCGGGTGTTCCGACGCCATCGTCGCTGACCGATAGCTTCCACTCGGCCTCGTGCGAGTGATAGTCGACGAGGATCTTGCCGCTGTGGTCGCCTGGAAAGGCACGCTTGAGCGCGTTGATTACCAGCTCGGTGACGATGAGGCCGAGGCTCACCGAGATGTCCGCGCTTACGCTGCTGCCATCTGCGGTCACCGCAATGGACACCTGATCATGGTTGCGGATCATGGATGCGCCGAGGCTTTGGCAAAGCTGGGTGAAGTAGCCATGCAACTCGACCTCACCCAGCCTCGATGCAGCGAGCTGCTGCTGAACGGTGGCGATCGACATGACCCGGTGGTGCGCGTCATGGAGATGGCTGCGGGTTTCCTCGGACTGCACGCGCCGTGCGCTCTGCATGAGCACGCTGGCGATGATCTGCAGGCTGTTGGCGACGCGATGCTGCAGCTCCTGGAGGAGGATCGCCTTCTCGCGCAGCAGATCGTCCTTGAGCTTCTCGCTGATCCGCGCCTCGGTGACGTCGGAAATGGTGAGCAGCAGCCGTATCTGTTCGGCATCGCCATAGTCGAGATTCTGGGCATTGAGGACGAGCCGTCGCGGCGCTGCATCGCCTTTGAGGTCCATCTCATAGGCCTCGATCCTGGCAATCCCGGAGAGCGTTGCGTTGAGCAGGGATCTAAGCTGCGGCACATCCCACTCGCCCGCACCAAGCTTGAACAGCGGCTTTCCAGCCACATTCTTGGGATCAAGAGAGAAGGTGCGATAGAAGGATGCGCTGCCGGCGATCACCCCCAGATCCCCGTCGAGCAGCAGCGCCGGCGCGGCCGTCGAAGCCAGGATCGCGAGCGCCAGATTATGCCCGACATCGGGATGGGTGGTTCGGTTCACGATCTTCACCCCTTCCGGGGAAAACCGGAAAGCTCGCGGGGTGAAAGCTGTGTCCGGGTAACAGCGATTGAGTCGCCCCTCGGACCGGGAGCATGGAATCGCAGCGTTATCCTAGCATGGATCGTGCGCAAACCAGCGTCTATTCGACACCGGATCAATCTTCCCTCCTGGACCGTGCCGGGAAGCGAGCAATCAGGCGGCGCCATCGGGCGGCAGCCGATAATAGTCGGTGACGCGCCGACCGTAGCTCTCATCGAAGACCGGAGCCGAATCCGGCCGGAAACTGGGGGCGCCCTCGAGCAGTCGCTTGTCGATCGCCACTGCATAGCTGTCCTGTTTCTCTTCATAGCGGAACGTCGCCCAGGGAATGGGATGATAGCTCTGACCCAGGCCCAGGAAACCGCCCGAAGACAGGATCACGTAGGCGACCTGGCCGGTCCGCTTGTCGAGAACGAGCTTGTCGATGGTGCCAAGCTTGTCGCCGTCACGGCCATGGACAGCCATGCCTCGGACATCCTCGGCGCAAATCAGCATGGTCGTGCCGATGGCAGTTTCGATGGGAATTTCTGCATTGGTGGCCACGGCCATTCTCCATTCCAAGGAATATCCGGGCGGCAGGCACGCGCCCGCCGCCCGGTCATCGTGCAAGCGTCAAACCAGGCTGTGCTTCAGCGCGCTGGCCTGGTCGTGACCTGCCTTGACCGAAGCGGAGGCTTCCCGGATCACCGCGAGCGTGGCCGGTTGCAGGTCCGGATCCCTCAGAGCCTCTCCGAACTTTGCCTTGATGTGATCCTCGCCGCGTTCGACCTCCTCCACGACCGCCTTGTCGTTCTTGCCGGTGAGCGCCTGCTTGAGGTTCATGAAACTGCGATGTGCGGCGCCCAGAAGGCTGGAGCGCTCCTCCGGCTTGTCGCCCAGCGCTCGAACTCTGGCCTGCAAAGAAGCGACGACCTGTGCCCGATCACGCGCGAAGTCCGCGAAGATCGTGGCGAACCGCGTGCTTTTAGCATCTTCGGCTGCGTCTTCGAAGCCCTTGATGCTGTCGAGCGTCGTGGTGATAAGACCATTGAGGACGGAAACGTCGTGCGTATCGCTCATATTCGAATCCTTTGATCGTCGAGAAGCCGGCCGGACAGCGCTCTGCCCGGCCTTGACCCTCAGTTCGCCGAAAGCGCCGAAGGCAGGAGCGCGTTGCCCTGCTGAAGCTGCTGCTCGATAATCGGAACGCCATTTCCGGCGACCTGTTTCAGCGACTGGTCGGCGCCATCCTCGGCATAGCCCTTGTACGTGGCCCAGCTGGCCTGCTGCACCTGTGCAGATTGGGTGAGGTACAGATTGTCGAACGAGCCGCGAGGTGTCTTGCGGAGCAGCTTGAGCATCGAGGCGCGTTCGGCAGACAGGTTGGATGTCGGCCTGGTGATCTTGCGCTGATCGTTGCTGAGCGAGGCGACGAGCGTCTGCTGGGCAGTTTCTGAATCCGAGATGATGCGGCGGGCATAATCCTTGACGTCGCTGCGCTGCGAACGGGTCAAGCTGAGACGACCGGCCGCGATCTGGTACTGGTTGCCGTCGGACGCTGCCGCGGAAAATCCCGCGCCATCGAGGCCGTGTATGGGCGCAACGCCGGCGTTCGCGTTCGAATAGCTGCCGGTCGTGGCCGGGGAGGTGGACTGGGCCGCTGCAATCGTCGCAGCGCCGAGGGTAGCCGTTCCCAAGAGAAGGGCAAAAACAGTAAGTTTCATGTCGTGTTCCTTCGTGGCGCGGCAACCGACAGGTTTTGCCTGCAAGAATGGACGCACCGGTTCGTTGGCTGGAAGACGCGCCTTCGGAATTGAAAGGTATCGCTTGGAGCTGCCTGATAACGATCAGCCGATAGAATCGTTACAGGCTGGTTCGCTTTTATTTCTAGTTTCGGCCATCGTCCTGAAGATAGCCGACAAATTCTTGTCCGGAGGAGCCGAAAGGAGCGTCAGGAACGCTATCAGCGACTGGGGGTTATGGACTTTCCGGGTACGATGCGTCGATGTGGCCAAATCGTCTTCTGGATGACAGGAGAATGGCGTGGGAATTATCATGTGGCTCATCGTCGGCGGCGTCATCGGGTGGCTTGCCAGCCTCATCATGCGGACCGACGGCCAGCAGGGCATCATCCTGAACATTGTGGTAGGCATTGTCGGCGCTTTCATCGGCGGCCTGATCCTGGCCCGAGGCGAGATCAACAATGCGCCGCTGACGATCACGACATTCCTCGTCTCGCTGGCGGGCGCGGTCATATTGCTTGCCATCGTCAATCTGGTGCGCCGCGGTTCGCTGCGCTGACGTGATGGGGTGGACGGCCCCTGCACCAGCGTAGCTGTGCAATGATGTGGTCGTTGAGCCACGTCTAGGAGTTGATCCATGCAGCAGGATGTTGTGACCGTCGGTGTCGATCTGGCGAAGAACGTGTTTCAGGTTCATGCAATCGGGGCCGACGGAAAGGTGTTGGTGCGCCGACAGCTTCGGCGCGGCGAAGTGGTGAAGTTCTTCTCATCGTTGCCGCCGTGCCTGGTTGGGATGGAGGCGTGCGCATCGGCGCACCATTGGGGTCGAGAGCTACTGGCGCTGGGCCATGATGTCCGGTTGATGCCGCCCGCCTATGTGAAGCCATACGTCAAGTAATGGATAGGTGAGCATTACTTCACTAATCATCAGGTTCTCAAAATGCGAAGGAACGTGGACAGATCGGCCGATTATCGGCGTTTCTGCCCAACACTCCTTCGCATTATTTTACAGCGTATCAAGCCAGGCGAGCAGGCTCGTATCGCGTTTCCAGGATGGTGAACGCCCCGTCGCCGACGGCACGGCGACCTGCTCCAGCGCCTTCCGCTTCGTTTCCAGATTGGCCTTGGCATAGTGATTGGTGGTGTCGAGACTCACATGTCCAAGCCAACTGCGGATGACCGTGATGTCCACGCCCGCCGATACAAGGTGGACGGCGGTCGCGTGGCGGAAGCTGTGAGGCGTTACGTGCTTTGTTTGAAGCGACGGCATGGTTTCAGCCGCCGCCTTCACATAGGCGGCAAGCTTGAACCGGACGCCCGAAGCGCTGAGCGGCTCGCCGTAGCGGTTAACGAACAGCCGCTGGTCTGGTGCTCGCGGCTGCCGGTCAAGCAGCCTTTCCAGCAACAGTACGGTTTCCGGCCAAAGCGGGCAGATGCGCTCTTTTCGGCCCTTGCCCATAAGTCGGACGCAACTGGGACTATCGAACCGGATCGCTTCGGGGCACACATCGAGCGCTTCCTGTATTCGCGCGCCGCTGTTGTAGAGGAACGAGAGCAACGCATGGTCGCGCATGCCTTTTAGGGTCGATTGGTCTGGCTGGGCAAGGATCGCCGCCACTTCCGGCGGATCCAGATAGCAGGGTTCCGATACCGGCGCCCGCTTGATCGGGATGTTGAGGATTTCGACGCATTGCGCGATCGATGCGGGATCCCTGGTAGCCACGAAGTTGAAGAAGCTGCGGATTGCAGCAAGCCGGCAGTTGCGGGTACCGATCGTACCACCGCGCTCGTGCTCGGCGTGCCTCAGGAACGCCGTGACCTGCGCGGCAGTCAGATCGGCCAGCGAGATCATCGCAACCTTCTTTTCCGCGCGATCAGCGACGAACCGGAGGAAGAGCCGCCAAGTGTCGCGGTAGGAACGGACCGTGTTGACCGACGCATTGCGCTGCTCAACGAGCCATTCGTAGAAGAATGCGCGCATCAGTTCCGGGAATGGATTGGTCCTGCTCATGGCCGCACCTCCCGTTCAGGATTGAGGCATGGCGCGCCCAGGGCCCTGAAGCGTTCGTTCGCGAGATGCAGCAGATCCTGCGTAACGGTGATGTAGACCAGCGTGGAGTTGATATCTCGATGTCCGAGGTAGGTCGCGAGGAACGGCAGGCCGATCCTGCGGGTTGGATCCCCAGACGGTACCATTCAAGGATGCGGTTCACGACCATCGAGTGCCGAAGATCATGAACGCGAGGTCCGTCGTGCCCCTGCAATGGCTTCAACCCGGCGCGACGTATGACGTCTGTAAGCACCCAGGTTATCATTTCGGGCGTGTAGCGGGACCTACCCTGGACGTGCCAGAACAGGGCGGAGTGCGGATCCTGCGATGCACCAGCCCGACGTCGGGCTGCGATGTAGGTCCGCAACTCGTTCATCACACTGTCGGGGAGCGGCAGGATTCGGGTCTTGAAGAACTTGGTCTGCCGAACCGTGATGGTGCCGTCTCGGGGATTAACGTCACCAAGATCCAGCCGGGCCAGTTCTCCGCGTCGCAGACCCGCACAGTAGGCCAGCAACAGCATGGTGTAGATGCACAATGGTCGAAGGGTTGCGCGTGGCGAGGGATACGAACGGGCAATGTCGAGCATTCGCCGAACGTCACCAGGAGAGTAAATATGGGGCTGGCGCCACTGCTTGCGCACCTCTTTCCGGGGTCGCGGATCCGGCCGACGCCGAGGAACTGACGGGTCGCGGCGCCGTAGGATTTTTGCGAAGATACGTTCGAGGTTTTCGCGTTCATATGCATGGTTGCGGGTGCCCTTTGTGGCCGCCCATTGATCGATCATAACGCTCAGCGGCTCGGTTTCCAGTTGCGGATTCAACTGTAGGAACCGGTCGAACTGCAAGAACCGCTCGGGTTGCGAAGTATATTTGTACCCCCTGCGCCGCATCATCGCGACATGTTCGGCCATGGCCTCGCCCAGCACGCTGCCGAACGGTTTGGGCTTGCGCAGTCTGGCAAGAGCCTGTTCTGGATCACGCGATATCAGCGCGCGCCAGATCGGCATGCACTGCTTGATATGACATGCCTCGCGTAGAGCTTTGACCGGGTGGTGATCGATCCCCCCGGTTGCGAGCAGATGATCGAGGAACCGGTCGATGATTCGGGTGCGATGCAGAAGGGTAGATGTCGCCCAGCGAGTGGCTAATTCGCGCAACCAGGCCTGCAGGGCTTGCTGATCGAGCGCTCCATGCCGTTCGACAATATCCTGGAAGCTATGCAGGACCTGTTGATAGCAGACGCGGCTTTTGGGATTGCGCAGATCAAGGCTTGAGACAAAGCGGCCAATGCACGCGCGATCGGAATCGGGCCAACGGGAGGTCATGCCAGCACCTCCGGTCCCGGCACATCCAGAGCGATGGCTCTCAGATCCTCCGTGGCGAGCTTGAGATAGGGCGCCGTCGATCCAACGGAGCGATGTCCCAACAGATCACCGATTACCTTTTTCGACACTGCGGCGCGCAGCAACTCGGTCGCACGAGCGTGACGGAAGATGTGAGGCCCGCTCCTGCCTGAGGGTTTGACGCCGGCATCCCGGAGCCGCTGCCGAATCAGGCTGTATATCTTCTCAAGCTTGCAATAGGGCGCGCGCGTTCGGATGAAGAGTTCCCTGGCATCAGTGGCGGGCCGACCAGACCGCAGATAGGCGAGGATCGCTTCGCCAACCGGTCCCATCAATGGCAGGAACGTGTAGGCTTGCGTTTTATTGTGGCGGACGCGGATGACTTCGGCCCGCCAGTCTATGTCTTCGATCCGCATGTTGCGGACTTCGCTTGCGCGAAGGCCATAGGTGGCGAGGACCTGTAATATCGCGTGGTCACGCAAACCGGCAGCCGTCTTGTCCTTGCTCACACTTGCCAGAACCGCGGCGATCTGGTCGCGCTCCAAAATCGACGGCACCCCTTCGTAAGCGTAGAGCCGCGGCGCGATGATATGCGGTGTCAGGTCTTCCGCAACGCGGGCCGTCCAATGCAGGTAACGCAGCAACGAGCGCAGCCGCTCGGCTGTGGATTTCAGAGAACTGCGCGTCAGTTTCGAACCGCGCAAGTCCATGTAGCTGTCAATTTCACCCACGGTCACTGCCTCGAGGCCATCGGCCCCGCACCGGTTGAGTTGCCAGGCAAGGAAGTAGCGCGCTTCCCACAGGAACGCGTCGATGCTGGCCTGGGCAAGGCCACGCTCCTCACGAAGCCAGGTTTCATATTCATTGCAGATCGTAATCCGCAGCGCATCGGCGTCGCATGTTACTTTTTCAGAGGGTGGCCACTGACCCTGCCCAAGCCGTAGCAACGCGTGAATTGCAGATCGCGGAACTGCGTGCCAGCGCTCGCTGGGATGCCTGCCACGACGTTTCCGGAATAACGCGATCGCATAATCCAGATATCGCTCAACTTGCGCCTCAGTCACGTCCGTGACACAGATTCCTCGATGCTGGAGATAGTCGAGAAACTCCTGCGCATAGGTACAGTGATTTCGGATTACCGTCGGATTGTAACGCTGGTTTGTCAGTATGGCTCTGAGCTCGGTGAGCAGCTCATGCTCGGATTGCAACATCAATTCCTCCTCTGCTGGTCAAACGACCGCAGAGGTTCGCAGCAAAATAATGCGGAGCAAATTGCCGATCCAAGCCAGAAATGCGCGGATTTCCTACACCGAGCCCGCATTCCTTCGCATTTTGAGAACCTGATGATTAGTGAAGCGCGGGAAGACCGATGCCGCAGATGCCGAGGCTATTTGCGAGGCGGTGACCCGGCCAACGATGCGGTTCGTAGCGGTAAAGAGTGTTGATCAGCAGGCGGTGCTGATGCTCCACAAGACTCGCGATCTGCTCGTGCGACAGCGAACCGCATTGATCAACGCTTTGCGGGCGCACCTGGCGGAGTACGGCATCGTCAGTGGCAAGGGGCCCGGCGGCGTCACCGTGCTGATGAAACTCCTTCACGAGGAGCAGGCGAAGCTGCCGGCACACGCCCGTTCAGCGCTGCATACCATCGGGTCTCAACTACGCTCGTTGGCAAGCGAGATTGACCGGCTCGAGGCGCAGATTCTCGCCTGGCACCGGGCCGACGAAACTAGTCGCCGGCTTGCAACCATCCCTGGCATTGGTCCGATTACCGCGTCGGCCATCGCTGCGGCCGTGCCTGATGCTTCGCTCTTTCGGTCAGGCCGGCAGTTTGCTGCCTGGCTCGGGCTTACGCCGAGGCCCCATAGCTCTGGCGGTAAGGAGCGGCTTGGCGGCATCAGCAAGCAGGGCGACGGGTACCTCCGCAAATTGCTGGTCGTCGGTGCGACCGCGGTGATGCGGATGGCGCGTAAGGACACCACCAGACAGCCATGGATTGCGCAACTGCTCGAGCGCAAGCCGGTGAAAATCGCGACCGTAGGCCTAGCTAACAAGACAGCCCGCATCGCCTGGGCCGTGATGGCGCACAAGGAAGTCTACGCAGCGCCCGCTGCGTGACCGCTTTCCTCATTGCCCGCTGAAGCGAGCGGAGGGATGGTGTAAGGGCAGCTGAGTGGTGATGACAAACCGGTCAGACCGGGGATCGAACAAACCCAGGGGAGCAGAGCGCTTCGAGCGCGATGACGTGATTAGGGATCCGATCCGCGGACTTCATCAGGGCCAGCAGCCATGCGGTGCTGCGCGAACAGGCCGAACACATGGATGCACCCGACCGGTGCTCATCGCTACACGAAAGCTCTTGCACCGCAGGGGCCGTCCACACATGCGCCATCACGTCGCTCATGCAGGGCTTGTCCGGCTCGACGCAGCGATTGAGGACGCGGTCGAACAACTGGGGCTGCACCGCCGCGTAGCGGATCACCGGGACCTTCTCGCTCGGCTGCTCGAGCCTGAGGTAATCGGCCGCCGTGAGAGCGCCCCCGTCCTTTTTCACGCGGGCGACCCAGCGATCGAAGTCGGCCGGCGCCATGCCATGCAGCTGAAAGCGCATGTCGGAATGGCCGCGCCCCGTATAATTGCCGGAGTAGCCCCAGCTGTCGCCCGGCTTGTTGAGGACGGCATTCAACTGCGATTGCATGCCTGGCATCGCATAGATCATGCCGGCCATCGTGGGCGCGTAGAAGGTGCTGAACTGGCTGGTCGAGGTGATCGAGAAGTGGACGGGGACGTCCACCGGGAGCGCGAGCTCGTTCACCGTGGCGATGCCCAGCTCGGGATAGATGAACAGCCATTTCCAATCGAGCCCGACGACCTGCACCTTGAGCGGCTTGGCGTCGGCGGGAACGGGTCTGCCGGGGCCAATGCGCTCGAGCGGACGGAAAGGATCGAGCAGATGCGTGCTGGTCCAGGTGACCGCGCTCAGCGCGATGATGATCAGGAGCGGACAGGACCAGATGACCAGCTCGAGGGTCGTCGAATGATCGAAGTCGGGGTCGTATATCTTGTTGGGGTTGCCTCGACGATAGCGCCAGGCGAACACCACGGTCATCGTCATCACGGGAACGATGATGATCAGCATCAGGCCGACCGCGACGAGGATGAGGTTGCGCTGCTGGAGGGCGATGTCGCCGGTCGGGTTCATCACGACCATGTTGCAGCCACCGAGCAAGGCAAGCGCGCCGGCGGCGGAAACGGCTCGAGTCACGCCGCGAATTGTGGGTTCTCTTCCTGGCATAGGACCCGATAGCCCTCCCTGGCTGCCGCGACTTTGACGGGAATCAAGTGATCGCCATCGCGAGTCGGCCATCGTCATTAAACAGATCGCGAATCTTCGCGTCGGTGTTAAACTGCTGGCGCACACTACATTTTGATCTGGGATGAGGAAAGCACGGGATGGTGAGCACGACCATGGGACCGGCCAGTTCCACCCCCCTGGAGCGCGACGCGCGGCTCGTCAACGCGCGCGAGCACCGTGTCAAACCGGGCGAAATCGCCGTCGGAGTCGTGATCGGCCGCACCTCGGAATTCTTCGATTTCTTCGTGTACGCGATCGCGTCGGTGCTGGTTTTCCCGAGCGTCATCTTTCCCTTCGTCGATGCGCTGACCGGAACACTTTACTCGTTTGCGATGTTCGCGCTCGCATTCATCGCCCGTCCTGTGGGCGCGTTCCTGTTTCTCTGGATCGATCGCCGCCACGGCCGAGGCGTGAAGCTGACGATCGCGCTCTTTCTCCTCGGCGGATCGACGATGTCGATGGCGTTCCTGCCGAGCTATCACACAGCCGGTATCTTCGCCGTCCTTTTGCTCGGCCTCTTTCGGCTCGGTCAGGGGTTCGCCACCGGAGGGACGTGGGACGGCCTGCCCTCGCTGCTTTCTCTCAATGCGCCGCCAGAGCGGCGCGGCTGGTTTGCGATGATCCCGCAGCTTGGCGCACCGCTGGGCCTGCTGGTCGCATCCGCCGTCTTCGCGTTCCTGCTGACGACCCTGTCGACGGCCGACTTTCTCGAATGGGGCTGGCGCTATCCCTTCTTCGTGGCGTTCGCGATCAATGTCGTCGCCCTGTTTGCCAGGCTCCGCCTGATTTCGACACCCGGGTTCGAGCGGCTGTACGAAAGCCGGGAACTCCAGCCGTCGCCGGTGCTGGAGATGTTCCGGGACGAATGGCGCACCGTCGTGCTCGGCGCCTTCGCGCCGCTCGCGAGCTTCGCCCTCTTCCATCTCGTCACCGTATTTCCCCTGTCGTGGGTCATGCTCAATACGCATGAACCCCCCGTTCGCTTTCTCGTGATCGAGATCGTCGGCGCCGTGGTGGGCGTGTTAGCGGTCGTGCTTTCCGGCCTCTTCGCGGATCGGATCGGACGGCGGACGGTGCTCGGCGTGTCGGCCGCGCTCATTGCAGCCTATAGCGGGTTTGCGCCCCAGCTGCTGTCGAAGGGCAGTGCTGGCGAGTGGACCTATATGCTGCTTGGATTCCTGCTGCTCGGCCTCGCCTTCGGACAATCGTCCGGCGTCGTGAACGGGAGCTTTTCGTCCAGGCACCGCTACACCGGCGCTGGCACCACCGCGACCGCCGCATGGCTCATCGGCGCGGGCTTTGCGCCACTGGCGGCGCTCCTTCTTGCCTCCCACTTCGGACTGCTTGCCGTGGGCGCCTATCTCCTTTCGGGCGCCGTCTGCACCCTGGCCGCGCTCGGCATCAACCGCGAATGGGGCCGAAAGGCGGTTTGAATCGAGATTTCGGGGGCAGAGATGAACGATGCGGCGCCGCCGCCGCTTGGGATCGCGACCTTGTCGCCCAGAACCGGCGCTCGTTGGCATCGGCCACGGCACCTCTCGAACTCGATGGAGACCTGCAGGGAACCAAGTGATGTATTAACTTCGGTTCCTGGCCGACCCGCGATCCACACGGGCCAACGCGCCTCTCCTTGCACGCGGCGTTGTGATCCGATAGCCAGTTGCGAATAATTCTCAAGAAGAGAAAGGGGATCCACGCAGGAAAGTGACGCCGGATGACCTATGCCCTTTCGCCATCGCCAAGCCCTTTAATCCTCCCGGCCGCGATCCTGATCGACACGGCGCGATGCTGGCGGGAGGCGCGCGACAGCGGGAGATCGGTCCAGCCGTGCCTTTCAAGGACGCTCGCGGCGCATGACTGCGCGATGCTCGCGCCCGTCTTCGATAGCCTGATCCTGTTTTACGAAGCGGCGCTCGGCCGGCCCATGACGGTGGGCAAATCGCCGGCGCTATCCGACGACGAGCATCTGCTGCTCGGCCTGCTCGATGGATCAAGGCCAAGGCCCGCTGACATCGACTGTCCCGAAGGCGCGGCGACCGCCCTCGACTGCGCGCTCTGCTCGACGCGGATCATGATGGCGCTGACGATCGAGCGGCCCGCCACGCAGGCGATTCCATGACCGCCGTACAGGAGGGCAGCATGGATCGGCGCCAGCCGCATTCATGTCGGACGGGCTTGGCCGCGCGCTCTCGGCCGCTGGCCGGCGACGGCGTTCGCGTCCATATTTTCAAGATAGGCGCAGAACATGTCTCCGAGCGCGCTGGCCCGGGCGTCGATCGCGGCGGGGGCATATCCGTCCTCCGACACCTGCTTGCCCACCGCGGCCAGCGACATCATGATGATGTCCGCCGCGACCAGACGCCTGGACTCGGGCGCATGAGGAAGGGCTTCGCGCATGAATGCGCGCACTGTCCGCATGGTGGCGAGGCGAAGCGTGCGCGCCTCGGGCGCATCGCGGTAGAGCGGCTCCGCGTCGCCCAGCGCGATACGCATTCCGGCCTCCTCGCATTCGGATCGCACGAATTCGCGGACCGCCACGCGCAGGCGATCGAGCGGCGCCAGCGACGCATCGGCGAGGATGCCTGCCAGCAGCCCGCCGGTCGCCTTCCACTCGTCGGCCTGGAGGCGGAACAGGATCGCCTCCTTGTTGGGGAAATACTGGTAGAGCGACCCGACGCTGACCCCGGCCTCCTCGGCGACTCGCGCGGCGGTGAATCGGCGCGCGCCCCCGCGCGCCAGAACGCGACCTGCGGCCGCCAGAATGTCTGTGACGAGCTGGCGCGACCGCTCCTGTTTGGGCTGCTTTCGCGAGGAAATGCGCAACGTTGCTGGACTGGTCATGGCGGTCTCGGGAACGCGAATAGTAAATGCGACGAATTAGTCGTATTTATGTGAGGAGGCAAGACGCCCGACCGAGGAGATTATCCGTTGAGCAGGGAGACCGCTGGCGCCGATATGGCGACCCCGCCGCAGACCGATGGTCGGCTGACCCGCGCCCTGGTCCGATGGCTGATGCGGTCCGCGACCGTCGCCTCCGTCGAAGCGCTGTCCGATCGCTTCCGCCTGATCGGGTTTACGGGTGAAGGATTGCGCGGCGCGGCGTGGCGGCCGGGACAGAAGATTCAGATCAAGATCGGCGGCGGCCTGACGGCGCGCACCTATACGCCGATCGCCTGAGACGCCGCGGGCGGCGCGACTTCGATCCTCGCCTGGCTGCATGGCGACGGGCCGGCCAGCGCCTGGATTCGGTTGCTGGCGGCCGGACAGCAATGCCAGTTCTTCGGCCCGCGCGCCTCCCTCGACCTCGCGGACCTGAGCAGCCGCTTCGTCCTATTCGGCGACGAGACCTCGTTCGGCCTGGCGGCGTCCGTCGCCGGCCTTGGCGAAGGCACGTTCCTGTTCGAGGCGAGTTCTGCCGCCGAATGCGCGCCGGTTCTCGCCCGGCTGGGCGTCACGGCGACGGTGAGCGAGCGCCGCCCCGGCGACGCGCATCTGGGCGACGTCGAAGTCGAAATCGTGCGCCGCGCCGCCGACGCCGACGTCCGCTTCATCCTCACCGGCAAGGCGCAGTCGATCCAGCGGATAAGCCGCGCCCTGAAGGCTGCTGGTGTCAGCTCGGCCCGCATCCTCGCCAAAGCCTATTGGGCGCCCGGCAAGACGGGTCTCGACTGATCCGTTTCGAGCCGCTGCCAGCAAAGAGTGATCGATGATGAAGAATGATGTGAATGTGCTCATCTCCGGCGCCGGCGTTGCGGGCCTCACCGTCGCTCATTGGCTCGTCCGCTATGGCTTCAAGGTGACGGTGGTGGAGCGCGCGCCGCATCTGCGTCCGGGCGGACAGGCGCTCGACGTGCGCGGCCCGGCCCTGGAGGTCGCCGAGCGGATGGGCGTGCTGGACACGTTCCGCCAGCGCAGCACGGGTCAGACCGGGATGTCGGTGGTCGATGGCGACGGCAAGGAGATTTTCCGAAGCACCGAGCGCACGCTGACCGGCGGACGCTTCGACAGCCCCGACGTCGAGATCCTGCGCGACGCGCTGTGCGACGTCCTCTACCGCGCCGCGGGCGCGGTCGAGTATCTGTTCGGCGACCGGATCACCGCGCTCGCCCAGGACGAGGGCGGCGTTGACGTCACCTTCGCCAGCGCCCCGCCCCGCCGCTTCGATCTGGTGATCGGCGCGGACGGCTTGCACTCGGGCGTGCGCCGCCTCGCCTTCGGACCCGAGGCGGAGTTCATCCGCTATATCGGCGGGTGCCTGGCCGTCTTCCCGATGCCGAACTTCCTCGGCCTCGATCGCTTGCAGGTCTTCCATCAGCACGCCGGCATCTTCGGCGGCGTTCTCGGCCTGCGCGCCGACCTCGACGTCAGAACCTATATCGGCTTCGGCTTCGGCTTCGATGCCGAGCAGCCGCGCTACGACTATCGTGACGTTGATGCGCAGAAGCGGCTGGTGGCCGATCAGGTCGCCGGCGCGGGATGGATATTCCCGCAGATCGTCGAGCATATGTGGGCCGCGCCCGATTTCTATTTCGACACGATGAGCCAGATTCGCATGGACCGCTGGTCGCGCGGGCGCGTCGTCCTGGTGGGCGACGCCGGCTACTGCGTGTCGCCGGCCACGGGCCAGGGCACGAGCGTCGCGATGGTCGGCGCCTACATCCTCGCCGGAGAGCTTGCCGCCCACCGAGGCGACTTCGAGGCCGCCGCGGCCGCCTACGAAGCCGAGCTGCGCGACTATGCCACGCGGACAGCGCGCTGGCGGTCAGCGCCGAGGCCTTGGACACGCTGGGCGAGTCCACGGCGCCGGACGATCCTGGCCACCCGAATGGCGTCCCGGACCTGGGCCTGCTGGTCCAACCGATCACGCTCAAGGATTACCAGGCTCTGGCGCGGCCATCCTAGCGCCTCCCACCAATTCGGAGACTCCTCATGACGACCCTCACAGCCACACCCTTGGCCCCGCTGCTTGACCGGCTGTTCGCCGATGCCGAAGCGACCACCGCGCAAGTGCTGCCGACCATCATGGAGATGCCGGAAGACGAGCGCGCCGCGATGATGGCGAGCAAGACCGATTACCGCGCGTTCTACACGCGGATGAAGGACGCGCACCTGGCCGTCTCGCGCGAGACCGCCGCGCTTCTCTACATGCTGGGCCGCTCGACCGGCGCAAAGAGCATCGTCGAGTTCGGAACCTCGTTCGGCATCTCGACCCTCCATCTTGCCGCCGCACTCCGCGACAATGGCGGCGGGCGGCTCATCACCAGCGAGTTCGAGCCGTCCAAGGTTGCGCGCGCGCGCGCAAACTTCGCGGCCGGCGGCCTCGCCGATCTGATCGAGCTGCGCGAGGGCGACGCGCTGGAGACGCTGGCGCGCGACCTGCCCGACCGGATCGACATCCTGCTGCTCGATGGCGCGAAAGGCCTCTATCCGGCCGTGCTGGCGCTGGTCGAGGGCCGCCTGCGTCCCGGCGCCTTCATCGTCGCCGACAACGCCGACTGGAGCCAGGACTATCTGGCGCGGGTCCGCTCGCCCGATCACGGCTACATGTCGGTGCCGTTCGGCGGTGATGTCGAGCTGTCGATGCGGTTCGGGTGAATCGGCCATGCGGATGCGACTCATCCCGGTCGAGTTATGAGTGCGACACGTCCCGCACGACCACCGCGGCTCGGCCGCGCCGCGCGGCAGTCGTCCGGCGGTGATGCCCTCGATCTGCGCGACCCAGTTCGACGTCCTCCGCGGCATTGCCGCCTCGCCACCTTCTCAGGAATGCGCCGGCAGCCTCGTACTTGCCCATTCCCATGTTAAGGAACCTCAGTCCGCAGCCCTCAACGCGGGCACGTCCGTCGCTCTCCTTTCCAGAGCAGAATCGTCGATAGGGTATAGACTGCCAGCCAGCCGAGATTGAATGCCGCACCGTCGAGCCAGATCGAGACTGGCTTGGGCGAGATGAATGCGATCACCATGCCGAGCAGCACCAGCGACACCGGATTGGCGATCAGCGCGAACCAGCGTGGCCAAGCCGTCCGGCCGAATGCGATGACGACCCCGAGCCCGAGCAGTGCGAGACCGAGCGTGACGATCGGCAGCAGCCAGGCGATCAGCAGCACGGCATGGAAACGCGCGGCGAGATCGAGCAGCGCCTGGTGCGCGGCTGGCGGCGTCACCAGCACTGTCTTGTAGGCCATGCCCAGATAGTAAAAGGCTGCGTGTCCGAGCGGCGACCAGGCATTGCCGCAGATGAACAATGCGAAGATTGGCCATGCCCATTTGGCGCCCGCCGGCAGCAGGCCGCGAAACAGATGCCAGCTTCCGGCGAGGTAGAAGACGATACCGATGTCGGCGACGAGGGCGCCGGCCGCCAGTCGCGTCTCCGAGGACGAAACCATCGCGGCCGCGAGATCGGGCTCGATCTGGTGAGCATAGGTCTGGAAGAGCAGCGGGTAGTCCGCCGCGGCCGCCTTTCCTCCGACGATGAGCGCATCGCCGAGCGTCCAGAGGATCGCCCCTACGATGCCGGCGATTCCGGCCAGGCGCAGCCAGCGGAGTGAGGCAGTATCGGTCATTCCTATCTCCGCACCGAATATTCGCTGCCGCCCTTGAGCGGCAGCAGGGTGGAATCGAACCCGTTGGCGGGATCGCGAAGCCAGGCGACATAGTCGCGGAAGTTGCCCGCCAGCCCGCCGACGTCGTCGGTCAACACCACCGCGCCGGGGCGCATGCGCCGTGCAAGCAACTGCACGACGTCGAGCGCGAGCATGGGAAAGCCGTCGTTCAGCAGAAAGTCGATGTCGGATGGCTCCTCCCGAAGGCTCTCGAGCGCATCGCCGACGCGAAGGTCGATGATGTCGGCGACGCCGGCCTCCTCAAAATTTTGGCGTGCGACGGCAGCCTTTTCCGGCACGATTTCGGTCGTGACGACCGTTCCGCCGCCGTTCGCCTTGACGGCCGCTGCGAGCCACAGCGTCGAGACGCCGAACGACGTGCCGAACTCGACGATTGTCCGAGCTCGGCGCGCGCGGGCTGTCAGGTAGCAGAAGGCGCCCTGCGGTTCGACGATGGCGATATATTTGTCGCTCCAGAACCCGGCCATCTCGGCCATCGGAAAGTCGACCGCCCTGCCGCGCAGGAAGGACAGCGCGTGGCGCGACAGATGGCGGACGACGGAGAAGTGCTGACGATTGGCCTCGCGGTAGAGACGGCGCAGCACGTCCGCGATGCGCTCGTCGGCGATCACCGCGAACGGATCGGCATGGCGAACGTCCGTCATTTCGCGGACCATCCCCGCCAGGCCACGACCATGAGGAACACGCAAGCGCCGAGGCAGAGCCAGGACAGCGCGTCATACCAGCCATCGCCGACGAGCGCGGACAGGAGGCCGACGAAGCTCATGATTCCGATCAGCAACGGCCAGCGGAAGACGCGCCAGTTGGTCTGCGAAACGCTCCTGCGGTCGCTCATTACTCTGCAGGCTCCAGCACGCCGCCACTGTTCAGTTCCATGATACGCTTCTCGATCGGCACGCGGCGGCGGCCGAGCCAGAGATAGATTCCGGTTCCGAGCACTACGATCGCGGCGATATCGAGCAGCGCCCAGATGATCTTGAGCGGAAGGCCGCCATAGTCGCCGAAGTGGAGCGGCTGCGAGAGGAACAGCGTCTTCACATAGAGCGGCATCTCCTCGATCGCGGTGAGCTTGCCGGTCTCCGCATCGACCAGCGCGGGTTTGATCAGCTTCCTGGTTAGCGGCGTGTTGCCGCTGAGGAACACCGCATAATGGTGCTTCGAGCTGAAGAAGGTGCCGGGCCAGGCGATGACGCTGACCGACGTCGAAGGCGCGGCGGCGTGGGCGACTCGCGCCGCATGGTCGACCGATCCGAGCCGGCGAAGCGGCGGCGCGTTCTTGTAGGGCGCGGTCATCTCGGCGAGCTGGCCCATCTGCCAGACGCCGGCGATCGGCGTCGAAAGCGCGGTGATCACCCCGGTCGCGCCGACCACCGCCAGCCAGGCCAGCGCGACGATGCCGACCATGTTGTGCGTGTCGAGCCACTTGAGGCGCGCGCTGCGGGCCTTGCGCACTGTCCCGAAGGCCAGCTTGCGCATGAAGGGCGCATAGACCACGGCGCCCGAGATCAGCGAGACCAGAAAGACCAGCCCGACCAGCGCCATGACCATTTCCCCGGGCAGGCCGAGCAGCAGGCTTGAATGCAGCTCCAGCAGGAAGTGCATCACGCCGGTATCGAGCGGCGGCGCCATCAGCAGCACGCCGGTCCGCGCATCGAACTGCGCGATGTGCGTCTCCTCTTCCTTCGAGTCCACGCGCGGCGCGGTAATCGCATAGAAGATCGGCTTGTCCGGATCGCGGCTGAGGAACATCATCACCTCGCCTGGCCGGTTGGCTAGGGCCCCGGCCACGATCGCGTCGAGGTTGGGCGGCGGCGCCGGCTTCACCGCAGCCGGGATGGCCGGCGCCCGCGTCAGCCCGTCGATCTCGGCGTGGAAGATCAGCGGCAGCCCGGTCAGGCAGAGGAGCAGCAGGAAGACCGTGCAGACGAGGCTCGTCCATTTGTGGACGAGATACCATCGCCGGATCGTGGTCTGCGACATCGCCATTGCGGGCCCGATCAGAACCGGAGCTCGACGCCGCCGGTCACGGTGCGCGGCTGGAGGATCGTCGCGCCGTAAACCGCGCCGCCATAGATGACATAGTCGACGGGATGGCCGCTGTTCAGCAGGTTGCGCACCGACAGCGACAGGCGCGCGGGTCCCAGATTGTAGGCGACCCGGCCATTGAGCACGGCATAGGGGCTCACCTTGCCGCGGGCGTTGCTGAACACGTCCGAAAAATAGGAATCAGTGTAGCGAACGTCGCCGCCCATCTCGAACTTTCCATCGGGCGAGACATTGAACCCGACATCGCTGCTGAAGGCCGGGGCGTGCAGCAGGTCGTTCCCCTGAACCGCGGGATCGTCGTAGCGGTTCACCCTGGTCTTCAGGAGGCCGACGTTCGCGTAGATCTGGTTGCCCATCGAGGGGTTCCAGCTGATCCCGGCCTCGGCGCCATAGGTCGTCGCCCTGTCGGCGTTGCGGATCACCGTCGACAGGACGCCGAGGCTGTAGGGCAGTTGGAGACCCTTATAGTCGTTGTAGAAGACGTTCGCGGTCAGCGTCACCTTGCCGCCGGCGAGCGAGCTGCGCAGGAAGCCCTCATAGTTCCAGACGAACTCGGGCTTGTAGGTGTAGCTTACATAGGGCGGATAGTAGGTGAAGCCCGCGCCGCCGCCATTATAGCCGCGCCCGGCGGTGACGCCGACCGTGATCGCATCGGTGGCGCGCAGCGACAGCGTCGCCTTGGGCAGGAACTCGCGATAGGTCTCGTCGAAGTCGATGAGGAAGGGGCCGGCATAGCCGGTGCGGAAGCGATGCTCGACCTCGTAGCGCCCGCCCAGCACCAGCGTCAGCGCGTCGGTGAGCTTGCCGGTGAACTCGCCGAAAGCGGCGGTGGTCCGGGTGCGGTCGCGGAACGCGCCGCCGCCGTAGAGATCGATCGTCTCGCTCTGGTGCGTCCTGAAGATATAGGCCGCGACGAAGCCGCTGAACCGGTCGTCGGGCGAACGCAGCCGGACGAAGGGTTCCGCGACATATTCCCTGCCGTCGATCCGGGCATTGCCGGTCGTGGCCGGCGCATAGCGATCGGTCCTGAAATCCGTCGCCGACAAATAGGCCTGCAGGGTGACGATATCGCTGACTCTCCAGCTCGTGTCCGTGATACCCGTCGTGTTGCGCGAGCGAAACACCGGCTGCGGGGCCGACTGCGGGACCTTCTGGCTGTAGTCCGGCCCGAGCACATATTCCGATTGCGGAGCCCGCCCATCGACATAGGCGACGGTGAGGAGCGAGCGCACGTCAGGGGTCGGCGTGAAGAGCAGCTTGCCGCGCAGGGTCAGGTTCTGAAAGCGTCCGGGATGCGCTTCTTCGGGGTAGGGGGTGAAGTCGACATAAGCTTGCGAGCGGCGCCAGTCGGCGCTCAGACGGAAGGCGAGCAGATCCGGCGCGATCGGTCCGGACAGCGCGCCGGAGACCTGCCGTTCGTCCTGGCTGCCGACGAGCGCGCGCGCCCGCCCTTCCCAATCGAACGTCGGATCGGCGGTGCGGATCGCGATGGTGCCGGCGATCGCATTGCGCCCCTGCAGGGTGCTCTGCGGGCCGCGATAGACCTCGACCTGGCCAATGTCCCACAGCGTCCCGTTCTGGAAGATCGATTCGTTGAAGCCGAGCGTTCGGCCGTCGAGCTGGTAGTTGAGCCGCGGGCGCGTGCCCGCGAAAAAGGCGTCGGATCCCTGCGCCGGACCCGTGCCGTCGATGCCGCGCACGGTCGGGGCGGCATTGCCGGGCTTGATGTTGACGAGGTTCGTCATGCGGTCGAGCAGCTCGTTGGTACCGTAGACCCCCATGCGTTCGGCCGCCTCATCGGTGATGACCGTTACGCTCGACGCGGTCTCGCGCAGGCTGCGGTTCGACTTCTCCGCAGTCACCACGATCTCGTCGAGCGTGCCGCCGTCTTGTTCGGCAGCGCAGGCGGCGCTCGTCGGCAGCAGGACAAGCGCGCCGGCGGTGACGAAAAGCTGCGAACGAAACGGCATCAGTGAACCACCCCCCTGTGCTGCGCGAAGCGGCACAATCGAAGGGATTGGGAACCACCGCCTGCGCCGCGTGATGACGCCGGCCACGCGACAAGCGTCCGTCGCCTGACTGCGACTTGTTCGCATTAGCAAGTGTCCGTGCGATCTGCTATCGCTTGGGCTATGTCGAGACGTTCGAAAAGTATCGCGCAACGAAATATGGCGAAGGGGCCGCCGCGATGGGCCTAGTGTTCCGGAAAACCGGCGAATTCTCCGCTTCCGACCTTCTTCGGGAAGCCGCTGAACGGTCGATGCACGTTACCGTTCAGCACGCGGCAATGACGCATGTCGATGCACCGATGATGCGCGGCACCGTCGTTGCAGAAGACATACAGCCGGGTCTCGCCGTGGCGGCTCATGATCTCGTTTATCTTTGCGACGGCAGCTATGAGGCGGAAGTGGAGCGCTCCTTGATGTGCGCCCTGCTCGTCGAAGGCGAAACGGAGCCCATGCTGCTTCCGCGCCGTTCGCCGATCGGGCATGTCGTCGGCGAGGTCGCGCTGATCGGTTTCAGTGCCCGTACCCGCTGCATGCGGCACTATCGCACTGGCCAGCGCAATCGAGCTTTTGCACTTACCATCAAGCCCACCTTCTTCGAGCGTTTCGAGGGTGATGTCTCGGACGCCGGCTTGGCTGCTTTCCGCGGCTTAATCGATCCCGGTGCCGACGAGGTCATCCGTCAGCCGCCGCTCGTACTAGCTGCGCTCGCGGGCGAGCTCTTCCACCCCAGTTACGGCGGACAGCTCGGGCGGCTTTACCAGGAGAGCCTGGCCCTGCGTTTCGTTGTCGAGGCAAGCGCGCGAATGCGCGACGAGGAGGATTTTGGCCGACTTCTTGGCCGGCGTCGAACCCAGCGGCTGTGCGACGCGCGGGATATCCTGGACAATTCGCTGACACATCCTCCCAAGACGCTCGACCTTGCTCGGATGGTTGGTACCAACGTCACGAGTCTCCAGCGAGAATTCAAGCAGGCGTTCGGGACGACGATCTTCGGCTATGTTCGGGCCCACAAGTTGGCGATGGCGGATATTCTCATCGTAGAGCATGGTCTCGGCATCGCTGAGGCGGGCTACAGGGTAGGCTTCACAAATGCCGCGGCCTTCACGGCGGCATACCGGCGGCATTTCGGACATCCGCCGTCGCGGCGTGAGCGTTGGCCGCGAACGGGATCGGCCGCCGGCGCGAATTGCGGCTGCGACGAACGAATCCAGCGGATCGAAACCTCGAACGTCAGCATCGCCTCTGCATTGGCATCTCCTGCGACAAGGCATGGCGCCTTGACGACGGACGGCTAGAGATTGGGTGATGAAACGGCGCGTGGCGGCGAATCGCTGACTGCGGTTGCGCTCGACGATCGTTGTCGAGCAGTCAGCGCTCGGACAGGCCGTGGGAGGGCCCACGTGGGATAGGCGATTGGCCATGGCGGTTTTGATCGTTCCGAGAGGCATCTGATAATTGGCAGTTGGCGCCTTGGCGCACAATGGAAGTGTCGCGAGGGGTTGGTCTTCAGAAATCATCATTCTCGATCCAGGAACCTGACGATAGTCCTCAAGTTATAGTCCGGTCCTGAATCGAGGGAGAGAAAAGGTGAGAAGGCAATTGGCGGCCGTGATCGCGGGTACCACATTCGTCGCTGCGACCCCTGCGTTGGCAGACAGGGCGCCGACCGCCCAGGAGCGGACGGCGATAGAGGCGGTCCTGAAGGCAAACGGCTTTGCCAGCTGGGAAGAAATCGAACTCGACGATGACGGACCGCGCTGGGAAGTCGATGATGCGCGAACGACGAACCGGGCAGCCGGAAAATTCGATTTGAAGCTCACTCCAGAGACGTTGCAAATCGTGAAGCGGGAACGGGACGACTGATTGCATCGGTCAGCCCCACGAGCGGAAGGACGAATAACCGCAGATATCTCTTCGGGCTATCCGTGGAGGCCGTTCAGCACAGCAATGACCGCCTCATTTTCGCGCGGTAGGCCTACGGTGATGCGAATCCATTCGGACAAGGGCGGAAACGCCCTTCCCACCTCAATTCCGGCGGCTGCGAGTCGGCCGCGAAGGTCGGTCACATGGGGCGAGCGAAAGAAAATGAAATTCGCTTTGCTGTCCGTATGCTCGAGGCTGAGACTGTCGAGTACTCGCGTGAGCCGCGTTCGTTCAGCGGCGGTACGCGCACGTATGTCGCGGAGATGGGCCTGATCTCCCAGCGCCGCTGATGCTGCCACCAGCGCAAGGCGGCTAAGGGAATGCGGGGCGCCGATTCCCGCTGCGCGCAAGGCTTGCGCCAATGATGCAGGGGCCACGGCATAGCCGATCGAGAGACCGGCCAAGCCATAGATCTTCGCAAGCGTGCGGAAGACGAGGACATTAGCGCCCTCGCGCGCGAGTCTGATCGCGCTTCGCTGCGCGAGATCGTCATATTCGAGATAGGCTTCGTCGACGATGACGAGGGTCCGCTTCGATATGTCCCGGATGAAGCTGTCGAGGGCGTCTCGGTCGTTGATGGTGCCGGAGGGATTATGCGGGTTGACCAGGCTGACTGCGAGGGTCCGATCGTCGACAGCACGCGCCAGCGCGGGCAGGTCGTTCTCGAGGCGCTCATTGAGGGGAACCGCGATGCCGATGCCGCCGAGCGGGGCGCCTGCATCGATCAGCGCGGTATAGCCCGGCGACGAATAGACGAAGTTGCCGCCGCCGGGCCGCTGGCGCGCAAGGTAGAGCCCGAGCGGCTCGAGCACCTCGCCGATCACCACCTGTTCGGGGCTTACCCGTTCGAGCGCGGCGATCTGCCCAACAAGTGCGTCGACCTCGCTCTGGCCGACATAGCGTTCGAGGCCTCTGAGATGGGCCGCTATCGCCCGGCCGACCTTCGGCGAGGGGCCGAAGGCATTTTCGTTGAGATCAAGCCGTATCGGTTGGGTCGCACCGGATCCGGTCGGGGTGCCCGCGAGGGCCGGCGCGCCGGCGAGAAGCGCAACGCCACCCGCCGCCAGCCAGTCGCGGCGGGTCAGGGCAAATCCTTCATTGCCCGACATCAGAAGCTGAACCCCACCCGCGCATAATAGAAGGCCCCGCTGAAGCCGAAGGGCGAGAACTCGCTATAGGGGAAGACGCCGAACGTGTCGGCACCGGTGAGCAGCGGCGTCGAGGCGATGTTCTTGGTCGGATAGACGTTGAAGATGTTGTTGGCGCCCACGGTGGCGGTGATATTGGGCGTCACCTCGCCGGTGAAGCTGAAATCGGTCACCCATTTGGCCTTGAGACGTTGGATCACGTCGACATTGCCGGCAGTGCCGGATTCGGTCGGCACCGTTCGGAATGGCGTCGAGCCCTGCGCGATCAGTGCGACATTGGCCGGCGTCTGGTTGGTGAGCGCCACCTGCTCGACCCGGCCGTAGCGCGTGGTGCGCGCATCGAACGTGATCGGACCGACCTTCCAGTTCGCTCCCAGCGCGATCTTGTCACGCGGCTGGCCATGCTCGATGCGGGTGCGCTCGTTGATGTCGAAGAGCGGCGTGGTGATCCCCAGCGCGGTGATCTGTGTGGGCGTTGCGCCGACCCGGCGGAGACGAACCTGGTTGTAATTATAGGCCGCGCTCAGGCGCAGCGCGCCCCAGTCCCGCAGATCGGTCGTATAGGCGGCCGTCACATCGACGCCCTGGGTGCGGGTGTCGATCGCATTGGTGAAGTAGCGCACGCTGGTCACCCCCGGTATCCCGATCGAGGCGAGATAATCGCGGAGCGCGCGCCTGCCCGACGCGTCGACATAGTTGGAGGAGAGCGTGATCTGATCGTCGATGTCGATATGATAATAGTCGACCGAGGCGGTGAGCCCGCCGCCCGCATAGGTCAGGCCGCCGCCAAAGCTGGTGGATTTTTCGGGCTTGAGATCCTGCGCGCCGAGCGCCTGGGCAAGCGCCGAACCCACGGGCGCTGTCCGCACAAGCACGAACTCGGGAAACCCCGTCGTGTTGTTGACGATGGTCCGGCTGCTCGTCGAGCTGAAATATTGCTGGGCGAGCGAAGGAGCGTGGAAGCCGGTGCTGACCGAACCGCGCAGCGCGAAGCCCGCGGGCAGCTGGATTCGCGTCGAGGCCTGGCCGTTCCAGGTGTCGCCGAAGTCGCTATAATCCTCGTAGCGGCCGGCGAGGTTCACCTGCCAGCCCTTCACCACCTCGGTGTTGAGCTCGGCAAAGGCGCCGATCGCATGGCGGTCGACATCGACCGCGTCGCCGGGCTGGATGCCGGCGAAGCCCTGCGATCCGATCGTCGGAATGGCGCCGGCACTGGGGCCGTCAAGCACGCGCGAAGTGCCGAAGGCATAGCTGTCGGGTTCGCCGGGCGAGATCTTGTAGCCGTCGTAGCGAAGCTCCGCGCCGACCGCGAGGCCGATCGGGGCCGCCAGCCCCGCGTCGAAATCGCGCGAGAAGGTGAGGTCTGTCGTTGACTGCCAGTTGGTGAACTTGCCGGCGTAGAAACTGGTCGGGCTCGCCGCGCCGAGCGTCGCGTTGAGCGTGTTGTTGGGCCGGTATTCGATGCTGTTGCCGCCATAGACCGACGACAGGTCCCAATCCCAGCCCGAAAGGTCGCCGCGCAGCCCGAGCCCCGCCGAATAGTCGATGCTCTTGGTGTCGACGAAGGGCAGGAAGCCGTCGGGAAAGATCGCGCGGACATTCTCGTCCTGGCCGGCGCGGCGGAAGGAGGCGTTCGAATGCGCCTTGCTCTCGCGATAGCCGCCAAAGCCATAGAGCTCGGCGTCGCCGATCGGCTTCTTCAGATTGACGACGGCGCTTGCGTCCTTGGTGTCGCCCTCGTCGGCGAAGCGCCAGACATTGCGGTTGACGGTCGCCTCGCGCGGATCGATCGTGGTGCCGGCCACGCCGCCGGGCGGAGTGAGGCCGAGACCCGCGCCGTAGCGCGCCGAGAGGGGCTGCGGCGTGCCGGTCGGCGAGAGGCCGAAGTAGAATTGGCGGGTGTCTGGCAACGCCCGGTTCGCGCCCTTATGGTCGCGATAAT
Source organism: Sphingobium sp. TKS (assembly GCF_001563265.1). NCBI lineage: Bacteria > Pseudomonadati > Pseudomonadota > Alphaproteobacteria > Sphingomonadales > Sphingobiaceae > Sphingobium > Sphingobium sp. TKS. The sequence continues at coordinate 2,210,141 of NZ_CP005083.1, read as the reverse complement.
AGCCGGTCGCATTGATGAAGCCATCGTCGCCGAGCTTGATGCCGCCGCCGAGTGAGAATTCGTAGGCGTCCCCTCCCCCGTCATAGGTCGTGCCCGCGCTCGCCGTCCCATGGATCGCCGTATCCTCGCGCAGCAGGATATTGATGACACCGGCGATCGCGTCGGAGCCATATTGGGCCGAGGCGCCGTCGCGCAGGATCTCGATCCGGCCGATAGCGGCGGCTGGAATCTGGTTGAGGTCGGTCGGGGTCGCCCCCTTGCCGATCGTCCCGCCGGTGTTGACCCAGGCGGCGTTGTGAAGGCGCTTGCCGTTCACCAGCACCAGCGTCTCGTCGGGCGACAGCCCGCGCAGCGACGCGGAGTGGATATGGGTGTTGCCGTCGGGAGTCGTCGGCGTGGCGAAGGAGAACGACGGGGCCAGCTGGCGGAGCACCTCGGTGGTTTCCTGATACCCCGAGGCACGAAGATCGTCCCCGCGAAGCGAGTCGATCGGGACGGGCGACGTCGTGACCGTGCGATCTCCAAAGCGGGTGCCGGTCACGACAATCTCGTCATCTGCCGCATGGCCTGCCTTGGAGGCCTCGACATCCTGCGCGAAAGCGGGAACGGGAGCGAGCGCCAGGGCAAGGAGCCACGTTGTTTTCTTATCCATGAGGAACCCCCTGTTTTCCCCATTTGGATACTCTACTGATCTGGTAGGGAAAGAAAGAAATTCTATCACGCCTGCGAAGAGATTGGTCTTTTATGATGCCGGGAATCGCATAGCCTCAGTCTCGGAAGGGAATCGTGCAAGCACTGGAACCAGGAGTTTGACGCCCGCATAAAGCAAACTCGAACAAGACTGAACATTCGGGCGAACAGCGGCGCGGAAACAACCAAGGGGGCATCGCAGGTCGACCGGCAACGGGGAGGCCTAAACTGCAAATAGCAGTCGGGATAGCTCTGATGGATTATGTGACAATAGACTTCGAAGCCAGCTGCCTGCCCCGGCACGGACGATCCTTTCCGATCGAGGTAGCGATCACCGATCAGGCGGGTACGCGATCCTGGCTCATCAAGCCGGACCCGCTTTGGCGGGACTGGGACTGGACCGATGAAGCCCTCGATCTGCACGGCATCCGGCGCGAGCAGCTCGACCAGGAAGGGTTCGAAGCGGAGGTCGTCGTCGCCGAACTCAGCCGGTCCGTCCGGGGCAGACGCGTCATCGCGGACAGCAGTATTGATACCTATTGGTGGGATACGCTGGTTGATGCGACAGCGGTCCGCCTGCCTTCGCCGATCGAGCACGTCCGCTGCGTCCTGGACGAGCTGGGCGCCACAAGCGAGCAGATCTTCTCAGCGCAAGGGCAGGCGGACCGGCTATGTCCGGCGCGGCACCGGGCCGCCGCGGATGCGCGCTGGCTCTGGACGCTGCTGTCGAAGGTGCGCGAGGCGGTCGAAGAATGCGCGCCATCCCGATCCTGGCTCCGAAGCCCGCCGCCCGTCCCGGTCGCGGTCGGCTGGACGAACACCGCCCTGTTCGATTCACGTTGAGGCCGCATCCGATTTTCCATGAACCATTCGAAGGAGATGCAACATGTCGCTCAAATTGTCCGATACGGTTCCCGATTTCAGCCAGGATTCGACCCAAGGCCCGCTTCATTTCTACGAATGGGCGGCCGACGGCTGGGTCGTGCTGTTCTCGCACCCCAAGGATTTCACGCCGGTCTGTACGACCGAGCTCGGCACGGTCGCCAAGCTCAAGCCCGAGTTCGACAAGCGCGGCGTCAAGGTGCTGGGGCTGTCGGTCGATCCCGCCGACAGTCATCAGAGCTGGGCACGAGATATCGAGGAGACGCAAGGTGCCGCGCTCAATTTCCCGCTGATCGCCGATCATGACCGCAAGGTCTCGACGCTGCTCGACCTCATCCATCCCAATGCGTCCGACACCACCACGGTGCGCAGTGTGCTGGTGATCGATCCCAACAAGAAGCTCCGCCTCACCCTCACCTATCCGGCCTCGACCGGTCGCAACTTCCCGGAGATCCTGCGGACGATCGACAGCCTGCAGCTGACCGACAAGCACAAGGTGGCGACGCCCGCGGACTGGAAGCAGGGCGACGATGTGATCATCGTGCCGTCGCTCGACGACGATGCAGCGCGCAACCTGTTCCCGCAAGGATGGACCACCCACAAACCCTATCTGCGCACCGTACGGCAACCCGAGACAACCGGTTGAAGAGCGGCGGCGACATCGCCGGAACAATGGGCCAAGCATCGGCAGGAGGCGCGATATGATCGATCTCTATTACTGGACCACTCCCAACGGGCATAAGATCACGATCTTCCTCGAGGAGACGGCCCTGCCCTACCGGATCTTGCCGGTGAACATCGGCAAGGGCGAGCAGTTCGCGCCCGCCTTCCTGGCGATCGCGCCCAACAACCGCATCCCGGCGATCGTCGACACCGAGCCTGCCGGTGGCATCGCGCCGGTCTCGCTGTTCGAATCGGGCGCGATCCTGCTCTACCTCGCCGAGAAGACCGGCAAGCTGATACCGTCCGATCTCCACGGCCGCGCCGAGGTTCTGCAATGGCTGTTCTGGCAGATGGCGGGGCTTGGCCCGATGGCGGGCCAGAACAATCATTTCCGCTACGCCGCCCCGGAAAAGCTTCCCTACGCGATCGAGCGCTACACCAACGAGACCAACCGCCTGTTCGGCGTGCTCGACAAACGGCTGGCGGACCGGTCCTTCCTCACCGGCGAGTCCTATTCGATCGCCGATATATCCAGCTATCCCTGGGTGGTTCCCTATGAGCGGCAGGGCCAGTCGCTTGACGAGTTCCCGCACCTGAAGCGCTGGTTCGAAGCGATCCGCGCGCGGCCAGCGACCGAACGCGCCTATGCGCTGGTAGAGCGGATCAACCCTGACGCGAACGCCCCGCAGAGCGACGAAGCACGGCGGATCCTCTACGGCCAGACCGCGGCCGTGGTGCGGGGAAGATAGCCATGCCCGGTCGCCACGCCATCGTCGGCGCTGCGATGGAGATCCAGCCAGGCGCCCTGCGCCCAATGGTCGGTCGGCCGCCCGCCCTTGGGTTAGAGCCACCGTCGGAGGCGCCCATCCGCATCGCAACGCATGATCGCTGCCCCCTACCCTTGCGCGCATGCCCGCCCGAACGCGCCGTGGCGATCAGCCAAGGGGCCAGCACGCTCTATCGCCAGGCGCTTGGCCGGACCCGTCCCGCCGCGTTCTCGCAGTCTCGCGGTGTCGGTACCCTGGAGGTCGAATCCGCTGCCTGTGCCGAGAGCCTCTAGCGATGGCCGGCGACTTTCTCGTACTCCGCGATCTGTCGGCCTGCTGGTGCGACGAGCGGGGTCGCCTGGGGCCACCCGGCCGCATACGACCCATGTGGGTCCTCATCCCGCGCGAGGATCCCGATGCCGAGCTTGGGCGAGGTCAACTGACGGGAGCGCAATCCTTTTATGGATACCTCATGGCTGCCCCCTTCGGTTGGGCAGACAGGCGCGGCCGGGATTGCGAGGGCGATCGGCAACCCTTCGCTCCGCGCGACCGGCATTAGCACCTATTCGAAAAATGGCGGCACGCTGGAGACCGCCGCGACGAAGGCGCATCATTATTCGACCCGCACTACCCACCCGTATGACCGGCCGCCCCTATGACCCGCGGCCCGGTGACGGGAGGCCGGGCGCGGTGGCGCGCGTGCTGAACTGGATTCGCTCGTTAACTTGATACGAGGCCCACTCGGGGCAATATGCTGCCTATGTCACGGAATAGATCGACCGCTCAGGCGATAGTAATGACGTTGCTTGCGATCGCGGCCACGCCGCTTTCCGCAAAACCGCCCGTCAGCTCGACGATGACGGTCGGCCACGATGCCAAGCCGCAAGGGCGCATCATCACCACGCCGGCATATCCTTACGGCGTGTATGTCGTGCCAGTGGAGCGGGACGATCGCACGCCTAAGCAGCGTTGTTTGGATGACGAGTCGGCGAGGATCGGCGGCACCCTCTCCGACCTTGATCGGCGAGCCATGGACCTCAAATGCAGCCAGCGCTGACGCTCGCAGCGCGATCGGCTCATGCCGGCGGTGGAATGACGGCGGTGGTGTAAAGCGAAAGTAGCTCCCAGCCCAAAGCTTCATAGAGGCCCCGGCCATCAGCCGTGGCGACCAATACGCCCCGCGTCGCGCCGGCACCTCGCGCGATCGTTTCGAGCTTCTTCATGACAGCGCGGCCGAGCCCGCGTCGTCTATGCGCCGCGGTGGTTTCAATCCGATCATATATGGCGAACTCGCCGACGCGGACGACGCGCCCGATCGCCGCCAGCTCGCCGCTTGAAGCGAGCGCCTTCACGACCGCGAGCGGCATAGGGTCCGTCGCATCGAGCGAATAGCCATCAGGCGGGGCCCCGCCGGCCATCTGGCCGCAACAGGTCATCATGAAGCCCGGCGGCTGAATGGCCCAGCGGTTTGGCAGCGCGGCCCGCATCGCGCTTGGGGTGGCACAGGCTTTCACAAAGACCCAAGGCTCAGTGATCCCCGCCGCTAGCTCGCGCATCGCTGGCGAGATGCGGGGAAAGACGTAGCGGACCCGCTGTTGCGGCCAGCCGACATCCACACGGAATCCGCCGTGATCCTCGACGGGGGGTGGAGTTTCACGGGCGAGCGTCCATCCTTTGATCCATGTCGCCACGATGCGGGGATCGGCCACCAGGTCTTCGTCAGCCATGCCCCATCCTGACATGCGTCAATGGCCGAGAGGTGGGCCGAGACATTAGCGCCAGACGGCGCGAGGCCGCCCGTAACGACGCAGCACCCAGCTTTCTCCTGCCTTTGATCGCATCAAGCGCAGCATCAGGCTGGCCGCGCTGCCGTCAGGCCGCCTCCGGCGGACGCGGCCATAAGCAGGATGATCGCGAACCACGGAAGCGGCAGCAGCTTCGGCCACCGGAGTGCGAGCACCGCCTCGTCGAACCGGTCGGGATCGATGACCATGCGCCTCGCTCGCCCGCGCCGCCCGAGGACTATTCGCCGAGACTTGAGCGCAACATCCATGCATTCTCTTCATGAACGCCGATGCGCGCCACGAGCATGTCATGGGTGAACAGATCGCCGGCCTCGTCGGCGAGTTCGGCGAACTCGCTCATCCGCCGCGCCACCGTCTCATTGTCCCTGGCCAGCTCCGCGATCATCTCCGGGGTCGGCCTGTGCGGCGTCTCGTTCTCGATCACCGTGAGCGCACGGAATGTCTCGCTGCCGGTCGGGGCAAGCTTGCCCAACGCACGGATGCGTTCCGCCAGCGCGTCCGCCGCCTGGTGCAGCTCATTATATTGCGCGTCAGTCAGTTTATGGAGGCCGTAGAAGCTCGGGCCCTGCACATTCCAGTGAACCCCCAAGGTCTTGGCGTACAGCGTGTAACTATCGGCGACTGCTTTCGTCAGCGCTTCGGCGACCTTTTCGCGGACATTGCTGTCCACGCTCGTATTGAGCGTATTGCCGTCGCCTTCCACCGTTTGTGGCGTTGCTTTCGATCTGGCGGCTCTGGCCATGTCCTTGTCCTTCCAGTTTTTGACTCGCACCCTCCCGCCATCAGACCATAGCGTGAGGATCAGTCATTGGAAGCGCGCGCGTTGCGACCGCGCGGATCATCGGTGGCGGCAGCTCCGCCGAACGCGAGGAGGGTGTCCATGAGCTTGGCTGCGGGCTGTATTGAAACGCGCGGCGAGCCTCCATTCGTAACGATAGTGTCTCAGCCGTGCCAGCGCCGGACGCGCCCGATCCACGCCTCGAAGGCGTCCAGCTGCCGCTCGAGCAAGATGCGCAAATGATCGTCCGCGATGGTGAGGTCGTCGGCGATCGCGTCCGGCTTGAGCTGCAGATAAGCCTCGGGTTGGCCCATCAGCACGACGTCGAGAACCAAGAGCGTGTTGCGCAGATGGGACTGGGCTACCGCGGTGCCGACCGCGCCTGGCGAGGCGCCCATGATCGCGGACGGCTTTCCGATCCAGCTGCTCTTACCCGTCGGTCGCGATCCCCAGTCGATCGCATTCTTGAGGATGCCTGGTATCGACCGGTTGTACTCGGGCGTGACGAACAGCACGCCGTCGCTCGCCTCGATCGTTCGTTTGAGCGTCTGGACGCTTTCCGGCGGGTCCGACCACAAATCCTCATTGTAGTGCGGCAGGCCGCCGATATCGACATAGCTGAATTCGAACCGCTTGCCCGCCAGCGCTTCGACGGCGCGCGCGAGGCGCTGGTTGATGGATTGCTTGCGAATGCTTCCGACGAAAACTGCGATCGCCGTCATTTTAGGAACTCCCGGCCAGCGGTGTTTTGAAAGGTCATGCGGCTTCGCCGAATATCTCGTCGAAGAATGCGCGCATCTCGGCCCAGGATCGCGCATCCGCCTTGGGATCGTAGCGGGCGAAGTCCGGCCGCCCGAGGCGATCGGCCGCCGGGTTGGTAAAGCTGTGGACGACGCCGCCATAAAGGTTCATCTGCCAGTCGACGCCGCCTGCCCGCATCTCCGCTTCGAAGGCCGCGCGCTGCGCTGCGTCGATGCCGGGATCATCGGCACCGATGCAGACGAGCACCTTGCCCTTGATCGCCTTGGCATCCTCCGGCGCGACGGTCGCCAACCCGCTGTGAAAGCCGACGGCACCGACGATGGCGGCGCCGTCCCGCGCCAACTCGAGCGCCATCGTGCCACCGAAGCAATAGCCGATCGCAGCCACCCGCGTGGCATCGACCTCCGGCCGCGCAAGCAGCGCGTCCAGCCCGCCACGTGCGCGGGCGCGCGTTCGACTCGGATCATCGCGCAGTGGATTGATCAGCCCCATCACGGCGTCCAGGGCGTCAAACTCCTTGCCCTGGCCGTGAAGGTCACAGGCCAAGGCGACATAGCCAAGCGCGGCAAGCCGCTCTGCGCGCGACCTCGCATGATCGCCGAGCCCGAAGGCTTCGGGAAACACAAGCACGCCAGGGCGAGGCCCGGCGCGTGAAGCGTCGATATAAAGGTCGCTCTTCATCTTGAGCCCATCGGCCGAATAGGTCAGGGTTTCTGTGGGCATCCGGTTTGTCTCCCAACTTGCTCTTGAAGGACAAGCGGTAGACCCCGAGGAAGAGCGTAGCAACGGAGAGGGAATCGCGTTCGCATGCTCAAGGAGACATCGGTCACGCCGACGGCGCCCGCAGCGCCGCCACAATCGGTGCGACTGATTTTCGGGGCGCTGATGCTGGTGATGCTGCTGGCTTCACTCGATCAGACGATCGTGTCGACGGCGCTGCCGACGATCGTTGGCGAGTTTGGCGGGCTCGCGCACCTTTCGTGGATCGTCACCGCCTATATGCTGGCGACCACCATCGTCACCCCGCTCTATGGCAAGCTGGGCGACCTGTTCGGGCGCAAGATCGTGCTCCAGGGCGCAATCCTGTTGTTTCTGGCCGGCTCGGCACTGTGCGGGCTCAGCCGCTCCATGGGCGCGCTGATCGCGTTCCGCGCGCTTCAGGGACTCGGCGGGGGCGGGCTGATGGTGACGACTATGGCGGCGATCGGCGACATCATCCCGCCGCGCGACCGGGGCCGATACCAAGGCTTTTTTGGTGGCGTGTTCGGGCTGTCGACCGTGCTCGGACCGTTGATCGGTGGCTTCTTTGTCGAGCATCTGAGCTGGCGCTGGATCTTCTACATAAATTTGCCGCTGGGCCTCCTGGCGCTGGGCGTGATCGCCGTCGCCTTCACCTCGCCCGCCGAGCGGCGGCGACCAGCGATCGACGTGACCGGGGCCGCGCTGATGGCAACTTTTCTGACGGCGCTTGTCCTATTCACCAGCCTTGGCGGCCATACCTATCCCTGGGATTCCCCTATGAGCCTGGGGCTGGCGGGGGTCGCACTGGTCGCGCTGGCTGGCTTCATCATGGTCGAACGCCGTGCCGCAGAGCCGATCCTGCCGCTGCCGCTCTTCGCCAACCCAACCTTCCTCATCGCCTGCGCGGTCGGGTTCATCGTCGGCCTGGCGATGTTCGGCTCGGTCACATACATGCCGATCTATCTGCAGGTGGTGAAGGGCGTGAGCCCGTCCACCGCCGGTTTGCAGTTGACGCCGATGATGGGGGGCGTGCTCGTGACCTCGATCGCCAGCGGGCAGATCATCAGCCGGATCGGGCGCTATCGGCTGTTTCCTATCATCGGCACCGCGGTGATGACGGTCGGTCTGGGCTTGCTCTCCACGCTCGGCGTAGCGAGCAGCATCTGGGTGGCGCCCGCTTACATGCTGGTGCTCGGCCTTGGGCTCGGCATGGTCATGCAGGTGCTGGTCCTGGCCGTCCAGAACGCTATCGACTACCGGAATCTGGGCGTCGCCACGTCTGGCACGACCTTGTTTCGCTCGACCGGCGGCTCGGTCGGCGTGTCGCTGTTCGGCGCGATCTTCGCCGCGAACCTGGCGAGCGGGCTCGCCAGCCGCATGCCGGCGGGTGCCAGGCTGCCGACGGCGAGCGATGCTGTGGCGATCGCCGCGCTGCCGCCGGGCGTTCGCCATGTCTATCTTGAGGTATTCACCGCAGCGCTGCACCCCGTGTTCCTGTCGGCGGCGGTGATCGCAGCATTCGCTTTCCTGCTGACCTGGTTCCTGAAGGAGGTGCCGCTGCGGGATGGCGAGCGGTCGGAGACAATCGGCGAGAGCTTCGCAATGCCGCATGACGCGACCTCGCTGGACGAGCTCGAGCTGATCGTGACGCGCCTGGGCCGGCGGGAGCATCGCTGGGAGACATATCGCCGCATCGCCGAACGACGCGGAATCTCGCTCGCACCGGATGAGATGTGGCTGCTCGTACAGCTCTGTCGGGCTCCGCAAGCATTACCGGCGAACCTGGGCGAAGGATCTCTGGGGCCGATCGCCGGCCGACTTGTCGACCGGGGTTTGCTGAGGCGCGCGCGCGAGGGCCGCCTTGCGGTCTCGGATGCCGGCCGCGCGATCTTCGAGAACATCATCGCAGGCTATCGCGCGTGGTTGGCGCATATCCTCGAACGCTGGTCGCCCGAGGAGCATGAGGAGGTCAGGACGATGCTCAATGGACTGGCGCGCGAGCTGGTGGCGGAACTGCCTACCCTGAACGCGAGAATATCCTGAGCGCACGCTCGGCGATCGTCGAACATGATCGCGGCAGAAGCATGCCCAGGATTGCGTGGCTTCGCTCGCTCTATCAATGAAAGTCATGGCTGCGGACGCGCAGAATCTCTTCTTGCTCGGCTGCGCTGCCATAGGGCGGCGAAGCCAATACACGGCCGCGCGGGCTCCATGCGGGATCGCGCGGATCGGGACCGCCGCCATTCTTCGAGCCATCGCCGCGTGCTTGCGCCACCGCGAAATCCATTCGCCCGATCGAACGGAGCATGGCGTTATGGTCGGTGATGCGGTCGCAAATGATGTGGATGATCTCTCCCTCCTTCTGGAGGCGCCCTCTGATCGCGATCATCGAAGCGGACATGACCTGTCGGCGGTAGATCTCGAACCGATCGGGCCAGAGGATGCCGTTGGCGATGCCGGTCTCATCCTCGATCGTTACGAACAGCACGCCCTTGGCTGAACCGGGGCGCTGTCGAACAAGGACCACGCCGGCGACCTCGACATTGCGGCCATCGCGGATGGTCGGGAGATCGACACATCGCGCGATCTTCATCGCGTCGAGCTGGCCGCGCAGGAAGCTCACCGGATAGCCGCGCAGCGAGAGCTGGAGCGCACGATAGTCCTTGACCACTTCGCGGCCATCGCTCATCGGGCGGAGCGCCACCAATGGCTCCAGCCCTTCGGGGCTGAACTTGGCGTCGCGCTCGTCGGCCGCCACGAACAGCGGCAGCGGCGCTTCGCCCAGACCCTTCACCTTCCACAATCCCTGCCGCCGGTTCTCGGCGATGCAGTGGAAGGCATCTGCCTCGGCCAGTCGCTCGATCGCAGCGCGCGGCACAGCGGCGCGGCGCCATACTTCCTCGACGCTCTCATAGGGTGCCGGCCCGCGCGCGCCGACGATCGCCGCACCGTGAAGATTGGCGAGCCCGCGCACCTGCCGGAACCCGAGCCGCACCGCCATATAACGACCGCCGGTCGCCTCGAGCGTGCAATCCCAATGGCTGTCGTTGATCGACACCGGACGCACCTCGATACCGTGGTTGCGCGCGTCCTTCACGATTTGCGCGGGCGCATAGAAGCCCATCGGCTGCGCATTGAGCAAGGCCGCGCAGAAGACGTCGGGATGGTGATGCTTCACCCAGCATGACGCATAGGCAATCTTGGCGAACGATGCGGCGTGACTCTCGGGAAAGCCATAGCTGCCGAATCCCTCGATCTGCTTGAAGGTGCGCTCCGCGAAGTCTTGTGGGTATCCGCGCTCCACCATGCCGCCGACGAGCTTGTCGTAGAAATGGCTGACGCCGCCGGTGAGCTTGAACGTCGCCATTGCGCGGCGCAGCTGATCGGCCTCGGCGGGCGTGAAGCCCGCACCCACGATCGCGACCTTCATCGCCTGCTCCTGAAACAGCGGCACGCCCAGCGTCTTCTCGAGCACGGCGCGGAGTTCCGGCTTGGGGTATTCGGGCTTCTCCTTGCCTTCGCGGCGACGGAGATAGGGATGGACCATATCGCCCTGGATCGGTCCAGGCCGGACGATCGCGACCTCGATGACCAGATCGTAGAATTTGTTCGGCTTGATCCGCGGCAGCATCGACATCTGCGCACGGGACTCGATCTGGAAGACGCCCAAGGTATCGGCCTTCTGGATCATCGCATAGACGCCCGGGTCATCGTCCTGCAGGTCGGCCATTCCGACCTTGATTCCCTTCATCTCCTTCAGGAGATTGAAGGCGCGGTTCATGCAGCCAAGCATCCCGAGCCCCAGGACGTCCACCTTCATGAACTTCAAGGCGTCGATATCATCCTTGTCCCATTCGATGATCTGACGGTCTTCCATCCGCGCCGGCTCGATCGGCACGAGGTCGTCCAATCGCTCCTGGGTGAGCACAAACCCGCCGGGATGCTGCGAAAGGTGACGCGGCGTGCCGACGAGCTGGCGGGCCAGCTCGAGCGTCAGCTTGAGGCGGTGATCCTCGGCATTGAGGTTGAGCGAGGCGATCTGTTCGTCCGGGATGCCGTCCATCGACCAGCCCCACACCAGGCCGGTCAGCATCTTGGTGAGATCGCGCGGCAGGCCGAGCGCCTTGCCGACCTCGGCGACCGCGCCGCGCGTGCGGTAGCGGGTGATGACCGCGGTCAGCGCCGAGCGGTGGCGGCCGTAGGTCTCGTAGATCCACTGGATGATCTCTTCGCGCCGCTCATGCTCGAAATCGACGTCGATGTCAGGTGGTTCCTTGCGCTCTCCGCTCACGAACCGTTCGAACAACAGCTCGTGCTTGATCGGATCGATCGAGGTGATGCCGAGCATGTAGCAGACGCAGCTATTGGCGGCCGAGCCCCGTCCCTGACACAGAATGCCGCGCCGCCGGCTCTCGGCGACGATCGCGTTGACGGTCAGGAAATAGGGCGCGTAGCCAAGCTGATCGATCAGCCGCAGTTCGTGATCGATCTGGCCGCGATAGCCTGGGTGAAGGCCATCGGGAAACATCCGCGCGGCGGCTTCCTCGGTCAGCGCGGCGAGCGCTTCCTGCGCCGTCCGGCCGGCCATCACCTGCTCATAGGGATATTGATACTGGATCTCGCCAAGGTCGAACCGGCATTGCGCGGCGATATCGGCGCTTGCCTGGATCGCATCGGGGAAAGCCGCGAACCGACGCTCCATCTCGGCCGGCGCCTTCAGGTCACGGTCCATATGCCGCTCGCGCCTGAACCCGAGCGCATCGATGGTGGTCTTCTCGCGGATCGCGGTCATGACGTCCTGCAACGGCCGCCGCTCGGCCGCGTGATAGAGGACATCGCCGGTCGCGACGCCGCGCATCCCCGCATCGCGGGCCATTGCATCGAGTCGGTGCAGTCGCTCGGCATCGTCCGGCCGGCGCCGCAGCGACAGCGCCAGATAGCCGCGCGCGCCGAACACCTCGCGCAGCTCGCCAAGATGCGCGGCGGTCGTGTCGTCCGGCAAGTCCGGCACGAGGATCGCGATCAGCCCGTCGGCGTGGGCGACGACGTCGCTCCAGTCGAGGATGCAGCAGCCCTTGCCGCCGCGTGTCTTGCCCGCCGTCAGCAACCGGGTGAGCCGCGACCAGGCCGGGCGTGTCGTGGGGTAGAACAGCAGCGCGCGGCCATCGGTCAGCTCAACCCGCGCACCGGGAATCATGCGGACGCCGGTCGCTTTTTGCCCTTCCCAGCCCCGGACGACGCCGGCGACGCTCCCCCAATCGGCATGGCCAAGCGCCTTATGGCCCTGCAACGCCGCCGCGGCGAACAGCTCCTCGGGTGAGGACGCGCCGCGCAGGAACGAAAAGTGGCTTGTGACCTGAAGCTCGACGTAGACCGCCATCAGCCGAACAGCCCGTGCATGTACCAGGAGAGATCGCCGGTCGGCGCGTCCACACCATCACCGCGCCGGAACAACCAGAAACGCTCGCCGCCTTCCGCCTCGACCCGGAAATAGTCCCGGATTGCCCACATCTCTTGGGGTTTGCGCCACCATTCGCCATGAATCCTCTCGGGACCGTCGCCGGCGACGACGCGATAGCGCTTGCCGCGCCAGACGAAGCGGCGGGGCGGATGGTCGGGCAGCAGCGCGACGACTTGTCCCAGCAGCTCGGGCCGACGCAGCAGCCGCGCCGGCCGCTTCCATGCCGGCCATCCGGTCGGGCACGCGAGCGCGTCGGCGCGGCAGGCGGCGCGCTCGGGAACGTCGCTTTCCTGGCTGCCCACGCGGAACAGGGCGGCGTCGCCGACGCGGCCGGCGAGCTGATCGACCAAGGGCGCGAGATCGGACGCCTGGGTCTCACCACCAAGTCGGGCACCCAGCGCGTGCGGGAACAGGTCTTCGACGCGCGGCGCTGCGAGCGCCATCGCCTCGATTCCCAGTCCCGGCTCGATCCGCTCGACCCGCATCCCCAACATACGCTTGAGATGCTTCGCATCGCGCGTGGCCCTGGCGGTGCCGAGGCCGATGTGCTGCGCCTCGCCATCGACCCGAACGCAGGTCAGCACCGCCGCGCGCAGGCCGAGCCCGCGTGCCTGGAGCAGGCCCACCATATCGTCGACGAGATCGCCGATGACCTGCGTAATCGCCTCAGCCGTGCCGATCGGTTCGAGCAGCCGACGTGCGACGTGCGGTTCCTCGAATGGCACGACCGGCACGATCGGCTCAGCCACAGCCCCGCGCGCCTGGTCGAGCCGCTGGACCGTCGCGACGCCCAACCGCCGCGCGAGCGGGCCGCGCGGCATCGGATACAGGTCCGCGACCCGCTCCAGCCCGAACCGGGCGGCGGCGGTCAGCGCCTCCGGGGCCAGGCGCAGGGCGGCGAGTGGCAGTTCGGCGATCGCCCGCGTTTCGGCGCCGGGCGGCAGGACGGTAATGGCGTCTCCGCCATAGCGCGCGAGCGCATGCGCCGCGCCCGGCGTACCGGCGATCGCGATCGTGGCGGTGAAGCCGAGCCTGCGCAGGAAAGCGAGCAGACGCCGACAGAAGCGCTGTTCGCCGCCGAACAGGTGGGTGGTGCCGGTGAGATCGAGCCACAGTCCGTCCGGTGCGGCGACGCTGGCGGTCGGCGTCCAGCGACCGATCGCGTGCAGAGCAAGCCGATCGAGCAAGGCGCGGTCCTTCTCGCCTTCGGCATCGCGTACGTCGAGATCAGTGACAAGCGCGCGGGCGTGGGCGGCGGCCATGCCAGGCCGCAGGCCCAGGTCCAGCGCGAGCGGGCAGGCCGCGGTGACGACATCGCGTTGCCCGACGCGTTCGATCAGGATCACCGGCCTGCCGAACGTCACCACCGCCGGCTGCAGCCATCCCGGCGCATAATCCGGCGCGCCCTCATCGGGCGGCATCGCCCTGAACGGATGTTCGACTGGCTCGCTGCGCCGTCCCATCTGCTGCATGGTAGGGCGCTGGTGCTTGGGGAGCGCGTCGATCTCGGCCTGGCGCGGCCCCTGCCCAATTGTGTCGTCGCGCGCCCAGCGCGCACCGGGGCGCCAGCCGCCGCCGCGTGGTGCCGAGCAAGCGCCGGGATCGTCGTCAATCGGTGGTAACACCACCTGCGGGAGGGGGACCAGCTCAGGCGGCTTGGCTGGCCGCTCCGACCGGCGCAGCCGCTCGATCGGGAGCTGCGGCAGGTAGAGCGAGGCGACCCGTGTCATCACAAGCATCAACTTCAAGAGAAAAAGGATTGCCGTTCCGCTGGCGGATCAGCTCGACCAACCAGCGGCCCCGGCCGACGCCGGGATAGGGAAGCCGTGCCGACGAGATGCAGCCGATGCGCCAGCGCGTCATCGCCGAGGATGGCTGCTCGAGCGGGCAGCGCTCGCGCGACCGATGGCGCCGATAGAGCAGCATCGGCGTCTTGCCGTCCGACGCGGCAAGCTGGAGCCGCCGCGTGGCGGTCTGGTCGGCCGCCTTTATCTCGGCGATCACGCAAGCAAGCGAACCGTCGCGCAAGCCATCCTCGGCGAGCGCGAGCACGTCGCTGTCCTTGCGGCCCTGGGCATACAGGACGCGATCGGGGCGAAGCCCGACCTGTTCGAGGCCCGGCGCATAGAGATCGAATCGGGTCAGCGCCCACAGCACCGTAGATCCTGGCTGGCCTGCGAACCGGGCGGCGATTCCGGCCGCGAACAGCGTCGCCGCGGCGTCATCGCTCAGCGCGGAGCTGGCGGCCGCGATCTCGTGCAGGCCGGCGCCGTCGAGACCGCGATCGGCCAACCGGTCGTCGAGCGCCGCGAGTTCGAACGCCAGCACCGGCCCGCGCGGGGCGTGCGCCTGCGCAAGCTGCGCGCGAAGTGCGGCAAGCTGTTCGGCGCGAGGCCGATCGATTGGGGCGGGTTGCATGGACATCAGTCACGTCGACTCTTTCGTTCCTATTATGTTCCAATGAGTCGGAGGATTCGTCAAGGCTGCTGATTCCGATCAGCTCGCCGAGTATCGATGCGCGCAAGATCGTCGTCGCTCCGCGTGCAACTCGCTTCACAGCGCAGCGCGGGGGCCGACGCCTCGGGGGCCGCGCCTGCCGGCGCTCGCCCCGATCCGGGAGTTGGGGGGCCGGGAGTAATCCCGGCCCCCTTTTCGTCCACCATAGTCGGCCGAAACTATGCTGCAGATCCGGGTCCCCCCCCGCACGCTAGCGGCCCCGGGAGCGGGTTTGGCTTGGGTTTGGGGATCGACTATTTTTCCGATCCCGCCACGACAGGTGATCGCGAGCGTCTTGCCTTCGGCCAGGTCGCCGGTCTTGCCGGAGAAAGCGGAGCTGATGGTCGATCCGCTTGCCGCCTACGAGGTGCGTGGCGGTCTTGGTGTCGATGGCGACGATCGGGCCGGTATAGGTGCCGTCGTCTGCCGGGGCCTCGGCCGCCGACTTTTCGGCGGCCGTGGGGACGTAGAGGCCCCTTAGAAGCTCCGTGCCTCGATCTTCGCCTGTTCGTCGGGGTTCGTCGCCAGGCGCTTCGCCGCTTCCGTCAGACTGGCGTGCCACGCGCGCGTCCCGCGCCGCGATGGGCTGGCCTCGCGCTTGGCGCTCGAAGTCGTCGGAGCCTCGTCCCTCTCGCCTGATGCGACAGAGCTGGTCGAATAATCTCTGCTCGGTCGATCCACGGCTTAGTTCCTCCTGCCAGTGTTTGAGCCCGTCCCCTATATCATAAGATCGTGGGTTCGTCCGGTGCAGTATATCGTGGACCTGTATTTCCACCCCATCGCCGAACTCGGCGTGAATGGCCTCTAGCCCTGCCGGCGTTCCGTCTTGGATTCGCGCCATTGTTGCGATCGACGCGCCCCGGCCGATCCGCTCGAACCGCTTTAGTGTGTTCTCGAAAGCATCGTTTTTCTAGACGCGCACCATTGCGGACATATGGTAGGGCATCCGCCGTCTCACCGACGGCCTCAACAGGCGGCGCGGGATAGGCGCTATTCGGCAGGAGGTTTCAATGCAGATTGCAGTTCTGACGTTCGATGGCTTCAACGAGCTGGATTCGTTCGTCGCTGCCGCAATCCTGAACCGTCTAAAGGCGAAGGGCTGGGCGGCGCATATCACATCCCCAACAGAGCAAGTCACGTCGATGAACGGCGTCACCATTTCCCGCCAGCGCCCGATTGAATTCGCGGCCGAAGCTGACGCCGTGCTGATAGGCAGCGGGATTAAGACGCGCGAGATTGCCGCCGACACCGAACTTCTGTCACGCTTCAAGCTCGATCCCTCGCGCCAGCTCATCGCCGCGCAATGCTCGGGCACACTCCTTCTCGCCAAGCTCGGCCTGATCGGCGGTTTGCCAGCCTGCACGGACCTGACCACAAAGCCGTGGGTCATCGAGGCGGGCGTGAAGGTGCTCGATGCGCCATTCGTGGCGCATGGGAATGTGGCGACTGCTGGCGGGTGCCTCGCGTCGCAATACCTAGTGACGTGGATGATCGCGCGCGGGGCCTCGCTGCGCGATGCCGAAGAGGCCATGCACTACGTCGCGCCGGTTGGTGAGAAGGCGCTATATGTCGATCGGGCGATTGCGGCCGTCTCGCCGTTCCTCAGTGCCGATCGGTCGCTCGCGGCCTGACGCGGCGATCGGATCAACCTTGGGCTGGGAGCTGCACTCGCTTTACACCACGGCCGTCTTTCCCGAGGCCGTCGCATGGGCGCTGTGATGCTTCAGGGCACCGGCTCCGATGTTGGCAAGTCGGTCCTCGTCGCCGGGCTATGCCGCGTCCTTGCCAATCGCGGACTAGCGGTTCGGCCCTTCAAGCCGCAAAACATGTCCAACAACGCTGCGGTAACGATCGATGGCGGCGAGATTGGTCGTGCCCAGGCCACACAGGCGATCGCGTGCCGGGTCGAACCAACGGCCGATATGAACCCCGTGTTGTTGAAGCCCCAAGCCGACCGGACTGCCCAACTCATCGTCCACGGGAAAGTGCGAGGCACACTCGCGGCCGGCAATTTTCGCGAAGCCCGCGCCGCTCTGTTGGACGATGTGCTGGCGAGCTATCGGCGTCTGCGCGCGCAATGCGATATCGTGGTGGTCGAGGGTGCCGGTTCCCCCGCCGAAATCAATCTGCGCGCAGGCGATATCGCCAATATGGGTTTCGCCCGCGCGGCTTCCGTGCCGGTCATCCTGGTTGGCGACATCGATCGCGGCGGGGTGATCGCGGCAATCGTCGGCACGCGCGCGGTGATCGATCCCGAAGACGCGGCGATGATCCACGGATTCCTCATCAACAAGTTTCGCGGTGATCCCGCGCTTTTCGAGGACGGTTATCGCGACATCTCGCGCCTGTCGGGCTGGCGCGGCTTGGGCGTGGTGCCCTGGCTCGCCGATTGTGCGCGGCTGCCAAGTGAGGATGCGGTCGTGCTGGAAAAGCAGGGCGCGCTCACCTCCGACAGATTGCTGATCGCCTGCCCCATCACGCCGCGTATCTCCAATTTCGACGATCTCGATCCACTCAAGCTCGAACCGGGCATAGAACTGGCGATGATCCCGCCAGGCCAACCGATCCCGGCCGAGGCTGCTTTGATCGTGCTGCCGGGTTCCAAGGCGACGATCGCCGATCTCGCCGCGATCCGGCGCGAAGGCTGGGATATTGATATCCTCGCCCATCGCCGTCGTGGCGGCGCGGTGCTGGGCCTGTGCGGCGGCTATCAGATGCTCGGCAAGCGGATCGCGGACCCGTACGGCATCGAGGGGCCACCCGCGGACGTGGCGGGCCTCGGGCTGCTCGATGTCGAAACTGTGCTCGCAGGCGACAAGGCGCTGCGGCGGGTTTCGGGCGAGGCGCTGGGCGAGCGCTGCGAGGGATATGAGATACACATCGGCACGACCTTCGGCTCCGACACGGCGCGCCCGCTCGTGCACCTCGATGATGGGCGGAGTGATGGTGCGATGAGCGCCGACGGCCTGGTCTCGGGCACCTACCTTCACGGGCTGCTGGCGGACACACGGCAACGCGCGGCATGGGCCGCGCGGCTTGGCGGCAAGGGTGGGGGCGTCGATTATCACGCCTCGGTTGATGCTGCGCTTGATGGCCTTGCCGCCGAACTCGAACGGCATATCGATATCGATGCGATACTCGCCCTTTCAGCCTAGCAGACCAAGGCCAACAGCAGCCTCGCTTCGCTTCTAGCTGGCACCGGCATAGGCCGGTTCGGCAATCCGGCCGGCCTTGTCGTCCAGCTCGGCGCGCGCGAGTCGGACCCCAATGCCGACCTTGCTCAACGTGTGGGGGATCGGCGGGCTGAACTTGGAGACGCCGACCGAGATGGTCTCGATCGCGGGGAATTGGCGGAGCAGGCCGATCGCGACCGCCTCGCCAAGCGCTTCGAGCGTCTGATATTTGGCCTCGCCCGCGAGCGCCACGACCGCATCCACCACGCCGTCATAGCGGATCGACCCGCTCAACTTGTCATCCCGATGGGTCGTCGTCGGCGCCAGCGTCGCTTCCACATCGAAGCTGAATTTCTGCCCGAGGCTGCGTTCTTCCTCGAACAGACCGTGATAGCCGTAGGTCTGCAAGGCGGTGATCTGGATGGTGGTCAACATAGCGGTCCGTCGCTTGAAGGTGGATCGGATTTCCCGATTGCCCAGGCGCGGGGCTCGACCGCTCGCGCTTCCCGATGGTGCTCCATCTCAATCGCCAGTCGCGCGAACGCGGTTTACTAGCGCGCCGCAACAAGCCTCTCAACTGCAATGGTGTCGGCCGCTCTTGCCGACTTTGTGGCTGGCGTGGCATCAACGGCCCATGACGAAGCCGACTCTGAGCCTTAGCGCGGTCTGGTGGCGCTCCCTTTAGGGCGCGGCATGTCGTCATATTTGCGACCATCGCCGCCGTGCTCGGGGCGATGGTTGAATCAGCAAAACGTCACCTGTCACGGCGGTCCCGTCTCCGACGCCACGGCGGATATGGAGCCCGCCGATCACGCGAATGGGCTGGAAACCGCCGCGCGCCTGTGCGCGTGCATCATGGATACGGAGGCGGTCGGCGCCGCCCTCGCGCCGTGGGCCGGAACCCGCTCAACCGGCCAAATAGGCATTGATGTATGCTAGGCGGGGATATGGCTGAAAACGATCTGATGGCCGATCCCGGCATAGTGGCGACGTGGATAAAAGGTTGGACCACCGCCCGCGAGACGCCGGCCCCCGTCGGATCTTTGTTCAGGCGTTCTAGGCCTCAGCCTATGCGGCCTATCGGCAATGAATTAAGCACATGCACGTCCTACTCGATCACATTCCCCATCATTTGCGGGCGTGTTGGAACAGCCGGCGGCACGCTCCCGAAAAGGAAGGGTGCCTGCCTCTGAACCGGGTGCGTCCTGTTCGCGGTCCTGGCCGCACGTATTGAACACTGATCCTTGGGCCTTTCGTCGCGCGCCATACCCATCGCGGCGATGGTCGGGGCAGGCAGGGAAGCCCGACAATGGAAACCGTGCCCGAACGCACTATATGCTTCATACGGCCCGCTGCTCTGCCCCCGAGCAACGAGGCCAACCACCCCCGGCGGCGGCCATCCCCCCCTTGCGCTACCGCCGGGGGACCATATTTGGTCCACCGTAGTCGACCGCGACTATGCGAGCTCGAGAAACGAGTTCGCCGCCGCGCAGCGGAAAAAGGGGCCGCTGAACGGCCCCCTTCCCTGCCCGCCATAGTCGCTTTCGACTATGCGGGATCTGGCGCGCGCGCCGCGCTCGTCAACCGCGCCCCGTGACAAAGAACATCAACAGCGAGCCCGCGCCGGCCAGGATGAAAAACCAAGCTCCGATCCGGCCGAACCTCTCAAGGGTCCGGATCAGCAGCGAATGGCCGTAGGAGCTGAACTCCTGAACGCCCGCCATATTGCGCCGCTTGAACGCGCGCTTGTTGGTCCAGAAGATGATGGCGACGCCGATCGCCAGAAACACAAGACCCATAACCAAACGCATGGGTTATCCCTTCCTGCCGTAGTCTTGGCGGCTCGCTGCACTCCCGAATCTCTCGGAAGCTGATGCGTCTAACGCCGCACCTGTCCAGCAACCCCGCCATATCCGGGTCCAGCAATGCCACAGCATCATGGACCCGTATGTCCGCGTGCCGATGATCGTAGCCGCGTAGTTCCTCGCCATCGTGAACCGGATGCGCGAATAGCTCGGTAACGCCGCCAGGCAGCGCCGGGCCGGCCTCTAGCAGCACGTCCCGCGTTCGCCTCGGCACAGTGAGCGAAGGCTTGCCGGCCATGGTCAGAGCATCGCCGCCTGTGCCGGAGCGGGCGGATAGACTCGCGTCACGAGCAGGCTACCCTTGGGCAATGCGCGAAGCACGTCGTGCGCCGGAACATCCGGATCGAGCCAGCCGGACCACTGATCGCGGGGGAGCGGTATGACCTGGCGACTGTGGTAGGGAGCGACATCCTCCCCCGGCTCGGTCGTCAGCATGGTGAAGGCTTCGCCGATCTCGGTATGCTCCCGCCAGATGCCGGCGATGCAAAACCAGGGATGATCGCGCAGCGTGAACAGCCACTTTGTCTTGCGCTTCTGGCCGGGCTGCTCGGGCCTCGTATGCTCGTAGAATCCGTCCGCCAGGATCAGGCAGCGATGCGAAGTGAAGTCCCGGCCCTCCGACCGAAAATTATACACCGGCTTGCCGTTCGGGCCCGGCCAGCTCCAGCGCCGGTTGACCAGTTCTCCCGCGCCGCGTGTTCCTTCGACACTCCGCACGATCGGGGCGGTATCGCTGATCCTGATGTCCTCGCGGGCCGCAACGTTCGGCGTGCCCTCGGGCGTGCTGATCTTGATCTTGAGGTTGTCGAAATCCTCGACGATCGAAGCGATGTCGACCTCCAGCCGGTAATCGTTACACATTCGCCCTCCTGTCGCAGCCGCTGCTTGCCGTTAGCCATCGTTCCCTGTATGTTCCGGCCATGGACTCAAAGCCCCTCCCTTTCGATTCGGATGCTCCACTTGGGGCACGCCGTGCCATCATCCGGCGCAATCCCGAGACGATGCAAGAAATCGAGATGCTTGAGGCGACCTGGGGTTCCAATCCCCGGTTCAGCGACGGCACGCCATTCCGCTTCGTGCGTTCCGAAGGCCGCACATTTCCAAGCCAACGCTGCCTGATTCCGGCCTCGGAATTCCAGATGACGGTCGGCGACAAGCGGTATCGCGTTACTCTCGACGGCGGCAACTTCTTCTATCTCGCCGGCATCTGGGAGCCTGCGATGGGCGAATGGCCGCTCTGCTACCGAATCGTCACGGTGCCTGCGAATCCCGAGATTGCCCGCTACCAGGAGCGGCATGGCGCGATCATCCACCGACGCCAGGTGATGCAATGGCTCGACCATCAGATGCCCGAAATTGATCTTCTCGAGGCACCGCCTGCACGAACCTTCCTCATCAAAGAGATAATGGACGGCCCGCGTCAGGCCGCGCTGGCGCTATGAGCGGCGCTGCTTTTTGACACTCCTGCATCGCGCAGTTCGGGAATGGGCATGTCGATCTAGTAGTGCCCAGATTGAATTTTCATATCCCGACGCGTGCCGGCGGAATGCTCACGACGCGAGGTCAGCCTGGGGCTACGGTGTCGAACATTCCGATTGATCTTCCCGCAGGGTGCGCGCGCTGCTCCCGGGTGCTAGTCGTCGCCTATGGCCAGGTTCACGAACAAGCGCATCCTGATTACCGGCGGCACCAGTGGTATGGGGCTCGCTGGCGCCAAGCGCATCGTCGCCGAGGGCGGCGCAGTCATAGTCACCGGCCTGGACGCATCGCGAATCAGCGGAACTCGCAGATGCTTGGGCGAGAGCGGACAGGTTCTCTTCAACGACGCGGCTGATCCCGCTTCGCCGGACGCGTTGGCGGATGCGGTACGATCAGACGGTGGACTGGATGGTCTGTGGCTGAACGCTGGCTATGCCGCCCTCGGTGCGCCTGAAGAGATGGAGGCTAGCGCGTTTGACCGGATGATGGCGGCGAACGTCCGAGGGCCGATGCTCCAGCTCGCAAGCCTGTCGTCCCTTCTCAGCGCCGGCGGTTCGGTCGTGGTCACGTCTTCCTCATCCACCTACGAAGGAGCGGCTTCAACCAGCCTCTATGCCGCCACCAAGGGCGCCATCGTTGCGATGGCGCGATCGTGGGCCACGGCGCTCGCGCCGCGCGGAATCCGCGTCAATGTTTTGGTGCCTGGGCCAATCGAGACAAATTTCCGCCATTTCCTGCCGGAAGAAGCCAAGCGGGGCTTTGAACAATTCGTCATCGGGCAGGTGCCGCTTGGACGCGCTGGAACCGCTGCTGAGGCGGCAGCGGTGGCCCTTTTCCTTCTGTCTGACGATGCCTCTTATGTCACCGGAAGCCAGTATGCGGTCGACGGCGGATTAGTGATGCAGTAGCGCCCACTCGCGCCCCACTAGCCGTCATGAATCAGCGACCCGATTACCGGGATAGCGAACGCGAGGCACCCAAATGCAGGAGCATCTCCACGATCCCAAGTTCGACGAGCACCCGGGCTCGTACACCGAAAAGGATCCCGAGGATTGGGTGTCTGGCAACGGTCGCATGACCGGCCCGCAGGCCGACGTTGTGCGAAGAGGCACAGGTCGAGCCACCGTCCCGCGATCTGAGCAAAGCGGACGCATCCAAGCTGTTGATGACCTCAAGGCAAAACTCGGCCGCTAGGGCGGCGATCGGCGGCAAAGCCAACCGACCACATCGCCGCTAGCCAAGACGCGATAAGGCATCCGCCGATCCGCTCCCGACGCTTAGCCGACCGCGCTCTCGTGGTCCGAACGCGTCGGAATGCGTGACTGAACCTTGTCCTGCTTGGTGACGCGCGTCGGTTCGGGATCGCCGCCCAGCGCCGTCTTTTCCTCATCCTCGCTGCCGATATCGATTGCCAGCGTACCGCCGCTGCTGCCCGACTGGGATGGCGTGCTGGGTTCAGCATTGAGGTCGCCATCGTCGCGTCCGCTGCCTGCCAAGTTCTTACCGGGCATCCTGATTCTCCTGCTATCTCGATTAGCGTTCACAACACCGGCACGGCGATTGCGATCCCGCCTGAGGGATGAGCCGTAGCAGCGGCTCGGCGCGCCGCAGCGAGCCGATGGAAACCAGAGCGCGCGTCAAGGGTTCTCGAAGACGGGGCAATGAAGGAGTCGAACAATGCCCCAGGGCGACAAGAGCAGCTACACCGACAAGCAAAAGCGCAAGGCCGAGCATATCGAGGAAGGATATGAAAAGCGCGGCACGCCCAAGAAGGAAGCGGAGAGCCGCGCCTGGGCGACGGTCAACAAGGAATCCGGCGGCGGCAACAAGTCGGGATCGGGTCGCGGCAAGAAGGACACGCACGTCTCATCATCGCGCGGCGGACGCGCTCACAAGTCCGGCTCGGCCGAACAGCGCTCGGCGGCCGCCCGCAAGGGGTGGGAGACGCGGCGGAGGAACGCTGGCGGCAAGTGAACCCACCGCAGGCGTGACTCGATCGATTCCCTGTCGCCATAGCCTCGTTCACAAAGCTCAGGCGCATGCGCCTCGGGCTACCTCGTCAGTGAGACCGACCGTATCGGCCCGGAAACGGGCATGTCGTGGCAGGCTATCGCTTGTCCCGAACCAGGCGATGCGACTTTGTACCCAGATATGGAATCCCGGCGCGACCGCCTCCGGCCACTCGAGCGTCGCGATCGTGAAATCGATCGTATCCGGCTGGTGGGTGACCCGCATGGTGAGCGGCGTCCCGCAGGCGCCGCAGAATCCGCGTTCGCCAAACTCCGAGGACAGGCGGACAAAAGGCTCGCCGCTGGTGACGTGATAGTCTGCCAGCGGGACGGTCGCGAACGCCATGACCGGCGCCCCGCTCATCAGCTGACAGATGCGACAGTGGCAGTATCCGGCATCGAATGGGGGCGACAGCAAATCATAATGGATCGCGCCGCAGGCACAGCGGCCGGTCAGCGGGAGGGCATCTTCGCAGATATCGTCAGTTGTCACCGGCCCGCTCCTGTTCGTGCCAATGCTCGGTAAGGACGCCCGACGCGCCGGCAACGGGATCGTGGTTCGGGA
This sequence comes from Sphingobium sp. TKS, assembly GCF_001563265.1. Taxonomy (NCBI): domain Bacteria; kingdom Pseudomonadati; phylum Pseudomonadota; class Alphaproteobacteria; order Sphingomonadales; family Sphingobiaceae; genus Sphingobium; species Sphingobium sp. TKS. The sequence goes on along the minus strand of NZ_CP005083.1, from coordinate 2,186,005 downwards.
TTGCGAGGGCGTGCATATGGCGGCGCGTCTCGGCCGACGGCGCATCTCGGCGGATGTCCCACCCCTGACCTTGCGGATAGGCCCCGACCACGAGAAAGTCGTCACTGACATCGAGGCGGCGATGCCCGGTGCCGACGGGCAGAACGAGCGCATCGCCGGCGCTGACGGCAATCTTGCGGCCCCCGGGGCCGCCGAGCATCAGCGTCCCCGAGCCTGCGGCGATGCCGAGCGCCTCATGCGCGGTCGAATGGTAATGATGGTAGTCATAGACGGTGTCGCGCCACTGTGGCGGCCAACCATGATCGGCGAACATCTTTTCGAATTGCTGCGCCGCTTTGTCACCCTCGGTATGGACCACGCCACGATAAACGAGAACCGGCAGCCGATCATTGTTCGGCACCCAGCCATTCTCATGGAGGAGGAACTGCTCGGTCTCCATCATAAGTGCTCCTGCGCTGCGATCTTTCGTCGGCGCTTTTGTTTCGCCTCGCCAAGCTCGATCCACACCGGCGCATGGTCGCTGGTCTTCTCCCAGCCTCGCGCCCGCGTGTCGACCTCCGCTGCGACAAGCCTGGCAGCGGCTGCCGGGTTGAGCAGAAAATGGTCGATGCGCAGGCCCGCGTTCCGCTCGAACGCGCCGCGCCAATATTTCCAGAAGGTGTAGATCGTGTCGCGGGGATGGAGATGCCGGATGGCGTCGGTCCAGCCCTGGTCGAGGAGCCGCTGCCAGGCCGCCCTAACCTCTGGCGCGAACAGCGCGTCTTCGCGCCACCGCTCGGGGGCATAGACGTCGATGTCGGTCGGCATCACGTTGTAGTCGCCCGCGACGATCACCGGCGCGTCAAGATCGATCAGCGTTCCCAGATGCTCGTGCAGCCGGTCGAACCAGCGCAGCTTGAAGTCGAATTTGGAGCCAGGACGCGGATTGCCATTCGGAAGATAGAGCCCGGCGATCAGCACGCCGCCCACCGCCGCTTCGATATAGCGGCTTTGCACGTCGTCGGGGTCGCCAGGCAGGCCGCGCCGGGTCTCGTGGATTTCGCCGACGCGGCTCAGCAGCGCGACGCCGTTCCAGCGGCTCTGGCCGTGCCAGATTGCCTGATAGCCGGCGGCGCGGATCGCATGCTCTGGGAAATTCTCCTGCGGCGCCTTCAACTCCTGCAAACAAACGATGTCGGGCTCCGCGAGGTTGAGCCATCGCAGCAGCACTGGCAACCGGCCATTGACGCCGTTCACATTGTATGTGGCGATCTTCACAGGTCCGGGAGTTCCTGGTCGGCGCGTCCCCAAGCTGACAACGCTCTGGACCTTGCCCGCTTCAACAATTCCTTCGCGTCGCCGACATGGAAATGCGAGGGCTTGTCGATCGTTTCCATTTCCTTCCATGTGATGGGCGCCGCGACCGGCGCGCCCTCGCGCGACCGCGCGCTGTAAGGCATCACCGCCGTCGCGCCGCGCTGGTTCCTCAGATAGTCGACGAAGATGCGGCCCTTGCGCTGCGCCTTGGGCAGAGCGGCGGTGAAATGCGCGGGGTCCGACTGCGCCACCGCCTGGGCAAGCCGGTGTGCGAAGTCCTTGACCTCGGGCCATTCGGCGCGGGGCGTGAGCGGCGCGATGACATGGACGCCCTTGCCGCCGGTCAGCATCGGGAAGGTCTCCAGGCCTATCGATTTCAGAATGTCGCGGAAATGGAAGGCCGCGGTTCTCACATTCTCGAAATCCAGACCCTCGTCCGGATCGAGATCGAACACCAGCCTATCGGCCTTCTCGACATCCTCGCCCACATTTCCCAAGTAAGGCGCTGATTTCGCTGTCCTGACCATTATATTTCCTATATAAAACATGGTGTTGAAGGCTGCGAGGGGCGCGTTTCATGGATCACCCAGAGGGTGCGGGCTTGCAACGGGCAGATCGGGTGGATTTCGACCCTCGCGTGCGGCTGGAATTTCGCGGCACGCAGCTCAGTTCCGACGGCGGCCTTCTGGTGATGCGCGAGCTTGATGACGCGCTCGGGTTGTCCGATTTGGCGTCAGCGGCGCTGCGCGATACTCGCTCTGGCAAGAACACGGTCCATCGGCTCGACGGCCTGTTCCGGCAATCAGTCTTTGGGCGGCTGGCCGGATACGAGGATGTCAACGACGCCAACCGTCTCGCCTGCGATCCGGTCATGCGCCAAGTTGTCGGCGGCAGAGCGGTCGATGCACAAGCGGCCTCGGCATCGCAGATGGGACGGTTCGAGACCGAGACGCTGGCTCTGGCCGGGAACCGTGCCGCGCTGGCCGACCTGAACGGGCAATGGATCGACCGGTTCCATGACCGTAACGGGCTGAAGTACATCGTTCTGGACATGGACAGCTCGGTCAGCCCGACCCATGGCGACCAGGAAGGGTCCGCCTGGAATGGCCATTTCGACTGTAGCTGCTATCACCCCAACTTTCTGTTCAACCAGTTCGGGATGCTGGAACGCTGCGCCCTGCGCCATGGCAACGTCCACAGCGCCGATGGCTGGCGTGATGTTCTCGACCCCGTCATTGCGCGCTACGCGGAGCGCGACCTTGGTGGCAGGTTCTTCCGGGCCGATGCTGCCTACGCGATCCCGGCGATCTATGAGCGATTGGAAGAAGCGCGGTTCTTCTACGCCATCCGGCTGCCCGCAAACGCGGTCCTCAAGGACAAGATCGCGCATCGGCTAACGCGCCCTGTCGGGCGGCCGTCACTGACCAAGGTCAAGCGGTTCTTCGAGGAATTCGAGTATCAGGCGGCGTCCTGGGACAAGGAACGCCGGGTGATCGCCAAGATCGAATGGCATCCGGGCGAACTGTTCCCGCGTGTCGGCTTCATCGTCACCAACCTGCCGATGGAGCCGGACTGGGTGGTGCGGTTCTACAACCAGCGCGGCACCGCCGAGCAGCACATCAAAGAGGGCAAATACGCCTTTCGCTGGACGCGGCTGTCGTGCCGGAAGTTCCGCGACAATGAGGTGCGGCTGCAACTGCACGCCCTGGCGTACAACCTGGCCACCTTCTTGCGCTGCATCGAGCTGCCCGAGGCCATGGCCGACTGGTCGTTGACCAGCCTGCAACTGAAGCTGATCAAGATCGGGGCACGTGTGGTCCGTCACGCCCGCACCATCACCTTCCAGCTGGCCGAGGTCGCTGTCACCGGCACGATGGTACGCGCCATCCTCGCCGCTATCCGCCGATTGCGAGCGCCACCGCTATGCGCATGATCGCGATCCACGCTCAAACTGAACGAAAGCGGCTGGACAGATCTGTCCGCTGCGCTGAAAAACGCCGCCCCTGGGCAAGGAAACAGCGGCTTCGCGGTCTGATCCGTCCAGATCCAGCAGTCTGCGCGACCGCAGGTGCCGCTTGCGGCAGAAAATCCTTGTCTAGCGCTCGGATACAGGCGATCTTCACCTCAAACGCCACGCCACTTGGGGAATGCAGGATGACATGAATCAGACCCGCCGAGGCGTTGCGGCCGAACAGCGTGCCCTGTGGCCCGCGCAACACCTCGATGCGATCGACCGCGCCCAGCTCGGTCAGCGCCATGCCGGTGCGCGGCCGGTAGACGCCATCCACGAAAACGGACACCGAGCTTTCGAGGCCCGGATTGTCCCCCACCGTGCCGACACCCCGAATTCGCGCCTGCGCCGCCGCGGCTTCCGACTGGGTCGAGGAAACGAGCAGCGACGGAGCCAGCTGGGTGAGTGCCCGCAGGTCGGTGACGCCGGAATTGCGCAAGGCATCGCCGTTGACCACCGAGACCGCCATCGGCACCGCCGCCAGCGTCGCGCTGCGGCGCATCGACGTCACCACGATGTCGCCCGGATCGGATACCGGGGTATCCGCCCCTCGATGCGCGCGCCCCAACCATGGAATTCAATCGTGCCCATCTGGACGCAGGTCATCAGCCCTTCGGGCGTGTCGATGTAGAGGTAGGGCTCCTCGTGGCCGTCTTTCTCCATGATCCGGATGTGGTGGACGGCATCGCCGAAGCTGCCGGCATCATGCTTCTGGAAGAAGCATTTCCTGGCGCGACCCTGCGGGCAGCGCACCAGGCTGATCGGCCGCGAGCCGGTCCAGGGCAGCATGATCGGGGCCACCGCGTCATAATAGTCGGCAAGCTGTCCCTTGGTGATGTTGCTCTCGGGATAGATGACGCGCTCTCGATTGCTTATCTTCACCAGCGACGATGCCGGCGCGGTCGCTTCCTCGACCGGCGCTTCGGTCTCGAGCACGACCGCTTCGGGCTTCTTGTCCTCGCGCAAGCCGAGATAGCTCGGATGCCGAAGCGTGCCTTCGTTGGTCATCTCGGTATAGGCGATCTCGGCGACCAGCGTTGGCTTCAGCCAGTGCGCGCCGCGGACCTCGGCGCGCGGCGCCTTCAGGGTCGGATCCGTCTGCTCGAGCGGCTTCATGATCTCCATCAGCCGGAACAGCTCGGCCGTGTCGAAGCCAGTCCCGACCTTGCCGGCATAGCGAAGCTCACCCTTGTCGTGGACGCCGAGGATCAACGAGCGGAACGAGCGCGATTTGTCCGATGGGGTCCAGCCGACGATCACGAATTCCTGGCGCTTGATGCACTTGGTCTTCAGCCAGCCACCCGAGCGCGCGCCGACATATTTGCCGGTTACGAGCTTGGAGACAACGCCTTCGAGACCGGCGGCGCAGAAGCTGCTGAGCAGCTTCTCGCCGCTGCCGACGATATGATCCGAAAAGCGGATCCGGTTCTTGGACCTCTGCAGGATCGCCCGAAGCTTTGCCTTGCGGTCGACAAGCGGGAGGCCCGTCAGGTCCTCGCCGTCCAGCTCGAGCAGATCGAATGCATAATAGTCGATGTTGCCCGGCGCGCCCTTGAGCGCGCCTTGCAGCGCCTGGAAGCTCGATCGCCCTTCGGCATCGAGCACCACCGCCTCGCCATCGATCAGCGCCGAGCCGACTTTGAGCTTGAGCGCGTCCGCGAGGATGCCCGCGAAGCGATCCGACCAGTCGAGCCCCGAGCGCGTATAGGCGCGCGCCTCGCCACCACCGATCGCGACCAGGGTCCGGTAACCGTCATATTTCATCTCGTGCAGCCAACGGTCGCCCGAGGGAACGACGTCAACGAGCCGCGCGAGCTGGAGGGGCCGGAATGGAGGTGGGCCGGCGCGAGCGACGGATCGGGCTGTCGTTCGACCGCCGCGATCCGCAGCTCCCTGGCGCGCAATTGAAGTGAGCGTTCTTCCCATCACTCCAAGACTCGATTCGACCGCCAATCGTTCCCCTTTGTCGACGACGCAGAAACTCTCCGGAATCGAGGACGTTGAAGCTGCGGCAACAAGGAGGCCGAAATGGCAGACGACAAGACAGTTCGAGCGCCCCAGGACAGCGCGCGCATTGCCATGGGTGAGGATTACGAAGTCGAATATTGGACCGAAAGGTTCGGCATCAGCCGCGAGAAACTTCAGGAAGCCGTCGAAACGGTCGGCAACAGCGCTACCGCGGTAGAAAAATATCTCAATCGTTAGAATGTGCGTCGACGATCGATGCAGGACGGAGCCAGCACCGATCGTCGTCGCCGGCATGGAAGACCCTGTTAAATTGACTTGCCATCGGCTATGACCTCATGGGGGAGCCGAGCAAGTTATGGCGTTTACGATAGCCTTTGCCTTTGTACCTATTGGCTTACTCGTGCTTTGGCGCCGCCAAAGGAAGAATGCCGCCGGCATCATGAAGAAAATCGACGAAGCCTTGGCCAACGCACGTCAAGAGCAAGATCCGGACCGGAGTTTTGATATCGTCCGGGCCAAGCACGAGACGCGGCATTAATGCCGGTGGCTTCGAGACACGATTAGGAAAAGCCCCCACCGCATCAGGTTCGACAGGGCCTGCTTCCCTGTTTGCCATCGCCGGAACGCTATGCGCCCCAGGTCGCAAACAATCCGATCGCCGCAAGCGTCATAACAGCGGTCGCTGTCCAGCCGACGATCTTCAGTCCAAAGGGAAGCCTGAAATCCCCCATGGCGGGACCGTGGCTCGACAGATGCATCATCAGGGCCATGACCGGAACGGCGACGACCCCATTGATAACCGCGCTCCAGAAAAGCGCCTTGATCGGATCGATAGGGCTGACATTCAGCACCACCCCGAGGAGCGTTGCGATGGCGATGGCGGCGTAAAACGCCTTCGCGCGGCCTGGCCGGCGCGCTAGGCCCACATGCCATCCGAATGTCTCGCCCAGGGCATAGGCAGAGGACCCAGCCAGCACCGGCAATGCCAGGAGCCCTGTGCCGATAATGCCCACCGCGAAGACGAGAGAGGCAAAGCGACCGGCGATCGGCCGAAGCGCCTCCGCGGCTTCTGAGGAGGTCTGGATGTCCGTCACGCCCTTGGCATGCAGCGTCGCGGCGACGGTCACGATGATGAACAGGGCGACCGCGTTCGAGAGCGCCATCCCGACAAAGGTGTCGATCCGAATCCGCCTGAATTCTACATCGGCCTCCTGCGGAGCACGCTCCAGGGGCTTCGCATGGCTGCGCTCCCGAACTTCGTCGACCTCCTCCTCGGCTTGCCAGAAGAACAGATACGGGCTGATCGTCGTGCCGAGGATCGCCACAACCGCGGTCATATAGCTCGCGGATAACGTGATGTTCGGAACGACCAGACTATGCGCGACGGTGGTCCAGGGAACATGCACGACAAAGGCGACGCCGACATAGGCGAAGAGCGAGAGCGTCAGCCATTTCAGAATGGAGACGTAGCGGGAATATTGCGAGAAGACCTCCAGCAGCACGGTGACCAGCCCGAAGCCCGCCACATATACGAGTGCCGGCCCGCCGATGAGGAGCTTGAGCGCGGCGCCCATTGCGCCGAGATCGGCGCCGATGTTGATGATGTTCGCGATCACCAGCAACGCCACGATGCCGTAGCCGACCCCGGCGGGATAATGTCGCCTCAGATTACCCGCGATACCTCGGCCGGTAACGCGCCCGATGCGCGCGGCAATCTCCTGGATCGCGCACATTAGCGGCCAGCTGAAGAGCATTACCCAGCTCAGGCCGTAACCGAATTGCGCACCCACCTGGGAATAGGTTGCGATGCCACTCGGATCGTCGTCCGACGCCCCGGTTATGAGACCAGGACCCAATACCTTCAGCAGCTTGGGTCGCTCGGGTTTTTCTATACTGGCGTCAGCGCTGAAAGAGTCCAAGTCCCGTCCTTTAATCTGGTGGCCTCCGCCACGAATAAACGGTTCAGCGCAGCGCCCAACTTAGAAGGACGGCTCAGCCATCAGGGTCAAGAGCGATTTTTGCCAGGGAATATCCAGATACCCATCCGTCAGCCAGAAGTTCAATCCAGCTGGTCCACGTTCCCCTGAACTAGTGCGGTTCGCCACGGAAAGCGCCGTGCGCGCGAAGGATCGCAAGCGCTTCTTCCACGCGGCCGCCACACTGGATGACAAGCACCGCGCGCCCGGCCTTGAGGTGGTTTTCAGCAGCTTTGGCCTGCGCTTCGGAAATCCCAAAACCGATCAGGGAACCCGCCACGCCGCCCAACGCGCTGCCCGCGATCACCCCCGTCAGAGTTGCGGCCAGCGGACCCGCTGCGATCATCGGGCCGATCCCAGGCACCGCGAGCACACCGATTTCCGCCAGCAGACCGCCCAGGCCGCCAGCAGTCGCTCCGATGCCGGCCCCGCGCTCCCCGCCCGCCTCAATGGCCTCATCGACGTTGTCGTCGCGCGGTTTGTTTACGTCTTGGTCGGTCGGAGACTGTATGAACAGGCTTATATCGCTGGCCGAAAAGCCGGCGGCGGCGAGAGCGGCGATCGCAGCTTCAGCCTTCTGTCGCGACGGAAGGATGGCGATCTCGCTGACCCGCCGTGGTTCCTGGCTCGCCTCGTTCATCCATCTCTCTCCCATCAAGGGAGGACGTTAGAATGCTTCGATCATCGAGGCCACTCATTCGATCGACGCATCGGGATCCTCGACGATCAGCGCATAGCTTTTGGTGCCGTCAGGTGCGCCCGACCAGTCGAGCGCCGGGCGAGACATTGCCATGCTCCTTCGCAAACCGTTCGGGCAAGTTCCCGCCATTGGGGAAACTGCGACGAAGCGCTCGAGCACGGTTCCATTCGTGGCTCGGGCGCTACCGCATGCTGTCCGATATGATCGGAGGAATAGGGCAATTGCCCATTAGCTCAGTGACTGCCTGGGCCAATCAGTCGACCGTACGCAATCTCGTCGGCAGAGGTCGCCCCGCTGCTTGAGAACGGGGTAAGCGGATGCCTCGATGAGATGGCTGCTGATGCGCTTGATATCGCGGAGCGCGTCGAGATGAAGCGCGCTGGTTTCAACCGTCTCGACATTGCCAGAGCGCAGCCGTTCGAAATGGGCGGCAGTTGCTTCCTCATCGATACGCCGGAACGCCTGCTTCTCAGACGCAAGTTCGCGCGCCGCCTTTGGATCACCGCTCAGAAATACGGTGGTCGAGCTTCGCAGCGTCGTCAGCAGGCGATCGATCTGCGAAATGAGGTCGGCCGTGCCTTCAGCCGAGAAAGCAACTCCGCGCCGGAGCTGGCGGCTGGCGATGCCAAGCAGCCCGCGGTCGATCAGGTCGCCGGCCTGCTCGAGATTGATCGAGAAGGTCAGGATGCGCGCGAGCCTTCGACCGCCCTCGTCGTCGAGGCTGCCGGCATCGATCGCGAGCAGATTCTCTTTGATAGCGCGGTTGAGATGATCGAGCCGATCGTCGAGCGTGCGTGTCTCGGCGATGTGCCGGCGGTCGGGACGCGCGAGTGCCTGCCTGAGGCCAAGCAGCATCTGTTCGAGTATATCGGCGAGACGCAACGCCTCGCGGGTTGCGCCGCCAAGCGCGCTCGCGGGCGAGTGCCCCTCTCCTACCGGTTCGAGATAGCGCGGCGCATCGGGGGATCCCTCGTCGGGCCGTGCGGGAAGCATGCGCTCCAGCAGCCGGGCGAAGGGACCGAGCAGCGGGAAGAAGAACAATGCGAGCGCCATATTCAGGCCAGTGTGGAAATTGGCGATCGCCCGCGCCGGGTTGGCCTCGATGCCCGTTACGAGCGGAGGGATCAGCGGAAAGACCGCCAATACCAGAGCGACGCCAATGAAGCGGTTGATCAGGTTGCCCACGGGTAGCCGGCGGGCGGCGGGATCGCGTGCCGTGCCTTCGAGCACCGGATTGATCGCCGAGCCCAGATTGGCGCCAAGCGCCAGCGCGATCCCGGCGGGCACGGAGAGCACGCCTTCCGTGGTGAATGAGATGGCCAGCAGCACAACGGCCACGCTCGAATGCGCTGCCCAGGTCATCAGTGCGCCAAGCACGACCAGAAACACGATGTGGCCGGAGAGTGCGGTCAGAAAGGCGCGCGTCATAGGATTGGCAGCGACAGGCTCGAGCACCACCAGGAACTCGTGGAGCGCGAACAGGATGAGACCGAGACCGATGAATACCCGGCCGAAGTCTCGCCAGCCGGCTTGTGCTCGGCGGAACAGCAGATAGCCGACGAGCACGAGGATCGGTGCGATGCGCGCGACGTCGAAGGCGAGAAGCTGGACGATCAGCGTCGTGCCGACATTGGCGCCGAGCATCACAGCGAGGCCTTGGATCAGTCCGACCAGCCCCTCGGCCGCGAAGCCCGTGACCATGAGACCTGTGGCGGTGCTGCTCTGGAGGAGCGCGGTGACGCCGAGGCCGGCGAGGAAGGCGCGGAAACGATCGCCGAGATGATGCGCGAGTAGCGAACGGAGCTTTGCGCCCAGCGCGCGCTGCACGCCGGTGCGCACCATGTGAACGCCCCAGAGCAGCAGCGCCGCGATGCCCCCAAGATCGAGAAGGGTCAGCGAAATGCTCGTCGGTTCGACTCCTGTTTCCAACCGCCACTATAGTAGCCACGATCGCAGGATGCGACTTCGCCATTCGGTCAGGTTAGGCCCAGCCGTCGCGACGGGTCGACCAGGCGCCCGGCTCACAGGTCCAGCGGCCCCGTGCCGAAAAAGGTCGGTCTTGGCAGATGTCGCGCCTGACGCATGAGACCCGCGCGGCCTCGTCAATAGTCAGGCAGTTCCCCCATGTAGGAAATCTACCTCGCCTGATTCACGTCCTCGAAATAGGTTTGAGGTGGAATTCTTACTCGTCCCCACTTTGAGGTCGGGAGGACTGCGTAGCCCGAACCTCGCAGCATCGAAGTCGACCGAGGAGATTGCCATTGTCCATCGCTCTGATCGGCGCCTCTGGAGCCGCCGGTTCCCGTATCCTGAAGGAACTTTCCGATCGCGGCCACGCGATTACCGCTATCGCCCGTCACCCCGAAAAGATCGCTGATCTGCCGAATGTCACCGCACGGCGTGGCGATGTGAACCGCCCCGGGATTGCCGGAGGCCATTCGGGTTAAATTACGCGGCGATGGGAGTGTCGTCCAGCATGGCGTAGTAGCGCTCCTCCGCTTCGGCAGGCGGTATATTGCCAATGGGCGCGAGGAGCCGGCGGTTGTTGAACCAGTCTACCCATTCGAGCGTGGCGTATTCAACGGCCTCAAAGGATCGCCATGGACCTCGTCGGTGGATCACCTCTGCCTTGTAAAGGCCGTTGATTGTCTCGGCCAAAGCGTTGTCGTAGCTGTCGCCTACACTGCCCACCGATGGCTCGATCCCAGCTTCGGCAAGGCGCTCGGTATACTTGATCGAGACGTATTGGCTGCCGCGGTCGCTGTGGTGGATCAGACCGCCGCGATGGACAGGACGCCGATCGTGGATCGCCTGTTCGAGGGCATCCAGCACGAAGCTGGCGTGCGCCGTCCTGCTCACCCGCCAGCCTACGATGTAGCGGGCATAGACGTCGATCACGAAGGCCACGTAGACGAACCCCGACCACGTCGCGACGTATGTGAAGTCCGAGACCCACAGCATGTTCGGCGCCGGCGCATGAAACTGCCGGCTCACCTGATCGAGTGGGCAAGGCACCGCCTTGTCGCTGATCGTCGTGCGCACTGGCTTGCCACGGATTACGCCCTGCAGGCCAAGATCGCGCATCAGCCGCTCCACTGTGCATCGGGCGATATCGAAGCCTTCGCGCCGCATCTGCCGCCACACTTTGCGCACGCCGTAGACGCCGAAGTTCTCGGCGAAGACGCGCACCACCTCCGGCTTCAACATCTGATCACGCTGAGCACGCGACGATAGCCGCGAGGGATCGCGCCGCTGCGCCAGATGTTCATGGTAGGTGGATGGGGCGATCGGCAGAACCCGGCAGATCGGCTCGACCCCATAATCACTGCGATGCTCGTCAATGAACGCGATCATCGCTTGAACGGGCGGTCGAGCTCCGCCTGGGCAAAATACGCAGATGCCTTGCGCAGGATCTCGTTGGCCTGACGCAACTCGCGGTTCTCACGCTCCAGCGCCTTGAGCCTGTCAGCTACATCGGTGGGCAACCCGGCCCGCTTGCCGCTGTTCACCTCCGCCTTCTTCACCCACTCCAGCAGCGTGTGTCCCGAACAGCCGATCTTCTCGGCAATCGATGTGATCGCCGCCCAGCGGGACGGATGGGCACCTTCGTGATCCAGCACCATGCGGACAGCCCGCTCTCGAACCTCAGGTGCAAACTTGTTCGTCGTCTTGCTCATCGTAGACCCTTCCTCTCAGGAGTTAGGGCCTCCGGCAATCCCGGGGCGGTTCAATGTGCTCGACAAGGCGGGGCTGGTCGAACTGCTGAGAGGCCACGACACGGTAGTGAGCTCGGTCCATTTCACGGCGAGCGATCCCCACATCCTGATCGATGCGGTCAAGGCAGCCGGGGTGAAGCGATACCTTGTGGTCGGAGGCGCCGGCAGCCTCGAGGTGAAGCCGGGCATCGGCCTGATCGACACCCCGGACTTCCCAGAGGCGTATAAGGCCGAAGCGGGCGGTGGCGCAGCCTTTCTCGATCTGCTGCGTCAGGAACAGGATCTCGATTGGACCTTCCTGTCACCATCCTTGCAGTTCTTGCCCGGCGAGCGGACGGGCAAATTTCGTCTTGGCAAGGATGAGTTGCTATCCACCGAGAAGGGGAGCGTGATTTCGTTCGAGGATTACGCGGTCGCTCTGGTGGATGAGATCGAGAATCCAGCGCATCGCCGCCAGCGCTTCACCGTCGGCTATTGAGAGGAGGTTCGCCGCCCATGCCCAATACTACCCCGCTCGCGCTCAGCCCCGAGATTTCAGCGCTGGTTAACGGCGCTCTGGATGCTGGTCAGCCATTGCTTCTGGCCGTCGTCGATGCCGGCCACAAACCCGTTCTGTCGTTTCGGGGCAGCACGGTTGTGTTCAGCGATACCCAGCTCAGCTTCTGGGCGCGTAACGCCGAGGGCGGAACGCTTGAGGCGATCAGGCAGAACCCGCACGTCGCCTTGGCGTATCGTTCGCCGACGGTGCCGGTTCTCCAGTTCATCGGGCGAGCGCGGATCAGCGATGACCCGGCCGAGCGCGATCGCGCGTTCGATCTGTCCAATGAGAAGGAGCGCGAGCGTGACCCGGAGCGGAAAGGCCGGGCGGTGATCATCGACCTCGATCAGGTCACTGGCGTGCTCGGATTCGAGAACGGCGCCCCGATTTTTTGCAATATGGCGCGGACCTGACGAGCAGGTCCGGTCTGCGCCGACGGATCCATTAGCTGCCGTGTGACCTGAGACCGCTCGGACGGGCTCGCCGGGACATTGGCGAGGAGATTGCGGACGGCTTTGAGGACGAAGGCGTCGCAAATCGAGATGAACGGGCTTCGGCGCCATTGCAGACGCGCAAGTCCTCCGCGTCATCGGCCGGCGCTTCCATCGTGCTGATGGGCATCGCGCTTCGCCGTCAGCGCGACCGAGGGATAGCCTAAGCCTCGCGAGGGCTTAGCTCCTGATCTTCGGTGAGGCCTGCCACACGCTCGCCACTGAGCACGCGGGTTAGCGGCGTTTCCACGTTCGCTAAACCCGGCCGGTCGCAGCGAAGGCGCGTGTCCTCTCCGTCCCGGCGCTGGACGTGGGGGAGGATCCGACCGCCCTCGGCCAAAGCTGAAACTTTCTTGCGGTCCCAATCTAAATGACCGGCAAACATGGCGACCCGGCTGAGGATGGCGGTGCTCCCTGCCACCCAATCTCACGAAAAATGGAGCCATCACTGAAATAACTGAACATCTCGGCGCGGCGCGATTGCGCGGCAATGGCGCTCCCCCGGTCCGAAGCGGCTCAACTGGTCGATCGTGCGCGGTGTGGTGGCAGTTGAAGATAACCATGTTGAGGCCCCTCGATCATCGGCTCTTCGATCCAGTCGACGGCTTCGGCTCCGCTGATCCCTTCGATCGAAAATGGTCGGATCGAACGGCTTTCCAACAGGCCCTCGGCATTCGCTGCGACGGACAGGAGGGCAGGAGACGGCAAGCCCAATCCCGGCGTGTGGGCCTGCGCGCCGGCCGAGGAGCCGACCATGCTTCGCCCGCAACGGCTTGGTCGAGAAGCGCGCGTGTGCTAGCGCAATAGCGCGCTGCAGAGGTGTGGCGTCGGGACTGGTAATCCCGCGAAGTGCGATGGCCCGCGGCGGAGCGATCCGCCGGGGTGCCTGTGCATATGTCCAGGTCGCTTGCGGCTAAAAGCGCAGGCGCATGTCACTTCGCATGTTACCAGCCCCGGCTCCCGCGTCCCACGCGGGAGCCATCGGCGCATTGAAGCCGCGCCGCTCGCGCCTCAACCAGCGCACTCGTTCCGGGCGCCGACAAGATTCAACGCCCGGTCGCATCGGAGAAACGGCCGGTGGATAGCAAGTCGTGGCGCCTCGGTTACCACGTTCTATTCACCGCACAGCGGGCGGAGAGCGGAAATTGTCAGTGGAGACGCATAGAAAATGGGTGATGCTTGTCAGGCATCTGGATCGCGCCCTGGCCCTTCTCGACGAACTCGACGAGGGCGATGGCGACAGTGCGGCGCACACCCAACGAGCGGTCAACGCCGCAAAGAGGGAATTGCGTAGCCGATTTGGACGAGCCCAGCAGCTGCCGACCGGTGTGGTCCTCCCCTTCCCACCGCCGGCGTGTTCCCTTTCTCGCTGAAGGGCAGGCTCGCACGCCGTGAGAGCGTGCGCTCTGCTCATCGGCTTGACCAGAGCGCATGTTGCGCCAGCGAGGTTTCCACTCGGATGAAAAATGTCCGCGTGCCACTTTATCACCGGCCGGTGATTTCGCAGACGGTTCAACCTTGTGGCGGATGAGGGAGATCGTTCTTCGCTATCAACTTCTCGAAATAGCCCCTGACCAGCTCATATCCCTTGGGACTGAGGCCGACAAAGGAGCGCCGACGGTCACGAGAGTCTCGTTCGCGCTCGAGCAAGCCGCTCGCTACCAGATTTCTGGCCCAGCGCCCCGCCGTGGTGATCGGCAGGCCGGTCATCGGCGAAAGGCTGGTGATCTTCACCTTCTTGCCCTGGGCCGCTACCCCGTAGAGACACAGTAATATATCCCATGCCGGGTCCGAAAAAATCTCCGCTCCGAAGAACTCCTCGCGCAGCCGTCGAGCCCTAAGCCACCATGAGGCGAGGTCAATACCCGGCAAGGAACCGGCGTCGGAGGCGCGCGCTGTCTCATGTGTAGGCACGGATGGCGAGAGCTGTCGGTGGCCCGATGGCTGGAGTCCCCACGTATCTATGGGCGGGGTGATCTCCTCGGCGGCGCCTTGATCGATCCTTCCGATCTGCTTGGTCATCTTTCGCTCCCCGATCATCGCACGGGGACAGCGGCAGCGCTCCGGCCCTTGCAATGGCGCTCGGGCTCGAGCGCCGCGGACTTTGGGAAGCCGCAGCGCGCCGCTGAGCGGTCGAGCGGTCCAGGGCTGTCCCAATCCCCTTCTGGACGGATAAGGATATATGGATTTGCCCCGATGACGATGGGATTCGGATCGATCCCGAGATCCGCCTCGAGCTCGACATACTCCACATTCGAAAAGGCGAAGGATGAGCGATCAGACAGCGGCTTGAAGCCGAACAGGCCCCAGAAGCGGGTCAGGTCGACACGCGAGTGACCATATGCTCGTCGATACCCCTTCCGCCTGCAATAGCCGATGGCCTCGCGAACCAGCCGGAAAGCGAGCCTGGATGTCCGGTATTCCTTGCGGACAGCCAGTCTCTCGAGCTTCACGAAATCCGCGAAGAAGCGGATGCGGATACATCCCGCGGGCTCGCCGTCGATCCGACCAATCAGATGGGTCGCGCAGAAGTCGTTTCCATCGAACTCCTCTTCATACGGGCATTCCTGTTCGCTGATGTACGTCGCGGCCCGCACGGAGAAGGCCTTCAGCAGATCCTCGACCGTGCGCGCAACCCCGACCTCGATCTCACCGCTTCCCCGACGATGGTCGATACCGAAGACGGGAAAGCCCGAAAGCGGTGGCAGGGAAAGGAGGTCGCGAGGCGCGGACGGGTAGACGGACTGGGCCGCGACGAAGCCCATGGCGGGAAACAGCTTGGCGGTGTGGCCGGTCACCGCCCTTGTGAAAAGCGGACATCCATCGGGTGACAGACGGCCCAGAAAAGGGGCAAGTGCCTTGACCGTCGGCCCGAAAGCGGCGGGTGCGAAAATCAGCCAGATGTAGATGGCTGACGGAACTTCGTCGCCGCGGCAAACGAGTGCGAGATCGGGGGCGCTTCCTTTGAACCGTCCTTCGATCAAAGCTCGGGCGCCGTCACTGGTGAGCGGCAGATAAGCGAGAAACGGCATACTCCCGGGCGGGAGCCCGTTCCCTTCGATAAGCTGGAAAATGTCCGGGTTATGCGCCATCGCGGCTTCGACGACCTTATCGCAGGCCAAGCCTGGGAGACTGATACGGGCATGGCCAAGTGCGCGAAGGGCCTCACGGATCGTCGCGCGGCGCGTGACAGCCGCCGGCCGGCTGCCGTCATTGCAGAGCTTCCGGATGCGATCCGAGAATGCCATCGAGCGATAGCCATCGACGTCGGCGGGACTAACTGACTCTTGATACATGGAACCCCCTTCGAGATGTGAAGGGTTGTTCAGCTACGCCTTTCGCATTCCAGTGAAGCGAGGCCATTTCTGACCTGGGTGGATCAAATGTTGACCCGTGCGCGCGTGCGCCGGCCCTCATCCCGTTCAAATCGGAGATGGTTTGTGCCGCCCCCGGGGATAGGCAAAGCGCCAAAGCGAGCGCCTTATCTTGAGGAGAGGAATTGCCAGGAGGGCTGTTCGCATGTTGAGACCGAGAGGAAGCTTGGGCCGTGGAGAGACGATTTCCGCGCCGATGTGGTCGCCGATAGCGGCTGGTCAAGATGGCGAGTTGACCGCCAGGGGGCGGCCGCCGGACACGCCCCGCGCGCGTGTCACGCTATGATCAAGAAGCGGCCAGCCTCTCGCTCGACCTCCCTGCTGTCGACAGAGCCTGGCGGCTTAGGCCAACGGGGTCTTCCGCGTGGAGCGCTTGGGAAGGGAATTCCGGCGTCCTTCCGGGCCAATCTCAAGCAAATCGACTGGACGGATCTCGAGCTCTTTCTGAACGTCGCCGAGGCCGGAAGCATCAGGGCCGGTGCAATCCGCACGCGCCGTGCGATCAATACCGTACGCAACAGGCTGGCGCGAATGGAGGATGTTCTGGGAGAGCTCATCGCCCGACGCGGCCGCGATGGTCTGCAACTTACGCAATCCGGCCAGGCATTGCTGCGTATCGCCCGAGAGATGCATTCGTCGCGGCAAAGCGCGGCGCATCAGGACGCGGAAAGCGGACAGCGGATGCGCGTCAGGATCGCGGCGACCGAGGGATTGGGTACCTATTGGCTGACGCCGCGCATTCTCGAATTCCAGGCCGCGACCCAGCTTAGGATCGAACTGCATTGCGACATGCAGCGCGTGGACATGGCAGAGGGTGACTTCGACATTGCAGTTCAACTCGAGCAGCCGGAGGTGGCCAGTTCGCTGTGCTTCCGCCTGGGGACACTCCATCTGATGCCGTTCGCGTCCGACAAGTATCTGCGAGAAGCGGGCGTGCCGCAATCCGTCGATGACTGGCCTGATCACCGATTGGTTTGGCAGGAGGCGGACCAGGTCGCTTCACAGTTGCTCCCCTTCTTTGTGGGCACAGTCGATACGGGCGATCTGATCAGCCTGACCACGAACAGTAGTTTGACGCATTTCCGCGCGGTTGCCGCAGGGGGTGGCATAGGATTCCTTCCGACCTATGCCCGCGCCATCAGTCGCTTGGTGCGCCCCATCGATATCGGTGTCCACCTCAAGCGCGAGATCCTGTGTGTCTTGAATCCCGCCCGCGCCCAATCCCCCGAGGTGGAGCGGGCCGTAGATTGGCTGACATCGGCCTTCTCGGGGGAGAAATACCCCTGGTTCAGGGACGAGTTCGTTCACCCGCGCGATTTCGATCAGACTGCGACCGCTGCAAATGTGACGAGCCTGTTCGAAGGGTACATCGATGGTCTAGATGCCAGCGGCGATACGTAGACGACAGAACTTGCATCGCGCCCATGCACGATAGTTCTGATACAACCTATATTACGTTCAGCCATTTCGGTTAAGGGAAGGGATCATAAAGCTCACCCAACGCGTGAGCTTGCGTCGCATCACCGAACTCGCAGAGGGCAATGTGATCGTGCGGGCCAGACCCTCACGGAGCGCGCCGAGTGTACGCCAATTCGCCACTGCGAGCTGGAACGCCCGCTCGTTGTCCGGCTTCGCGACCCAATCGCGGAATCGCCGCATCTCACGGTCGTTCATGTCTCCAGAAGTGAGGCGCACGACCCAACTTTGCGCGGCGGAGGTGGGTCCAGGGTCGCGTTCATGCATCGGCCTATCGAATTCCCCGGCAAGGCGCGGTCAGATCCGTGCCTACAATTCGTAGGGCGAAGGCGGGAACCGATTGCCTAACCGCTGATTAAGAAAAATGCGGCTTAGCTTTCCGCCAGCGCCGCACAGAGAGCAGCGAGAGCGCGCCGCATGTGCTTTTCGACCGTGGTCCGGGAGACCCCCAGCCGTTTGGCGACATCGCGCTGCGGGATGTTTTCCATTCGATTGAGATAGAAGATCGTGCGGGTTGGCTCCGGCAGGGCTTCTGCCCGCGCAAGAACGCGACTGAGGCCGTCCTTCGCAATCGCGACTTGGTCAACTGGAAGGACATAATCCACGCCCCAGACGATACTCTCGATCTCCCGCTGTAACCGTTTGCGGCGCGCCTCGGCCCTACCCTGATCGAGCGCGACGCAACGCGCAAGATAGAACAGGAACGCCCCCATATCCTCTATAGCCGGGTCATCCGCGACGCGTTGCACCCGGATCCAAAGGGACTGAAGAGTGTCTTCGAGGCTTTCGCGTTCAACCATGCGTGCAAAAAGCCGCTTCAGCGCCCGTTCCTCCGCGAACATCAACCGGGTAAGAGCGGCGGCATTAGATGGCATCGAGGATCCTTCCTTCTGCGCCGGTGAGATGACAGTTCCGAATGAGTTGGCTAGCTGACCGCCCAGGAGAATAGAGCGCGTTCGCACCACAATGTCGGAACCAGCCGATCATCTGAAAATTGCCGAGAAGTCCGCCACTGCGCCGCACCCTTCAGGTCCGCAGGATTCAAGAGCTCAGGCTATCCCGCAATTCCATGTAGCCGCCGATCCGTAGAATCCCGGATGGCTGCGATGCATGTCGACTTCGCCGGGGTTGGTCTCGCCAAGCATTGCTCACAGTTGGGCTTCAATGCGCGTCGATGTGCATTTTCTGTAGCGTTCCGAACGATGTCGCCATTATCGGGCAAACGCCGCACATCTGGAGGAAACGAGGCGTGACCTGCCGCCGGCTCACTCATCTTGCGCAATGGCTCCGGCGATCGTGCCATGCAGGACAAACATAACGAGTACGTATCGCCGTTCATACTAGCCTGGCACCGCCAGAGGCTGCCGCTCTCCGCCTTTCGCCGGAGAGTCTCACCGCAACCGCTTTGCTAGGGACAGGGAACTCGCCGGCCCAAGGCGGGGCATTCCGGGCAGCGAGGAAAGGCTGATCATACAAGCATCCTTCAAGTGTCATCTGTCCGAGAGCCATCGGAGCCTGAGAACAATCAGCCTCGGTTAGAGTTATTGTCGATTGGCGAAAGGCGAGAACTGCATGGTTGACGGTTCGATCGAGGGATTTGCGCGTCGGCTGCGTGGCGACAACTACGATGGCCGGTTGAGCGGCAACTATGATGGCCGGTAGGATCGGTTGTCTGGGCTGATCGTAGGGAGGGGCGTAGCCCCGACCGGAGAGCGGACCAGACAACCGGTGGCGATCTTTTTCCCCTTCTTTCGGGGGGGCTGATCGGGGCTGTGGCGGGCGGTGGTATCGGAACACTCATCGAACAACGAGCGATGGGTTTGCGATGCCGGGCCACCACATTTCCGATCAGCAGGTATTTCTCTTCATGACCCATCGTCGCCAACACACCCAGGCCGTCGCGGCTGCCAAGGCCGGTATCAGCGAGCGCAGCGCACGCCGGATCGAGAACGATCCGCAGCTTCCGTCCCAGAAGAAGAAGGAGCGCCACTGGCGCACCCGCGCCGATCCGCTCGAGCCATTCTGGCCACGCGTCGAGGAGTTGCTCCAGATCGACGGTATCATTGCCGTCACGGTCTTCGAGACGCTCCAGGACGAGTTCGGCGAGGATGCTGTTCCCGATGCGATACGACGAACACTTGAACGCCGGATCGCCCGCTGGCGGGCACTGCACGGCGGCGAGAAGGAGATCTTCTTCCCGCAGCATCATGAGCCCGGTCGGCAGGGCCTGTCGGATTTCACGGTATGCGACAGTCTCAAGGTCACCGTTGCCGGCGAGACCCTGGCCTATCGCCTTTACCACTTCCGCTTGGCGGCGAGTGGCTGGGAGCATGCGGCTGTCGTGCTGGGCGGGGAGAGCTTTGCCGCCCTTTCGGAGCACCTGCAGGATGCCTTGTGGAAGCTGGGCGGCGCGCCGGCCGAACACCGCAGCGATTCCCTGTCAGCCGCCTACAAAAACCTCGACGCCGATGCGCAGCGGGATTTTACCCGAAGCTATGACGAGCTGTGCCGTCATTACGGCATGCTCGCTACCCGCAACAACCGCGGCGAGGCGCACGAGAACGGATCGATCGAAGGTCCCCATGCCCATCTCAAGCGACGGCTCGATCAGGCCTTACGCCGGCGGGGAAGCCGCGATTTCGTCAGCATCGAGGCCTGGCGCGAGTTCGTTGAGGCGCAGGTCGCCAGACAGAACCGGCGGCATGCTGCGCACATCGATGCAGAACGCAGGGTACTCAAGGCGCTGCCCGCAAGGCGAACCACCGATTTCGCCATGGTCACCGTCGATGTCACCCGCAACGGCACCGTCGCCATCGATCGGGTTACCTATTCGGTGCCTTCCCGCCTCGTCGGACGGCGCCTCAACGCGCATCTCTTTGACGATCGCATTGAGCTCTTCCTCGGTCCGGACAGGGTAATGTCCACGCCGCGTGTGCGGATCAGCCATCCCCACCGGGGGCACAGCATCGATTTCCGGCACATGATCGGTAACCTGCGCCGCAAGCCTGGTGCGCTGCGCAACCTCGTCTACCGCGAAGCCCTGTTCCCCGATCACGCCTACCGGCGGGCCTGGCAAGCCTTCGATGCCCAACTCGATGGACGGCAGGCCTGCCGCGATGCCGTCGCGCTGCTCGATATCGCCGCCAGGGGCGACTGTGTCGACGTGCTGGCCCGGCGGATCGATGAGGCACTCGACAGAGGGCGCTTGCCCGATGTCGATGCGCTCAGGGACGAGTTCCTGCCAACCGCAAGATCGCAGCGCGATGTCACTATCCCGCCTCCCGATCTGCACAGCTACAACAGCTTGATCGCCAGCGGGGAGGTGTACTGATGACCCGCACCAAGGACCAGGCCGCCGCCGTGCTGCCTACCCTGCTCAAGGCCTTGCGCCTGCCGAGTATCAACCGCAACTGGAAGCGCCTCACCGACACCGCCGATCGCGATGGCTGGCCGGCCGCCAACCTGCTGGCCTCGCTTCTCGAGATCGAGATGGCCGATCGCTCCTCCCGGCGCATCCAGCGCCATCGCGACCAGTCCGGCTTGCCCGCAGGCAAGACCTTCGCCACCTTCGATTTCGACGCAGCCCCCGGCATCCGCAAACCGCACCTCTTGTCCCTCGCCGCCGGTGACGACTGGATCGAGAGCGGCGGCAACCTGCTGCTGTTCGGCCAGAGCGGGACCGGCAAGACGCACGCAGTTGCTGCCATTGGTCATGCCCTCATCGACACGGGGCGGCGCGTCCTGTTCTGCTCCACCACCGACATGGTCCAGAAGCTCCAGTCCGCGCGCCGCGACCTCAGCCTACCCGCCATGCTCGACAAGCTCGACAAGTTCGATCTCATCGTGCTCGACGATCTGTCCTACGTCCGCAAGGACCAGGTCGAGACCAGCGCCTTGTTCGAGCTCATCGCCCACCGCTACGAACGCCACTCGCTCGCCATTACCGCCAACCAGCCATTTTCGGCATGGGACAACGTCTTCCCTGATCCCGCTATGACTGTCGCCGCGATCGACCGCCTCGTGCACCACTCGATCATCATCGAGATGAACGGCGAAAGCTACCGCAAACGTTCCGCCGTCGCCCGTATCAACGCCGGCGATTACGACCCGCCGAATGGCGCCCCGGACCGGCCATCATAATTGTCGCTGGCTTCGCGCTCGGGAGCACCCTTGCTGAGGCAACGGGTAATTGTCGCCAGCGGCAATTACATGCCAACCATCCCATGCGCTTCAGACCCTCGCTTCCGGCCAGCGTCAGCGACAATTACCCAGCGTCGTAATTGTCGCTCGACGGTTGCTCCCGCAACAGCAAATGGTAGCCAGAATTCACCAACCGGCGCGGCCACCTATCGGCCATCATAATTGACGCCGACCGGACTCCGTAATCGTCGCGCTACACGTCGGCATCTTCCGGGCGAGGACATCGAAGTGGATGCCCTCGTCGGCGGCAGCGGGCGACCTTTGCTGTTGCTCCACGGTTGGCCGCAGACACGCATGTGCTGGTCGGCGATGGCGCCTGGGCTCGCGGAGATGTTCACCGTCGTCATGCCCGATCTGCGTGGCTACGGCCGAAGCGGCAAACCGGAGGGCGGCGATCAGCATGCTGCTTATTCCAAGCGGGCGATGGCGCAGGACCAAATCCTGGCAATGAAGGCGCTCGGTTTCGATCGGTTCGCGGTCGGCGCGCATGATCGCGGTGCCCGCGTCGCCTATCGGCTCGCGCTGGACTATCCCGAAGTGGTGACGCGGCTCGCCAGCCTCGACGTGGTTCCGACCGCCGATGTCTGGAACAGCATGGGAGCGAAGCAAGCTGTCGCGACGTGGCACTGGCCGTTCCTGGCGCAGCCGGATGGCTTGCCCGAGAAGCTGATCGGCGCCGATCCCGAATGGTTCGTGCGCTACATCCTCGAACACCAGTCGGCGCCGGGATTCGAGTTTCCAGAGCAGAATGTCGCCGATTATGTCGCCTGCGCGCAGCAATCCGGGACGGTGCGGGGCTGGTGCGAGGATTATCGCGCCGGCTGGGGCATCGACCGCGAGCTGGACGAGGCCGACCGCGGACGTAAGCTGGCGATGCCGTTGCTGGTCCTGTGGGGCGAGCAGGGTTCGCTCAAGGGCAAGGACGGCGTCGCGCTGTGGCGGCCGTGGGCCAGCCAGGTCGAAGGTGAGGTGCTGCCCTGCGGTCACTTCATACCCGAAGAGCAGCCCCATGCGGTCGCCGCACATTTCCTTCGTTTCTTCGGAGAGGCAGCATGATCGACCGCATCGACCATCTGGTTCTCACCGGCCGTTGCCTGGAGGCGACGTGCGCCTTCTATGAGCGTGCGCTCGGCTTTCGCCGGGTGGGCGCGGCGATGCGGCCCGCCGCGCTAACCTTCGGTCGTCGGAAGAACAACGTCCACGAGGTCGGCCACACGTTCGACCCCAAGGCTGTCGCGCCGACGTCCGGCGCGGGCGACTTCTGCCTGGTCATCGAACGACCGCTCGACGAGGTACGCGCGCATCTCGAGAGCTGCGGCGTCGCGATCGAGCTCGGTCCGATCGAGCGCGAAGGCGCGCAGGGCAGAATGATGTTGATGTACTTCCGTGACCCGGACGGCAACCTGGTGGAAGTCAGCCGCTACGACTGAGCGAGAGCGAGGAAGTCTTCATCGAGCAAGATTTGGAGGAGTCCATGACGATCACGGCACGATGCCATTGCGGACGCACGGTGATGGAGGTTGATGCCGAGCTTCCCGAAAAGTTGACCCGCTGCACCTGTTCCTTGTGCTCGAAGCGCGGGCACCTCTTCGCCTATTACCGGCCGGATCAGTTCACCGTGCGGCAGGCCGATAGCGACGCGGCCTATCGCTGGCGGTCGAAGCAGGTCGCCAACCATTTCTGCAGCGCGTGCGGATGCGACACATACGCCGACAGCCCGGCCTTCGATAAGGACGGCTCATGGGACGGCAAGACCCGGCGCATCGCGCTCAATGCGCGTCTCATCGACGACTTCGAGGCAGCCGACTGGCCAGTCGCGGTCATTGACGGCAAGAACCTCTGGTAGGCATCTCCGCGCATCGCATCGCATCGCATCGCATCGCATCGTCCGCCGCTCGCTCGAACCTCCTCGAAACTCAAATGGGAAGACGGACGACCGTGCCAGAGAAAACCGAGCTACGGACTTATCGCTACCGCAATGTGGCCATTCCACAGATCTACTTCGAGGATGCCTCCGCGGCGATTGCCTTTTACGCCAAGGCGTTACGCCGTCCTTAATAGAGGCTCAGGCTACCGACAGTGGTCAGCGAGGGTCCTCGAGTCGCAAATGTGAGACTCACGGCCGATCCGCGGCGCACACCGAATTTTCGCTATGGCCTGTCGCCATCGCCTCCTCCGGCTCATCCGAAGGCTGTTGGTGCAGAAGGCCACGCAGATTTCTAAGGTTCCAGTTGATCACGCAGTTGAGGATCGCCTCTTCGAGGTGCTTGAGGTTGCCGAACAGAAGATGCGGCGGACATTCGCGGCCGTGAAGGAGAAAGAGAAGAGGGATGAAGATCGCCAGCGGAGAAATGCTCAAGAAGTCATAGCAAAGGACATGATCATCCAGGCGAACTTTGGGGCAACCAGATTCGATCTGGCGTACCCAGGTCGTTCCCCGTCCTATCCTCGTACCCATGAAAGATTGGCTCAACCCGCGTCGCCGTCTTTCCTGCTCTATGCGCTGTCCTGACAGCCGCTTGACTTCGGACAAATAGACTGGTTCTTCGGTTTTGTTATCGCGCGCAAGCGGCATCTCCCTCTCCCGAAGGTAGCTTTCAGCCCGCCACGGCCTGCTCGATGCTGCAGATTTGTGTAAGATACATATCCGCAGGTCAACGAGAGAATAGGCCAATGTTGCCGCATCTTATGTGTAGCGTATCAATGCCCTGCCTCGGAGCGCCTGATGTCGCGCCAGTCTTTAGGAATCTTAAGCATCGGGCCGGCCTCCTCGACCATCAGTTCATAGGAACGCAGCAAGTCGTCCGAGTCGGCCGCTCGAAAGCGTCTGAGCGCAACGATGAAGAGTCGGGAGGTCATGATCGGACGCCGATTGTCGGGCAATTGCTCGGCAATGCTTGTAGAAATCCGCGAGACGACATCCATTAGGCACGATGGGGCGCCGACAAAGCAATTGCGGCGACCCGCAAGCCCCGATGCCTTGAAGGTTGCGAGGTCGTCCATGATGAGGACGGCGTCGAGGCGGCTGAGGTGCATCATGGCCGCGAACAGCGTTTGGCCATAGGGCAGCAACTGATGGGTCAGCCTGCACAGGCGATGGTGGCAATCGAGAAAGAGCTCGACTCCAGCTGGTGACATCCTGAGCGCGTAGGTTCTCGATGGACGGCCCACGGTGCGATTCGTTCCTCTCTATTGGCCTCGGCCAAACGGACGAGCGACGGCTCCCGGCGACCAGGCCAAATCACCACATAAGTGAGCAGATGCGTACTGAAGTGGCGAATACGTCACTGAGGTGTCCAGGTTCACACGTCAGTGTCTACCCGATTGCTGTTTCAGGGTGAAACACATCATTCCTTCCGCACGTCGAGGACGCCTCGGCATGGCGCACGAACGGACGCGGAGAACGCCAGTCCGTGCGCCAGCTGCAGGCTTCCGAATTTCACGCGAGGGGGGACAGCCCGATGCCCAACAGACACAAGGCAATCGCCGTCGCGTTGCTTCTCCCGGCGACGGTCATGGGCTGCGCCGCGCCGCGCGCTTCCCCCGCGCCGGCACCGCAGATGATACGGCTTACGATCACTGAAGCCGCAACCGACTTCGTGATCCGCAGCCGCGGCAACGCCTCCACCGCCGGCCTTTCGATGCCGGCAGCGCAGCTCATGCTGGGAAGTTCGGTCCATCTCGATCGCAGCCTCGTGACCGGATCCTCGAGCATCATACCTCAGGAGATATCAAATGCCCCATTGGATTAAGCGTCACGCCGGCGGCGCCGGTATGGCGGCGCTGCTGATCGCCACCGCCCCTGCCCTCGCCCAAGAACCGGCAACCCACAAAGGCAACGATCGCTCCGCGCTCGCGCAGGCGGCGGCCGAAGCCGAACAGCAGCTGCACCAGACCTTCACCAATCTCCAGTTCGAGGATTTTGGCCCGGCGCCGGTCAAGGGACCGATCTATCAGGCGATCGCGGGCGGCCGCGTGATCTATTTCGCCCCCGAGAGCGAACACATCCTCTTCGCGTCGATCTACGACAAGAATGGCGCCAACGTCACCGCGCTGGCCCAGGAGGCGACCGCGAGGAAGCATCTCGCCGCGATCGATCCGGCGAAGGCATTGACCATTGGACCCGCCGGCGCGCCGACGATCATCGAATTCACGGATCCCGATTGTCCCTACTGCAGGGCGCTGGAGCGCTTCTGGGCGACCAAGGCCGCGGAGGGCAAGCCCGTGCGGCGGCTGGTCTATTTCGTCTCGGGTATTCACCCGGATGCGGCCGCAAAGGCCGAGCACATCCTCTGCTCACCGGACAAGGAAGCGACCTTCAAGGCCGTCTACGCCGGGGCCAAGCCTGCGCAGATGCATAAGTGCATGGCAGGCCACGCGAAGGTGGAGGCCGATGCGGATCTCGTCCGCAAGATCGGTGTGAGCGGCACGCCGACGCTGATCGCTGACGGTCAATTGATATCGGGTTTTCAGCAGGCCGAACTCGAGACTTTTCTCGATCAGGCTCGCGCCAAGCTGGCCGCGAAGGCGGCTCCGCATGCGAACCGCTGAAACACCTCACCCACTTCTGGCGGCCGTCCGACCGGTCTGGCGTCCAACGCGACGTCCCAGCGCCGGCCTGGCGTGTCGAGATGCCGATGGTCGCGGCCCATGGGAGCCGTCCGACACGATCATCGGCCGCCAACGAGCCCATTCGGGGTCCGCAGGCATGCTTCCGGACGGCTCCCACATCCTCGGAGTATGCGCAATGATCAAGAAAATCGGGCGTCGGACCGTCTCCTACGCCAGCACCGGGCTGCCTATGCTTGCTATGTTCGCGCTCGCGAGCGGCGGCGCCCATGCCTTCACGGCCCCGGCCGCAGGCGACCTCGGCTACGACATCTACGACATCGTGGTCAACAAGGGGGTCAAGGGACCGCTCGGCTTTGTCGGCGGTGTCGCGGCCTTCCTGTTCGGCGTCTCGCGGCTTTTCTCGAACGTCATGGTCGGCATCCCGACCATCGTCGCCGCGGTCTGCCTGATCAAATCGGACACGATCCTCCAGACTTTCGGAATGGTGATCTGACCGGATTGGCCGCGCCCCCGTCCCGCGAGCGCTGGCGCGGCCTCACGAACCCGGGGCGCCGATGAACCGGCTCCCTGGGAAAACCGCCCCCATGCCGGGGGCATGAAGCAAGAGGAGAAGGACGTTGGACGAACGTCTGCCCCAGTATCTCCATCGCCCGACGCAGATTTTGTGGTTCGCGGCGGACGAGTTCGTACTGGTTCTGTCGACCATCTTCGTCGCCGCAATCGTCGGCGGGGTGATCGGCTGGATGCTCATCGGCGCCCTTCTCCTTTTCATCCCGTGGAAGCGATCGAAGCCACGCGGCTTCCTTCCCCACCTCGCGTGGCGCTGGGGCCTGCTTTCCTTTCGTCACTATCCGGGTCCGACCCAGACCCGCTTCTTCGAGTGAGCTGGCGCCATGTCATTCCTCAACCGCCGCACCGGGCCGGAGGCCGATCCTCTGATCGGCAAACCCGCCAGCTTCGGCATCCACCGTTATCTGCAGGGAAGCTCAAACCTGTTCGAGGAGAACCGGCTTCTCAAATTCGCGATCGTCGGGCTGTTCGGCATCACGGCCGTGCTGGGCGCGGTGGTCTATTCCTCCGACCAGAACCGGCGCACCGTCGTGGTTCCGTTCGGCGCGAGCGGTGATCTCTATGTGACGGGCTCGAAGCCCTCGACCGCCTATCTGCGAACGATCACGCGCAACATCGTCACGCTGTCGGGCACCTATTCGGCCTATTCGGCGGACCGGCAGTTCCAGGAGCTGCTCTCGATCGTCCACCCGTCGGCCTATAACGGGATGCGCGACAATCTGAACGCGATCCTTGACGAACTCGCGAACAACCCGACGCTCTCGATCGCGACCTATATTCGCCCCGATCAGCCGGTGACCTGGACCGATACGGAAATCGTCGTGCCGGTCGAGAAGGTCCGCGTGATCGGCGGCGTCATCCGCAAATTCCGGGGCACGCTACGCATCGGCTACGCGATCGACAACGGCCGCTTCTGGCTCACCCGCCTGTCCGAGGAGAATTTCGATGCCGAGCTTCGGTAGAGGAACGCGCGCGCTCGCACTGCCGGCGATCCTCCTGATGAGCGTGCCTGTCGGCGCGCAGCAAATCACCGCGCTGCCGGATCAGAGGAGTGCGATCCGTCTGTCCAACCGTGACATCAACCACGTCATCTGCGTCGGCGGTGAGATCGAGGACGTGAAGTTCTCGGCCGAGAAGGCGATCGCCGTCGAAAAGGGCGGCTCG
Source organism: Sphingobium sp. TKS (assembly GCF_001563265.1). NCBI lineage: Bacteria > Pseudomonadati > Pseudomonadota > Alphaproteobacteria > Sphingomonadales > Sphingobiaceae > Sphingobium > Sphingobium sp. TKS. The sequence goes on along the minus strand of NZ_CP005083.1, from coordinate 2,157,953 downwards.
GATGCGTGGATCAAGTTTCTCGTCAAGGAAACCGATGATTTGGGCCAGGTCACCCGCAGCTATGTGACCACGCCATCGGAATTCTTCGTCTCCTGCAATGGCGCGATCTACCCGCTTTACGCCGAGCCTTCCGATATCCCGGCCCAGACCGTGAGCCTGGTGCCCGGCGCCTCACAGCGCGCCCGGGCGAACGAAGAACTGCTGGGACCGCTTGTCGAGGAAGAGCGGGCCGTCTCGATCACGCTCGCCATCTTTCAGGAACGCATTCCCGCCACCTTCACCGAGGTGGCGCCGCAGGCCGGCGCGGTGCTCCTGTCGAGCCTGCCTGGCGCGCACATTACCGAACGCCGCCGCCTCGAGGTCGAGGGCGCCGGCCTGTCGGCCTCGGAGTACCGCGTCGAGGTCTCTGCCGACACCACGCTGGACGAGCGCCAGTTTCTCGATCGCGCCCTTGGCGCGCGGATCTTCGCGGTCAGCGCCGACCGCCTCACGCTCAGGGCCGGCGACACGGCTCGTCTCGTGGTC